>NZ_KI271296.1 GCF_000469385.1 Leptotrichia sp. oral taxon 879 str. F0557
AAAATATCATTTTTTATTTCAGCTACAATTCTATAGGAACCTACTCTGTATCTCCATAATCCTTTTAAATTTCCTGTTAGTGCTTTTCCTCTTTGCTTTGGATTCTGTGTACCTATTAAATTTTCTGAAATCCATTTTTTTAGAAGTTTAGCAATTGCTTTATTTGATTTATTTAATTTTTTTAGATCTTTTTCTGCAGATTCAGTAAACTTTACTTCATAAAATTTTTTTTCCATTATAATCCTAGCCTTTTGAATACGTCTTCAGCATCAGAAGTTTTTTCAGATTTTGATTTTTCCCATCTTTTCAATATTCTTTTTTCATCTTCCTCAGTTATTTCATCATATATTTTGTCTAAAATTAAGTTACGAACAAAGGATGACATGTTAAGATTATTTATATTTGAATATTCTTTTAAAAATTCTAAATCTTCTTTTTCCATTCTCAATGATAATGTAGGCATTTTTTATCCCTCCAAGTGTAATATTTGTATTACAATTGTACCAAGTATTATTCTATTTGTCAAGATATAAAAGTTTCCTTTTAAACCATTTATATCACCATCTTTTTGTTCTTATATTATAACATAAATTGCAATATTAATTGCGACATT
>NZ_KI271297.1:0-4777 GCF_000469385.1 Leptotrichia sp. oral taxon 879 str. F0557
AAATATAAAAAAATTTCGAAATTAACTTAATTGAAGAATTTAAGGAAAAGATTTAATAACTAGATGAGGATAAAGATAAAAAATGTTAGGGGGTATAGATAGAAAAATGAGTACGAAGTATTTGAAGGTTAAACCTTCAGAAGATTTTTTTAGGAAATACGGAATTAAGAATTTTGAGATTGAGTATGTTAATTTATTTTCTAAAAAGAGAGAGATTGAAATATTTGTGAGAGTTCATAATTTTGAGGCACATAATGAGATACAGGATTTGAGACAGCTGCTTTATAAGAGTTTTGAAAATGGGCTAAAATTGAAGATTAAGATGGATGTTAATCCTGAGTTGATACAGAAGGATGTTATTGGATTTGTAAAATTTGCAATTGAGAATTATAAGTATGAGAGCAAGAGGTATCAGTATATTTTTGCAAGTTATGAAGTGGAAAGTCTTGAAAATACGGTGTTTATAAAATTACCGTCGCATCATTTGATAGAAGAGGCAAAAAGAACTGAGGCAAAGGAAGAACTTACAAGAAAAATTTATGAATGTATGGACAATTCGGTAAAAATTGAGTTTGTAAATGGGGATTTTGATGAAGTGAAGGCTAAAATTAAGGCTCAAAATAAGTTAAATTCGGTAAAGGCAAGTGAACTTCCAAAGTATGAAAATGCCAGTGTAAGTAATGGTAATGGCGGTAATTATGGAGGAAACGGAAATTTTAATAATGGAAATAACGCAAACGGTTATTCAAATGGCGGAAATGCTAATGGAGATAGTAACAAAGGTAATTACAAATGGAAAAAAATTCCTGATTTAGACGCTATGCCATTTTCAACACTTGATATTTTGAACAATGGTGATGATGTGGCACTAGAAGGAAAAATTTTTAATGTAGATATGAGAGAAACTAAGAATGGGAAGTTAATGTGTGATTTTATGATTACAGATTATACAGACTCTGTTAGCTGTAGAATATTTTTTAACACTAATGAGGATATTAAGGTAAAACTTGGGGAGTGGGTAAAGGTTACTGGAAGTTTTGAGGCGGATATGTATAGTGGTGAAAAGTATGTGAGAACGCAAAGAGTGGAAGCTATAGAATCTAAAGATGTGAAAAAAGAGGACAACGCTCCGAAAAAAAGAATAGAACTTCATGCACATACGAATATGAGTGAAATGAGCGGAGTTATGTCAATCAAGGATTATGCGAAAAGAGCTAAAGAATTTGGGCATAGCGGGATTGCTGTAACAGATTACGGAGTAGTGCATTCATTTCCGTTTGCGTTTAAGGAGGCAAATGAGGATTTTAAAGTTATTTTTGGGATGGAGGCGTATGTAGTTGATGACGAGCAGGACTTGATTACCAATCCTAAGGATAAGATGATTGAAGATGAAATTTATGTTGTATTCGATATTGAAACGACAGGATTTGATCCGTTTAATGACAAGATAATTGAAATTGGGGCTGTGAAAATGCGTGGAAGGGAGATTATTGGAGAATTTTCTGAATTTGTAAATCCTGAAATTCCAATTCCGCCAAAAATAACAGAGCTTACAACGATTACTGATGAAATGGTTGCAAATGCTGAAAAAATAGAAACTGTACTTCCAAGATTTCTAGAATTTTGTACTGATACAACGGTAGTTGCTCACAATGCGAAATTTGACGTGGGATTTATCAAGCAAAAAACTATAGAGCAAGGACTTGAGTATTCTCCAAGCGTGATTGATACGTTGCCTTTGGCTAGGACATTGCTTCCTGATTCGAGAGGATATGGACTTGCTAATTTGGTAAAATATTTTGGAATCACGCTCGAAACACACCATAGGGCTGTTGATGATGCAAAGGCTACTGCGGAAGTTTTTCAGAAATTTTTAAATATGATTTTAAGTAAAGGGATTTTGAAATTGATTGAGATTAATACGGATTTACAGCCGAATATTCAAAATTCTGAAACATTGAACACGATGATTCTGGTAAAAAATCAGGCTGGGCTTCGTGACCTTTACGAACTTGTATCACGTTCCAACATAGAATTTTTTGGAATGAGAAGACCTAGAATACCAAAAACTTTGTTAAACAGCATGAGGGAAAATCTGTTAATTGCAAGTTCGGCTTCGGCTTCTGAAAGAAATAAGGGAGAACTTGTAAATCTATATTTACGTGGGGCAGAAAAAGACGACATTGAGGAAAAAGCGAGATTTTATGATTATATCGAGATTCATCCACATACAAACTATGCTGACATGGTGGAAAGAACGAGCAAGGAAATTGAAAGTTACGATATAATAAAGGAAATGAACAAGTATTTTTACGAACTTGGAAAAAGTCAGAATAAAATTGTAGTTGCGACAGGAGATACCCATTATCTTGAAGAGCGTGAAGCAATTAACAGGAATGTTCTTCTTTTGGGAAGTGGAACAATGTGGAAAACTGAAACTTCGGAAGGTGTGAGAGGATACGAGTTTTTTGATAGAAAATTGTATTTTAAAACTACCGAAGAAATGTTGGAGTCGTTTAATTATCTGGGAGAAGAAGCGTCTCAGGAAGTCGTTGTGGAAAATACCCATAAAATTAGCGATATGATAGAACAGGTGCGTCCAATCCCAACTGGATTCTATCCGCCGAAAATTGATGGGGCAGAAGATGAAGTAAGGGAAATGACTTATAAGAAACTTGAGGAACTTTATGGGGAAAATATTGATGAAAACCTGAAGGAAAGAGTGGAAAAGGAGCTTAATTCGATTATTCAAAATGGATTTGCGGTGCTTTATCTGATTGCACAGAAACTTGTGCATAAATCGGTGGACGCAGGTTATCTTGTAGGCTCACGTGGTTCGGTTGGATCTTCGATAGTTGCCTATCTTATGGGAATTACCGAAGTAAATGGACTTTATCCGCACTACAGATGTCCGAAATGTAAGCATACGGAATTTATGAACGAAGAAGGAAGTGGAGTTGACTATCCTGACAAAAATTGTCCAGAATGTGGTACAAAGTATATAAAAGATGGACATGCTATCCCATTTGAAGTGTTTATGGGATTTAATGGAGATAAGGTGCCAGATATTGACTTGAACTTTTCTGGAGAATATCAAGGGGAGATTCATAAATATACGGAAGAGCTGTTTGGAAGTGACAATGTCTTTCGTGCTGGAACGATTTCTACGCTTGCTGAAAAGAATGCTTTTGGGTATGTGAAAAAGTATCTTGAAGAAGTGGAAGGAACGCCTGAAATAAAGGAAAGAAAAGCAGAAGTTATGAGAATTGCAAAAGGCTGTGAAGGTGCTAGAAAAACAACTGGACAGCATCCTGGTGGAATGATAGTCGTTCCAAAGGACAAGTCAATTTACGATTTTTGTCCAATCCAGCGTCCAGCAAATGATATGAAATCAGCTTCCAAGACAACCCATTTTGATTATCACGTAATGGATGAACAGCTTGTAAAACTCGATATACTGGGACACGATGATCCGACAACACTTAGAATTTTACAGGATTTGACAGGTGTTGATATTTATACGATTCCACTTGATGATAAGGAAGTAATGAGTTTATTCAGCGGTACAGAGGCACTTGGTGTAACTCCAGATGAAATTGGCTCTCCGACAGGTACATCAGGAATACCTGAATTTGGTACATCTTTCGTAAAACAGATGCTAGTTGATACACGTCCAAAAACTTTTGCGGAATTAGTCAGAATTTCTGGACTTTCGCATGGGACAGATGTTTGGCTGAATAATGCACAGGATTATGTAAGAAGTGGAATTGCAACCTTGAGTCAGATTATCACGGTGCGGGATGACATTATGAATAAGCTGATTGACGATGGACTAGATAAATCATTAGCCTTTTCCATAATGGAATTTGTTAGAAAAGGACAGCCTACGAAAAATCGTGAAAAATGGCAGGAATATTCTAAAACAATGAAAGAACACGGTGTAGAGCAATGGTATATTGATTCATGCGAAAAAATAAAATATATGTTCCCAAAAGGGCATGCGGTGGCTTATGTAATGATGGCAGTAAGAATCGCTTATTTTAAAGTGCATTATCCAATTGAATTTTATACAGCTTTCCTAAATAGAAAAGTCGGAGATTTTAAAATGACGACAATGTTCAGACCAGTAGAAGAATTGAAACGTGCAAAAATGGAAATGGATAGAAAAGGAAACTTAAACGCTAAAGAAAAGCAAGAATTATTTCTATATGAAATTTTGATTGAAATGCACTACCGTAAAATCGAACTGGAACAAATTGATATCTATAAATCAGAAGCAAAACTTTTCACAATACAGGACGGAAAAATCAGAATGCCATTAATCGCAATGGATGGACTGGGGGAAGCTGTTGCTGAAAATATTGTTTCTGAACGAAAAGTTGACTTTTTATCAATCGAAGATTTGGTAAAACGTACAAAATTAAATAAAACGATTGTGGAACTGATGAAGGAATATGGATGTTTAAAGGATTTGTCAGCAACAAATCAACAGACATTGTTTTAGAAAATGATACAAAATTAATTCTGTTTTCAATATTGATAATATGTTAATTTATATTTTTTAAGCATAAAATATCTTATACTAAACTTCATTTAAAAATAGGAATAAATTTTTATAATAGGGTTGTTTAATACATAATTCATAATCATTCAATTAAATTATTTTTTAGATATTTTGATTAATAAATATTTTTTCATATTATTATGTTTTTTCTTTTTATTTCCGTAGGATTGCTCATTACTGCAAAACCTTATCTTGCAGTAAAGGTTTGTCCTA
>NZ_KI271297.1:4877-15173 GCF_000469385.1 Leptotrichia sp. oral taxon 879 str. F0557
TGTCCTAATAATTAAAATTATGGAAAGATTGCTACGCAATAACCTATGGCTAGTCTAGGACATTTTCCTGCACTGACAAAAAACTCGCCATGCTCAGACAGTTTTGCCAGCACAGAAAAATGCTCCGACGGGTTATTTATACTAAAATCTGTTTGAAAAATGAAAATTATATTTTAATTTTAATAAATCGACGGAGCTTTTATTTGTTCAGCTACGACTGTTTGACGACTGAAAGGAGGAGTTTCGGAGTTGGGCAAATAAAAGTCGTAGTCTAGCCATAGGTTGCAGGATTTGCGGCAATGAGCAATCCTGCGAAAATAAAGAAAGAAAACAGTAAAAACTGATATTAAATAAAACAATCTAATATTAAATCTTGATTGTTTATTATCTTGCATTCTTCCAAAAATGAAGATTAAGTCTCATATTTATCCTTGTAAAAACAGTTTTTTAAAAAATGAAAAAGATGAATTGCTATTAAAAATATTGACAATTATAAAAAGATATAATATGATGTATTTATGAGAAGATGATGTTAATTAGAATTGTAGGTTAATTTAGGAAAATAACCACACTTGTAGAAATTAGTAACTAATATGAATTTCTAAAGAAAAAGTTATAAAAACTGAACAAATTATAAATGAATATCGGAAAAGTCTTTTAATTAACATGACTTTTTCGATTTTTATATAAATAATAAAAAATACAGGAGGATGTTAGGATGACGGATATTGAAATTGCTCAAAATGCGAAATTGAAAAAAATTGGTGAGATTGCAGAAAGTATTGGACTTACAGAGGATGATTTTGAGCCGTACGGGAAGTATAAGGCTAAGGTTAGTTTGGAAGTATTGAAGAAAAATGCAGGGAAAAAAGATGGAAAATTGATTTTGATGACAGCTGTTACTCCTACGCCTCCGGGGGAAGGGAAGTCTACTGTTACTGTTGGATTGACTCAGGCGTTGAACAAGTTTGGGTATAAATCGATTGCGGCACTTAGGGAGCCGTCTTTGGGGCCTGTGTTTGGGATGAAAGGTGGAGCTGCTGGGGGCGGAATGTCGCAAGTTGTTCCAATGGAAGAGATAAATTTACATTTTACGGGAGATATTCATGCAATTTCGGCTGCGCATAACTTGATTTCTGCGTGCATTGATAATCATATACATTTTGGAAATGAACTTGATATTGATGTAAATAATATTACTTTTAAACGTGTGCTTGATATGAACGACAGAAATTTGAGAAGCATTGTCGTTGGGCTTGGTCCAAAAGTGAATGGCGTGCCTCGTGAAAATTCGTTTCAGATAACGGTTGCTTCGGAAATTATGGCGATTTTCTGTCTTGCTGACTCTATTACTGACTTGAAGGAAAGAATTGGGGAAATAGTTTTTGCATACAACAGAAAAGGGGAAATGCTTAAAGTTAAGCAGCTTAATATTCAAGGGGCAGTAGCGGCATTACTAAAAGATGCGATAAAGCCTAATTTGGTACAGACTTTGGAAAATACGCCTGTATTTATTCATGGTGGACCTTTTGCGAATATTGCACATGGATGTAATTCGCTGCTGGCTACAAAAATGGCATTGAAATTGTCTGATTATGTGGTTACGGAAGCTGGATTTGCGGCTGATTTGGGGGCTGAGAAATTTTTGGATATAAAAGCTAGGCTTGGGAAATTGGAGCCAAATGTTATTGTAATCGTTGCGACAGTTCGTGCGTTGAAGCATCACGGCGGAGATAAGGACTTGAAGTCGGAAAATATTGAAACATTGACAAAAGGGCTTGTAAATCTTGAAAAACATATTGAAAGCATGCAAAAGTACAATTTGCCAGTTGTTGTGGCAATTAACAAATTTATAACTGATACTGACGCTGAAATTCAAGTGATAAAAGACTTCTGTGCAAAACTGGATGTGGAAGTTGCCAACTGCGAAATTTGGGAAAAAGGTGGAGAAGGTGGAAAAGAGCTTGTGGAAAAAGTTATGAACGCCATTGAAAAGAATGAAAAATCAGACAAAAAATACGCTCCACTCTATGATTTGAACTTGTCAATTCAGGAAAAAATTGAAAAAATTGCAAAAGAAATTTATGGAGCGGATGGAGTGAACTTCGCACCAAAAGCACTTAACAATATCAAAAAATACGTAGAAAACGGCTACGACAAATTGCCAATATGTATCTCAAAAACACAAAAATCATTGTCAGACAACCCAAATCTACTGGGACGACCAACAGGCTTCACAATTACAATCAATGAAGTAAGACTATCAGCTGGAGCAGGATTCTTAGTAGTAATGGCTGGAGAAATCATCGATATGCCAGGATTACCGAGAAAGCCGGCGGCAGAGTTAATTGATATTGATGAAAATGGGGTAATTTCAGGATTATTTTAAATTTAATGTACAGAAATAATAGAATGGAAAAACATAAAAATGGAAAATACAAAAGTAAAAATGCGAAGACGGGACAGAGAAATTACAGACAACGAAAAAATAAAAGAAATTATAAAAGCCTGTGACTGTTGCCGTCTTGGCTTAAACGATAACGGAAAAGTCTACATCGTCCCACTAAATTTTGGCTTTACCGAAGAAAATGAAAATTATACATTTTATTTTCACGGTGCAAGAACAGGGAGAAAACTTGATATAATAAAACAAAATAACTACGTAGGATTTGAACTTGACACAAATCACAAAATTTACACAAAAGGTTATAAAGCCTGCAATTATACTGCCAGATTTCAAAGTGTAATCGGAAATGGGAAAGTTGAGATTATTGAAGATGCACAAGAAAAAATGAAGGCGTTGCTGGAACTGATGAAACATAATACTAGAAAAACAGAATGGGAGTTTGACGAGCAAATGCTGAAGGCAGTTTGTGTGTTTAAACTTGTGGTTGAGGAAATGAGCTGTAAGGAGCATGAGTAGAGAGAATTTGAATGGAGGTAAAAAAATGTCAAAAGAATATGATTTTGAAACAATCTTAAGCAGAAAAGGGCAAGGATCGTACAAATGGGAGCAGATGTATGAAGTGCTTCCAGAGCTGGAAGATGATATTGTTCCGTTTTCTGTGGCGGATATGGAGTTAAAGATTGCTCCTGAGATAACAGAAGGAATGAAAAAATATATTGATGAAACCGTTTTGGGGTATTCGGGGACTTATCCGAAATATTATGAGGCTGTTATAGGATGGATGGAGAGAAGGCACGGTTTTAAGGTAGAAAAAGACTGGATTTTTTGTACTCCTGGTGTGGTTTCGGCTATATATGTTGCGATTAAGGCTTTTGCAAAGGAGAATGAAGGTGTGATTACGTTTACTCCTGTTTATTTTCCATTTTATAGCTCGATTACTTCAAATAATAGAAAATTGGTGGATTGTGGTTTAGTTAAAAGTAAAAATGAGAATGGTGAAGTCAAGTATTCTATTGATTTTGAAAAATTTGAAGAGTTTGCAAAAGATAAAAATAATAAAATATTGCTTTTGTGCAGTCCTCATAATCCGCTTGGGATTGTGTGGAGCAGGGAAGATTTGGAAAAGATTGGGAAAATTGTGGTTGAGAATGATTTGATTGTGATTTCTGATGAGATTCATTCTGATATTGTGATGGCTGGGCATAAACATACAGTTTTTCAGACTTTATCAGAAAAATTTGCTGAGATTACAATAACATGTACTGCTCCTACAAAGAGTTTTAATCTAGCTGGAGCAGGAATTTCAAATATAATTATCAAAAATGAGAAACTTCGTAAAAAATTCAAGGCTGAAATGGAAAAAATGGCGATGCATGTTTTTTCAACATTATCATATAAGGCATGTGAACTGGCTTATACAGAAGCAGAAGAATGGCTTGATGAATTTTTGCTGTTAATTGATAAAAATCAGAAATTGGTAAATAAATTTTTTAAAGAAAGATTTGTAGATTTGAAGGCACCGCTAATTCAAGGAACTTATTTACAATGGTTAGACTTTCGGGCATTGGGGCTTAAAAACACAGAACTTAAGGAGTTTATGAATAAAAAATCAAAAATATTTTTTAGTGAGGGATATACATTTGGAAAGGCTGGAGACGGATTTGAGAGGGTAAATCTAGCTGTGCCAACTAAATATTTGGAGAAAATGCTGGAAAGACTTTATGAAGTGCTAAAAGTGGAATTTCCAAAATTTTGTAAGTAAAAAATTAGAATTGAAGTCAAACTCAAATAATATAATTTTTATCTAAATCTATAATTTATTTAGTTCTGGTGGAATAATTTTAGTGAATTCTTGCTATAAAATAAAAATTTTATTAGAAAATAAAAGTAAAATTTAATTTATGTTTTACATTTTTATAGATATTATGATATAATATAGCAATGAATTTAAAATTGAAATGAATTTCAAATTTTTGAGATAATTTTTTCTACTTAAACAATAATAAAAAAGACGGAGAGATGAAGATGGGAAAGGCAAGTGGCTTATTGGCTTGTAAATTGAAATGTCATAAAAAGAGAATGATGAATAGGAGGGGAAATTGTGACAAAAAAACTAGATAATATTATTGAAGCTGGAAAGGAAAAGATAAAAATAAAAAAATGGAGAAAAATTGGGTTGGCAGCATTGATTAATACTATTGTAGGATTTAATGTAAATGCTGAGCCATTGAATCTGCCTAAGGAATATTCTGAAAATATTTCAGTTGAAGGACATGAGAAGGAAGTATTTGATTACGATTTTAATAATGATGGAATTAAAGAAAAAGTTGTCGTAACATATAATTCAAAAAATGACTTCATAGAAGCTGTAGTTTCAATATACACAAATCAAGATGGAAAGGATATGCTTACATATCAGATAACATTTGACAAGAAGTTCAGTATTATGGAACTTCAGGCAATGCAGAAAATGTTTGACAAGGTAAAGGAATATTATCCTGAATATTCTAAGAACGTTCAGCTTGGAGAAACTAGATATATAGTGATTTATGGAGATAACAGAAGAGGTGACATAATATTTGATAAGATAAAGTTTAATAATCATACTCCAGAAAATACAAATAATTTTTTATTTATAAAAAAATCAGCAAGCTTGTTGGAAGCTCCAAATGGAAATGCTGTAGCTCATTTGGGATTTAGTGAAAAGCCTGAAATATTATTTGATATGGTATCAAATGAAGTAAATTCAAATGCAAAATGGTATTTCACAGAATTTACAAAAAAAGGTGATACTAATGTAACTAGAAAAGAAAAAAAAGATAAAGATGGTAAAGTAATAACAGAAAATCCAACAACTATCAAAGGATTTATCGCAGGTAGTGAAGACAATGTCTCAGAAAGAGGTTTTTACTGGAATAAAATGATTAATAGAATTGAAATTGTAAACAATTTTATCGACACTGCGCTAAAGGCAAAAGAAGATTTATATATTATTACAGAATACAAGCCTCTGTCGCGTGATAAACCTAGCAAAAAGGATAGATTTGGCAACAAGAACAATCAGAGCATCATAGGATACACAAAGGCAAATAAGGAAGGCGAAATAATAAATATTCCCGATCAGACAATCTTTAAAATAATCGGCGAAGAAAATAACATGCTAAAAATTGAAACACCGTTTTATGGGGGACCTTATTTCATTGAAAAAACAGAAGGTACATATCAAAAGGCTGAGAATATAAAAGAGAAAGTTAATAAATTTATAGCAATTGATCCACATAGCCAGACTGAAGTGCTTTTCCAAAGAAATCCTGAAACTGAAAAATATGAAGTCGTAACATATTCGTATGTAACTACCGGGAAAGATGGATGGGGTTCTTATGAAACACCTCATGGGGCATTCTTAATAGCTTTCACAAGACCATACATGACTTTTACAAGACATGCAAGAGCAGGAGATAAAACGCTTCCTGGAAGATCTGACCTGACTATCGGAGGAAGTGCCAAATATGCAGTAAGATTCAGCGGTGGAGGTTATATGCACGGGATTCCTGTAGGACTTAATTTCAAAGGATCTACATTAAATACAGGAACTGCTCAGAAAATAGGAACATATAAAGATTCCCATAAATGTGTAAGACACTTTGATGATCAGATTGAGTTTATTGTTGGATGGATAAATGCAGACAGTAAAATCAAGGATAGAGATAATACAATACCTGAAGAACCTGTAATAGCAGTAGTTTTATAATATAAAGTTATAGGACTTGAACAATTGTTCCTGATTTTAAAATAAAAAGTAAGGAGAAAATATATGATGAAAAAAGTAAAGTTACAAAAAACTAAATTTTTAATAATGGCATTAATGATGATTTCAATGGTATCTATTAATGGTTTTTCTGCTAAAAAAGCTAAAAAAGAGATTGAATGGAAACAAATTACATTAGAGCCAGATTTAGATGGAGATGGAATTAAAGATAAAATAGAGGTTGAATATGCAGAAGATGGAAATGATATACATCTTACATTTATTCCCTATGTATTTAATGATAAAGCAAAATTTGTTAAGGGAAAATCTATTGAAAAAACAATGAGCAGAGGTGATTTTGAAACAAAATTTGATACGTTTATAAAGACATTTATTGCTGAATATCCTAAGAAAAATGGTACTCCTCAACCTGTAGCAAAAGAATCAAAACCTGAAGAATCTGTTACCGAAGTTACTCCAGTTACAGAAACTCCATCTATAGAATCAAAACCTGAAGAATCTACAGTAACAACAACAACAACTGATAATCAAATTAATGATGCAGAAAGAAAAAAAAAAGCGAAAGCAATCTTGAGAGAGATAAGAAAGACAGCAGTGAAACCATAAAAAGTTCGTATGTGTATATCAAAAAATATTCTTCTAACAGACCTAAAAATCTGACATTTAATTTTCAATATGACAAACATTCTCCAAGAGAAATGGATGAATTTGTTTTTGTAAAAGAAGCAACAAGCATAAGAAAAGAACCAAATTCTAATGCTAAAGTTATAAAATCGGCAGCATACTCTCATAAATACAGAACGACAGGAATTGTTAAAACTAATGCTGGAAATAAATCAGATGAATGGTATGAAGTATTTTTTGACAATCAGCTTGGGTATATTCCAAAATCAGCTGTTGAAAAACGTGAATTTGACTGGAACGATATGATGAAAAAAGTTGATAAAACAAATAAGTTTATAAGAGAAGCCGTTAGTGCCAATAAAAAAATATATGTCTTAGATGATTATGTTCCGCTTGGAGGAGGGGAATCAGGTAAAAGAGATAAATTTGGAAATCGTGCTAATCAAAGTGAATCTGGTTATACAGATAAAAGTTTTAAGGATTATATAAATATTCCAGACAGAACTATTATGATTGTGGAAGAAGAAAATGATAAATACGTAAAAGTTAAAATAGATGCCTATGATAACGGTACTTATTACTTAAAGCCTTCTACAAAAAGATATTTGAAAGATGCAGGAATTACTGGCGAAATAACAAGATTTATCTATGTTGACAGAGCAAGTCAAAATGAAATGGTTATAGAAAAAGTAGGAGATAACTGGAATGTAGTAACTTCTTCATTTGTAACTACTGGAAAAGACGCTGGAAATTCATTTGCCACACCTTATGGAACTTTCCTAATTGCTTACTCTAAACCTGTAATGCAGTACACAGGTTCAGATAACAAGGCAGTTGTAGGAGATGCAAAAAATGCCGTAAGATTTAGTGGTGGAGGTTATATGCATAGTATTCCGTCATTATTTGAACCTAAAAATACAAGAGAGCAAAGAAAAGCTGCAACAGCTAAAAAAATAGGAACTTATCCAGAATCTCATAAATGTATAAGACATTATGATGATCAGATTAAGTTTATCTATGACTGGTTAGGAAATTCGACACCTGGACATTCAGAAGGATTTAGAGTGCCTAGTGTTCCTACAGTTATGTTAGTTAAATAATTTTTAATAAAAAATATTATAAATTTTAATTCAGATGTTTGGGAAAATCCATCTCTAAAAAAAACCTTTTGGAAACACATATTATTCAAAAGGATAGTGTGTGTTTTTTATTTGTCTAAAAAAATAGGGAAAATTTAATTAAATAAAAAATAAAAATTATAAGGAGGAAAATTTTGGAATTTTTTAGAAACTTTCAGTTTGGAGTAAATGAATTAATGTGGTTAGGATACTTGCTGCTTAATTTTACAGCGGTTATCTTGGCTTATAGATTCTGGGGAAAGGCAGGACTGCTTTCAATTGTACCGCTTTCAATAGTTATTGCAAATATTCAGGTTGGGAAGATGATGACCTTGTTTGGTGTGGATACGACAATGGGAAATATTGCATTTGGCGGAATTTATTTAGCATCAGATATTCTTTCTGAAAATGAAGGGAAAAAGTATGCTAGAAAAGTGGTTTCATTGGGATTTGCCTCAATGCTGTTTACAACTTTTATTATGCAAATTGTCTTAAAAATACAGGTAGCGCCGTCTGACACTATGCAAGGGGCTTTAAGTCAAGTATTTGGGTTTATGCCGAGATTAGCAGTTGCGAGCGTAACTGGATTTGCAGCTTCACAGGCATTTGACATCTGGTCTTATCAGGCAATCAGAAAATTGCGTCCAGACTTTAAAGATATTTGGATTAGAAATAATGCAAGCACTATGTTAAGTCAAATACTTGATAATATAGTATTCTCGTTTATGGCATTCTTAGGAGTTTATTCAATGAAAGAAATAATTGTAATTATATTTTCAACTTATTTTCTAAAAGTAGTAATTGCATTATTAGATACGCCATTCGTATATATTGCAACAATTTGGAAAAATAATGAAAAAGTAAGTGAAGAATAATAAGAAAAGGAATAAAGATGATAAGATATAGTGTAATAAAAGAAAAAAATCCTAGAGAAATAGTACTTTTAAAAGGATTTAGCTGTGCATATGGAAAATGTGCATTTTGTAATTATATTTTGGACAATACAGATGATGAAGAGGAAATGAACAGAGTAAATTTGGAGGCGATTAATCAGATTACTGGTGAAAAAGGAGTTTTACAGGTTATAAACTCTGGCTCTGTTTTTGAACTGAACGATTTTACGCTTTCTAAAATTAAGGAAGTTTGCAGTGAGAAAAATATAAAAATATTGTATTTTGAAGCGTATTTTGGGTATATAAACAAACTTAATGAAATTAGGGAATATTTTAATGAGCAGGAAGTACGGTTTGCTATTGGAATGGAAACTTTTGATAATGAATTTAGAACAAAAGTGCTTACCAAAAATTTTATTACAAATGATAAAGTTTTGGAAAAAATAAAAAAAGAATATAAGATGGGACTTTTTATGATTTGTATAAAAGGGCAGACAAAAGAAATGATCTTACGAGATATAGAACTTGCTCAGGAGTATTTTGATGAAATAGCCTTAAGTGTATTTGTGAATAATGATACAAAAGTGGAGCGGGATGAAGAACTTGTAAAATGGTTTTTGACAGAAATTTATCCAGAGTTAAACAAAAAGAAGAATATTGAAATTCTTGTGGACAATAAAGATTTTGGAGTATATGTACAATAAAAAAGGGGGGATTATTCCCCTTTATTTTTTGAAACTCCAATTCCGTTTTCAAACATATCAATTTCATTTTCCAGTTCCTTTAAATCACTTTGGACATAATGCTCATTGTCAGTTCCAAGTCTAAAAGTACGAACCAGTGGATTATTTTTATGATTTACTTCAAACATGTATTCTTCCACAACCATTTTTTTCCGATTGTTAGTCAAATCATCTTCAAAATCTATAACAAGTGTCACATTCAAATCAGAAAGTTCACTAATATCTATCCCTTTTTCATTCACTAAATAGTTCAAAATACTTTGCTTTATTACAAATTCAAGTTCTTCTTCAATTATTTCACGTGGTTTTTCAATATTTTGCGTTAAGTATAAAATAGCCTTATCTAAAAAAATCATAATTTTTCCTTTCTTTTTAATGAATTATATAAATTTATTCCTAGACATTCAATTAAGTTATTTTTTAAATTTTTTTTAGAGTTTTTTGTTAATAATAGTTTTTTCCTTTATTTTTATGTTTTTTTATTTCTTTAAAGCAAGGGAAATCAATCGCCATTTCCCTTGCAACCCTGGATCGTCTAAGCATTTTTTAGTTTAATTATAATGGTTAATTTAACTAAAACAAAAATCTCGAAAATTTATAACAAATATCATTTTTAACAAATTTTGATTAATTTTCATTAAAAAAGTTTAAATTATAATCAAATAAACTTTTTTAACTTTTCGACGGAGCTTTTATTTGTTCAACTATGACTGTAAGGAGGAGTTTCGGAGTTGGACAAATA
>NZ_KI271297.1:15273-20367 GCF_000469385.1 Leptotrichia sp. oral taxon 879 str. F0557
ATGAGCAATCCTGCGAAAATATAAAGAGAAAAAACATAAGTAAAAATAGTAAAAACTATTATTAACAAAAAAATATAAAAAAATTTCGAAATTAACTTAATTGACAATTATAAAGAATAAATTTAATTTAAATAAATCAACTTTATTATATAATTTTTACAATATTTTAGCAATACAATTTCCAAAAATAAAAACTGACTCATCTTTCTTAAAACAAGCCAGTTCTTATATTCAATTTATTTTTTATAAAAAATTATTTTACTGAAGCTTCGTAGATTCCTTCGATTGTTGCTTCTAAAGTTTTGTTAAATTCTTCGTCACTTTGCTGTGCTGACAATCCTTCAGTTAATGCTCTTGAGAAACTTGCGATTATTCCTTTATTTTTTGAAAGAATTTCATTTGCTTTTTCTCTTGGATAACCTCCTGATAATGCGACAACTCTCACTACTCTTGGATGTTTTGTCAAATCTTCATAAAAGTTTTCAACTGTTGGCAATGTTACTTTTAACATAACATTTGAAGTTTCAGGCAATTTATCAAGATGCTTTTTGATTTCGTTCTTTAATATTGTTTCACATTCTGCTTTATCAGTATTATGAATATCTACTTCTGGTTCAATTATTGGAACAAGTCCTGCTGCAATAATCTTATTTGCAAGTTCAAATTGCTGATCTACAACTTTTTCAATTCCTGTTTGTGATGCCTTTTTTATAACAGAACGCATTTTTGTCCCAAAAATATGTCTTTCGTTTGCTCTTTTCAAAAGTTCATCCAATTCTGGCATTGGTTTCATTGTTTGAACACCATTTTCCAATTCTTCAAGTCCTTTGTCAACTTTTAAGAATGGCAAGACTCCTTTTTCTTCCCACAAGAAATCCGCTGTATATTTTCCATCGATTTTTCTATCCATAGTTTGCTCAAATAAAATAGCACCTAAAATTTTTGTATCGTTAAAAGCTGGACTCTTTATAATTCTAGTTCTCATTTTATGAATCAAATCAAACATCTCTGCATCATTTGAATATTCATTTTCATCAATTCCATATAATTTCAATGCTTTCGGAGTGCTTCCTCCACTTTGATCTAGTGCTGCAATAAATCCTTTTCCATTTCTCATTTTTTCCAATTTTTCGTTCATCATAGCTGTCCTCCTCATTTAAAATTCAGAATTTTAAAAAATTCCTTTATATATTTTTATCATAGCACTTTTTTCAAAAATGTCAATAAAAATTTATAAATAAAAAATAATAATCTATAAATATTATTTCAACCTAAAAAACGTATTTTTTAAATTAGACATTTTAATTTCCTATTCAAATTATCCTTTATCATATCTTAACTTATTTCTTTATTTTATTTACAAATCTTTTTGTTATTTAAAAACTTATCTAGAAATCAAAATAATCAAGCAGTTTAATTTGACAATTATAGCTTTTCTGTGTATAATAAATGTAAACTAAAAATGCGAGTGTGGTGGAATTGGTAGACACGCTATCTTGAGGGGGTAGTGGCTTTTAGCCGTATGGGTTCAAGTCCCATCATTCGCACCATTATTTAATTTATACATCCAGTTTTATTTAGCGAGTGTGATGGAATTGGTAGACATGCTATTTTCAGAGGGTAGTGGCAGTAGCCGTACGGGTTCGACTCCCGTCACTCGCACCATTAAATAACTTCAATCATATCTATTTATTTCATTTTTTATTGACATTGCTCTTTTGTATAGATATTTCCTGTACAGAATTTATTTTGAGCCTTTTTCAAAATTATGTTAATAAAATCTGAATATACTTAAGTTCTTATCAATAGAAATATAAACTCGTCTTCACGGCATTGATTATATATTTAATCATTTATTTTCTAATTTTTTTGCTTTTAGAAACTAAGAAAAAGAAATATTTAGATATTGTTCAATGGCTATAATATAATGAATAACCAAAACTCCTTGTTAAAGATAAAGAGCATCAAGTTTCTGAACAAGTCGGTTATCGATTTATTTGACATTTTAAGTCTCAAATGATATAAATAAATGGGAAATAATGTTTAATTTTAAGGAGGAAAATTATGATTTACACATTGACATTGAATCCAGCATTGGACTATGACATGTATCTGAAAGATGATTTACAGGCTGAACATTTAAACCTTGCTCACGAAGTAAATTATAGGGCTGGAGGAAAAGGGATTAATGTTTCAAAAGTGTTAAAAAATCTTGATGTAGAATCTACAGCAATTGGCTTTGTGGCTGGATTTGTTGGAGATTTTATTGTAAGAGATTTAAAAAAAGATAACATTAAATCTGAATTTGTAGAACTTGAAGGAAATACCAGAATCAATGTAAAAGTTAATGGTAATGACAAAGAAACAGAACTTACCGGTGTCTCACCAGAAATCACATCTGAAAAATTACAGGAGCTGACTAATAAGATTTCCGATTTAAAAGACGGAGATATCCTTGTACTATCTGGAAGTATCCCATCTTCAATCAGTAGCAAAATTTATAAGGAATTATCTGAAAATATAAAAGCAAATGTAGAAATTGTACTTGATACAAGAGGAAACTTACTGCAAGACAACATTCACAACAATCTTTTTGTAAAACCAAATATTCACGAACTAAGGGAAATGTTTAATGAAAAATTGGAAACAAAAGCTGAAATTGTCGAAAAATGTAAATTCTTTTTGGACAAAGGCGTAAAAAATGTTATTCTTTCCAGAGGTGGCGAAGGAGCATTGCTTGTAAACAAGGACTTTGTACTCGAAGCATCAGTTCCAAAAGGACAGCTAATTAATTCAATCGGAGCGGGAGACTCTATGGTTGCAGGATTTATTGCTGGATTTGTAAAAGGGCTTTCTCCAGAAGATTCATTTAGGCTGGCAGTCGCTTCGGGAAGTGCAACAGCTTATTCTTACGGACTTGCAGAAAAAGATTTAGTAAATAAATTATACAGCGAAATTGAAATTACAAAAGAAACTTTCTAAAATAAACTTAAATTAAATTTCAATTTGAGTAAAATAATGATGATTTTTGAATCGAATTTTAAAGTGGTTTTATTATGTTAAATGCAAAAATAAATTTAATAAGGATGGTATAAATATGAAAATATCAGATTTACTGATTAAAGATAGAATAAATCTGGATGTAAAATCTACAAATAAAGTAGACATTATAAAAGAACTTGCAACATTGCATGAAAAAACAGGTGTCTTAAATGACTATAACGGTTACGTTAAGGCGTTGATGGCAAGGGAAGAGCAAAGTTCGACTGGAATTGGGGAAGGAATTGCAATTCCGCATGCAAAAACAAAATTTGTAAAAGAGCCTGCACTTGCTATGGGAAGAAAAACTGAAGGAATCGACTATGATTCATTGGACGGAGAGCCTGCGACACTGTTCTTCATGATTGCAGCTCCAGATGGTGCAAACAACACTCATATTGAAACACTTGCAAGATTATCGCAATTATTGTTGGATGATGATTTTAAAGCGGCACTAGAAAATGCAAAAACTGCTGATGAAGTATTGGATATTATTAACAAGGCTGAAGCAGAGAAATTTGCAGAGGAGGAAAAGAAAGAAGAAGTACCTGTACAGACTTCATCTGATGAAAATGCTCCTTACATAATCGCAGCAACAGCCTGTCCAACTGGAATTGCCCACACTTATATGGCGGCAGAAGCACTTAAAAAAGCAGCTGATGAGATGGGAGTAAACATAAAAGTTGAAACAAATGGTGCTGACGGTAAAAAAAATGTCTTAACTGATGAAGATATTCAAAAAGCGACTGGTGTAATTTTAGCAATTAACAGAAATATTGAAGTTAACAGATTTGATGGTAAACCATTGATTCAAGTGGAAGCAAAGGAAGGTATTAACAATGCAAAAGCATTAATCCAGCAAGTTTTAGACGGAAAAGCGCCTATTTTCCATGCAAGCGGTTCTTCTACAGCTTCTTCTGAAACATCTTCATCTGAGAAAAAAGGACTTTATAAACACTTATTAAGCGGAGTTTCTTATATGCTTCCATTAGTAATAAGTGGAGGAATATTGATTGCGTTGGCATTCTTGGTTGATACTTTGGCAGGAAAAGGAAGTGCAGAAAATCTTGCTAAATCTATAAATAATGATAACCCTAGAGAAGTATATGGTTCAATCACAACATTAGCATATATACTAAAAAAACAAATTGGAGAAATTGCATTTGATTTGTTTATACCTGTTCTAGGAGGGTATATAGCATATAGTATAAGTGAAAGAGCAGGACTTACAGCAGGATTAGTAGCAGGAGCAATGGCAAAAGCTGGAGGTTCGGGTTTCTTAGGAGCATTAGCTGGAGGTTTCTTAGCTGGTTATGTTGTTAAATTTTTAGTAAAAGCATTATCAAACTTACCAAAAGCATTAAATGGATTAAAAATGATCTTGTTTTATCCTGTTTTATCTGTTTTAATGACAGGTTTAGGTATGGTTTTGGTATTAAATCCGATAGTTTCAGTAATAAATACAGGATTGAATAACTGGCTTATTTCAATGAGTGGAGCAAGTGCAGCATTGTTAGGATTGATTTTAGGCGGAATGATGGCAATAGATATGGGAGGTCCTGTTAATAAAGCAGCTTATGTATTTGGTGTAGGTTCTCTGGCAGCAACATTGTCTTCTGGCGGAAGTATTCCAATGGCAGCAGTTATGGCTGGAGGAATGGTGCCACCTATCGCAATTGCATTAGCATCAACATTATTTAAAAATAAATTTACTGAACAGGAAAGAGAGGCTGGACTGTCAAATTATGTAATGGGATTATCATTTATTACAGAAGGTGCAATTCCTTATGCGGCGGCAGATCCGAAAACAATTATTCCAGCAAGTGTTGTAGGTTCAGCAATTGCAGGAGGATTAACAGGTTTATTCAACATAAAAATACCTGCCCCACATGGTGGAATTTTAGTAATGGTATTAAGCAATAACTTCTTATTGTACTTAGTAGCAGTTATTATTGGAAGTGTCATTTCAGCTCTTATATTAGGAGCATTAAAACCTGTTATAAAAAAAGACTAAAATTTAAATATATAGTAAAACTGCTTTAAAACTAAACTCAA
>NZ_KI271297.1:20467-27696 GCF_000469385.1 Leptotrichia sp. oral taxon 879 str. F0557
GTAGTTTAATTTTAAATAGGTTTGAGTATATTTTATAATAAATAACAAAAAACCGTCTTATTTGATTAATTCATTTAAAACGGTTTTTTCTATTTTAAGTAATAATAATTTTAAAAATAATCTTAATACCAAATGCTCCGACGGATTAGTTTATGGTAGACTCTGTTTAAAAAGTGAAAATTATATTTTAATTATTTGAAAATATTAGGTTTTCTTTTTTTCTCATTTTCAAATAACATTTTTATCGTATTCGTATTTTCCTCTTCATAATTTATTTCCAGAACTTCCTTAATTTCATTTCCAAAATAAATCATTTTTGCCTTATTCATTATTGCCTTTGTCAGTTCAAAAATATTATTCTGTGTCAAAATCTTCTCTGCCATCTCAAAACTTTCCAGACTGTTTAAATGTGAATCAAATGCCATTTCAATCATTGCTCGTGCATATCCTAAATCTGCAGAGCTTTTTAGATATTTAAAATAGTTATCCTGTAAATTTGTTTCTGTTTCAGAAAATTTTGGATTTTGTAATTTTGAAAGTTTATAGAAAGATTTATAATTCTCATTTTTTGAAGATATTTCGTACCAGTTTATCACATCATAAAGATTATTTTGATGTTCACAGTATTTTCCAAGCTGATAAGATACTTCTGAACGTATTTCTCTTAAAAAATTATTTTTAAAAATTTCTTTTAACTTTTTATATTTATCAGATTCTGCGAATTTTCCATAAAATTTAGCTATTTCTACATTTCCATATTCGTTGTATTCAACGGATTTTTTATAAAATTTTTCTGCTTTTTCTATTTCTCCCAATGTCTCAAGATTTTTAGCATTTTCCACAAACTTTATGTATTCCCTGCTCTTTTCATCTCCGAGCATACATTCGACATTATATAAAATTTCTTTTGTTAAATACAAAATCTGGCTTTCATTCAGCAGTTTATTCTGAATTTCCTTTATTTTTTCAGCATCATTTCTCCAAAAATAATATTTGGCAAATTCATACAGATTTTTAGCACTCTCGCCGTATTGCAACAAATAATAAAAATATCCATCTATTTCCCAGAAATTCTGTTCTCTAATGGCAAAATAAAATAGCTTCATAACAGACTCCTCAGAAAAATTAAAACTGGTAACATACCAGTTTCTAGCCAAGTTTATATTTCCGCTCTTTTCCTCTAATAACCCTAAATAATACCCAGCCTTTATAATCCCATTTTCAAAAGCAATATACAAATTGCTCTCTGCCTTGCTCAAATCCCTCTCACAAAAATAATAATACTTCCCAAGCTCATAGTACCCCATCCGATGAAGCCCCTTCATCTCTTCCAAAACACTTCTCGCCTTTTTAAATTCTCCCTTTTTTATAAAATCATTAACTTTTTTAACATTCTGATTGTACTCAAATACATTCTCCTCTTCATTTACCACACTTTTCGTCTTTTTTTCCAATTCCTCCAAAGTCCGAACATTTATAAAAATATTTCCAAGTCTTTGATTTATACCTTTTAAATAATTTTTCATCTCTTTATTTTCCCCAATTTTTGTTTACTAATTTTTTTGTTATTATATCATATTTTAAAAAAAATTTATTCTTAAGTATTATTTTTATTTGAAATATATCAAGTAATCATTACTAATAAATATTTTTTATAATTTTTAAATTTTTTCTTTATTTAGTTTTCTCAGGAATGCTTATTGCCACAAATCCTGCACCTACGACTAGACTACAACTTTTATTTGAATTTATAATGACTTTATGAAATGAAAAATATAATAAAAATAGCATCAAACAAGTTAAGGATGCAAAGGAAAGACATTTGTTTCACTTGTCTTAAAATTTTGTTTTTATTTTAAAAATAAAATAATAATATTTAAAAACTTCCAGCAAAACAAATATGCCTCTTACATAAGGATTACTAAATTTAATTATTGGAAATAGCATCATTCCACTTGAAAAAAGTAATATTCCTATTTTAACTTTTAAACTCATACTTCTGTTTTTTTCAAAGTCTTCCAGATGGTTTTTATACAGCTTTGTTGATTTGAACCATCTGTCAAATCGCCTTGAGCCTTTTGCAAAGCAGAAGCTAGCTAATAATAAAAATGGTGTCGTCGGCAACCCTGGCAGAAAAGCTCCTATAAATCCCAACGCTACTGCCAGTAATCCTACAATTACATAAATTATTTTCACAATTTACCCCCCTTATTTTTATTCTTAATTTTACAATCCTCCAAATATTCTCTTAGCATTTTCAATATCCTTTTCGTCTGGATGTTTTGCCGCTTCTGCCCATCTAGCTTCTCTTTCTGGAGTTGCTGCAAAAGGCCCCGCTATACCTTGTTTTGTCATTTTACGAAATTTATTTATTAGATCAGGATCAATTGCACCTTGACATACAAATGTTTTTTCTACAATGTTTCCATTTTTTTCCAGCAATTCTCTAACCTTTTGTACGCATTTTTTGGCTCTGTCTGTTTCGGGATTTCCGCCCATTGTTAGAAAAAGTCCAAGTTTTTTATTTTTTAAATTAGTCAAAAACTCTTTGGATTTTTCATCAATCTCGCCTTTGTCAATCCAGCCACCAATAATAATTTTCTCAAATTCATTCATATTTACAGTGTTTATTTCGTTTACATCCACTATTTTTTTATCTGTATCCTTTAAGACTGAAAAAATGGCATCAGCTATTTTTCTTGTGTTTCCTGTTGATGTGGAAAAGACTACTAGACTTGACATCCTTTGCACCTCCTAAACATTTTTTTAATATTGTTGCACTTATGTTATTTCCCCAGAAAATTCCTTCCGGCGTGAGTTCTGTGTAAGTTTCATGAATTTTTAAATATCCTTTTTTTTCAAAATTTTCAAAAATCTTATAAATTTCATTAAGCATTTCATCGGAAACATATTCTTTTAATTTGTCAAAATAAACTTTCGGATACTGTAAAAGTCCACTTATTCGTTTCATCTTCATTTCATTTTCATCTGAAGAAATCGCATAAAATGCCTTGTCCTGACTCAATCTGAAGATTTCAAAATTATCAATTTTTCCGCCTGCACCTACTCCAATCGGCAGAATATCCTTCCCTTGATGTGTATTTCTTATATATCTATACTCATCTCTTCCTTTTCTGATAATTTTTGTATGCTCCATCACTTCATATTCTCCACTTTCAAGCATACTTTTGAGAAAAGCATCATGCAGTTCAAAGTCTTTTTTCAGTTCATAATTCAACTCCAATGTGTTATTTCGTATATCCTTAGACATTTGAGAGCCTTCATAAATCATAAGCGAATAAAAACTTGTGCTATCTATTTTGAGATCCTTCACGATTCTCGCATCTTCCAGCACTTCCTCAACTGTTTCATTGGGATAATTGTAAATTATATCAGTACAAACCATTCCACTAAAACTTTCTTTAAGATTTTTCAACCTTTTTACAGTTTCTTCCTTTAAAAAAGTCCTGTTCAGAATCTTCCTTCCTCTGTCAGAAAAAGTCTGAATTCCAACACTTAGCCGATTTACTCCACCTTTTTCTAGAATTTTTATTTTTTTTGGATTTAAGTTGTGCAATGTTGTTTCAAGTGTAAATTCACAGTCGTCTGTTAACGTAAAGTTATCATTTATAGCCTTTAAAATTCGTTCCAGCTGATGCTCCTTATAAATAGTTGGCGTTCCACCGCCAAAGAAAATTACATTTATTTTTTTACTTTTCATATAAGGCGTCTTTCCGTATTTTTCAAACTCTGAGACAAGAAAACTTGTGTAATCTTCCAAATCATTGTCAATCTGCTTTCGATTCAAGTTGCAAAATGAACAGATTTTATCGCAGTATGGAGTATGGACGTAAATTGTTCCAAGTTCATTTTCCGCAGGTTTCTCCATTCTTTCCAGCAACTCTTCTTCTGTTCCAAATTTCTTATTTTTCCGAAAATAATCTGACACAATCCCTACCGAATCATTATGTGACTTAAATCTTTTTGGGAAAATTCCCTGCTCCTCTAGATTTGGCTCTGAAATTTCATCTTTTCGCATTTCCTTTGGCATTTCTTTTCAGCTGTTTTCCGACGCTCCCAACATAACTTCCACAACTCTTCTATCCTTTGTGATGTCAAAAGCCTGTCTAGGTCCTTTCACATATCTTCCACTTGTCAATTTTGCTCTTACCAAGTGAAAAACTGGCACATTTCTAGTCATTTGTATTGAAAAGTCATTTTTCTGAAATTCGTCCAAAATTTCGTTATAGTAATCATTTTTTTCTAAAAATTGAATTTCTGCATTATATATAACTCTTTGTCGCATTGACGGCACCATTGCCTGTCCTTCATCCTGAATAAACAGCAAACTTGCTTTCCCATTTTTCTTAAAATTTTCAAAATATGCTTCTGTTTCATTAACATATAAGTAACTGTCCCCGTGATACTTAAAAAATGGTGCATAACTTGCATTCGGCTCTCCTTCTTCCGACACAGTTCCAATTATAACCGATTTAAAGTTTCCGATAAAATCACTTATTTCCATTTTCATTTTTTCCTCTTCCTGGTGCCCCTTGTCCTTGTAATGTTCGGGTGCAGGCACATTCAAGGCTTTTCTCGAAATTTTTGCCATCTTTATCATTTCCAGATGGATTCCTTTAAAATCAGTCTTTTTTGTAAATTCGATGTTAACTCTCTCATTTCCATTTACAAGCAAAGTCATCCCCTCTTCATTCACATCAATCAGTTTTGCTTCCTTCACATCTTCTCTCTTACAAAAATGCCTTACATACAAAGGCAAAACATCCCCATGATCGTTATTCATATGATCCAAAATTCTTTCTATGCTTATATCCATTTCTTTACTCCTTCTATTTTAATTTAATAAATTTTCCTCAGAATATTACTTTGTAACTGCTTTTGCAATTTCTTCAATCTGATCAATAGTTCTTGGTGAACCTCTTAAAATCTGTGATGAATTTACAACAATAAATTTGTTATTTTTTATTGCATTTACGTTTTTTAACTGTGGATTTGTAGCCACAATTTGAGATGGATTTGGTAATAATGTAATTATGATGTCTGGATTTTCCTTTATTATAAATTCAGGCGTTACAATCGGATTTCTCCCCTTTTGATTTTCTGCGATATTCTTAATATTCAACAATTTCATTATATCATTTGGTAAATTATCGTTTCCAAACACCATAAGCGGTGAAGCTGACATAACAAACAGCCCTTTTTTATTGATTGCTGCCATCTTTTTAATTTCTTCCAGCTTTGCTCTTTTTTCAGCAATTATTTTATTTGCTTCATTTTCTTTCCCCAGCATTTTTGCTACTTCCATAAAATTGGTAAATATTTCTTCTATCGAATTTGCCTGAATTCTTTTTGCTTCAATGTTATTTGATTTAAGCCCATTATTAAGGTTGTCATCTGTAAGAGCTGACGTTATAACCAAATCAGGCTTTAAGGTAATTATTCTTTCAAGCGATGGCTTTATAAAAGTTCCCACACTCTCAAGTTTTGCGACCTTTTCTTCAGGCACACCTTTGAACGCTCCAAATTAGCAACTCCCACGATTTTATCTTCTGCTCCAAGCATATAAATCATTTCAACAGTCGCAGGATCCAGCACAACAATCCTATTATATTTTTTATTTTCCCCCTTTTTAGCATTTTCATCATTTTTCTTTGCACAAGAAATTATAAACATTGAAATAATTAGCAATGCCAAATAAAAAGAATTTCTTATTATTTTTTTCATTTTTCCAATCCTTTCCTATTAAATTTTTTTAGGTATTACATACAAAAATCCGCTATTTTCCACAATTTCACATTCAAATCCATAAATTTCAGAAAAAATCTCCTTTTTGTAAAGCTCCTTTGGACTCCCTGAATATGCAATTTTTCCATTTTTTAAAAACATCACATTATCACAATACATTGAAGCCAGATTCAAATCATGCAAAACCATAACAGCCGTAATCTTTTTCTCCTTCACAAAATCCGATGTAAGCTTCATAATTTCAAGAGCATAATTCATATCCAATGCAGAAGTCGGCTCATCCAGTAGAATAATCCTCGTTTCCTGCACCAATGCCCTTGCCAGCAGAACACGCTGAAATTCTCCACCCGAAAGTGAAAAAATCGATCTGTTCCTAAATTTTTCAAGCCGTAATTTTTCCAAAATCTCATTTACCTTCCGCTCATCTTCCTTATCAAACCCAATCCATTTATTCTTAATATGTGGCGTACGTCCCATATAAATCATTTCGATTACACTTATCGGCATATTCAAAGCCGACTTTTGAGGAACAAAACTTATTATTTTTGTCATTTCCTTATAACTATACAAACTGATATTTTTGTCAGAAATCTCAATATTCCCAGTTTCTATCGGAAAATATTTCAAAATCATTTTCAAAAGTGTCGATTTCCCACTCCCATTGGCACCAAGAATCCCAACAAATTCACCTTTTTTTATATTTATATTTAATCCATCAATTATCTTTTTTTGGAAATTATCATAACTAAAACTTACATTTTTTATCGAAATTTCTGAATTATTATTTTCACTATTCATCCTATCCACCTTTTTTCCTTCTTATCGCCAAATATAGAAAAAATGGTGCTCCAAAAAATGAAGTTACCACTCCTATCGGAATTTCTGTTGGTGCTAAAATTGTACGTCCAATCGTATCACAAATCAGCAAAAACAGTCCTCCACCCAATGTTGCTAAAGGAAGCAGCCTAGTATTACTTCCACTTTTTAGTACAAGCCTTACCGTATGCGGTGCAATAAGCCCAACAAATCCTATCATTCCAGTAAATGCCACAGAAAATCCAACAATCAGTGCCGAAACAATCAATAAATTCCTTTTTAGCTCATCCACATTCACTCCAAGCGAATGTGCCTCTTCATCCCCACTCATCAGCAAATCCATCTCATATCTTTTTAAATAAAAATAAACGACAGAAACTACAAGCGGTATCATAAGAACTCCAATTTTCAACCAAGAAGCACTTCCCATATATCCCATCATCCACGTTACTATTCTAAAGGAATCCTGCCCAATCAGATACATACTGAACGACGTAAATGCCCCTAAAAAAGACGAAATCGCAATCCCAACAATTAAAAGTACAGCCACATCCGTCCTAGTCCTGCTTCTCGAAATCCTAAAAATTATCAACGCCACGATAACCGATACAATAAATCCACAAATTCCATACATAACATCAGGAAAA
>NZ_KI271298.1:0-4279 GCF_000469385.1 Leptotrichia sp. oral taxon 879 str. F0557
GATGTCCTTTTGCAGAAAAATGTAAAAAGACATCTCATAACAAAAAACTTTATGTAGCTGATAATTTTTTAAGATATAGAAAACAGTCACAGGAAAATATAGCAACAGAAAAAGGGATAATACTTAGAATGAATAGAAGCATTCAGGTTGAAGGAGCATTTGGAGTGTTAAAACAGAACATGAAATTCAAACGCTTTAAATACCGTGAAATATCTAAAACTAAAGTTGAAGCTATACTGTTTGCTATTGGCTATAATTTAAGAAAATATATTCATAAGAAGGTACAGAGACGTGAAGGCATGAAACTTCATAAATTAGTTGTTAACTAGACTTTAAGAGAAGTAAGGATCTCTAATTTTTTAGTGCAGTTTTTCTTTGATCAGAAAAAATTCTAATCAGATAACTGCAAAAAATTAGAGAGTTTTTAATTTGGACAAAAAAATAGAAGGTGAACTCAAAATTTTAGTCATTTTGAGACAGCTCCTTTTTCATTAATAACTGTTATATAATATAGTGAATATACAACGTTGAAGCTCTGATTTTGTAGTACAACACTAGTCCAATTAACAAGGTAAACGGTTATTTTCTCAAGCTTTTAAAAAGATATAGTAAAATTATAGCAATTTTGACAGTTCCAGAAAAATTATCTCAAAATACCATATTATTTGGCTTGATAGCAATAATAGTATAAAAAAAAGCCGAATAGAAATTCGGCTGATTTTTTTGTATAATATATTTATGACAAACATTACACAAAATAAACTGAAATATATTTTCAGTAACAACAATATTTTACTAGATTCCTTAAAATTTTGCAAGAAAAATAATATTGGCGACAGTCACCTTGAATATATTAAACTTTCCATTGATACATTTCTTGCCTGCAGGGATATTTCAAAAGGTTTTGTCAAGTTCAAACGTCCTCTCTGTCCTGTTACACATTTGTTCCCTATTACCTGCAAGTCTAAGCTCTGTCCTTCTTGTGGTTACAGGTATTCTATGACATGGTCTGAAAATATTCAAAAACATATTCTCGATATTGAACACCGACATGTTCTTTTTACTATACCTGAAGAATGCAGAAAGTTCTTCTTTTATGACATATCCCTTCTGTCAAAACTTTCTATTACTGTTAACCAGGTATTTAAGTTCGTCTTTCACAATATCAGCAGGAAAAGAAAAAGAAAAAACAAAATTTCTGAACATTCCAAATATTACTTTACTGATTCCGATATTGTACATTACGGTCTCATTTCTGTCATTCATACTTTTGGCAGGGACTTGAAATGGAACCCTCATGTTCATGCCATTGTTTCATTAGGAGGATTCAATAAAAATCTTGAGTTCAGGAAAATGAGATACTTCAACGTTGACACTATTGCCGGGCAATGGAAATACCTCCTTAAAATTATTGAAAACGGAAGCTATCCCAGCAAGAAGATTGAGAAAGACGCTAGAAATACTGCTACGAAGCTTTACAAGGAAAACAGAAGGTTTTTCTTTAACGTTGGAAATGGCGATATTAACAGCACAAAAGGCATTATCAAATATCTTGGACGATACCTTGCACGTTCCCCCATTGCTGAATACAAGATTACTGATATTACTGACAAGGAGGTTACTTTCTTTTTTAATGACCTGGCTAATGATAAAAAGAAAACTTACATTACTATGCCTTCTGAGAGATTTGTTTCCCATATTTTAATTCATCTGCCTCCTAAAAACTTTAAGATGGTAAACCGCTACGGATTTTATTCAAGACATATTTCTGACAGGCTTAAAGAGGCAATTGATGCTTTCAGGAAAAACATTGCCGTATTAAGATATTCATTTTATCAAAGGCAGATGTACAAGACTTTCGGGATGAATCCTTTTTACTGTCCAGTATGCAAGGTTAAAATGATTGTATGGGAATTTTATCATTACAGATATCCACCCCTCAAAAAATACTATTAATATTTTATTAATCCAACTAGGTTGGATATTTTGTCGTAGACATTTATATATTTGTTTGACAAAAGAAGAGTAAAAGAGGCTGATGCCTCTTTTAAAATTATCAAATCTATCAGTAAATAACTAAAAAATATGAATTTAATTTCCTTATAAATTAAAAAGGAGTTGAAGAACAAACTCTTTTTTAGCTAAAAAGTCAGTAAAAATGGGGATAAAATATACATAAGTAACCAACATCGAAAAATAATTAAAATAGCCTTTATTTTATAGACATTTATTATCATTTTACAAACTAAAATAAAAAATCTAGCTATAGTATAAAAATTGATTATCTTAAATATAGATAATCTTTTTTTATTAATTCCAAAATTAAAAACTCAAACTTATATCAATTTGGTAGAATTATCTTAATCTAGGCATTTATCCAAAAGAATTTTTAACAAACGCCACAAGGCTAATACTAGGTTATACGATGGATTGATAAAGCTGTATTAGATAAGTCATCCCTATAAGCATAGCACCATTTTCTTGATTCTACTTAGTATGGCTATGAAATACAAATAATTTTTTTGGAGAAAATTAGCAACCATTAATTTAACCTGTTTATTAATTGTTAAAAAATTTTAAATTTTTGTTGTAAAAGTACAACAAATAATGTATAATTAGATTGCAGATAAGAATATTTATACTGTATATCTGTGATAACTGAATGAGAGTTTAAGCGTTATGTAAGAACGCCAGCCACAGAGCCACTATTATAGTGGTGTTTTTTTATACATAATTTTTAGATAAATTAATACAGATAAAAGGAAGATAAGAAGATAATATATAAAGAATACTGTATAAATAATGGTATGAAAGAAAGGAGTACATTTATGGTTTATATTAATGATAAAGAAGTGTCTAAAAAGGAACTGAACAGGATAAGCAAAAGAATAGTTGAAAATACTGAAACTATTGAGGATTTGCAGAAATTATCAGATTTTAGGGCTGAACACTCAAAAATAATAAAAAGTTTTGTATGGAGCTTGAGAAGTATTATAAATAACAAGAAAATAAAATTATCGAATAATAGAAATTCAATAATTATTTCTCAAAGATTAAAAAGGTTGCCATCAATAATAGGGAAACTTAAAAGATTTCCAGAACTACGATTGGGAAGAATGCAGGACTTGGCAGGAGCAAGAATAATATTGCCTAATATAAAGGATACAGAGGAAGTGGCAAATTACTTAAAAAATAAAGTTTATAAACAAAAAGACAAGAATAATTTTTTATTTATTAGGGAAAAAAATTATATCTTAGAGCCAAAAGAGGACGGCTACAGGTCAATACATCAGATATTTAAGTATCAAGGGAAAAAGGAAAAGAGGCTTGAAGGGTATCAGATAGAATTGCAGATAAGAACGAAGTTACAGCACCAATGGGCTACTTCAGTTGAAATAATAGACAGCATAAAACAGCAATCTTTAAAGACAGGTGGGGGAGACATTTATTATAGGGAATTTTTTAAATTATCAAGTAAACTGATAGAATACATTGAATTGAACAAAGATATTTCAGAAATTTCAAAAGAACTGGATAAGTTGAGAGAATTAAACAGAGAATTTAATATACTGAAAACTTTAAGCAGTTTACGAGTTATAACCAAACGGCTTGAGGAAATCACAGGAGAAGGCTATTTGATATTGATATTGGATTATAAGGGCAATAGCATAAGATATATTCAAGTACCTGAAGAAAATATAAGCCGAGATTATTTGATGTATGAACGTGAATACAAAGAGGACACAAATAACGTTGTATCAGTATCGGTTGAGAACTTAAAGAACTTACGAAAAGCGTACCCAAATTATTTCCTAGACGCAAGAGAATTTGTTACAACAATAGGTAAATATATAAATAATACAGAGGAATAAAAAAATCAAAATCACAGTTATTAATTTAGCTGTGATTTTTTCTTAAAATCATTTTTTATAAGTTAAAAAATCAAGTAGTATCCTTTTGGTAAACTTTTTCATTTCAAGGCAAGGTATTTATCCAAAAAATTTTTTAACGAACGCTACAAGGCTGTTACACGGATATACGAGCGAATAACAAAAGGGCCTCACTCAAAAAAAACAGTCCCAAATTTAAAATCTATTTTTAGAAAACATATCATTATTTTCTTAATTTTATTTTTATAGCTTTAAATATAATAAATTTTATTTAAACTTTTCTTTAAAAAAGGCATTTTGAATTTTATTGAACAAATCCTCTTTTTCTTCAAAATCTATATTTTCATTATTAAAAAACGATATAATGGATGATTCTAAATTGTTAGAAT
>NZ_KI271298.1:4379-4857 GCF_000469385.1 Leptotrichia sp. oral taxon 879 str. F0557
ATTTAAACTTTTCTTTAAAAAAGGCATTTTGAATCTTATTGAACAACTCCTCTTTTTCTTTAAAATCTATATTTTCATTGTTAAAGAACGATATAATAGATGATTCTAAATTGTTGGAATCTTTATTTATACCGTATAATATGTATTCAGGCGAAACGTTGTATAAATTTGATAGTTTAATCAAACTTTCGCTGTTTATTTTTCTTTCATTATTTTCATATCTTGAAATAGCTCCAGCAGATGATTTTATCTTTTTAGCCACTTCTTCCAAAGAAAATTTGTACTTTTCTCTCAAACTCTTTAATCTTTTTCCTACATTTTCCATAGTAATTCTCCTTTAAAATCAATAAATTTTACCATAAAATTGATATTTTATCAATTTAATTGAAACAATACTGATAAATTTTATTCTTATGGTATAATTATTTTACCGATTAATGAATGAAAAAAGGGAAAACTTGACAAATACTCTTTAAAA
>NZ_KI271298.1:4957-5594 GCF_000469385.1 Leptotrichia sp. oral taxon 879 str. F0557
AATAATAAATTAAATAATTTTTTTGAAAATAATATTATAATAACAGTTAAGGAAGCAGAAAAAATTGGCATAAAAAGACAGACGCTTTCTAATTTATGTAAAAAAGGAATTTTAGAGAGAGTAAAGCAAGGAGTTTATCAGAAAAGTGATACAATTACAGATGAATTTATGAAAATACAAAAAAATAATAATGTGATTTTTTCAAATACGACTGCTCTATATTTTCATAATTTAACAGATAGAGTGCCAAATACAATTTCAATAACAGTTCCACAAGGTTACAATGTTTTACATATTACGAAAAAATTTAAAAATTTGAAAATTCATTATGTAAAAAAAGAAATATTTGAAAGTGGTAAAATTGAAACTTTGAGTAAAATGGGGGCTAAAATTTATATCTATGATAAAGAGAGAACGATATGTGATATTATAAAAAATAAAGGAAAAATTGATGTAGATGTATTCTCAAAAGCACTAAAATTATTTTTTAAAGATAAAGATATAAAAGTAAGAAAATTAATAAAATATAGTAAAGAATTGAAAATTGAAAAAAAAGTGAGAGAATATTTGGAGGTTTTGATATGACATCAGAAAAGTTAAAAGGGAAAATAAAAAGTTTTTCAGAAAAAAATAATTT
>NZ_KI271299.1:0-4275 GCF_000469385.1 Leptotrichia sp. oral taxon 879 str. F0557
TATCTCAGTGTCCCTGACAAGCTCCCTCTTTTTATCAGTATATTCTCAGCTCATTTAACATACTCATAGAATGTCTCATTCAAAAGTTTCAGCATTTTATCAAAAGTGTTCTTTTTAATACCAAAAATTTTCTGATAGTTTTCTTCCTTAAGTTTTTTTATTCTTTCAACATTTTTTCATCACCAGTATTATTATACCCTAATATTGTTCTTTATACAAGGTTGTCAAACAGGTCTAATGATATTTTTGGAGCTAGATATCTGTTCCTATACAATTATTTTAATCTTGTATACTGGACAGTAAAAGAGATTTATTCCGAAAGTTCTGTATATCTCCTTTGATGAAACGAATATCTTGATCTGGCAATATTTTACTTAAAAGGATCAATTGTATTTTTATCGATTTGAGTTCAAGAAAAATAGAGTATATTAAATATTTGTGATATATATTACATAATATTATTAATTTTTATGATATAATTTCATAATGGATAATTTTACATTTTTTATAATTAGAGCCAAAATTCATTTGCAACTTTTTGAGATTCAGCTCTTTTTAAATAAAAATATTAATGTTATAAGAGGAGATTGAAATGTTTAGTTTAGACGATACACTTTATGAGATTATAGACAAGTATCCTGAAGCTCTTGACTTTTTTATTGCTAATGGGTTTGAGCAATTGAAAAATAAACAGATGCTTGAGGTTATGGGGAAAAATATTAAGTTGAAAATGGCACTTATGTCAAAAAAAATTAATCAGGAACTGTTTGTTGAAAAGCTGGAAACATTTTTGCAAAAAGATGCAGATATTGATGTTTCACTGGATGAAAGCAAAGCTGATGAAAATAGTGACTTGATAATTGAAGGAGTTCTGCCTTGTCCTATCAGAATACCACTTTTAGAAGGTATAAAAGACTGGGTAAACGAACAGAACGGGAAAAATGATTATACTATTTCATATACCTTAAAATCAGCAAATTTAGGGCTTGACTGGGTTGTAGAAAAAGTTAAGACAGGTAATCCTGACAAAGTTTCGGATATATTGCTTTCGGCTGGATTTGAGCTGTTTTTTGATAAAAATTTGATGGGGCAATATATGGAAAATGGTATTTTTGAAACACACCTTGAAAATATGAATAAAGATTTCTGCAACGAAACTATTGACTTGCGGGATCCTAAAAAGCGTTACGCAATAATGGGAGTTGTGCCAGCAATATTTTTGATAAACAAGACTTCTTTAGGAGATAGAAAAGCACCAGAAACTTGGGCAGACTTGTTAAATGACGAATTTGAAGACTCAGTTGCATTGCCAATGGCTGATTTAGACTTGTTTAATGCCCTTCTTGCAAATCTTTACAAAGATTTTGGAATGGATGGGATACATAAATTGGCACGTTCATACAAAAAAAGCCTGCACCCTGCTCAAATGGTAAAAGCCAGAACTAGAACACCTGAAGCCCCTGCTGTCAGCATTATTCCATATTTCTTTTCACAAATGATTGACGGAACAGGAGATTTGGAGGCTGTATGGCCAAAAGATGGAGCTTTGCTAAGCCCAATATTTATGATTACCAAAAAATCTAAGGCAGATAAAATCAAGCCATTTATGGACTTATTTATGTCAAATGAAATTGGAACAATTTTTTCTGCAAATGGAAAATTCCCGTCAACAAATCCAAATGTGGATAACCATTTAGAAGAACATCAGAATTTTAAATGGATTGGCTGGGATTATATCTATAGCCATGATATTGGAAAAATTATTCGTGAATGTGAAGATGAATTTAATAATGATGTGCAAAAAAGCCTTGCACAATAAAATTTAAAAGAATAAAAAAGGAGAGATAACTATGAATTTAATAATATTTTCAGGCCCACCATCATCAGGAAAAACAAGCGTTATTCTAAAAACAGTAGAAGCCTTAAAATCACAAGGAATGTCAGTTGGAGTAGTAAAATTCGACTGCCTTTACACAGATGATGACAAATTATACGCAAAAGCGGGAATTCCAGTAAAAAAAGGAATTTCAGGAGCTTTATGCCCAGACCATTTCTTCGTATCAAATATCGAGGAAGTCGTGCAATGGGGAAACAGCCTTGGGCTTTCAATATTAATTACAGAATCGGCAGGACTTTGCAACAGATGTTCGCCATATATCAAGGACATCAAGGGAGTCTGTGTAATCGACAATTTATCAGGAATTAATACGCCTAAAAAGATTGGACCATTATTAAAAGCCGCTGATATTGTGATTATTACAAAAGGGGACATTGTTTCACAAGCTGAACGTGAAGTTTTTGCCTCACGTGTGAACTCTGTAAATCCAAAAGCTGTAACAATGCACGTTAACGGGCTTACTGGACAGGGAGCGTATGAATTAAGTACACTTCTTTACGAAAAAGAGCTGGAAATAGACAGCGTTCAGGGAATGGAACTTAGATTTCCAATGCCATCAGCACTTTGCTCTTACTGCTTAGGAGAAAAGAGAATCGGTGAAAAATACCAGATGGGTAATGTCCGAAAAATGAATTTACAGCAATAAAAAAATAGATAAAAATAATAAAAAAGGAAAAAATATGAAAAATAACGATTTAATAAATAAATTGACTATTAGTGAACTTAGCAATAAATATCCCTTCGCAGAAAACTTTTTTACGGAAAACAACTTGCCTGTGGAAACTTTTCAGGATAAGACATTTCACGAGTTCATCGTAACTTTTGCAGAAGATAAAATTGAGGACTTTGCACTGGATGTGGAAAAAATTGAGGAAAGTCTTGTTGACTACATTGAGCAGATGAAACTTTTTTTGGGAATGGAAGAGGAAAATTCGATTGATATGCTTACAATTGTCGCTGGGCAAGATAAATCTGGGAATAAAGAGGGATTTGAGAGGCTTGATATTCATAAATCAGAAATTATTTCCATTGTAGGACCTACAGGCTCTGGAAAATCAAGACTTCTTGCTGACATCGAATGGACTGCCCAGAAAGATACTCCAACACAGCGTCAAATCCTTATAAACGGTGAACTTCCAGACAAAAAATGGCGTTATTCCTCAAACAACAAATTAGTCGCACAACTATCACAAAACATGAATTTCGTTATGGATTTATCAGTAAAGGAATTTCTAGAACTCCACGCTCAAAGCCGAATGATTGAAGACATTGATGAAACTGTAGAAAAAATCATTACTGCTGCAAACAATCTGGCTGGAGAGCAATTTGACTTAACTACTGCAATCACAGCCTTAAGCGGTGGACAATCCCGTGCATTGATGATTGCCGACACAGCTATTTTAAGTTCATCTCCAATTGTCCTAATTGACGAAATTGAAAATGCAGGAATTGACAGGAAAAAAGCCTTAGAATTACTTGTTTCATCAGACAAAATCGTATTAATGGCAACACACGACCCAACATTGGCACTAATCGCAGATAAACGAATTATAATAAAAAATGGTGGAATCAGTAAAATTATTACAACAAGCCCTGAAGAAAAGAAAATTTTGAAAAAACTCGATGAAATGGATGATATTATTCAAAAAATGAGAAGTGATTTAAGAAAAGGGGAAATTTTAAAAAGTGATTTTTAATCAAGAAATTTGTTTTTAAAAATTAATAATAAAAGTAAATTAGGGAGAAATATTCAGAATTTGTTTATTTTCTCCCTTTTTAAATAGAGAATAAAAAGAACTGAAACAACTGGAGAATTTGAGAAATTGATTGAAAATGAAGATAAAGTTCATATTACACAATATTAAGCCATAGCGTTTGTTAAATCGTTTTTGGTACAAAAAATATCCTACCTGATGCAAAATTTTTTCGTTATAGGGCTAATATGAGCCTATTTCATAAACAAAAAAATAACCGCTGTCTTTTACAACAACGATTATTTGAAAATTTAGTTTTATTTTTTATTTAACTTTATTTTTTAATAATTTCTCCATTTTCCAGTCCAATAGTGATTTATACTCCATTGCCTCAATATGTTTTTCTACACTTTCTTCTCCTTCTTTTAATTTTTCTTCTAATTCATCTACTTCTTTTAATATAGCATTATAAAAGTCATATGCTTTTTCTTCATCTGGAAGTTTATTGTATTCTTCTCTTACTTTATCTATATTCTCCTGTATTTTTGAATATTTTTTAAACTTTGCAAAAGTAGTAGCTCTAAATAAATATTTGTAAATTTCAGTCCAAAAATATTTTCCATCATTTTCTACTACTTCTTCAAAAAAAACATCTAAATCTTCATATTTTTTAAACCAAGGGAT
>NZ_KI271299.1:4375-6246 GCF_000469385.1 Leptotrichia sp. oral taxon 879 str. F0557
TAATCATTTTTTAAATAGCCATATTTATTTTTTTTACTATCATAATCATCAGGCATTATCATATCAATATTATTTTTGAAAAATGTTATAAAATCAGGATTGTTTGACATAAACATTTCAAACATTCGAGAAACTTGAGAAAAAAGTCTACTTTATTATATCATTACCAAGAATTTTTAGTTTCCCGCCGATAAAACAATTTTTTCTATGTTCTACTATATTTTTTTCTATCAATAAATTTTTTGAAGATAACATAAAATAATCCATTGCAAAAAATCTTATTCCTGCTAAAATATTTCCTTTTTTATTTTCAATAAACTCTAAGTTTTCTTCTATTTCTTTTTTTGTCATTTCGGCAATCTTTACTCTCTCAATCCCTTTTTTATATTTATTTTCACTTGCTACAATACTCATTTTTCACTCCTGTTTTATTTATTTTCAATATTTACTGGTTTCAGAAATGTAAAAATGAAGCCTGACACGGCAGGACGTCCTCTTCCTTTTGTGTTATACGTTTTCTGAATTTTTAATCCATACTTTTCTTTAAGTTCCTTTTGTATCGGCTTTAAGACTTTTACATCAATATCGCACATTCGATAATTTACAGGAATGTCCATTAACCTTTTGAACTCATCTAAATTAACGCTCCAAAAGCCTGTACTTCTAAACTGCTTCATTCTTCTGTAAAACTCTTTGGTGTAACTTGACTTTAATCTGACAAACTCTTCCAGTTCAAAACGAGTAAATAACCCATCTGTTATCGCATTTAACACCCAAGAATATTTTTTATTAACTCCCACTTTGACAGTTTTATTTTTCTTATCTATTGTATATTCTGTAAACAGTACAAACCTAACAATTTCATCTTCAGTTTCCCAGCCGTAAACACATTTTATCAATTTATTATACATTGATTTTAATTCTTTATGAAATGTTTCAATGCTATTTGAAGTTTCATACTGAATTAAATTTTTTAAATAATCAAAAGAAAATGTAACTTCTTCTTCCTTATCCCTCATTCTACTAATTATTGCAATAAACAAATCAAGTTCCTTTGATTTAAAATTTCTTAATGCCACTTTGTTCAGTTCATTCCTGTATTTTACAATTTCATTCAATTAAAAACACCTCCTAATGTATTTAATTATACCACAATTTTAAATTTAAAACAACTAATAACTATTATTTTAAATTTAGTTGTTTTAAATACTGTGATTTTTGGGTAAAAAGTTGTTATTAAGTGGGTAAAAAAGCGTTTTTAAATGGGTAAAATGGCGTTTTAAATGTCAAAATAATGGGTAAAAAGTTGTTTTTTAACACATTCAGTTCCTTTATTCATCGCTGTTTGCGAGTACCTAGAAAGGTATAATATAAAGGAACTAATTTAGAAAATTAAATAAATATTTTTCTAAAATTTATTGGGTAAAAAGTTGTTTTAAAAATTCAAATTATATGCAATATAGAAAAAAATAACCGCTGTCTTTTACAACAACGATTATTTGAAAATTTAGTTTTATTTTTTATTTAACTTTATTTTTTAATAATTTTTCCATTTTCCAGTCCAGTAGTGATTTATATTCCATTTCTTCAATATATTTTTCTACGCTTTCTTCTCCTTCTTTTAATTTTTCTTCTAATGTAACTGCTTCTTTTAATATATCGTTATAAAAGTCATATCTCTTTGAATATTTATTATATTCTTCTCTTACTTTATCAATATTTTCCTGTATTTTTGAATATTTTTTAAACTTTGCAAAAGTAGCCGCTCTAAATAAATATCTATAAATTTCTGCTCCTATATATAATTTATCATTTCCTACTATTTCTTCAAAAAAAGCATCTAAATCTTCATATTTTTTAAACCAAGGGAT
>NZ_KI271299.1:6346-9209 GCF_000469385.1 Leptotrichia sp. oral taxon 879 str. F0557
TTTTTGCACCATTTCCTATAGAATCTTTCATTATGTAACTATATATTGGTATTATTGCATACTCTATTCTTAATTCATGATAATATCTAAAAAAACCTATATATTCAAATAATCCTATTTTATTTAATTTGCAAAATCGTCCTGTTCCTTTCTTTTTATATCCAAAATCTTTCATTGGTTTATTAAAAATTTCTTTAAAGTATTTCTTATAAAGTTCATTATATTCTTTTGTTGTTAATTCTTCCATTTTTTCTTCCTTTCTATTTCCATATTGTTATATCTGATTTTTTTATTGTTCCATTAGATTTATCTATTATCTTCTGGATTATTTCTTTTTCTTGTACAGCTGTAATTCCTTGACCTCTTGCATCAATCACAATATTTTGTTTTGTAACAGTCAGCGGAAGATTCTTTCTTCTTTGTTCCACTTGTTTAACTATTGTATTAGCCATATTGTCATAGTTCTGCAGTTTATAATTTTTCATTTCAAAACTCTCAACAGGAATATTGTTTTTTAATTTCATATTATCTGGTCTAACTGAACCTTTAGTACCATATTTTACTGGATCATTTTTCAAGTAACTTTCTTGTGGTAATATTTCAACATCCGGATTATTTTTATAAGTTTCTTTTAATGATTTAGTCAAATCATTTTCTGATTGTTTATAAGTAGGTCTGCTTCTGCTAGTATTTCCATTATTTGAATTTTTATTGTTCGTACTACTGCCTGAATTAGATGAATTTTTGGGATTTGAAAGTTTTATTAAACTTTCGGTAATTCCAAAAGCACCTTTAGTTGCAACACCTGCTGAATATGTCTTTACTGCTTCTGCAGGAATTGTTGCTACCATACTAACTCCTGCCGTTTCTGGACCTGCACCTATTGCTACGATTTCAACTCCTGTTCCACCTACTGCTCCACCAGTACCTTCAAAAGTTGTTAAGAGATGCCCTGCTAATTGTCCAGCATAATAAAATTTGTTATTAGGTTCTACTTTGTTTCCTTCTCTGTCTCTAATAACTGCTACTCCAAGAGTTGCATCTTCTGCTATTGCAAGTACTCCTCCTATAAAAAAATAACCTCCATTTGTAACAATTCCTCTTCCTATTTCTAAGCCTGTTTCAACTCCATTTTCTATTTTTTCTTTTATGTTATTATTTTTTTTATTAGTTGTATTTTTTTTAGGTGGTGCTTTTTTAGGTCGTCTTTTCTTAGGAGCAGGTTTTCCATTCTGTATATTTTCTACTAAATTTACAACCTGATCCCCTAGTTTTCTCGTATCTACTCCTGTTGCTTTTTTTACAACATTGTGAACCGTATTTCCTACAGCTTTTCCTTCATTATTAAAAGTTTTTTTATCAAAGTTTATTACATTATTAACAAAGGCTTCTCCACTTTTTCCAAAAACTTTACTTGCCCCTTTTCTTGCCTTATCTTGCAGTTTATTAACAACTTTATCTCCACCTATTCCTCTTAAAAGTCCATCCAAAAAATACTGCATGTCTTCATTGGTATATTCAGCTAGTCTTTGTTTCTGTTCCTCTGTTAAATTTCCATCTTCCCAGTTCAATCCTCCACCAGTTTTAGTAAGATAGCCTTTATCAATAGACTTATTTATAAACTTTTCTGCTCTCGACTGTCCAAAATCAGCTAATAATTCTGTATTTTTACCAGTTACTTTATGTGTTCCTTCATGTGCAAATACTGAATTTAAATCAAAATTATTCATTGAAGAAATATTGTCTGCATTAAGCCATATTGAACCATCTTCAGCTGTAAATCCTGCTGCATTCATTTTATTTTTGGCATCAGGATCATTTTGCGATACTTCTGAATTGACATAGAAGTTAATTTCTAATTTCTTGCCGTTCTTTGCAAAAATTTCTCCATATTTATCCTGCATTTCCTGTGCTATCTGCTCTTTTGTCTTTCCTTTAGTGTCAATATATCCTAGATTTCTTACAGTTTCCTGAACTCTTTCAGTTCTTAGGAAGTCAAGGAAGCCATTTTTTTCTTTAGAGCCGATTGTATTGAAAGCCGCTTTTGCCACAGCACCAACTGCCTCAATTTCATCCTTAGCTTTTCCAATATCCTCTTTCAGCTTAGCTGGATTAGTAAGATATTCAATAGTCTGGCTCTCTACCTTGATATTCGTACTGCTGTGAGTGTCCTTCGTTACTTCATTTGCTCTTGTAATATCTCTGTTTATTAGACTTCCAGAAGTTTCTCCTATCTCAACATCTCCAATTACAGTGTTTCTTGTGATTCCTTGCTTGTCCCTGCTGTCCTGATTAAATCCAACATTTGTAATTCTCGGTTTTCCTGTTGAAATTCCAACTGATCCGCCTGTTGTTTTCATCGTGTCGTGATTCTGAATATCTTTTCCAATATAGCTGTCAATCTTGAATGTAGAGTTTCCTTCCTTTCCAACTACAGCTCCTGTATTTTCGAGCGTTCCAACGTGAAGACTGCTTCCTTCTCCGACAATGAATGTGCTTTGGTTGTCTACGAATGCTCTATCTCCATTTGTTCTGCTTCCGTTTATGTTTACAGAGCTTGGCACTCCGTTTGCACTTATTCCAAGGCTTATTCCGCTTGAGCTTCCAGTCGTTGTGCTTGTGTTCTGTCTTGAAATAACTTCCACTTTTCCGATGTTTCCTGTTACTTTTCCGCCTTCCTGGTTAAAGCCGTTCAATACCATTGAGCCAGTATTGTTATGAACTTCATTTACATTCTTAAAGTTTCCGTTTGCATAGACAGTTTCAACTGTATTCTGGTTGCTTTGGCTAGCTGAAATGCTTCCGCCGTTTCCAGTAGTCTGTATTTTATGTCCATAGCCAATTGTAGCTCCTGCATTTACTC
>NZ_KI271299.1:9309-10039 GCF_000469385.1 Leptotrichia sp. oral taxon 879 str. F0557
GCATTCCATTTGCACTTATTCCAAGGCTTATTCCACTTGAACTTCCAGTTGTCGTGCTTGTATTCTGTCTTGAAATAACTTCAACTTTTCCAATGTTTCCTGTTACTTTTCCACCTTCCTGGTTAAAGCCATTTAATACCATTGAGCCTGTGTTGTTATGAACTTCATTTACATTCTTGAAGTTTCCGTTTGCATAGACAGTTTCAACTGTATTCTGGTTGCTTCTGCTTGTTGAAATGCTTCCACCGTTTCCAGTAGTCTGTATTTTGTGTCCATAGCCAATTGTAGCTCCTGCATTTACTCCTCTGCTCGAACTGCTTGAGCTGTAGCTGTTATGAAGTTCCACAGCTTCCTTCTGGATATTTGCCACATTGTTGTAGATGAATGTTCCGCCCTGAGCCTGTGTTCCCTGATAAGTTATATTGTTTACATTATTGTAGGTAATGCTTGAATTTTCATCCATCGGCTTTAATGTTGTTACGGCCGCACCTTCAGTATGGGAACTTGTGTTGCTTCTTGAACGTGTAAATCCGGCGTTTACTCCGATGTTGGCGTAGAAGTTGCTGTTTGCCTGGGCTTCCCTTGCACCTTTTGCTCCGACGCTTACATTTACATAGTTCGTCTGTCTTGTCCCCTGATTGTCTGAAAGCCCTTTAACCGTTCCAGCCGCCGCATTTACCGCTTCCATCGCTCCGCCAACTTTGTCGCCATCCTTAATCTGGCTTACAGC
>NZ_KI271299.1:10139-11555 GCF_000469385.1 Leptotrichia sp. oral taxon 879 str. F0557
CAACTTTGTCGCCATCCTTAATCTGGCTTACAGCTCCCGCAACCTGCTTAATCCTGTCCTTAATCGGGCTGTTTATTCCTGCTGAAATTGTGAAGCCACTGCTCTTGCTTGAAGTATGCACATCCCTTGTATCAATTCTTGCACCGTATTTTACATCGCCATTATTGATTTGAATATTTCCGTATTCAAAGTTTGTGGCTGTAATTTCTGCTCCTCTGTTTAATACTGAGCCGTCTCCAACTTGCAAATTAGATTTTGCATTTATTGTACTCTTTTCATCGTACGTGTTCTGCGATTTTCCATACCCGACTGAAGCTCTTCCATGGCTTATTCCTCCTGTGAAGCCTTTCTTCCTGTTCTCCTCGTAGTAGCTGTTGTGAAGTTCACGTGAATCAGTTGTAACTTTTCCGCCTACAAAGGTGTTTTCTCCAAGAACGATGTTGCTTCCTATCCCTTCAACATTACCTGTAATTACAGCATTCTTGCCTAGCATAAGATTGCTTGCTGAATTTTCTTCAATGTGGGAGTTTCTGTATGTGCTTTTCGATGACATGAACCCTTTTTCGCTCTGCCTTGATTCCATGTCATAACTGTTGACTGCCGATTCTGCCTTGACGTTTCCAACTGTCAGTCCTGTTGTATCTTCAGCTATGAACGATGAGCCTCTTAAGTTAAGATTTCCAATTCTTCCTTCTGCTGAATTTGCAACTGCTCCTCCGCCTAAATGTGTAGTTTCAGCATATTTTGAATAGTTTTTGCTGTCAGTCCCGAAACTATGGTTTCCAGACAGTGACAATGCATTCACATCAAAGCTGTTTACATCAAGTGCCAGATGACCCGTATTTAAAACTCCTCCTGTCGAACTGTAGCTATCAGCTTTGATAAAAGTTGTGCCTTTTGAAGTGATTGCACCAACTGAGGCAACTTCCTCATATTTTGCCCTGTCATATTCCCCGTTATTAAATCCAACTGTCCTTTTTGTCGTGTCGTTTACTACCTTGCCGTTTTCAGAAATAAGCGAGACCGACTCCTCTCCATTAATCAGCCCTCCGATATTCTCAATGTTTCCAACAGAATTTATGAATGTTCTGTCCCCTGATATTTCTGAAAGAAGGTTAGTTGCTGTCTGGTTTCTTACAGTGTCAGCCTCAACATACGTAATTCCACCATTCCCCCATTTCGTTCCGTCATTGACAAAGTCCTTGGACTTCACATAAGTCCCTTCTGTTCCGCCAACTCTGTTTCTTGTGTCATCGCTTATGCTTTCTCTAGTCTTGCTACTTAGGTAAACTTGTGGAGCAAGAACTTCAATACCATTTACATTTTTTGTTACATACCAGACAATATCTTCATTCAGGCTGTTTATCTGTTCCTGAGTCAGCTCCTGCCCTGCTTTAAGTCCAAGCCTCTTACCTT
>NZ_KI271299.1:11655-12463 GCF_000469385.1 Leptotrichia sp. oral taxon 879 str. F0557
TCAATACCATTTACATTTTTTGTTACATACCAGATAATATCTTCATTCAGGTTATTTATCTGATCCTGAGTCAGTTCCTGCCCTGCTTTAAGTCCAAGCCTCTTACCTTCAGCTGAGGCGTTGTCCATCATTGCCTGTATCAGCTCCTTATTGGACTTGCCATTTATGAAGGCTGTTCCCAGCTTTTCGGCAATTGACCTTGTAAGAAGCTGGTTCTCGTAGTAGGCATCCCCAAGACGTCTTGCCCTGTCCCAAACTTCCGAGTATCCGACTCTTTCAAGGAAGTAGTCGCTTCCGTAGTAGTCGCTCAGGTTTATGTAGCTTGAACGGGTCTCCATGACATATTTTGAAGTCGGATTCATATTTGCCTTGAACATTGCACTTGCAAGTATTGGATTGACGCTGATTACTCCAGTGTTTTTAATATCCTTTATCTCTGCATTGTTTCCTGCAATCTGAACCGCCCTCTCAAATTCTGTGTTTACTGGGCTGTATGTATTTCCAGCTCCTGAAAACTGTGGATTTCCGCCAAAAATTGCTGACATGGCCGAAATAGGCTGATTGCCCTGCACCTGAATATTCCCATTGGAAGCTCCTGTACCTTTTTTGATTCCAAATGTGCTTGAGGACAGCAGCTTTCTTCCGTTCTCTCCTCCATTTTCAAGCCTTACTCCATTTCCAGCCTCAATCGGATTCACTACAATATTGGGAGCGTTCACTATTACCTGACGCCCTTCAATTACGCTCGGCTGTCCTGATTCATAGCCAACACCGCCATCATACAGCGATCTTGAGTAGTTTATGTTTC
>NZ_KI271299.1:12563-13946 GCF_000469385.1 Leptotrichia sp. oral taxon 879 str. F0557
GGGAGCATTCAATATTACCTGACGCCCTTCAATTGCGCTCGGCTGCCCTGACTCATAGCCAACACCTCCATCATACAGCGATCTTGAGTAGTTTATGTTTCCGTAGTAGTGTCTCTTCCCCTTGCTTGTCTTCTTGTTAAGGTAGACCACTATTCTTTCCTCGCCGTTTTTTAGCGGTACAGCATTCCCAAGAGTTACTGAATTTTCAAAAGTTCCGGCATTAATTACAGCCGCTCCTCCTGCTGAAACTATGCTGTCCTTATTTTTAAAATTCCCCGAATTTATTGTAATGTTTCCACCTGCCAGCACTTTTCCGTATTCTGTAGTTGCATTGCTCTTTATCTTCCCTGTCAGTGCAGGCTCTTTTATACGGGCATCCCTTGTGCTGTAGACATTTGTTGTTCTTTCTCCTATCTGCTGTGCGGGTATGTCCGAATATTTGCTAAGGATCAGCGAAGAATATCCACCAAGGTCGTTTCTCCTTGATATCAGCTCATTGTAGTACTTCTTCTGCTTGTCTATTACTGGTGGCTCTTTTCTTTCTCTTCCAAACCTTCTCGGAAGGAAGTATTCCCAAGATCCAACCTGGCCTTCAGACAGCTTTCTACCATCCCAAGTTTCATAATACTTCTCATAACTTCCCAAATTAGAGACTCTACCAATATTCTGAAAATCACTTGAAGTAATCACAATATTTCCTGTTGACTGGATTGTCGCCACATTGTTCGTAATCTTTGCGGCATTCAGATCCATATTTCCGCCAAGTATTTCAGCCTCGTCATTCATTATCTCATTTGCCTTGATAACAAGAGCCTTCCCGCCATAGATGGCTTTTTCCTTGTTGTTCTGAACCTTGCCTTGAGCGTTCATTTCAAGATAGTTCTCAAATGCGATTAAATCATTATTCGTAATATTTCTTCCTGAAATCTTTCCGTTATTTCCGGTAATCATATTGTTATTAACGATTTCCCCACGTCCATTTATAATAACCGTATCAGACGCAAGCTCCTTGTTATTCGTAAAGTCATTCGAGTTGATCTCAATTAGTCCTGTTCCAGTAGTGTTGCCATTGTTTGTAATATTGTTCCCTGAAATTACAAGCCTCTGCTGTCCGTGAAGATTCCCTGCAAGATTAATGTCCTGATTAACGCTAAGTTCCGTATTGTTTCCCTTAATCGTCCCAGTATTATCAAATTTTCGGGCATTTCTCATAAATATTTCGCCTGACAGGATTTCCCCGGTATTTGCAATTGCTGAACCGTCAAGCAGAACCCTGTTATTTGAGGCAATCTTTCCGCTATTACTAACAATTGCATTTGCAGCATTTATGTTGCTGACTGCCATAATTTCCTTGGTGTTGGTCAACGTATTCGTAGTCAGGTC
>NZ_KI271299.1:14046-14668 GCF_000469385.1 Leptotrichia sp. oral taxon 879 str. F0557
ATTTCCTGAATAGATGAAGCCGTCATTTTTAGTACTGGATACATTGGCCTTGATGTTTTCACCGTTTATCTTTCCTGAGTTTGTAAACTCAGCTCCTGCAACATCAATTCCTTTTCCATCAACCGTTCCGTTGTTCACAAGCGAGCTTGCCGCCTTAATATTCCCATTTGTGGCAAATGTTCCAGAGTTTTCAATTCTCTCTCCTATAATACCTTTTCCAGCCGCAATTTTGCTGGAACTAGTGGCATTTTTTATATTCTTGGCATCAATTGTATCATTGGCAAGCAGTTTTCCTGAATTGTCAATGTTTCCGCCTGAAATCTTTCCAATTGCCGTAATGTCTCCGCTGTTTGTAATGTCATCCGTCTTAAGGTCCACGCCTTCAACTTTTCCAGTATTCTTCAGGTTATTGACTTCCAGATTCTTGACATAGATGTTCCCATTGTTTTCAGCATTCTTCCCTGTCAAGTCCTCATTTGCCGCAATTCTTCCATCATTCTTAATGTTTCCTGCAACTGATATGTTCTTGGAAGTTTCAACAGCCCCGCTGTTCTCCAGCTTTCCTGAAACTGTGATTTTTCCGTTTGCCCTTACATTCCCTGACGTTACCAGGTCATCGGAT
>NZ_KI271299.1:14768-16018 GCF_000469385.1 Leptotrichia sp. oral taxon 879 str. F0557
TCAGGTTATTGACTTCCAGATTCTTGACATAGATATTTCCATTGTTTTGAGTATTCTTCCCTGCAAGGTCATCATTTGCCGCAATTCTTCCGTCATTCTTAATGTTTCCTGCAACCGATATGTTCTTGGCAGTTTCAACAGCCCCGCCGTTTTCGAACCTTCCAGCAACTGTAATTTCCCCGTTGGACCTTACATTCCCTGATGTTATCAGGTCATCGGATGAGACTGTCCCGACTGCCACAATGTCTCCTGTGTTGCTGACATTCTTGGCATTCAGATTTTCATTTGCCACAATTACGCCGTCATTACTTAAATTATCAACTTTTACATTCCTTGACGCAATTGTTCCTGAAGTAACAGTGTCCTTTCCTGTCAAATCTCCATTTAGGGCAATTCTTCCAGTATTTCTTATATTCCCGGACACCTTCACATCTTCAGCAGTTTCCACTGTCCCGTCATTCTCAAGCTTTCCTGCAACTGTAATTGACTTGTTTGCCTTTACAGTTCCTGAAGTTGACATATCGTCACTTGAAACTGTTCCAGCCGCAGCAATGTCTCCAGTATTAGTTACCTTCTTAGCTGTGATATTTTCTCCTGCGGTAACTTTCCCATCGTTCTTTAAGTCATCAACATTTATGTTCCTTGAAGCAATGACTCCAGCTGAAACAGCATTCCTTCCGCTTAAATTACCGCCTGCAATTATTTTACCAGTATTGCTGATGTCCCCCGCAACCGTCACATCCTTCGGAGTCTCAATTGTCCCGTCATTTCCAAAGTCCCCGTTAATATCAAGCGCCTCGTTCGTTCTCAATGACCCTGATGACTTCAGGCTGTCAGCCATTATTTTACCAACAACAGTAATGTCTCCTGCACTTTCAACCTTTTTAGCTGTCAGGTCCTTATTGGCTACAATTTTACCGTCATTCTTAAGGTTCCCAGTTCTTAAATTATTTGAAACTACAGTTCCTGAAGTGTCCATATTCCTTGAAGCAAAGTCTCCGTTAGTAAGGATTTCCCCTGAATTTAATACATTATCGGCAACTGTTATGTCCTTTGCCGCCCCGACTGTCCCGCTGTTGTCAAGAAGCCCGTCAATGTCAAGTGTTTCATTAGTCTGAACCTTTCCTGAAGTGACAAGGCTGCTTCCTGAAATTCTGCCTGATGCTAAAATATCCCCAGTATTTTTCACATCTTTTGCAATCAATTCGCCATTTGCGCTTATTTTCCCATCATTAGTAAGGTTATCCACT
>NZ_KI271299.1:16118-16739 GCF_000469385.1 Leptotrichia sp. oral taxon 879 str. F0557
CGTTAGTAAGGATTTCCCCTGAATTTAATACATTTCCTGCAACTGATATATCCTTTGCAGCTCCAACAGTTCCACTGTTATCAAGAAGGCCGTCAATGTCAAGCGTTTCATTAGTCTGAACCTTTCCTGAAGTGACAAGGCTGCTTCCAGAAATTTTACCTGATGATAAAATCTCTCCTGTATTCTTCACATCTTTTGCAGTTAATTCGCCATTTGTGCTTATTTTCCCATCATTAGTAAGGTTATCCACTCTTAAATTTTTAGCCGCAATTGCTCCTGATGTTACCGTATTTTTAGCCGTTAAATCCTCATTTGTCAAAATATTTCCTGTACTGCCTATATTTCCTAAGACTGAGATACGCTTAACAGAAGTCAATGCTCCTGTGTTATCAAATTTCCCGTTAATGTCTGTAATTCCTGAAACCTGTATATTTCCGGAATTATCCAAGTTCCTTACATTAAAGTTCCCTCCGGAAAGAACCGTTGCAAGAGAATTTTTAAAATTGCCTGCCGTTATATTCCCAGAAACGTTTATGTTTCCTGAACTTATCATATCAAACGTATTCAAGTTTCCGCCTGAGTATATATTTGACTTGTTCTCAACATTCCCATTAAGGTTAA
>NZ_KI271299.1:16839-17049 GCF_000469385.1 Leptotrichia sp. oral taxon 879 str. F0557
TAATTCCTGAAACCTGTATATTTCCGGAATTATCTAAATTTTTTACATTAAAGTTTCCTCCGGAAAGAACCGCTGCAAGAGAGTTTTTAAAATCCTTTGCCGTTATGTTCCCTGAAGCATTAATATTCCCAGAATTTATCATATCAAGCGTATTCAGGTTTCCACCTGTGTATATGTTTGACTTGTTCTCAACATTCCCATTAAGGTTAA
>NZ_KI271299.1:17149-17590 GCF_000469385.1 Leptotrichia sp. oral taxon 879 str. F0557
CATCCAGCTTTATTTTAGCCGCATTAATATTAATCCCCTTGTCAGAGCTTGCAAGCTCACTTTGGGCATACTCAGTCCCGTTTATTTCAATGCCGTTCCCTTTAATCTTTGCGACATTGATTTTCCCGTCAGCTGTAATTTCTAATTTTGTATCCCTTGAGTAGATAAGTCCATTGGAGTTTACGCCTGCCCCCTTGTCCGTGCTTACTATCTTTATCTGCCCGGCATACATCGATCCAAGATTGCTTGCGTCAATTGCAACTGAATTTATTCCATTTTTAGAAGTTACAGTTCCGTTGGAGTCAACAGTGTTTTCCCCCAAAGTTACATCAACCTTGTTTCCAACAAGATTTCCCTGCAGTTCCATAGCCTTTGCAATAACGTTTACATAATCGGTATTAGTCGCATCAAAGCCATTAGCCCCGATAATGACCCTTCCCT
>NZ_KI271299.1:17690-18026 GCF_000469385.1 Leptotrichia sp. oral taxon 879 str. F0557
TCTTTGCGACATTGATTTTCCCGTCAGCTGTAATCTCAAGTTTAGTATCTCTTGAGTAGATAAGTCCATTGGAGTTTACCCCTGCCCCCTTGTCCGTGCTGACTATCTTTATCTGCCCCGCATACATTGATCCAAGGTTGCTTGCGTCAATTGCAACCGAATTTATTCCATTTTTGGAAGTTACAGTTCCGTTGGAGTCAACAGCATTTTCCCCTAAAGTTACGTCAACCTTGCTTCCGACAAGATTGCCCTGCAGCTCCATGGCCTTTGCAATAACGTTTACATAGTCTGTATTAGTCGCGTCAAAGCCATTAGCCCCGATAATGACCCTTCCCT
>NZ_KI271299.1:18126-18409 GCF_000469385.1 Leptotrichia sp. oral taxon 879 str. F0557
TTTGTCTGCTGAGAGCCTCGATATATCCCTCAATCTGAGAACGGTTTGCTCCATTAACCTGAAGCAGGATAAGATTTGCGGCCTGATTCGGCCCAAGATTTGGATTTGCATTGATAATTCCTGCGAGATGGCTTCTACCGATGTTGTCGGCATTGTTAAGAACCTGCCCCTCACGTCCCACGTTGTACTCTAAAAACTCGTTAATACTTACACCACGGCCATTCGGAGTGGAAATATTAACGATAGGCACGCCATTCTGAGCCCTGTCAAGGCTTGTGTTGTA
>NZ_KI271299.1:18509-18782 GCF_000469385.1 Leptotrichia sp. oral taxon 879 str. F0557
TCAAAGCCATTAGCCCCGATAATGACCCTTCCCTTTTCGACGTCAATTCCGATTACATCCCCGTCCTTCAGCTTAACTTTTCCAGTTGTAGGGATAAAGTTTTTTATGTTGATTGTCCCTGCACCGTTTAAATATATTCCATTTTCATTGCTTAAAATTACATTTACCTTTTGTCTGCTGAGAGCCTCGATATATCCCTCAATTTGCGATCTGTTTGCTCCATTAACCTGAAGCAGGACAAGATTTGCGGCCTGATTCGGCCCAAGATTTGGA
>NZ_KI271299.1:18882-19128 GCF_000469385.1 Leptotrichia sp. oral taxon 879 str. F0557
CGCCATTCTGAGCCCTGTCAAGGCTTGTGTTGTACCTTGAATTAGGGTCAACCTGAAGACCGTCGGCAAGAATGTTGAAGCTGAACACGTTTAGAAGAAGCGCCGCAGTTAATTTACGTAATATCTTACTTTTTTCTTTCATCCATTCATCTCCTTTCGATATTTTTACTGATTAAAATTTGAAATTTCCTATAGTTTTTATTCTGAGCCTATATCTAAAAACTTACTTTCAAGGATCCGCTAAAA
>NZ_KI271299.1:19228-19900 GCF_000469385.1 Leptotrichia sp. oral taxon 879 str. F0557
TATTTTTACTGATTAAAATTTGAAATTTCCTATAATTTTTATTTTGAGTTATTATCTAAAAACTTACTTTCAAGGATCCGCTAAAATACATTTCCTGCTTCTTAGGGCTTAAATAGTCTGAATGCGACATTGGCCTTGCATATCCAAAGTCAAAGTCAAAGATTTTTGTATCAAATCTGATTCCAGCTGTCATTCCAGTTACATATCCAGTTCTGTATTTAGATTTATCCCTGTTATACTTTGCAGCCCCGTATCCATAATTAACATATGGGGAAACAGCCGCAAATTTCTTAACTGGAATACTGTATGCAATCTCATTGCTGACTTCTATAGCCTTGTCTCCCTGAATGGACTCCCTTGTATGGTAGCCCCCTACACTTCCGACACCGCCTATTGTCTGTCTTTCACTTCCATAAAGCACATCATTTGAATAGCTCCCACTAACATTTGCCCTGTATACAAGCTTGTTCGTTATGGGCTTGTAGTAGCTAAGGTTCATGCTGTATTTATGGAACTGCGCCTTTGGCGTAGTATCTATCTTTCCGCTGTCCCTTTCGGCATGAAATATTTTAAGACCTCTCTCATATCCGAAAGAGCTTCCAAAAATCCCTCCGAAAAGTGAAGTTGTAGCATTAAGGCTTAAAGTACCTATAGCAAGCTTCCTGTCAGACA
>NZ_KI271300.1 GCF_000469385.1 Leptotrichia sp. oral taxon 879 str. F0557
AGACAGAAGTGTATCTACCGTAAGCAGTATGACCCTCTATTCTTTGTTGAGCTGAAACAAGAAATACTTAAAAGAGAGAAAAGAGTTCACAGCATTGATACTTTCTGCAATGTCTACAAAAGAGACAATCCTGATAAAGTTGCCCCTTCAACCAAAACTGTATATAAAATGATTCACAGAGGCCAAATTGAAGGAATAAAGCCATACATGCTTCCAAGAATGATCAAGCTTAAGCCTAGAAGGAAAACTGATGGACAATGCAATACTAAAAAGAATAAAAAAATACTGGACACAAGCATTGAGCAGAGACCTGAGCATATTAACAGCCGTGAAGAAAAAGGACACTTTGAAATTGATGCCGTAAAAGGCAAGAATGGAAAAGAGAAAAAAATACCAAAAATACAAAAAATTTTGAATAAGAGATGCAGAAAAATACTGAACTATCGTTCAGCAGAAGAGTATCATTTTGATAACACTACAGCATAAAAATTAAAGAGCAGAAAAATCTCTGCCCTT
>NZ_KI271301.1:0-13876 GCF_000469385.1 Leptotrichia sp. oral taxon 879 str. F0557
AGGCTGACGCTCTACCAACTGAGCTACTCCCGCAAAATCTATAAATGGTCGGTGTAGTAGGATTTGAACCTACGACCCCCTGCTCCCAAGGCAGGTGCGCTACCGAGCTGCGCTATACACCGCTCTAAAGAATAACTTTTACTAATTACTCTCAGACAAGAAATATAATATCATAAATCAGAATGAATGTCAACACTTTTTTTCTGATAATTTCAATTTTTCTTAATTTTTTTGCTAAAATACCATTTTCCCCATTATTTTTAGTATATTTCAACAAAATAAGGGCATAAAAAATTATACCCTCATTACATAATTATTTTTTTATCAATGTTACACTAACTTCAGAATCTTCCAAAGCACTTCCATTAATAAAGTTTACTCCATCAAAATGTAAAATATCTCCTGGTACTAAAACATGTTTTTCAGTTTCATTCAGGTACATTTCCATTTTTCCTTTTAGAACGGTAAAAACAATTTCCTCATCTTCATGATTGTGCTTAGCAATTTTTTCATCTTTTTTCAAAATTTTCTTTACCAATTTAAAATTTCCCTTGTTAAACAGCAATCCTGCTTCATTTTTTACATTTCCAAACATCTTTTTTCTCCTTAATATTTATTTTTATTTTGTTTTTTTAGCTTTATATAAATCTTCCAGTAATTCATCATTATTTTTATATTTTTTTATAAGTTCTATCAGATTTTTCATTCCTTCAACTTCTGACATTTCATTCAGTTCTCTTCTTAATTTCCAAATTTTTTCCAAATTTTCTCTTGGAATCAAAAGTTCTTCACGTCTTGTCCCACTTTTTAGTACATCAATTGCAGGAAATATTCTTAACTGTTCCAACGTTCTGCTTAAAATGATTTCCATATTTCCTGTTCCTTTAAACTCCTCAAAAATTACTTCGTCCATTCTACTTCCAGTCTCAACAAGAGCTGTCGCAATAATTGTAAGGCTTCCACCATTTTTTATATTTCTTGCGGCACCTAAAAATCTTTTTGGATAATAAAGTGCATTAGGGTCGATTCCTCCCGAAATTAATTTCCCGCTTGACGGAATAGTGATATTATATGAACGTGCAAGCCTAGTTAGACTATCCATAAGAATCAAAATATCTTTCCCACGTTCCACTTGCCTTTTTGCCATCTGAAGCACATTTTCTGTAACTTCTGTGTGTACTCTTGGGTCTTCGTCAAAAGTCGCTGAATATACTTCCGCATCTTTTACGTTTTCTTTAATATCCGTAACTTCTTCAGGACGCTCATCAATTAATAGTATCCACACATCAATTTCAGGATTATATTTTATAATGTCATTTGCAAGAGTAGAAAGAAGTACTGTTTTCCCAGCCTTTGGAGGTGCGACTATAAGTCCTCTCTGTCCTTTCCCAATTGGCGAAATTAAGTCAATAATTCTTGAAGAAATTTCCCCACCTCCTAAATTTAGCTTTTCATCTGGGTAAGATGGCACTAAATCATCAAAATACGGACGTTCTAGCGATTTTTCAGGCAAGTCTCCATTTACAAGCAATACTTTCAAAATCCCATAATTTTTCTCAGTTCCAATCGGAATTCTCAATTCTCCAAATACAATATCCTCATTTCTTAAGAAAAATCTTTTTATTTGTGAAATTGACACATAAACATCAGGCCCAATCGAAGTATTTCTCAAAAATCCATAATTTCCCTCACCTATTACTTCCAATTTACCAAATCCATAAGTTTTCCCTCTTTCTTTCCCCTTTTCAATCAAAATTGCATTTATAAGTTCAAGTTTTGACATTCCAGAAAAACTTCCAATTTTATATTCCTTTGCCATTTTCTTTAATTTAGTTACATTTTGAGAAAGAATTTCTCTTATCATTTCTTCTTCAGAATCTGAATTTTCAGAAACATTTTTCTTATCTAATTCCACTTGCTCATCTAATATTCTTTCCGATTCTATTTCATTATCTTTTTTCGTCATTTATTCCTCCACCAACTCTCCGTATAATGTCCATGTTTTCGCATTGTAAATTTTTGTATTTACAAATTGCCCTTTTAAATCTTTTCTATCACTTTTAAATAAAACTATTTTATGCGTAGAACTTCTTCCTACCAGCATTTCAGGATTTTTTCTGCTTGGTCCTTCAACAAGTACTTTTACAATTTTCCCTAAATATTTTTGGCTTTCTTCCTTTGCTTTCATATTCTGTAATCTCATAAGCTGCTGTAATCTCTCATTTTTTACCTGTTCATCAACCTGTTCTCCCATCGTAGCTGCAGGAGTTCCAGTTCTTTTAGAATACATAAACATAAACGCATTTTCAAATCCAACTTCATTCACAACATCCATTGTATCCTGAAAATCTTCATCTGTTTCCCCAGGAAATCCAACAATAATATCCGTAGTAAGCCCAATATCAGGTATTTTTTCTTTAATTTTCTTAGCAAGTGCTATAAACTCTTCCTTTGTATATCCTCTATTCATTGAATCCAAAATTTTTGTAGAACCTGACTGTAGTGGTAAATGCAACATTCTCGCTATTTTAGGATTTCTTGCAATTGTGTCGATTACTTCATCACTAAAATCCTTCGGATGCGGTGACACATATTTTATCCAGAAATCTCCTTCTACATTTGCGCTTTGCTCCAGCAACTCTGCAAAATTATCTTCTCCATTTGCAAAATCACTTCCATATGAATTTACATTCTGTCCTAAAAATAATATTTCCCTGTATCCTTTTTTTGTATATTGCTCAACATCCCTAACAACTTCATTAAGAGGTACAGATCTCTCCATTCCACGCACATAAGGGACTATACAAAATGTACAGTAATTATTGCACCCATAAGTAATCGAGATAGAAGCCACAATATCATCTCCAAAGTCTGCATCTACTCTTGTTGGAAGTTCATCCTCATCATCTACCATAACAATATGTGTTTCTTCTCCTGCTTCGATTCTCTCTAAAATATCAGGAATTCTTCCTATATTCTGATTTCCAAGAACCAAATCGACATAAGGCGTTTTTTTAATAAATTCATCTCTTACCTCTTGAGCAAGGCATCCTGTGACACCAATAATCATTTTTCCATCTTTTTCTTCCTTAATTCTTTTCAAATCCCCTAGTTTTCCATATACTTTAACAGCTGCACCTTCTCTTACCGTGCAAGTATTTAAAAATACCAAATCTGTATTTTCAATATCTTCAGTCATGCTATACCCCATTGTTTGTAGCATCTGCTTCATTTTCGCACTTTCATTTACGTTCATTTGACAACCGTATGTTATTATAGTTGCTCTCTTTTCCACTTTTTTCCCTCCAAATTTTGTTCTTTTTTTAAAATTTTTGATTTTTACTGAATAGTTTCGAATTGACTAAATTGATAATTTTTTCAACACTTAAATAGTTCTAACTATCCAAGTATAAATCATTATTTTTCAAGTTTATTTTCTCCTATTGTAATGGTATCATTTTTATTTTGGAATTTCAAGAATTTTTTATTCTTTTTTTTAATTAATACTTACTTGATAACCTAATCTTTTTTATTTTGTTAAAAATAAAACAAATTTATCTAAAAAGAGAGATGATTTAAATAACCATCTCTCTTCCCAAATTTTTACATTACTATTTAATTTCCCAAGAATCTTCAATTCTATTCTCATTTTTATGTATCTTTCAATAATTCCCAATTACTTTTTTCTCTTTTTTCACTTATATTTTACTCCTAATCTATCTTAAATACAAGTTTTTTTCAAAATAATAAAAAAATTATTTTAACAATATAAAAAGTACACCTTCAATGCTCTTTTAAAACACTTCCAGTGTACTTACCTTTATTCTACAATAAACAACCATTCAGAAGACAATTCGTGTTCTCCATTAATTACTTTTTCATATTCTGATTTTAACAATTTATGAAATTTACCTGCTTGTGGTTTTGCATTAAAGTCTAACTGCCCAATAGGACGTTTGTCCAATGATTCTGCATAAGTAATTTTCATTGCTGTTCCTGTTACTAACAGCTCATCTGCTGTGAATACCATTGATCTGTCAATTTTTCCACGATTTATTTTATATCCATTGTGTTCTAATAATTCCAATGCTGATCTTACTGTAATTCCTTCAAGAGCTGCGTTTCCAGTGTCAGGGATTATTATTTGTCCTCTGTAAACCAGTATTATATTTGCAACTGACACTTCTACCACATTTCCAGCATCATCAAACATTAATGCATCGTCGTAACCATTTCTTTGTGCATCACTTGTTGCAAGGAACGAGTTAATATATGAACCTCCCGCTTTTGCCTTTGTAGGAATTGCCGAATCATTGTATTTTCTATAAGTTGAACTCATTAAGTTTAGTCCGCCTTCTGTACTTACATAATCTGCAAGCGGCAACATGTAAATTGCTAAATCAAAGTCTAATCCTGCCTTTTTAGGTGACAATCTAGGCTCTTTACAAAAAACAAATGGTCGCATATAAAAGTCTTCTTTTACGTCATTTTTCTTAACTAATTCTGTAACAATATCTTTAAATTCATCCCAAGTTATAAAATATTCAAATCCTAACATTTTTGACGCATTCATTAATCTAATATAGTGATCTTTCAGTCTAAAAATCGCTACTTTCCCATTTCTATAATATCCTCTGATACCACCAAAACAAGTTGTCCCATATTGTAAACTATGTGTAGCGATACTAACTGTCGCTTTTTCAAATTCCACTATTTCTTTATCGAAATATGCAAATTTCATAAATTCTGCCTTTGCCATCTAATTTTACCTCCATATTTTCAATATTTTAATATTTACTTTTATATTTTAGCACTTTTTCAAAATTATGTAAAATTTATTTTTTATAATTAACTATATATATTATATATATTTAAATGCTAAAATTATAATTCTTTCTTAATTTTATTATATTTTGAATTTGTAAAATTAGACTCCATAAACTTTCATAAGCTCATCAAGTTCTTTTTTCTCTTCCATTTCCTGAACTTTTTTTACAGATAATGCAATTGATTTTCTTTTTTCATTAATATCTGTAATTACAGCCTCAACTTTATCTCCAACTGAGAATTTTTCAGAAATATCCTTCAAAAATTCCTCTGTTAACTCACGTTTTGGTATAATTCCGTTAAATCTGTCTGTTAATTTAACAAGCACAAAATTTTCCTGAATTTCAACAATCTCAGTATTTACAATATTTCCTTTCTTATATTGTTCAATTGCTTCCTTCCAAGGTGATTTTTCTAATTGCTTGATACTTCCAGAAAGTTTTTTATCAAGTTTATCAACTACAATTACTTTAAATTCGACTTCATCGCCAACTTTATATTCTTTATGTTCTTTTTTATCCCATGAAAATTCGTTTTTATGGATAAAAACTTCTATTCCTTTTTCTAATTCCACAAAAATTCCATAATCCTGAACATTCATGACCTTTCCTTTAAATGCATTATCAAAGTCATAAGTTTCCTCAAGAATTTCCCATCTATCATCAAGCAACGCTTTAGCACTTAGAGTAATTCTATTTTTTTCGTCATTAAAGTCAACTATTTTAAATTTGATTACATCTCCTGCTTTATATTTTGAAGTTAAATTGGCTTCTCTCTTATACGACAAGTCAGACACATGTAAAAGTCCGTCAATATCTTTTTCCAGTGAAATTAATAATCCAAAGTCAAATACTTCTGTTATTGGTTTTTCAATAATATCCCCAATATGGTATTTTTCCTTAACTGTATCCCAAGGGTTTTCTGACAATTGTTTTACACTTAACTTAACATTTTTCTTTTCATCTTCAATTTGAATAATTTTTGCAGAAAATTTGTTCCCTTCCTTGTAGTTTTTAAGCTCTTTAGCCCCATTGTGCCAAGCCAGCTCTGAAAGATGTACAAATCCAGAATTTCCGTCAACAGTCACAACTATCCCAAAATCAAGTACATCCTTCACGACTGCCTCAACTACATCTCCTACATTATGGCTTGCTGCAAATGCAACCCAAGGATCTTCTGACAATTGTTTTATACTTAATTTTAATCTATTTTTCTCAGCATCCTTTTCAATAATTTTAGCACTTATTTCATCACCAATTTTATATTTTTCAGTCAAATTATCCACTTGATCCCAAGAAATTTCAGATATATGAATAAATCCACTAGTTGCTCCCAGGTCCAAGATAATTCCAAAGTCAAATATCTCTTTAATCTTACCAGTAACAACATTTCCAATATTTACCTTTTCTAAATATTTTTCTTCTTCAATTTTTATTAAATCACTTCTTGAAATAGTTATGTTGCTCTTATTTTTTTCCTTTATTAAAAATTTAAATTTTTGTCCTGTATAATCTTTGTTTTTGTCAAATCTGGCAAGTGAAAATGGTAGAAATGCTTCATTTTTTCCTATTCTTACAGTGTACCCACCTTTAATTTTCTTAATAATTTCTCCTGTTACAATGTCATCTACATTAAACGATGCTAGTTCTTTTGCCTTATCCAATACAAATTTTGAAACAATGATGTTCTCATCATCTTCTCTTAAAACTTTTACTTCAATTTTATCTCCTATTTCAAAATCCTTAACTTCACTAGCATAAATTCTTCCTTCTTTCTTTGCATTCAAATCAAGAAAACCATAATCCAGTTCTTTTCTAGTAATAACTCCTTCTACTACATCTCCAGATTTTTTTTCTTCTGGTAAATAATCTTCCAATAATAATTCAAATTCTTTTTCGTTCATTTTGCACTTTAGAACTGCTATTAAAAGCCAGTTCTTCTCCCTTCTTTTTATTTATAAAAATTATTCTTCAAAAAATTTATCAACTTCAATTATTTTTCTTAATTCTTCTAATAATTTCTTTTCATCTTCTATATTTTCTTCATTTTTTGAAATTGCTCTAAGTTTTAATTTTTCTCCCTTAGCTGCTCCAAGCATCATTACTCCAAATACATTCTTTGCATTTACAATTTCATTTTCTCCAACTTTTTCTATTTCCAAAGTCAAATTATATTTCTTTGCAATATTAACGATCTGCCCAGATGGTCTTGCATGAAGCCCTTGCTCATTTTTTATTTCCACAATAATTTCTTTCATATATCCTTCTTTCAAGTTAGAACTCTATGGATTTTATACAAAACTTTGACTATATAAATTAATCTTATATAAATAATATCATTTATTAGGTTAAAAATCAATGTTTATATAGATTTTTTATGAATTTTTTAATAAGAATAAACTAAAAACCTTTTAAAATTATATAAAAAGAGAGATATTCAAAATATCTCCCTAATTTACAAAAATTTAAATTTCAATTATCTATTGATAAATCTTACGTTACTAAAATCAACATTTTGGAAGAATAATTCAACTCTTCTATTATTGTATCTTCCGTCAACAGTATCATTAGTATCTGCTGGATTACTTTCTCCTTGTCCAGAAATTGTTCCGTAAGAAATTGAATTTTTCAATCCATATTCTCTCAATAATTTAGCAACATTTTGTGCTCTAGCTACTGATAGTTTTTGGTTATATGCAGCTGATCCAGTTGAATCTGTATGTCCAACAAAATCAATTGATCCGCCATCAGCAAATTGATTAATTACACCTGCGATAGTTCTCAAGTCAGCAGCTTCACCTTCATTAGGTACTCTTCCGTCTACTTTAAATCCTCTAATTACACATTTTTTATCGTCAACAGAACAGCTAAATGGTAATGTAGCTGTATTTGGTTGATCAATGTCTCTAGATGGAGTTGGTGCTGGTGTAGGTACTGGAGTTGGCACAGGCACTGTAACTGTTTGAGTTATGATTTTAGGTGATCTGTCATTTTTCAATTGTCCAAATCTATATCCTAATCTTACTCCTACTGAATCAGAATAATCTCTACTTCTATCTCCTGCTACAATATCTCTAGTTTTGAAGTTAGATCTTTCATATATAGCTTCTAATGAAACTGGTCCGAACTCTGTTCCTAATCCAGCTGCTACATATGGTCCACCTGATACTTTCAAGTCATCTCTTCTAGCTTCTTTTGCTTCTTTAGCAAAATTATATCCTGCTCTTCCTAACACATATAATGCATCATTTCCATTGTTATTTGTAATTAAGTTAAATTTACCTAAAGCATACACAGGTACACTTCTTGCAATTTTTGTATTTTCTTTTTTATCTCTTAATTTTCCTGAGTTAGCAGAGAATTTATATTCTGAACCTACTCCCCATTCAAATTCACCTTGATTGTCAATAATGTACTCTATTCCAGCTACTGGACCTGGTTTTAATCTAAAATCTGTTCCAGTAGCATCTGAACCAGATTTGTATTTTCTGTAGAAATCATATCCACCTTTAATTTGGACTTCAGATGCTACAGCGTTTAAAGCTAATAAAGCTGTTCCTAAAATTACTAATTTTTTCATTTCAATTCCTCCTGAATGTCATTTTGTTTTTTCTCTAACTTAGTTAGTACTGTTTTCTCCTAATCCTCTTCTAAGATTATACACTATTTTAAGAAAAAAATCAATACTTTAACTTTATAATTAAAAAATATTCTTTAGCCAAAACTTCACGTTTACAAGTATATGATACCATTGTTTTAATAAAAAGTCAATAAAAAAATTCAACTATTTAGATTGTTTTATCCGTTGTATTCAGTACATTTTCAACAAAACAGCTATTTAGGATGACTCTCGAGTCATTCATTTTATTTTTTTCCTTTTAAAATAAATTTCAAAAATTATTCACAAATTTACTGCCAATTGGAAAAAAATAGATAAAAATTAGATATTTATCATTTTATCAATAGAAATTTCTAATTTTTTCAATAATGTAATACGATTTTCTTTCAATTTTTTGTTATCAACATTAATTATTACATTATCAAAAAATTGATTAATTGTAGAGGCATTATTTAGCAATGTTTCAATATAATTTGAAAATTCTGTATTTTCAATACTTTCCAATTGATTTGCTAAATTATACAATGTCTTTTCTTCTTCCAATTCAAATAAATTACTGTCAATATTTAGATTTTCATTTTTTTCATCTTTCACAATATTTTTTACACGTTTCAAAAGATTTATCAAAATTTCAAAGTTTTCAGTTTGCGATAATTTCAGAAGTTCAGATAATTTTTTATCAAGTTCCACAACATTGCTTTCAAGATTTATCTCATAGTTTATAAGATCTTTTTTATATTTTTCATAAAGTACGTTAATTATTCTTTGTTTAAAGAACTCGGTCACATCTTTTACAACATCTTTTTCCAGCACTTTTTTATCATTTGAAAAAATTTCATAAGCCTTTTCGATTAATTTTTTATAGTCAAAAGATAATTTTGAATTTAATACAACTTGGATAATTCCTTGTGTCGCACGTCTTAATGCGTAAGGGTCTTTAGAGCTTGTCGGTTTTAATCCAACTGAAAAACATCCGATTATTGTATCCATTTTGTCAGCTATTCCAGCAATGGCACCTTCAACAGTTGTAGGTAATTCATCTCCTTGATAACGAGGCAAGTAATGTTCAAAAATTCCAAGTGCTACATCTTTATCTTCTCCCTGCTTTTCAGCATAAACGGAACCCATAAACCCTTGTAATTTTGTAAATTCCTTTTCTCCAATTACATTTGAAACAAGATCGGCTTTTGCTAAATCCACAGTTCTTATAATATTTTCCTTCTTGTCATTCAAGTTCAATTCTGAAATCAGATATTCAGCGATTTTCTCACTTCTTTTAACTTTTTCAAAAATTGTTCCCATATCCTTTTGGAAAGTAACTTCCTTCAGTTTTTCCACATTATCCGCAAATTTATTTTTCAAATCCTCGTCAAAGAAGAATTTCGCATCAGCAAGTCTTGGCTCTACGACCTTTTCATTCCCTTTTTTTACAGTTTCAGAATATTCAGGCGCATTTCTTATAACAATAAATTTATTAGATAATTTACCATCCTTATCTTTTACCGGAAAATATCTTTGATGAGTTTCCAATGTAATCGTGATAATATCTTCTGGAAGCTCTAAATAATCCTTACTAAATTCACCTTTTATTGCATAAGGATATTCTACTACATTAACTACTTCATCCAATAAATACTTATTGATTATCGCAGTATCTCCATCCTTTTCACCATTTTCCCTTATACTTTTCAAAATTTCTTCTCTTCTCTTTTCGCCATCTACGATAACAAAGTTTTCAAGCAATATTTTTTCATAGTCAAGCGGATTATTAATCTCAATGTCCTGAGAAGCAAAATATCTCATTCCACGAGTTTTATTCCCACCTTTTAGACCTTCAAACTCAAAAGGCAAAATTTCTCCATTATCAAACAAAGTTACAAACCATTTAATCGGTCTTACAAATCTAAATGTTCTGTCCGCCCACTTCATTGACTTTTCAAACTCTATTTTCTTTATCGCATTTTTCAATATTTCAGGCAAAATTTCCCTAGTATTTTTTCCTGCAATAAATTTTTCAATCGAAATATATTTCCCTTTTTCATTTTCAATAATCTTTATATCATCAACCGTAGCACCTTGCGACTTCACAAACCCTTCTCCAGCTTTCGTAAGCTGCCCATCCTTATAAGCAATTTCTACCGAAGGCCCTACGCTTTTTTTATCCAAATCATCTTGTTTTTCAGCCAAATCCTTTATAATCGCAGTAACTCTTCTCGGCGTACTAAATGATTCTATCTCTGAAAACTTGATTCTTTCAGCCTTTAACTCATTTTCTATTATTTTTTTCAGATCTTTCTCCGCCTTATCCACATATTGTGCTGGCAATTCTTCCAATCCTATTTCAAAAAGAAAATTCATAATTAATTCTCTCCTTTACAAATTTACATTTTTTTTAACTATTTTTCTAAACAATATTCTTAATTCTCCATCTTTTTTACAAATTTTTCCTCAAATTCTTCTTTTGAGTAAGTGTGTACATTTTTGAAGCAATAATCTCTAAATTTTTCAAGTCCAAAACAAATGATTTCATCTTTATCAAGAGTATTTTCTCCAACTGATAAACTACTTCCTTGATTTACAAAATAATTTCCAATTTCTGAAATGGAGTTCTTTTCATTTGGTAAATTTTTATCTTCATTATAAACCAAAATATAATTTGTAATTTCCTTTAAAGTATTTAAAGATTTTTCCTCAATATCTCCTAAAACAAACATACTATTAAGAATCTTTAACTCTATATCCTTTAATTTTTTTATATCAATTCTATTAGACCTATCAAGTAATTTCCCATTTTTAAATTCAATAAAAGTATATCTTCCATCGCTATGTAAAAATAAAACATCATTTGTTTTTAGCTGAATGCTCAAATTATTATTTCTAGTGTACTTATCTCCTCCAACACTATCAAAATTAATTACTTTAATTTGACTTTCTGTCATATATTCTTCATTATTATCATCTTTTGAAGTTTGCTTTAATGTAGAAGTATTATATATTTTCAAATTAATTTTTTTACTCATCTAAATCACTGCTATATCTAATATTTTCTAAATCCTGAATCGGTCTTGCTAATTTTCTATAAATTTCTCTTGTATTTCCTGTTAAATCTTTTATAATACTACTATTTCCTTCATTTTCAGCCACATAATATTTACATTTATCATCAATTTTATGTCGTTCTGAAAAAACTTCAATTGCATTTAAAAAATACGGACTATGTGTTGTCAATAAAATATGCATTCTAAACTCTTTTTGCAACAAAACTATTAACTCAGCAAATTTCAGTTGCCATTCAGGATGTAAATGTATCTCTGGTTCATCAAGAATGATTGTTCCATTTTCTTCTAAAGTTCCATTTTGTAATAACATTTTTATAATTGCAAAAGTTTTAAGCCCTGTCGATAAATTTTTTAAGTCAATATCTTCACCGTTTTTTCTATAAACAAATTTAGAATTTTTATTTTCCAAAATTTCTCCACTCAAAACACTGTTTAATTTTTGATAAATATTATTCAATTTTTTCTTTATTTTTATTTCAGAAATAACACTGTTTTCGTTTTCTGAAAAAACATTGGTTGCTAAATGTGTTTGGTGATTTTCATCATCGAAATCATAACTATCCAAAATAAATGGATTATCAATATACATCGTTTCTTTATTTATTAAAAAATAATTTTGAACATCCGAAATTTCATTATTTTCAATTTTTAAATCTATTTCTTTATCTTTTATTTTAAGACTTATTTCTCCAATATTCATTTTTTCTTTAGAAAAAATGGCATTAATTTGATTATGAAATTCTTTATTCATAACTCGTGAAACAATAACTTTTATGATTTCTTTGTCTGAAATTTTTAAAGTTTCATTTATTTCTTGAACAAAATTTGAAATATTTTCAATTTTTAAATCTTTTTTATAATTATTAATTATGATTTTTATCTCATCTTCTGAATAATCTTTATTTTCCTTCAAAAATTCTATAGCAATTTTTTTCCCCGTACTGTTAAAAATTTCAAAAAAAGAATTATAATCCGTTGAAAGATTTTTATAAACATTTTCTTTTATGATTTCATCTATAATTTTTTCTAACTCAGAAACTTTTTCATTATAAACTTTCTCATCAATTTCATAAAATCCATTAAAAACACTCCATAAAACTTTCCCAACCGTACTTTTTCCAGTATCATTTTCACCAGTAATAACAGTTATCCCATTTATCTCAACATCAGCTTCCTTCAGTTTCCCAACATTCCTTATCAACAATTTCATTCCACAGCCCTCCTTTCAAAAGAAGAATCCCCCTCTTTTATGTCTAATTATTTTTATTCAACAATGGGAATCCCAATCTTTCCCTTGCCTCCACAAATTTCTCTGCACATTTCTTAGCCAAATCCCTGATTCTTAAAATGTAGGACATTCTTTCTGTTGTACTGATTGCACCTCTTGCGTCAAGGTTGTTGAATGTGTGTGAGCATTTTAGAACGTATTCGTAGGCTGGGAATACTAAATCGTTGTTTAGGCAATTTTGAGCTTCTTTTTCGTACATATCAAAAAGTTGGAAGTGCATTGGAACGTCTGCCACTTCAAAGCTGTATTTTGATAATTCATACTCAAACTGGAATCTTCTTTCTCCGTATTTTACGCCTTTTGTCCATTCTAAATCTTTTACATCGTTCTTATTTTGCAAATAAAGTGCAATTCTTTCAAGTCCGTAAGTTATTTCAGATGGAACAATGTCAACTTCCAGTCCTCCAACTTGCTGAAAATATGTAAACTGTGTAATTTCCATTCCATCCAGCCAAACTTCCCATCCTAATCCCCACGCTCCAAGTGTAGGGCTTTCCCAGTTATCTTCCACAAATCTTATATCGTGTTCCTTAGGATTAATTCCTAATGCCACTAAACTTTCTAAGTAAAGTTCCTGAATATTTTCTGGCGATGGTTTCATAATTACCTGAAACTGATGATGCTGGTACACTCTGTTGGGATTTTCACCATATCTCCCGTCTTTTGGACGACGTGACGGCTCAACATACGCAACATTCCAAGGCTCAGGACCTAACGACATTAAAAAAGTGTCTGGATTAAACGTTCCCGCACCTGTTTCAATATCGTACGGATTTGATATTATACACCCTTTATCTCCCCAGAACTTTTGAAGAGTTAATATAATTTCCTGAAAAGTCATTTATCTCTATCCTTTCTCTATTTTTTCTATTTTTCTATCTAAAATATCTTTAATAAATTAAATCTATGAATAACATAACAACTTTATATTTATCAAATTTATTAAATATTTTTCTTTTTTATATTTATTTTAACGTAAGGGCATCAAACGCCATGCCCTCTTTCGCAATAATAATTATTTTAACATATTTAACTGACTACTATTTAGAAATAATGGCGAAATGTTCTACGAACTACCCCGCTT
>NZ_KI271301.1:13976-45929 GCF_000469385.1 Leptotrichia sp. oral taxon 879 str. F0557
TTCTTATAAAGAAAAAATAAAACTCGATTTTGAACCAAGGTTATTTTAATTCAAATAACTGTATATAATTCAAAACATATTTCAAAATCTCAGACAGTTATTTTTTCCTTAACGAAATTTTGCTTAATTCATATTTAATTAAATTATCTTGTGTAACTAAACTAAAACTGTCGTGATTTTTTTGGAATGAAATTGACTGTCCGAGCTTTTTCAAAACTTTTAAATCATAATCAATTTAAGAGTTGATAATAATTTTTATTAAAAAGCGAGTTTCAATTTCATTTCAAAAAAATGCTTAGACAAGCCGGGTTTGCAAAGGGGATGGCGACTGTTCCCCTTTGCTTTATAAAAAAGAAAAAACATATAAATTACATAAAAAAGTATTATTAATCAATAAAGTTTAATTTAGATATTCGTAACTACTTTTTACTATTTTTCAAATATTTTCTCACCAAATAATCAATTACAATAATATAAATCCCAATATGCACATACATATCCGCCACATTAAATACAAAAGCCCAGATTCCTCGAAAATCTATCATGTCAATTACATATCCACGAAGAATTCTGTCAATCATATTTCCTGTGGCTCCAGCGGCAATTACTGCTACTCCTATTTTTGTCCATTTGCTGTAATTCTTAAAGTTTTTGTACTCTACAGCGATTACGTATATAATTAGAACTGCACTTGCTATTGTAAATAAATTGATTTTTCCTTGCAATAGACCGAAAACTCCGCCGTGATTTTCAACATAAGTCAAGTGAAAGAATTTATCTATTATTGGTATAGAAAAACCTTGTACTCCACCTGACACATTGAACATTAACTGCTTTGTAATCTGATCTAATGCAGCTAAAACCAAAATAATAATTATATAAGGCATTCTTTTCTCCTCACATTTTTTATTAACACATATTTGTAAAAAACGAACTAAATAAGTTATTTTTATTTAGCTGTATTTAGTCCTATTTTACAAAATAAATTTTATGTTACATTTTTTCCAGAACGCTTGCACATCTTGGACATACATCTGGATGATTGTGATTGTGTCCAACTTCCTCATCGTATTTCCAGCATCTTTCACATTTTTCTCCAGATGCTTTTTCCACAGCGATGTTAATTCCTTCGATTTCGCTTTCTGCTAAATTATCACTTACAAATTTAACTTGAGATACGATAAACAAGTCAGAAACTTCATTTTCTGTGTAATCCTTTATAAATGAATATTCATCATTGGCAATGTTTAAAAGGACTCTTGCATCAAGAGAATGCCCTATTAATCCATTTTGTCTTTCTGCTTCCAGCTTTTTGTTTACTTCTCTTCTTAGACGTGCGATTTTATCCCATTTTTGTGCTAATTCTTTATTTAAGTATTCAGGTCTTGCTTCAATCCATTTTGATAAATGTACACTTTCTTCTTCTTTTAGCGTTTCTGGAATTCTTTCCCAAATTTCATCAGCCGTAAACGACAATACTGGGGCAATTATTCTTACTAGCACTTTCAGAACTTCTGTCAATACAGTCTGTGTGCTTCTTCTTTCAATTGAAGTTGTCCCTTCGCAGTAAAGTCTGTCTTTTACTATGTCTAGATAGAATGAAGACATTTCCATTGAGCAGAAGTATGTAATTTCCTGGAATAGACTGTAAAATTCGTATTTATCGTAAAATTCTGTTGTTTTAGCCTTCAATTCTTCCAGTTTGTGCATTGCCCACTTGTCAATTTCAAACATATCCTTATAGTCAACTTTATCATTTGCATAATCAAAATCATTTAAGTTACCCATTAAGAATCTTGCTGTATTTCTGATTCTTCTATAAGCGTCAGACATTTGCTGTAAAATATTTTCCGAAATTCTTACATCTTCTCTATAATCTACTGAAGATACCCACAATCTTAAAATATCTGCTCCGTATTTTTCTGTAATATCTTTTGGAAGTATTGTGTTTCCAAGTGATTTAGACATTTTTCTTCCTTGTCCATCCATTGTGAATCCGTGAGTTAGGATTCTTTTGTAAGGAGCATCTTTTGTACTTGCAATCGATGTCAACAATGAAGATTGGAACCACCCTCTATGCTGGTCACTTCCTTCAAGGTACAAGTCTGCTGGTCTTGGCAAGTTTCTTGGCACTAACACACTTCTATGCGAAACTCCTGAATCAAACCAGACGTCCATTATACTTCTTTCTTTTCTAATATCCACATCTTTCAAGTTATATTTTTCTAAAAGTTCATCCCCGATAATTTCTTTGGCTTCATATTTCCACCAAATATCAGTTCCTTCTTTTTTTACCATTTCAATTACTCTGTCCATAATTTCTGGCTCATAGATAACTTCATCAGTCGCTCTGTTGTAGAACAATGGTATTGGTACACCCCATACTCTTTGTCTTGAAATAGTCCAGTCTGGACGAGTTTCTAACATTGAACCAATTCTATTTTTACCCCAAGATGGTACAAATTCCACATCATCTAGTGCTTTTATAGCATTTTCCCTAATGTCGCTTTCATCAACACTAATGAACCATTGCTCAGTCGCTCTGAAAATTACAGGTTTTTTACTTCTCCAGTCATGCGGATACGAGTGAACAAATTTGCTGTGATGCAGTAAATGTCCACTTTCTGTCAAGTCCTGCACAATTACATTGCTTGCTTTTGCATAAAACATTCCTTCGTATTTTCCAGCTTCCTTTGTCATATGCCCTCTGTCATCAACTGGCGACAATACTCCAAGTTCGTATTTTCGTGAATAATTGTAATCGTCTGCCCCATGTCCAGGTGCCGAGTGTACTGCTCCAGTCCCTGCATCAGCCGTAACGTAATCTCCAAGCATTACCAGCCCTTCTCTATCCAAGAACGGATGTCTATAATGAGTTTTCTCAAGTTCAGTTCCTTTAAATTCCTTCAATAATTCATAAGAAATTCCAAGTGTGTTAAATACAGTTTCAGCTAGTTCTTTTGCTAAAATTAAATTCCCTTTTTCTGTTTTGTATAATCCGTAGTCAAATTCAGGATGTAAAAATACTCCCAAGTTTGCAGGCAATGTCCAAGGTGTTGTCGTCCAGATAAGAATACTTGCCTCTTCCACTCCTAATTTATCCAATAAATCCTGTGTCCCTTCAAATTTTACATAAATTGAATGAGATTCTACATCCTTGTACTCAATTTCTGCTTCAGCCAAAGCTGTTTCAGTCGTAGGCGACCAGTAAACTGGTTTTAGCCCTTTATAAACATAACCATTTTCGTAAATTTCCTTAAATACTTTTAACTGTTCCGCTTCATATTCAGACATTAAAGTAATATAAGGATTATCCCAGTTTCCTAAAATTCCAAGCCTTTTAAATCCTTCCTTTTGTTTTTCTACCCATTTCAAAGCATATTTTTTACATTCCTGCCTAATTTGCAGTGGAGTCATATTTTTTGCCTTTTCTCCAAGTTCTTCCATTATTTTCCACTCGATAGGAAGGCCATGTGTATCCCATCCTGGAATATATGGTGCATTATATCCTCTTAATCTTTTGTATTTTAAGATAATATCCTTCAATATTTTATTTAATGCATGCCCAATGTGAATATCTCCATTTGCATACGGAGGTCCATCGTGCAATACAAAAAATGGTGCCCCTTCGTTTAATGATTTTTCATAAATTTCAGCTTTTTTCCAGTCCCTTAATGTTAAAGGTTCTTTTTGTGCCAAATTAGCTTTCATTTTAAAGCTCGTCTTTGGTAAATTTAGCGTTTTTGCATAATCTACCTTGTCTTCCACATTATTATTTTCCGACATTTTTCCTCCTATATTTTTCTTTTAAATTATTCTCTTTATTTATATTTTTTATTATATCACAATTTTATACATTTTAAAATAACTCGCTTTATATATTATTTTTCTCTTAGTTATTATCCTTAAATATACAAATAAGGAGATACCAAATTTTTAGTATTCTCCTTTTTCTTTAATTATTATATCTAAATTTTTAAATTTTATTCAAATTTTTAGTTACTAATGTATCATTCCTGCTCCAACAAATGTCAAAACACCTAAAACAAGTCCATATAGTACAGAATATTTAATAGTTTTTCCTAAAAGTTCTCCGTCTTTTCCATTTAATGCTGCAGAAACTGATGTTACAATGGCGATATTTTGTGGTGAAATCATTTTACCACCTGTAGCTCCAGCGGTATTAGCTGCAATTAACAGTGATTGCAGTGCTGGATTTTGTGATAATCCTTTCGCTACTCCTACTTGAATTCCACCAAATAACAAGTTAGATGATAAATCACTTCCTGTAACAAATGTTCCAATTGTACCTAAGAATGGTGCAATGAACGGGAATCCTGATCCAGTCAATGTTTTAAGACCATCTGCAATGCTTGCTGTCATTCCACTGTGCTTCATAACTACTGAAAGTGCTACAATTCCCATGATTACTAACATTTTATCTAATTTATGATAAATTGTATGACCTAGTACTTCAACCATGTCTTTCACTTTTACTTTTTGAATAAATCCTGCAATAACTGTTGCTGCAAATAAAGGTGCGGCTGGTGCCAAAATCCATTTAAACGCAACTCCAGCTTCTTTTGCACTTTTGGCATCTCTAAACCAAGTTGCCCAATGCCCAAATGAAAAATCAATTGTTGAAATTGTATGGTCATGTAAAGGCTCATTTATAACTTTAACAACTGGACTTGTTCCTACGATTAAAACTACCATTAAAATATATGGAAGCCAAGCTAAAATTGCATCTTTAGTAGAAACTGCCACAGTTTCAAATCCTTCTTCTGCCTTAACAAACATTTTTGTCGCTATAATCATTAAAATCATTGCTATTAAACTTGAAATAATTGTAGGAAGTTCAGCTCCAGTCGTCATAGCTATTAATGGCTGTACCATATATCCAATAATTGATGCGATAACTACTGGTAAAATTCCTTTTCCGAAAGCTGGATTTTTTCCACCGTCTATTTCTTTATTTGCAAAAACTACTAAAATAAAAGGAATAATACAAGTTAATATTAACAATAGCAATGATGTAAATAATGCTGTCTGTTGAGGATTTAATCCAAAGTTTGAAATCATTGTTGTAACTGGAAGTCCCACTGTTCCAAATGCTGTCGGTGTCGAATTTGCAATTAAGCAAATCATCGCCGCTGTCATAGGAGAAAATCCTAAAGAAATCATAATTGCCGCTGGAATTGCAACCGCTGTCCCATATCCTGCAATACCTTCTATAAATCCACCAAATCCCCAGGCAAGTATTAAAGCTTGAGCACGTCTATCTGATGTAATGTTTCCTAACATCGTTTTGATAATTTCAATTTTACCATTTTTCACTGATAAATCATAAGCAAAAATAGCCGCTATTATTACGAATCCAATTGGCATCCAAGCCACTGCGAATCCCTCAAAAAGTGAAGCAATAATCCCTTGAACTGGAATTCGCCAACTTGACATGACAAAGTTCAAAATAATCGCTACAATCAAGCTCGCATAAGTACTAAACAACGCAGATTTTTTTAAAACTGCTAACAAAATTAAAAATAAAATTATTGGTATTAAACCTACTAAAAATTCCATTTTTTCTAAACCTTCTTTCTATAATTTTGTTAAAATAATTAACATTTTATACTATATCTTATCAAATTTTTTTAAAAAGTACAAATTTTTTTCTAAATTAAATTTTAGCCTATTCCAAAACTAAACAAATAAAATTAAACAATTCTAAATTTGAGCAAATTAAATCTAATTTTTAAACTCTATTTAAAGCCCTTTTCTTGTAAGTCCAACTCTTCCTCTTTCCTTATCCAGCGACAATATTTTAACTTTTATAATTTGTCCCACAGAAAGTTCCTTTGTAGCGTCTGAAACAAATTTTTCTGCTATTTCAGAAATATGAATCAAAGCATCATTTTTTAGTCCTATGTCAACAAATGCCCCAAATTTTGCCACATTTCTCACAGTCCCTTCCAGAACCATTCCTTCTGTCAAGTCATCCATATTTAAAATATCCGAACGTAAAAGCGGTTTTTCAAATTCATCACGAGGATCACGTCTATCTTTTAACAGCGCCTCATACACATCCTTTGCAGTTTCCCTTCCAAAATCATTTTCCTTAATAATTTTTTCCAAGTCTATTTTCTGCAATTTTTGCCTTACAGCATCCAAGTCAGCCTTTAAATCCTCAACTTTACAGCCAGCTTCCTTTAAGATGATTTCTGCAACGTGATATGACTCTGGATGAATAATCGTGTTATCAAGCGGATTTTCACTGTCAGGCACAACCACAAATCCTGCCATCTGCTCAAACGCCTTATCTCCTAGCCCTTTTACTTTTTTAAGCTGTTTTCTGTCCTTAAAATCACCATTTTCGTGTCTATAGTCCACAAGATTTTTTGCCACATTCTTCTTGATTCCAGAAACAAAACTTAATAATGCCCACGAAGCTGTATTAATATTGACTCCTACGTTATTTACCACGTGTTCAATCGTCTGCTCCAAAGTTTCATTTAATTTTTTCTGATTTACATCATGCTGATACATTCCCACTCCAATTGATTTTGGATCAATTTTTACAAGTTCTGCCATTGGATCCTGAATTCTTCTTGCAATAGAAATGGCTCCTCTTGCCGTAACATCCAGATCAGGAAACTCCTCAATAGCAATTTTGGAAGCAGAATAAATTGAAGCCCCAGCCTCATTTGCAATCAGATACGAAACCTTTTTCTTCGTCTCCTTTATCACATCCGCAACAAATGCCTCTGTTTCCCTCGAAGCTGTTCCATTTCCAATTGCAATAATATCAATGTCATATTTTGCGATATAGTCCAATATTTTTTTCTTTGCAGTCGCAAGCTGTCTTTCATTATGCACTCCATCTACAAGGAAAAGTACATCATTTGTTTCATAAAATCCGTCTTTATTAATAATTACCATCTTGCAGCCTGTTCTATATCCTGGATCCAGTCCCATAAGCGTTTTTTTCGATAAAGGCGGTTGTAACAGCAGTTTTTCGAGATTTTCAGAAAAAATATTGATTGCTTCTTCTTCTGCTTTTTCTGTATAAATATTTCTCACTTCATTCTTTATGGATGGATAAGCCATTCTGTCCATCGAATCTTTTATAACTTCCTTAAAAAATTCAGTCAAATTTTTATTTTCAAAAGTATTCAGAATAAAGTTTGTTATAACTTCTTCTGTTTTTTCGTCAATATCAATGTCGACTTTCAATATTTTTTCCTTTTCTCCACGATTTAACGCAAGAATCCTATTTGAAGCACTTCTCCCAATCTGCTCCGAATATTCATAATAATCCTGATAAACCTTATTTTCATCATTTTCTTTATTTTTCTCAATAACTTTAGAAGTCAAAATCCCAAATTTTGCAATTTTATCCCTTAAAAATTCTCTAATTTTAATATTTTCCGAAATATCCTGAGCAATAATCAAGTGAACTCCTTCAATTGAAGCCTTAACATCCGCCACTTCTTCTGTAATATATTTTTCAGCTTCTTTTTCCAGCTGCTCCATCGTAGTCCCTTTGGCTAATGCAAACTCTGAAAGAGGCTCCAATCCTTGATCTTTTGCAATATCCGCCTTTGTTTTTTTCTTTTTCTTATAAGGTAGGTACAGATCTTCCACTTCCTGCAGTTTCATCGCATTTACAATACTTTTATGCAATTCCTCAGTTAGCTTTCCTTGCTCCTCAATTAGCCTTATAACTTCCTCTTTTCTCTTTTCTAAATTTCTATAATACGTAATTTTCTCAATTACATCTCGAATCTGCTCCTCATCCAGATTTCCTGTAACTTCCTTCCGATACCTAGCAATAAACGGCACAGTTGCCCCTTCATCAAAAAGTTTTATCGTATTTTCCACTTGCGGCACTTTAAAATTTAGTTCCTTTGCCACACTAGCTACAATATCCAATGTCTTTCCTCCATTTATAGTTTGATTTTTTTATTTAAATTTACCAACATCTATTTTAGCACAATTTATAAAAAATAACCAGTTGAATAATTTTATCATTTGTGATATAATTTTTTTCTAAAATAAAGACAAAATTTAATGTCTGTATTAGTAAAAAATGGTGAAAAAAATACTCTATATCTTAATTTAATTTAGGGTATTTTTTTATGTTACAGCACTTTGGGGTTCACTATCTCAATTTACACAAATTGGAGATGTTACATTTATGATTATCGGAGACTTCGTTGTTTTTGCTATTTATTTCGTGGTTCTATACCTGATTTGTTAACAATCAATCTAACCTCCTATATCCTCATTATTCCCATAAATTATCAATATCTATGGGTTTCATATTTTGAAAATTAATTCCTAAAATATTTATTTTTTCTAAAAAAATCTCAAAAGATATATTGACTTACGGTAAATTATATTATATAATTATTTTAATCAAAAAACAGTATAAAAAAATTGTTATTTTGAAAACAAATAAAAAGGAGAATTTGTCATGAAGAAAAATTTAAAAAAATTATGTTTGCTAATGGCAGTATTAACAATAGGAGCAGTAACTTATGCAAATGGAAGTATTATGGCTGAAAATAATACACAAAGCATTCAGCAAGACGAAGAATTTCCAGGTGGATTAGCAAAAGGAATAGATCAAAAATTTACTACAGATGGAAAGTTGCATGCAGAAAAATTTTTGAATAAATTATTTAATTATACAGATACATCAGACAATTTCAAAATTCAAAAAGATAGTAAAGGATACTTTGTAACACAGTACATTGATGAATCAGAAGAAAAAGATGGTTCTGGACCAACAAAAGAGGAAAAAATTAGGCTAGAATTAGTAAAAAATGTTTTTCTGACAGAAGTAGATGGTGATGGTTTAACTTATGCTTATGATACAAAACTTAAAAAGGTCGTGCTTATAAATCCAGCCAACAACTATAGAATAATGTTCATAGTTGATTAAAAATCTGATTTTGAGATTTTATTCAGAACTTTATAACTTATATTTATTAAAAACAGGGAGAAAATTAACCTTTTCGCAAATTTATTTGTCTATTGTGGTTAGTTTTCTCTTTTTTATTCGCTTGATTATCTATAAATTTTAAAGTTATTTAAAATATATTTTAACAGTATAAATTTTACTGTTAACAAAAAACGAAAAAGTTACTTGACATTTTAAAAAATTTAGTATATAATTACATTGAAATAAAACAGAAAATTATTTACTATAAAATAAATCAAGAAGGAGAATTTATTATGAAAAAGAATTTAAAAAAATTATGTGTTCTAATGGCAATGTTGGCAATAAGTGCTGTATCTTATGCAAATGAAAGTGTTATTGCTGAAAATAATACACAAAGCATTCAACAAGACGAAGACTCTTTAGGCGGATTAGCAAAAGGATTTGATCAGAAATTTACTACAGATGGAAAATTGCATCCAGAAAAGCTTTTGAACAAGAGATTTGGCTATCCAGATTCATCAGACGGTTTTAAAATTCAGAAAGACAGCAAAGGATATTTTTTAATACACTATGTTACTGAAGGTCTCTATTCTGACAATTTCAACACTCAGAAAGACTACAAATATTCTGATAAACCTGACGGTAAAACGATAGTAAAAGAAGAAAGAATCAGATTAAAATTGGAAAAGAATGTATTTCTTAGAGCCCTTGGCGATAATAATAATGATTACGCCTATGCCTACGATACAAAACTTAAAAAAGTGGTAATTATAAATCCATACAACAATTATAAAATAGTATATCCTGTTAATTAATTACAATTTAACTTTTTTGAATTTTTCAATTTTAAAAATAACGAGAAAATTAACTTTAGTAAACAAATTTACACCTAAATTACAGTTAGTTTTCTCTTTTTTATTGTGTTAATTATCCATAAATTTTAGAATTATTCAAAATATATTTTCAACATCATATATTTTACTGTTAATAAAAATATTAAAAACATAGTTGACATCCTAAAAAAAATATTATATAATTATATCAAAATAAAACGGAAATCAATTTACTTTAAAAAAATTAGTTTTGGAGGAATTATATATGAAAAAAATATTTCTACTTATAGCAATAATAGTCATTGGTCTACTGTCTTGCGGAAAGGACGAAACATCAAGCACTGAAACCTCTGTTTCTCAAAGCAATACATCAAACAGCCCTCAGCAATCACAGGAAAATAATAACAGCAAAATTTCAAATTCTGCTGATTTCCCTGATGAAAGTAATGAAGAGTATCCAGGAGGAATGGCAAAAGGAATGGATCAGGAATTTACAACAGACGGAAATTTGCACGAAGAACAGTTTTTGAATAAAACATTTGGTTATACAGATACAGCAGATTCTTTTAAAATACAAAAAGATAACAAAGGATATTTTTTAACAAAATATATTGATGAATCAGCTGAAGTAGGAAAAGAAGTACCTGTAAAAGAAGAAACAGTAAGACTAAAACTAGTAAATAACACATTTCTTGTAGAAGATGCTAGTAAAGACGATGGAAATTTAGCTTATGCTTATGATACAAAATTGAAAAAAGTCGTATTTATAAATCCATATAATAAATTTAAAATACTGTTTGTAGCTGATTAAATTAGTTTTTCCCTAATGTATTTTACTAAAAAAAATTTGACAAAATAGATATAATGTCTTATAATGATGTGTTTAAAAAAATTTAGTAAAAAATAAAAAGGGAGAAAGATTTATGAAAAAATTTTTATTTGTTTTAGTAGTATTAATTTTTGGCTCTGGAATTATCATTGCCAAAGAAATGTTTAGTGGAAAAGTGCCTGAAGATATCGTGTTTGTAGGGGATTCAATAATGAACAGCAGCAAGCAGTACATCGGTCCTAATTTTAAAAATCCGTATTTTGATACAAAAATATCACGTCAATTTTCAACACTTCCAGGAATTGTTACAAAATTAGTTGAAGACAACAAGTTAAAGACTGTATTAGTTGTCCATCTTGGAACAAACGGAAAATTTACAGACAAGGACTTTGATTATGTTATGGAAATGGCAAATGGAAAAGATGTATTCTTTATGAATACTGCTCACAAAGATCCGTGGGAACAAGAAGTAAACAGAAAACTTAAAGAAAAAGTAGCTCAGTATCCAAATGCTTATTTAATAGACTGGTATTCTTACGCAAAAGGTAAAAATCAGTATTTCTACAAAGATAGAACTCATCTGAATGATAAAGGGCAAAGATACTATGCAGACTTCTTGACTAACGAAATTAAAAAACACTATCTTGGAGAAAATGATAAAACTAACACTCCAAAAGATAATTCCTCAAGTACACAAAACACAGACATAAAATAAACAAAACAATTGATTTAAAAAACAATAATTTCATAAAACTACTTTAATTTCAAACTAAGAAAGTTAAGTTGTATCATAAAACATAGTATTCTATGTAATTTAAGCCGTTTGTTTTAAAGTAGTTTTTTTATTAAATTTTTATCTCAAATATACTCAAATTTTTTTTAAATCGGACTAACAAAATTAGATAATCTTTAAATTTTAAATAAAAAACAAATTATATAGTTAAATTGTTATAAAAATATATTTTTGAAAGAAAGGAATTTTTTTATTTTATGAAAAAGGAAAGAATACAGAGTCTTGACATATTAAGAACTATTGCGCTTGTTCTTATATGTGTTTATCATTGGTTTTCCTATAAAGGAACTTATATCGGTGTTGTTATATTTTTTGCATTAAGTGGTTATTTAGTTACAAGCGGACTACTTTCGAAAGATTTTTCAATCTTTACAGTAATTAACAAAAGATTAAGAAAAGTTTATCCAAGTCTTCTGATTGTAATTTTAGCCTCAACTATTGCATTATATTTTGTAAACAATGGACTTGAAATGAAATATAAATATAGTGCTTTATTTTCAGTACTTGGACTAAATAATATTTATCAAATTTTTTCAAAAATGTCGTATTTTGATAATTTTGGGATTATTTTGCCATTAACACACATCTGGGCATTGTCTTTTTTGATACAGATGTACGTATTTTTCCCTATTTTAATACAAGGTCTTAAAAAACTTAAATTGAAAAATAACACAATTGGTATGATTTTTTTAGGACTGGGAACAATTTCTGCTTTAATGATGGCTTATGTATTTTATATAACCTCAAAATCTCCAGAAGGAGCTGATTTTTCAAGAATATATTATGGAACTGACACAAGAGCTTTTGCTTTCTTTATTCCAGCAGGGATAGCATGTTTTTATACAAATAGAGATATAAAAAAAGATATTGAGAAAAAAATCATATTTATTTTAGGTATTCTAGGATTAATTGTACTAGTTTTCTTTTGCTTCGGTATAGACTATAGAAGTGCCTACAATTATTATGGATTAATGTTCTTGTCAAGCATTTTAATTGGATTTACAATTGTTTTATTTTCAAAGCCTGAATTGAGAAAGTTCAATCTTTCAAAATATCCTAAAATATTTAATCCTATTATAAGATTAGGACAGCATCAATATCAATACTACTTATGGCAATATCCGGTTATGATATTTGCACGTGAATATTTTAAATGGACAAAACTTTCAAATACACAGCAATTTTTTATGCAAATTATTGTTTTAGTGGCTATTTCCGAGCTAAGTTACCTTTTATTCGAGAAAAAAAGTATAAAATATATAAGTTATCCTCTTTTAATTTCTATTTTTGCAATTTTAATATATTCTCCAGTCTATGAAAATAAAGACTTGGAAGAAATGAAAGCAGCACAAGCAGCAGCTACTGTAGAAGAGCCTGAACCTGCCCAATCTACAACGCCAGCACCAACGACAAATACACAAAATGGCAATCTTACAATGGATGAACTTCTTAATGCTATAAATGCTCCATCAAAAGGTATCGAAGAAGAATCAAAAATACAAAATGAAATTTTGAAAAAGTATCCAAATGACGAGAGAGATATATTGTTTATCGGAGATTCTGTGCTAGATATGACAAAAATTGATTTAAGAAAAAAATATCCAAATGCAATTATTGAAACAAAAGTTGGACGTCAATTTTATGAATTGCCAAATATGTTAAAAAACTATGCTCAAAATGGTAAATTGAGAAAAATAATTGTAATTGCACTTGGAACAAATGGTACAATTTACGAAAAGGATATGAAATCTGTTTTGGAAACATTGAAGGGGCATGAACTTTACTTTATAAACACAGTTATGCCTGATCCATGGCAAGACAGCGTTAATGCGGAAATTAAGAAGGCCAGCACTGAGAATCCAAATATAAAGGTAATTGACTGGTATTCATATTCAAAAGGTAAACAGGAGTATTTCTACAAAGATGGAACACATCCAAAACCTCATGCTGCCAAAAGATATATTAATCTATTATATTCTGTTTTAAGTAAAGATATTTTAAATTTGAGTTCAAATACAAATACATATAAATAGCTTATTACAATAGATATTTGAAAAAACAAAAGAGAATAGGCAAGCAACAAAATATATAAAAGAACTGAAAGAATTTGTAAGGAAAAGGACATTAGGCAATATAAAATTAGGATGTAAGATTTCGAAAAGGGACATTGAACAAAAATGCAGAAAGGAACTTAAACATTTTAAGGAAATTAGCAAAGGAACTGCCGTTCAGAAAGAAATTTAGCAGAAGGATAAAGAGATATATCATATCATTAGATATAAGAAGATATTTAAAATTATTTTTTGATATATAGAAATGCTGTTGTTAATAAAGATGGATACATATAAAGAAATAATGGCTCTTTGTCAAGATTGGAGCTAAAAAAAGTTTGATAACCTTACGAGATTCTAAGCTTAATTTTTTCAGGCTGTCGAATTTTTTTATCCCATAAGATAGCCTTTTTCTTACTTTTATCTTGTTATTTTCGCCCTCAATAAATCCATTGTCTATATTATATTTGTATATTACTTATTTCTTTTTCTGTGTTTTATAATGTTTCTACCAACTTAATGCATTCCTTTATCTCTAATTTCTTCAGTTCTCCTATAAGTTTTCTTAGTTCATTACTGAATATAGCAACATCTTTTATTTCAAATATACTGAAAAACTTTGTCCTAAGATCATAAGCTCTTGAAAATATTGCTGAAAGGTTTTTAAGTTTCTTGAGTCTCTCTTCTTTGAAAGACTGAATACACTGTTTGGATTCTTTACTATCAGTTTCCAGTATTTCTTGTATTCCCTGTATTTTATATCTAAATTGAATAATCTTATCTTCACATCCCTTATTATCTAGTTCACCTACTTTATGACATGATACTTGTCTGCCACAATATCTGCATAAGAAAGACAGGAGTATACTGTTGATAATTTCCGGTTCAATCAGGACATGGTTTGTATCATATCTTGTTCCGTATATATGATAGGTGTTACAGACAAGTACAACTTTTTCTTTTTTCATCCCTATATATATTATAGAACCTTTATTTTTATAAATTATTCATGCATTTATCAAAGTCTAAAAATAAATTACAGTTGTAAAAATCAAAAAAAAATGCTAAAATACAAAAAATATAATGATTAAAAAATCATAAGATGTAAAAATAAAACTGGAGGAGTAGAATGACCGAATTGGAAAAATCAAAGGCGATTATTCAATATATTGCTGATGCCAAGAAGACAACACCTGTGGAACTTTATATAGATGAAGACATAAAAAATCCTTATTCTTGTAAAGTAATAGGAAAACAAGGATTAAAGGTACTTTTTGGAGATTGGGAAGAAATTGAAAAAATTATTAGTGAAAATAATCTTACTAATTATTATCTGAAAAATGATAGAAGAAATTCTGGTGTTCCTATGCTTGATATTAAAAATATTAATGCAAGAATTGAGCCAGGAGTGTTTATTCGTGATAAAGTAAGCATTGGAGACAGAGCTGTTATAATGATGGGAGCTGTTATAAATATAGGTGCTGAAATTGGTGAGGGAACAATGATTGATATGAATGTTGTACTTGGTGGACGTGCAAAAGTAGGTAAAAATTGCCACATTGGTGCAGGAGCTGTACTTGCAGGAGTTATTGAGCCGCCTTCAGCTGATCCAGTAATTATTGAAGATGATGTAGTTATTGGAGCGAATGCTGTTGTATTGGAAGGTGTAAGAGTAGGAAAGGGTTCTGTTGTTGCAGCTGGGGCCATTGTTACGGAAAATGTGCCTGAAGGTGTAGTTGTAGCTGGAACACCTGCGAAAATTATAAAAGGTGTAGATGCAAAAACTGCTTCAAAAACAGAATTAGTTGATGCATTGAGAAATATTTAGCACTTTTTTAGAAAAAAATATATAAAAAAGAGTATATTAAATTATTTTTACATCACTTTATAAGTTAAATCAAATTTATAAGTGGTACAATAACAAATAAATAGCAAATATCCAATTTTTAAAGGAAAAATATAATTAGGAGGAACAATGAAAAAATTATTACTAATAGGAGCAATCTTAGTAACAGGAGCAATTTCATTTGCTGATGCAAAAGCAGATTATGAAAATGCAGTTAAATTAGCAGGACAAAAAAAAGTAAATGAAGCTGTAAAAGTCTTGGAAGGAATTACAAAGGGAACTGATGCAACATATGCACAAAAGGCAAATTTAGAATTAGGAGCATATTATTTACAAAATAATAATATAGCTAAAGCAAAACCTTACTTACAAGCAGCATGGGGAAATGGACAGTCGACTACTCCTGAAGCTGTTGAAGCAGCAAGATTCTTATATTTAGTAGGAATTCAGCAAAAAAACAAAGCTGAAGCTGAAAAATATATTTTATGGACAGATGAAAAATCAGGAGGAACAAATGCTGATGTTACATCAAGCTTAATTATCTTCTATTTTGATAACAATGAGCAATCAAAAGGTACTGCAAGATATAACAAAGCTATACAATCTACAAACAGAGACTTTGTTGCTGAAGTAAATTACAATATTGGGCAATATTACTTGACAAAAAATAACAATGCGCAAGCTAAGACATATTTACAAAAAGCATACACAGGAGCAAGTGACCGTGTGAATGGTGCTGGAATCCTATTGGCAGAAATTGCAATCAATGAAAAAAATCCTTCACAGGCTGAAAAATATCTTTTAGAAATGAATACAGCTGCAAAAGGTAAAAATGGACAAATCTTAGGAATGCTAGGTACTTTCTACCTACAGCAAAATAATCCTGCAAAAGCTGAGGAATATTTAGCAAAAACTGTAGCTGCAGAACCTAAGAATACAAGTGCAAAAATTTTATTGTTAGGAATTTATGAAGTGCAAAACAATACTGCAAAATTAAATTCAATTTATAGTCAACTAAAATCAGCTAAAGTTACAAACAAACAAATTGGAACTTATTTCGGTGGAGTTGGAGCAGGAGCATTATCTGAAAAGTATTTACAAAAAGCCATAACTGAAGATAAGGATAATACTGCAAAAGTTGTTTTAGGACAAGTTTACGCTGGACAAGGAAAAAAAGCTGAAGCAATTAAAATCTTACAAGAAGCTGTAAATAATAAAGTAAACGGAGCTTCAGAAATCTTGAAACAAGTTCAAGCTATGAAATAATAATTAATATAGTAAATTATGAACTACAGAATTATTTGATATAACTAGGCAAGGCATCCATAGCTCTTTAGCGATGAGATAAATTGCCTATTTTTTTTAAAAAATTAATATAACAGAATTACTTTAAAATCATATATATTTTTAATATTTGATTTTGAGAAATTCTGAAATTAAAAAAGGAAGTGAGAACAATAAAGACAAGTAGAATAATGATAGTACTAGGATTTGTACTGGGCAGCATGACATTAAATGCAGCTACATACAGAACAACAAGAAGTAGTAGCTATCCACCTGTGAGAACAGCGACAACGACAAATTATCAAAATCAGAAAAATAATTCATCAAATGAAATTATTATCCCAAAAGGGCTAAAACCAGGAGATACAATTGGATTAATTGCACCTGCAAATTATTCTAATGAAAATAGCTATGCGGAAGTAGAATATTTAAAAAACAGAGGATTTAATGTTGTTTATGGGCAATCGTTTTCTTCAAGATGGTATGGATTTGGAGGAACTGACAATGTGAGGGCAAAAGATATAAATGACATGTTTGCAAATCCTAATATTAATGCGATTTTTGCAGTACGTGGAGGTTATGGTGGAATTAGGATTGTGGATAAATTGAATTATGATGTGATTAAGAAAAACCCTAAGATTATTTCAGGATTTAGCGATAATACTACTTTATTACTTGCAATCAATGAAAAAACGGGGCTTATAACATTTCATGGTCCTATGTCAGACAATTTGAAAAATATTCCTCTAGTTACAGAAAATGCTTTTAATAAAGCTTTTACAAGTAATGAATCATATAATCTGTTAGATTTTGATAATACTTATACAATTATGAAAAGTGGACGCGGAAGTGGAAAGATTACAGGAGGAAACTTATCTCTTGTAGTTGCAACCCTTGGGACAGATCATGAAATCAATACAGATGGAAAAATATTATTTTTAGAAGAGACAAATGAAGCAAGTTACCGTGTGGATAGAATGTTAAAACAGCTGAAACTGGCTGGAAAATTTGACAAGTTGCAGGGCATTATACTAGGAGACTTTAAAAATCCTAAGCAGTCTGATCCAACAGATATGACAATTGATGAAGTGTTTTATGATAATTTTGGAAGATTAAATATTCCTATTGTAAAAAATTTTAAATCAGGGCATGTAAGACCATTTATTACTGTTCCAATTGGAGCAAAGGCAATTATGGATACTTCAAAAAGAGAAATTATGATAGAAAAAGCAACAAAATAAATTTAGATTCGACTAATTTTTTTGTATAGTAAAACTTACATAAAAATGATCTAAAAATATGGTATAATAATATTATGGCATATTTTTAGGTAGGTTTTCACTATATTTCAATATTTCAATTCAATATGAGTTCAAACACATTATACAGTTGGATAAAGCTTTATAAGGAGACAGTGAAGATAACACTGAAAGGTTTAGGACACACAAGAAAAAACAGACAAAATACAGGGAACAGGATGAAACAAACTTTGATAAATATTACTGCCATGAATATAGCTAAAGTAAAAAAGGAGTATATATTGAAAGAAAAATGGATTAAGATTCAAGAATAAATCTGGTTGCTGGAAAAGTGGGAGATATACTGATAAGAAGCATGATATACAGGGAAACAATGAAAAACGAATTTTTGAAGAATGATTTAGGGAAATATTTTTAAGGGACATTGAAAAATTGAAGAAGAGAATGCTAATAATGATGGATAATGCCAAATTTCATAGAAAAAAATATTAGAAAAGACAATTAAGGGAATATGGCATTGTCTATTATTTCTTCCCTCATATTCACCGAACTTAAAAGTATGGGCTGACATCAAGAAAAAATTAAAAGAAATAGCCCATAATTTTAATACGCTTGAAGAAGCTGTTACTTCTATTTTATTTGATAAGATGATTCTATTTTAAATAGACTTTACTATAATTTTTAAAAACTTTCATATTTCTGCCAATCATAATAACTTTGATTCAGACTATAAGCATGAAATCCACTATCATTCAAAAGTTTAGAAGCTAAATTTGCATAGGCACAGTTTCGTCCTCTGCAATAAACAATTATTTCTTTATTTTGGGGTAAATTCTTCAAATTTTCTTCCAGATTCTTCATTGGAATATTTATTGCATTTTCTATATGGCTTGAATTAAACTCATCTGCCGGACGTAAATCTATTATTAAAGTTTCTTTGTTTTTTGCCATTTCATAAGCCTGTTCCAAAGTAATCGGACGGATTTTCATGCAGCTGTCATTAAACTCGCTATGTATCCGTTGAATGTCTGCCAGTTGCTGCTCTCCTACTCCAATCAGAAGATACACTAAATCTATTATCTGTGTATTAGCAATCTCATAAACTACATAGTTTCCCTTTTTTTCACAGACAACTAGATTGCCATCCTTTAAAATCTGCAAATGTCTTGAAGTATTAGCAATACTCATTCCTGTTTCATTTGAAATACTTTCCACAGTTTTTGCCCCCTGCACAAGTAAATCCAGTATTTCGATTCTTTTTTCACTAGACAGGCATTTTCCTATTTTTGATAATCCTGAATACAGGCTATTTTTGTAATTTTGACATATTTTATCCATTTAATTCATCCCCTTTCTGCTTTCAACATCTATACTAAATCTAGTTAAATCTAAATTCAAAAATTATGATTATTTTAATTCCAAATCTCATTTAACTTTAACTAACTCAGTTTTAAAGCAATTTTGAGTATGCTTCTAAAATTTTATATTAAAAGTGTTGACAATTTATTTTAAATATGATACTATTCAATTACTTGATTGAATAGTTGATTTTATAAAAACAGTATAACACAATTTTTTTAAAAAATAAACTATAAATTATGAAACTTAACAAAAATGATTTTAAGAAAGAGGTTGATGTAAAATGGCATTAAGTTTAAATAAAGATAATTTTGAAAAGAGTATTGCAAATGGAGTTGCTCTAGTAGATTTTTGGGCAGAATGGTGTGGACCTTGTAAAATGCAACTTCCTATTATTGAAGAATTTTCAGGGGAAATGGAAGGAAAAGCTACAATAGGAAAAGTAAATGTAGATGAAGAACTAGAATTAGCACAATCTTTTGGAATCCAAAGTATTCCTACATTAATTTTATTCAAGGATGGAAAACCTGTAAAAAAATTAGTTGGATTACATTCAAAAGAAGCACTTTATGAAGAAGTAAACCAAGTACTATAGAATTTGGGCAAAATATATTATTTAAAGAAATATTTATTTATAAAAAAGTCTAGCGGTTATTTTTCAATTCTGCTAGGCTTTAATATTAAAAAATAAATTTAACTAAGTTATAATTTATAAAACGAAAAATCGTAAAAAAGGAATGGTGAAAAATATGTATGATTCAATAATTATAGGATCAGGACCAGCAGGACTGACAGCCGCAATTTATCTAAGCCGTGCTGGATTAAAAAATATAATAATAAATGGAATGGAACCAGGTGGACAATTGACAACCACAACAGAAGTTGAAAATTTTCCTGGATTTCCACAAGGAATTTCAGGCCCACAGCTAATAGAAGACATAAAGGCTCAATCTAAAAATTTTGGAACTGAATTTCTACAGGCAGTTGTAAAAGATATTGAAAATGTAGAAAATAATAGTAAGAAAACATTTAAATTACATTTAGATAACGGAAATATCATAGAAGCAAAAACAGTAATTTTATCAACAGGGGCAAGTGCAAAATACCTTGGAATTGAAAATGAAAAAGAAAATATAGGAAAAGGTGTTAGTGCATGTGCAACTTGTGACGGATTTTTCTACCGTGGAAAAGATGTTGTTGTAATTGGTGGTGGAGATACTGCGATGGAAGAAGCTATATTTTTAACAAAATTTGTAAACAAAGTTACTATCATTAACAGAAGAGATATATTACGTGCCTCTGCAATTATGCAACAAAGAGCAAGAGATAACGAAAAAATTGAGTGGAAATTAGACTATACTCCAAAAAAAGTGCTAGCTAATGAAAAAGTTACAGGAATAGAGCTTTTAAATAATAAAACAGGCGAAATCGAAACTTTAGCAACAGATGGAATTTTTGTAGCAATTGGAAGAACTCCAAATACAAAATTCCTTGAAGGAAAAGTCGAAATTGACGATAGAGGCTACATTATAACAAAAGGAAAATCCTCTAAAACAAGTACTGTCGGAATCTTTGCAGCAGGAGATGTCCAAGATAGCAAATATCAACAGGCAATAATTGCAGCTGGAAGTGGTGCCATTGCAGGACTTGATGTAGAAGAATATTTAAGAGAAAATAACTTATAATTCTAAAATAAAATATAATTTTAATTATCAGTATAGATCTTTACTACAAGATAAGAATTTATGATTGTAAAAATAAATAATGATAATAAAAACTGTTGTTAAACGAAATAATCTAATACTAAATCCTATTAAAAAATAATATGTAATTCAAAAACATTCACTATTTAAATAGGAAATAATATAAAAAAATAAACATTTACATCAAAACAAAAAAGGAATTATCTCTTTTAGCTTAGAAGAAATAATTCCTTATTTTATTTAATTTTTTATACACCTGCAATTTATTTTAAACCTTCACAAGAAATACTATTTCCGTTTCGTGTAAGTATCGCCTCATTCCTCTTTATATGAATCTCAGTATTCTTTCCATCGCTGTATCTAGATCTGCTGGCATCCACCACAACCTGATCCATTATAAGTTTAGCGTTGGTTGACTCTTCTACCAATTGAATCTTATCATTCGTAATATAATTTACAGTATATTCTTTTTTGTTGCATTTGAATTTCTGAGAATTAATAGCCTTACGTCTGATCTTTATTATTGGATATTTTCTTTTAGTTATTTTATGTTTACTTGCTGAAATACCATTCAACGAGAATCCAAATAGTAATGCTCCTATTAAAAGCATCTCTAATTTTCCAGTTAATTTCATAAACTTTCACTTCCTTATTTATGCATTATGAGCTCTTACTCCGTACTTAAAATATTTTCTCCAATAAGGACTTTTTAATGAAGACATTACAACTCCTTTTGAAGATGAAGCATTTATGAACAATGAATTTCCAACATAAACTGCTGTATGGCTCGTTCTATTACCTGGTCTGAAATAGACAATATCTCCTGATTTCAAGTTTTTCGCAGATACTCTTGCCCCTTTTTTTATTTGTTGTTGTGAAACTCTAGGAAGTTCTTTATTAAAGGCTTCACGGTAAACTCTACGTGTTAAAGCCGAACAGTCAATCCCCTCTTTAGAATCTCCACCCCATGCATATTTTGTACCTCTCCATTTTTTATAAGATGTCAAAAGTTTTCTTTCAACAGCTGCTTTTTTTCTTTCCTGAGTAGAACCCGAAGCCATTGCTTTAGCATGTCTTTGTCTTAATTCTGTCATTTTTGTCTCAATAAGAGCATTTTTATTATTTGAAGAAATACCATAAATTCCTGTATTTCCTGCACTATGACTTTTTCTATTATTTGCAGGTTTGTGAGAAGTTTTCGCTTTATCAATTTTTTTAGTTTTTGAGGTTTTTGCATGTAAATTTGAGCCTACAAAAGCTGATAACATGCAGACTGCCGTTAAAAACTTATTTTTTCTCATATATTTTTTATTCCTTTCAAATTTAATTTTTAATTGTACTATTATTATACACATTAATTGTATCATTTATTTTAAAAAAAGTAAATTAGTAAAAAATAAAAAATAATTTAATTTTGAAAAAACAAGCAATTTTCACAAATTATATTTTTTCGAATATCAATGTTTTTCCGCTATCTGTTGTAAATATTAAAGTTGTCTTGTTGTTAGTTAAGCTAATTTTTTTAGCATTTTGTAAAATTTCCAAATATTGTCTTTCAAGTTTCATTAAATTATCAGGACCAGCTATTTTCGTAGATCCAATAGTTCCAACTGTAATATTTCCTGCTGTCACTATATAATCACAAAAATAATTATTAACTCCTGAATTACCACTTATTCTATTTCCTGAAAATGAAATTGTAATACCATCATCATTTGGCGAAAATATATCTTTCATTTCTTTTCTGTCTATTTTAACAAGTTCCCATTTTGTACCAGATAATTCTTTAGTTAGATTTGACAAAGAATTTGAATCTGATTGATTATTATTTGAATCTTTTCTAAAAGTTAAAGTATTACCATTTCTATTTTTCAAAGTCAAAGTGTTTGCATTGTAACTTATTCTTGGTGAAGATTGTAAAATATCCAAAAATGTCATTTCAAAGTTCATTAATTCTTCAGATCCACCCATTAATGTCGTATTTAAAGTAGTTGATAAAACAAAATCTCTAATTCGATAAGTTCCATTAAATTTATTTATTCCTGAAAATCCATTTATTTTATTTCCAGAAAAACTAACGGTAATTTTAGTATTGCTTGGAATCTGTAAATTTAAACCATTTTGCTTAATTTCCGATAATTCCCACGAAGTACCATTCAAATTAACAGTTTTAGCTGCACTTAAAACAAAACAATTAACAATAAACATCAAAACAATCCCGATTAAAATAAATACTCTTTTCATTTTAAATACCTCTTTTCGTCTTTCTTAATTGAATAATATCATATTTTTATTAAAGAAAAATGAGAAATTTAAAAAATTATAGATAATTTTTCCAAATTTTGATAAAATCAATGTATACAACTTGAAAGGAAAAAATATTATGAAACAATATATAATTGACGCTTTTACCGATACGCTTTTTTCAGGCAACCAGGCCGCGGTATGTATTTTGGATGAGTGGCTTTCTGATGAAACTATGCTTTTAATTGCAAAAGAAAACAATTTATCTGAAACAGCTTTTTTAGTAAAACAAAAAATTAAAAATGTATACAAGCTCCGTTGGTTTACGCCAGGTGGAGAAATTGACTTATGTGGACACGCTACACTTGCCTGTGCTTTTGTAGTTATGAATTATTACGAGAAAAATTTAAAAACTCTGATTTTTGATACACTAAGTGGTGAATTGACTGTAAATAGAAAAAATAAAAATTTATATGAACTTGATTTTCCAGTTTATGATTTGAAAAAAATCGAAATAACTGATGAAATAGTAGAATTAATTGGAAAAAAACCAATTGAAGTATATCTGGGACGAGATTTAATGTGTGTATTTGATGATGAGGAATTTATTTTAAATGCAAATTTAGATTCTGAAAAAATAAAAAAACTTGATGGTTTATTACTTCATATTACTGCTCAGCATAGTAATAGCAATTTGGATTATAAAATAAAAAATAAAATTGACAAAATTGACTGTATTTCTCGTTCTTTTGCTCCTAAATTAAATATTTACGAAGACCCTGTCTGCGGCTCTGGACACTGCCATATTGCTCCCTACTGGATGAAAAAACTGCAAAAGGAAAATTTAATCGCTTATCAGGCTTCAGAACGAAGTGGAACACTTTACTGCACTCTTGCAGATAATGGAAGAATGAAAATGAGTGGAAAAGCAACTTTATTTGCAATTTCAGAAATTTTTATATAGCAAAATATTTTTAAACCTGTATCCACAAATACGATAGATTACCAAATCTTAAATTTTGCAATTTTTTACTACTTTTTTTAGATTGGATTTTACTTATAAATAAAAGAGGGGAAATTCTCCCCTTAAAACAATTTTTTATTAAATTTCAATAATTTCTACAATCTCTTTTCCAAAATAAATATAGAAACAAAAACTAGCAAAAAACCAATTAACTCAGTAAAAGAAAATTTTAAGCCAAAAAAACAACTGATAGTATTGCTGCCAGTACAGGCTCAAAAGCTGTTAAAATTCCCGCAAGGGAAGAAGAAATATAGTTTAGGCTTGCAATATAAATTAAATAAGCTATAGAAGTTCCTAAAATTACAACTATCATTACTTGAATAATTGATTGTGTATTTACATCTCCTTCAATTTTCCAAATAACATTTAATACTAAAGCCCATTTAACTAACGGAATAAGTCCATTGACGAAGAGTTATGCTTTTTACCAGTTCATCTGTAAGTAAATTTATAGATCACATAACTTGTCAACTATAGCATTTAATGTCTTGAATATCCTGTTGCCGGACTTCTCCCCAGATTATTCAATGAGGTGGCTGTATATGTATTATTATAATGTTTCTGGGCGTCTTTAAATCTTTTGATTTATGCCGTGCCACTCTATCACAGACATCTTCACTGCAACTTTTAAATAGTTAATTCACAAAAATACTAATGTTACCTGTATTACAGTTGGACATAACTAAAATATGTCTGTTCTTAATATAATGGCAAGAAATGCTGAGTCTGGACTTGTCGCTTTACCAGCAGCACCTGGATTCTTCAAAAACTCGCTTCATCTTCAAATGTTATATTTTTATGATTTTCACCTTTTGGCCTGTTCACAAGTCCTTGCATTCTCTGATTTAAAAATATGCTTATCCATTTGTTCACAACTTTATAATGGACGTCTAAAATTTCAGCTATTTCCTTATTGTTTTTGGTCAGACCTCTTAATTTTACTGCATGCATCCTTAAATCTTCATTTTTGTTTTTTATCGTTTATTCTTATTTTGTCTGAAATTTTTTTGTTATTTCATATGCTTTTGCTATTTTTATCACCTATTATATTATACCTCATTATTTTCAGTTAGTTTAATGGGGTTTGGTATCAATATTAATCTTAATGTTAATACAAGAATATATAGGTAAACAAGATATGGGATAGCTCCTATTTTATGAATTGCAGTAAATATTACTGCAAGTAAGATAATTCCAAAACTAAGAAGCATTACTTTTCCAGACTGTTTTGTAATCCCTTCCTTCAATACAGCTGGATGGAATACCTTATCTATAGCTCTTGCAAATGGATTCAATATTATCAGTACATATGACAATGTCTCATTTTTTACTCCGAATGCTGTTAATAAAGCTATTATAATTCCCAGCATTATTCCATAATAAATTTTTCCACCATTAAATGATGGACTAGTTGACATATCAGTTGCCATAAAAATTCCTATTAGCAGAAGACCACTTGTAGAAACAGAAATTCCGTCCTTTAAGAATATTGTGGCTATAAATGATGTAACAAAAAGAGTTACCGGAATATGCCATGAAATACGATTTTTTAACAGAAGATATAATCCTCCCAGAATCAACGCAAATGCAGAATATGAACCAAGCGAGCCTGAAGAAGTCAAAATTAATCCATCAAGATAGCTCATAAACGATGTATTCTGAAACTTCACAAATAAATCTACTTTCGATAATTTCAAGGCTTCCTGACTAAACCAAATTGTTCCTGAAGACATTGTTACAGGAAAAAATACTGTCATGAATTCGCGTCCAATTGCTGCAGGATTAAAAATATTTCTTCCAATTCCACCATACATAAGCTTTCCAAAAATTATCGCCATACTTCCTCCAAAAGCTACGACTGGCAACGAAGTAAGTGGCGCTAATATAAATGCCATTAGAATCCCTGTTATAATCGCTGATAAATTGTGAACAGAATTTCCATCATTCAGAAAGATTTTTGAAAATAGTTTCTCTGTTACTACTGCCGAGAAAACTGAAGTTACTATTACTAGAAGAGCTTTTGTCCCGTATACTAAAGTTGCTGCAATAATAGCAGGAATAAGAGATATAATCACATCTTTCATAATATTTCTTATATCAGTTTCGGAATTAATATGAGATGTAAATAATATATCTTTATTCTTTTGATTTTTTAAGTCTTCTTTTATTATTTTATTCGTTTTCTCGTTCAACTTCTCTTTTTTGGCTGTATTTACCATTTCTGTAGCTTTTATAGCTGTTTTCACTGATTTATCAGAATTTTTGATTAAATCTACTTTTTCATTTTGATTAGTTGGTTTTACTGTCTTTTCTTGTATTTTTTCAACTTTTTTCAATTTTTCAGCCTTTTGATTATTCTCATTTATATTTTCTGGTTTTTTTGGCTGTATAAAGTCTTTTTCAAGTCTTTTTCTTTTAGCTCTCTGTTCTCTTACCTTTTCCAGTTTTATTATTTTTCCGCTATTAGTTTTTGTTATTTCATTATTTTCATTTACTTTTTTATTTTTTAAATCCATATACTTATCATCCATGTCTATTTTATTTTTATTTTTACTCACAAAATTATTTTTAGAATTTTGTGAATCATTATTATCAAAAAGTGCATCTTTAAATCTTCTTTTTCTCACATCCAGTATATCCTCAAGTAAAGATTTATCGTCTGCCATTACCTACTTCTCCTCCATTTCCACAAGAACTGCCTTTTTATACTTATATTTCTGGTCATTTTTCTCTGTATTCTCTGTTTTTTAATTTTGTTTTATGACTGTCTGTACCGCCATATTTCAATCTTCCAGTAAAAAATAAAGCAGATTCAATAATCACAAGTTTTTCTGCAAAACTCAAATATAGTAGAACCATAGTAAAAATTTTTAAAAATAAAACTTAAAATCTATGACTACTGTTTATAATAAAATTTAAGTAGAAAACAAGGGGATTTCTCTATATTTGCCCCTTGTTCCTGATTTTTACTATGCCTTTAATCAATTTCTGTCATAAGCTCATCTATCAGATCTTTTACATGTACTATTTCCTTCAATCTCCATCCGTTAGCACCTGAAAAGAATAATCCGCTTTGAAGTCTACCTAAATAAGCATCACCTAAGCTGTCAGCAATACAGTATCCAACTCTGTTTGCACCTTTTCCACGCTCACAAGGAAATACGCAGTTGCTTATACATTTAATCTTTTTGGTATTAGGCTCCAATGTTTCTATTAAATTTGTTTTTATTGCACGTCCTGGATAACCTACTGGAGATCCGACAATTACAATATCCTCTTCCTTTGCGTCAAGAAGTACCTGTTTTAGTACGTCACTTGCATCACATTCATAAGTACCGATAAATCTTGTTCCCATTTGAACGGCATCTGCTCCAAGAGCCATAATGTTTTTTATATCGTTATTGTCCCATATTCCACCTGCTGCAATGATTGGGAAATCTCCCCATTTGTCACGTTCCTCTTTTATAGGTGGCAAGATTGCTTCTAGCTGATGTTCAGGTGCGAATAATTCTTCATATTTTGCACCTTGATGTCCACCACTTTTTGGACCTTCCACAATTACTGCTCCCGGCATTTTACCAGCTGCTTTCCATTTTCTGCAAATTATTTTCAATGCTCTAGCTGATGAAACTATTGGCACAATTTCCACATCTGGAAAATCTTTTACCAATCTTGGAAGCTCTAGTGGAAGCCCAGCTCCTGTAACAATGATATTTGCTCCTGCATCAAGAGCATCCCTTACAACTCTTTCATAATCATTTATTGCATGAAGAACATTGCAGGCAAGTGGTTTATCTCCACAAATTTTTCTTGCATTTTTAAAAATTTCAAAAAGTGCTTCACGGTTATAGGCATTTTCTGTTCCAAGAGGACGTCCATTTACTGCTTTTTTAACAAATCTCATATTTTGATAGTATCCAGTACAGATGGCACTTATTGTTCCAAGACATCCATTTTTAGCAACGTTTCCAGCAAGCTGATCCCAGCTGATTCCAACACCCATTCCACCTTGAACTATTGGTTTTTCAATAAAATACTTTCCTATTTTTATTCCTTTCAGTTCTATTTTCTTTTTTCCATTCGAGTTTTCAACATTTTCCTTTTTAATTTCTGTCATTTCATTCAATTTGATTTCCTCCAATTTATAATTTTTTATAAATAATTACTATATGATTACTTGTAAAAATTATATGGTGGAGCTCTACTAATCTTGATATTTTTACTTATCGAAGTATAATTTAATATAATACTGCAAAAATGTATCTTTGGTAAAATATCTATTAATTTTGTAATTTTTTCAATTATTTTTTTTCTTATATCATTTTCAATAAAATTTATATATCCATTGGCACAAAGTCGTTCAAAATTTTCTATGAGCTTCTTTAAATCAACGTTTTCTAAAAAGGATAAGTCTATACCTGAATGTGAAATATATTTATCTAGCAACTTAAGAAATTCATCACTTTTTCCTATTATAATATTTTTATTTTTTTTGTATAATAAAGCGACATTTTCAATATTTAAAAAATTTATTTTAGAAAAAGTGTCAAAACGGCCTTTTTTTCCAAGCTGTTCAAAAAGATTCGATATAACCGACTGTACAACTTTTGATAACTTTTTCAGCCAAAATTTTTCAAACATAAAACCTCCCTTATTATTTATTTTTATTTAATTATATAATGTTTTTCCACTTTTTACAATTAAATATTTTTATTTTGATTATCAAAATATTTTTATTGATAAAAAATTTTTCTATCTTTCTTAATTTTACCATTATAATTATACCTTGCCAAGCAATAAAAATCAATTTTTTCTGATAAAAAAATAAAATTGCACAAATTAACTAAAATTGGTATAATAACGGAAAATATAACTTTATAAAAATATGAGGTGAAAATATGAGTAAAATCATTAATTATGCTGGTGAAAACTTTGATAATGAAACAATTTCTCAAACTGGGCTTACACTTGTTGATTTTTATGCTATCTGGTGTGGACCTTGTCAAATGCTTGAAAAAGTTCTTACTGAAGTAGCTGATAGTTCAGAGTGTAAGATTGTAAGAGTTGACATTGACGATTATCCTGAGTTTGGAGCTAAATTTAAGATAAGAGGACTTCCTATGCTTATACTTTTTAAAAATGGAAAAATTGTAGAAACTTTAAACGGATTTCAAACTTTTGATGAAATTATAGGAAAAATTAATTTACATAATTAATTTAATAATTTTAAAATTTGTTTAAATATGGAAATAAAAAATTTTAGGAGGAAGTGATATTTTTATGAAAACAATTTTGGTTCCAGGAGGAGCTGGATATATCGGTTCTCACACAGTTTTAGATTTAATAAAGAAAGGATTTAATCCAATAATAGTAGATGATTTTAGCAACTCAAACAAAAAGGTTATTACAATTTTAGAAGAACTTTCTGGAACAAAAATATCTTTTTATGAACTCGATGTGAAGAATAAAGAAGGTTTACGAAAAATATTCAGTGAAAATAAAATTGATGCTGTAATTAATTTTGCTGGATTTAAGGCTGTTGGAGAATCTGTGGAAAAACCACTTATGTACTATGAAAATAATTTATTTGGTATGATTACTTTGCTTGAAGTAATGAAAGAATTTGATGTAAAAAATATTGTATTCAGTTCTTCAGCTACGGTTTACGGAATTTCTGATAAAGTTCCTTTCGTGGAAACAGATCCAATGGGAGAAGTTACAAATCCTTATGGACGTACAAAAGTAATTATCGAGAATATTTTAATGGATTTAGCAAAATCTGATAAGACTTGGAACATTATTGCACTTAGATATTTTAATCCATTAGGGGCTCACGAAAGCGGAAGAATTGGAGAAGACCCAAATGGAATTCCAAATAATCTTTCCCCTTATATAACTCAAGTTGCAGTTGGAAAATTGGAAAAATTACATATTTTTGGAAATGATTACAACACTACTGACGGAACTTGTATAAGAGATTTCATTCATGTAAATGATTTGGCAGCAGGACATTCGGCAGCATTAAATTATTTATTTAATAACAAAAATCTTGGTTTTGAGGCGATAAATTTAGGAAGTGAAAAAGGGTATAGCGTCCTTGAAATCTTACATAATTTTGAAAAAGCTGTTGGAAAAGAAATTCCTTATATAATTGATGGACGGAGAGCAGGAGATATTGCTGTTTGTTATGCTGATGCCTCAAAAGCCAAAAAATTATTAAACTGGGAAGCAAAATACACTATCGAAGATATGTGTAGAGATTCTTGGAACTGGCAGAAAAAAAATCCAAATGGATTTAAGAATTAATTTTTTATAAAGGGCTAAAAAATTAAAAAATAATAATTCTAATTTCAAGTTAACTATTTTTAAAAGTAAAAAATATAATGATTTACAGTTTTATAACGATAATAAATAAAAAATATTATACAAGGAGGATTTTTTATGAAAAAATTATTTTTAATGTTTATGCTATCAACGCCACTTGCAATGGCGACATATGGATATAGATCTGAAATTGTTGTAAGTCCAACTTATGTTACTCAAAGAAAGGAAAATGGCTCTAAAGTTGGAAAATATGCACTTGGAAGCGGTGTTAAACTTTCAAAAGAAACAATAGCTTCATTTGGTGATGGAAGTGAAGCTGTAGTAGGGGCAGGAATAGGAGTTTCATATAATTCTTTGAAAGTTAAAGGAAATGGTGTAAAAAGTAATTCAGGAAATTTAGTTTCAATCCCACTTTATTTGATATTTGGAACAGGAACAGATAATGGGATATACACAAAACTTTCAGCTGGCTTTGCAGTTAGAAACGGAAGTGTAAAATGGACTGATAATAACGGAGGTTCTGGAAAAATAAAGGCTAGACCATTAACTGGATATGCTGCTTTCGGTATTGGAGTCAGAAAAGACAGATTTTCAATCGGAGTAAGTGCCAGCACATCAACAAAAGCAAAAAGAACATACTCCAGCCCTACTAAACATTATAGAGATAACATTATGTTAAGTGGAGCTTCAATATCACTAGATTTTGGATATGCTCTTAAATACGAATAATAAAAAAGTTTTTAATAAAATTACAAAAGTAAAAATTTTCAAAAATTAAATATTTATACAATAAGGAGAATTTAACATGAAAAAATTATTTTTAATATTTATGCTATTAACACCTCTTGCAATAGCAGATGAAAGAGCAGAAATTTTTATAAGTCCTAGTTATGGGAGTTATAGAGGACAGAAAAAAAATGATATTAATCAAGAAGTAAAAAATGTAATAGGAAGTGGAGTTAAAATTTCATTTGAAAGAAGACAGCCATTTGTTGATGATTCTGGAGCAGGAATTGGAGCAGGGATAGTATACAATGCTTTAAAAGTCAAAGGAGATGGTATAAATAGCGGTTCAGGAAATTTAGTTTCCGTTCCAATTTATTTGACACTAGGATCAGGATTAGACAATGGAATTTATACTAAAGGTTCATTTGGTTTATCACTTTCAAGCGGAAACGTAAAATGGACTGATAAAAACGGTGGTCACGGAGAAATAAAAGCCGCTCCAGTTAGCGGATATGGTGCTATTAGTATCGGTGTTCAAAAAAATAGATTCTCAGCTGGGATAAGCGTTGCTTCAACACCAAAACTTAAAAGAAGCTATTCAAGTCCTACTAAAAACTACAGAGATAAATTTTCAGACGGTCTGATTTCACTAGAATTTGGTTATGCTCCTAGATATGAATAATAAAAAATTTTTTAATAGAATTACAAAAGTAAAAATTTTCAAAAATTAAATA
>NZ_KI271301.1:46029-84407 GCF_000469385.1 Leptotrichia sp. oral taxon 879 str. F0557
CAAAAGTAAAAATTTTCAAAAATTAAATATTTATGCAATAAGGAGAATTTAGAATGAAAAAATTATTTTTAATGTTTATGTTATTAACGCCGCTTGCAATGGCATACGGAGAAAGAGAAGAAATTGTTGTAAGCCCTATTTATGGTAAACAAAAAAACAATAATGACAAAAATAGTCCTGTTAAAGGTGTTACAGGAAGTGGAGTTAAAATTTCATTTGAAGGAAAAGCTGGTATTGATGATAATGCTATAATGGGTTTAGGAATGGGAGTAATGTATAATTCTTTGAAAGTTAAAGGAAAAGATATAAATAATAATTCAGGAAATTTGTTTTCAGTTCCAATTTATTTTATGGTGGGAACAGGAACAGACAATGGAATCTATACTAAATTTTCATTTGGTTTATCAGTTGCAAATGGGAGTGTAAAATGGACTGATAAAAATGGTGGTAGCGGAAAAATAAAAGCTATGCCATTAAATGGATATGGAGCTATTGGTATTGGTGTTCAAAAAAATAAATTTTCGTTCGGAATAAATGGTATTGTAACACCAAGACTTAAAAGGCAATATTCTAGCCCTACTAAAAGATATAATGATAAATTCTCAGATAGTGTAGTTTCGCTAGAATTCGGATATCAACCTAATTATAAAGATTAAAAATTTTAATTTGAAAGGAAAAATTAAATGAACAACTTTGAAGAAAAATTAAGTAAATATGCAGAAGTAATTGTAAAAATTGGAGCAAATGTACAGAAAGGGCAGAAAGTCTGGGTAAACTGTACAACTGATGCTTTACCGTTAGTCTATAAGGTTACAGAATTAGCTTATCAAGTGGGAGCAAGTGATGTTCATGTTAAATTGACAGATGATAAATTATCAAGACTTCATGCTGAATATCAATCAAAAGAAGTCTATTCACACATCCCACAATGGGCAATTGACGAAAGAAATGATTATCTTGACAATAATGTCGTATTTATCCACATTTTAAGCAGTTCTCCAAATTTATTTGCTGGAATTGATGCTGAAAAGCTGGGAGCATTGACAAAAAATGCTGGAGAAGCCTATAAACATTACAGAACATGCATTATGACAGATATAAATTCATGGACAATTGCTAGCTATCCTTCAGCAGACTGGGCAAAACTTGTATTCCCAGATGAAGCAAATACTGACATTGCACAGGAAAAACTGCTTGATGCAATATTAAAGACTGTAAGAGTTGATAAAACTGATCCGGTTAAGGCTTGGGAAGAACATAGACAAAATTTGACTGAAAAAGCTGAATTTTTAAACAATAAAAACTTTATAGCACTTCATTATACTTCAAAAGGTACTGACTTGACAGTAGGACTTCCTAAAAATCACATTTGGGTAGCAGCTGGAAGTAAAAATGCGAAAGGGGCGGATTTCTTGCCAAATATGCCGACAGAAGAAGTATTTACAGCTGGAGATAGAGACCGTGTAGATGGTTATGTTTCAAATAAAAAGCCACTTTCTTATCAAGGGAATATCATTGATAACTTTAAATTGACTTTTAAAGATGGAAAAGTTGTGGATTTTGAAGCGGAGCAAGGATATGAGATTTTGAAGCAGCTGCTTGATACTGATGAAGGTTCGAGAAGAATTGGAGAAGTTGCCCTTGTGCCAAATGATTCCCCTATTTCTAACTCTGGACTTCTTTATTATCAGACATTATTTGATGAAAATGCTTCAAACCATCTGGCATTGGGTGCAGCATACCCAACTACTCTAAAAGATGGTACAAAAATGACTGAAGAAGAACTAGAAAAAGCTCACATTAATCAGTCTATTTCCCACGTTGACTTTATGATTGGTGATGCGGAAATGGATATTGATGGAATTTTGGAAGATGGGACAAGAGTTCCTGTATTTAGAAAAGGGAATTGGGCATTTTAAAAATCATTTAAAATTAATGAAATTAACTGCCTTAAACTATTTATCCAGAATTTTAGGTACGCTTCAACTTTTTATAAAACTTTGAAATATTAAATGAATTTTGATATAATTTAAGTAATTATAAAAAAGCATTGGAGATTTAGCATGTTTTTAGATGAAAGACTAGAAAAAATACTGGAAATTTTAAAAAATGAGAAAAAAGTAAAAGTTACTGACTTAGCCAAGAAATTCAATGTTTCAGAAGTTATTATAAGGAAAAATCTGAAAAGATTGGAACAAGAAGGCAAGCTCAAAAGAACTCATGGAGGAGCAATTCTGCTACAGGAATTAGTTCACACAAGTACCCTTGAGGAAAGAATTATTAATAGAACAACAAATAAGGAAATTATTGCCAGAAAAATCATTGACAATATTACAGATGGGGAAACTGTATTTTTTGATATTACAAGTATAAATTACATCGCCGCCGAATATCTTGCAAATTCCTCAAAGGAAATGACCTTAATAACGAATATGCCCAGCATTACTACTCATTTTAATAAAAATTCAAAAATAGATATTATTATGATTGGTGGGGAGTATAATAAGGAAATCGGTGGAAATGTGGGGATCGAAGCGATTAATTACATAAAAAAATACAATGTTGACAAATCTTTCATCGGAAGTGCCGGAATCGATCTGGAAGCTGGAAAAGTAATGAATTTTGAAGCAAACGATGGAAATACAAAAAAAGAAATAATGAATATCTCCAAAAAGATTTTTCTTGCAACTGAATACCGAAAATTAGGAATTTTGGGAAATTATAAATTTAGTAATTTATCAAATTTTGATGTGTTTATTTGTGAAAAAGACAAAAAAGATTTTTTAGAAAATTACAAAAAATCATTTAATGAATTTGAAGTAAAAATTTTATAATTTATACTAAGCTCCATTGTATCTAGCTTAGAACCTCTATATACTATAAATTTTTATATATTAAAAAAGCCAAACTTGATAATCTGGCTTTTTTTAATATTTTCAAAATCTTTTCTGCAAATAATCAGTCATTTTTCTTACCAACTTATCATCTGTTTCCAAAATTTCAAACTCATCAAATTCTTTTAATCCCATATTTACATTCTGTTTTCTATATTCCATTTTACTTTGCTTAATTTTTTTTGCAGAAAAATGAAAATTAACTGCACCTGTAAAATCCGCTATTTCCTCAATATTTTCAATATTTAGTCCTGCCCCAACAAGTATTCTCGTTTTTTCATTATTCTTATTTGAAAGATCAACCAGTTCTTTTAGCAATTTTTTACCTTTTAGGCAATTTTGTGCCTGTCCAGATGTTAATATATTCTGAATTTTTAGTTCCTGCAGCTGATGAAATGCTTTTATTGGATTTTTACACACATCAAATGCCCTATGAAATGTTATTGGAATATTCTGAGCCTCATCTATAAATTTCTTCATATTATCCACATCAATCTCTCCATCTTTAGTTAAAACTCCTACAACTATTCCATTAACTCCCGCTTCTCTAAATATTTTTATTTCATTCCTTATAATACTTATATCATAGTCTGAATACAAAAAATCTCCAAATCTAGGACGTATTAATACATTTATTGGAATATCTACATTTTTTTTCACTTCTTTAAATAAACTTTTGGTAGGAGTAGTTCCCCCTATTATTAAGTTGCTGCAAAGCTCTAATCTTGTTGCTCCACCTCTTTGGGCATTTATCGCTGATTTCACACTGTCTACACATATTTCAAGAGTATATTTTTTCATTTTTTCCATCTCCCTAAATAAATTTAATAGTTTGACTATTCTGCTCAAATTACAAGTTTTAATTTTAACAGTCCAATATATGAAAAAACATTAGAAAATACAGTTTATCAGTACTTCTAATGTCTATCCCATTATTATATTTTTTATAATCCTGCTCCAAATTCAAATCCTTTTCCAGAATATTTAAACTGTGCATTTTTTTCAGGGAATGGTGTTATTCCAAATTTAAGGGATACTACTGGATAGTAGCCCAGCTTTTTGTTATTTGGCTTATCCCATTTCATTCCTGCTCCAATTTCCCATTCGATATTTTCAAAACGGTGGCTTAAAGTTGCCATTCCCAATGTCAGCTTATTAACTTTCTTAGCATACCACGAACTTTCATAGATTTCAGGATCAGAAGCTTTTTGTGCTCCATTCTGAACATATTGAAGTTTTCCACCAACCCACCAAGGCTTGTCAGGATCTCTTGAAAACATATATTTTCCTTCAAGTTCATGCTTTCTGAAATCAAATGTGCTGTTACGTGTCGGATTATTTCTATATATTCTATCAGGTCTTTCCATTATAAAGGCATATCTGATAAACATTTTTTCCAAATATCCAGTCTCAATCTTGAAGGATAAGTCATTAACTTTGTCAAATCCTTTCATTCCACTTGGATTAGCCGCATCAGATCCATCTATTTGCATGTCCATTCCAATTTGGAAATATTTTTTATGGCTTCTTAAATTCTGTAATTTTGTATTGAAATCATTCAGGCTGAACTTGTTTTGACGATAATTTTCCTCTTCGACATAACTTTTATATGCTTCCTCTTCTTCTCTGCTAAGAAAAAGTCTGTCGTCGCTATTGACAACTATTTTATCAATTGAAGATTTGTTGGCATTATTAATAGAAAATTCTTGAGTATTTGAATTTTTTACTAAGTTTATATCCTTAATATGATTTTCAGATTCTATAATTTTATTTTCCTTTGTCTTTTCTTTTTTTTCTATATCTACTGCAAACTTCGGTTGAGTATTATTTTCATATCTGTACAGAAACCCTATTGTCGTATAGTCATTTCCACGAATATATCTATCATCAATAATATTTACCGGGGTATTATTCAAGTCTCTATATATCTTTTTACCAAATCCGAAATTTACCCTAAAATAATGATCTGATTCAAATTTTTTATTCTTCATCTTTGATGTATCATAAACAAATCCCAATCTATGATAATTTGTCTTCAATTTTAGTGCAGGATAACCAAAATTTGGATTATCTCCATAAATATCGTTTGCTTTGTTTACGAGATTTGTATATTCAAATCCCCATTCATTGTAGTTTATCCCAAATGTTCTTTCCTTCATGGATTCCTTGTAAACTTTCTGATTCCATCCAAGACTTGTGTTATGAGGGAATAATTGTTTATTCTTTTCTTCAAAACGATAAAGGAAGTTATCTCCTGCATCTGAAAGATACCCATATTGAATCTCTCTATTAAAATCCCTTATAGCCTTGAAGTTTTCAAATTCATATTCTTCATTATTAGCAAAATCAAAGCTTACAAATCTTTTATTTGCAATATCAGCCTTGAAGTAATTTCTGACATATCTATTTTTTAACCAGTTATCCTTAAAATGCCTATCATCTCTCATTGTCAAGTTATAATTAAACGTTACATTTCCTATATGATAATTGAAGTCATTTCTAAGTCCTAATGCGTTTGTAGGCACTTCTACAACATCAAATCCATTGTATGTTGCACTTCCTGCTGTTGTTTTCTGAAATGTAACAGTCGCATCATTTGTAACTTTTACGTCATATTTATTATTTTTCTTTGATGTATTGTCAAAAAATGTTGTAAATAGACGTGTATCCAGCGTAAAGATTCTTATTGAAGGACTTTGTCTTATGATTTCTCCGCTCGAATCCCTCGCTACCCTGTATCCTGTCTGAGAATCTAGATCCTCCACTTTCCGTCCATTAACAAATTCAGGTACCCCTAAGCTACTATAATCCCTGTTCTCAAATGCCATATTATATCCAATATATGAATTCTTAAACGGAATATCAATCCTATCATTCCCCACATTAAACTTTTGAAGCCTGTATTTTTCATAGATAATTTTCTTTGGACGGCGAATTGTTTCATTGTCTTGATAAACTTTGTATATTCTGCTCTCATCAGTAGTTAACGGATTCAAGAATAAAGTGTTGTAATTTTCGTTATCTCTAGTATAGTCATACTCGTATTCTTTTTTTCTTATATCAACTTTCTTTACTTGTACCCCAAAATACAAAGTATTTGTCAGATTCTGATATCTTGTTCTTGGCTGATAGCCAAAAAAATCACTTTCTCTGAATGGATAGTAATTTCCAAAAGTTAGTCCCCACTCTTCTCTTTTGTCATACGCGACATTCTGAACCCAGTGAATCGTTTTATCATCACCACGATCACGCATTCCAAGTAACTCTCCATATTCGTCCTTGTCAGAATCAAAATAATCAAATTTTATTTTCGGTCCTCTAAAATCAATTTCATAGTTACGTTTTTTTCTATATGAATTTAAATCTCCCACATATCCTGGGTTAATATCCCGAAAATCTTCATTATCAACTGTTATCGCAACATTATTGTTTCCATTTGTATATTTTATACTTTTATATAAATCAACATCTGTTCTACGCGGATCTAAATTGTCAGCATCCATAATTTGATCATTTATTTCGGTCAACGCTTTAAGCGCATGCTTGTCCTGCGTCCAGTAATATTTCGCATTCAATTCCCCATTCTGCCCGAGCTCCTGATTGATATTCAGATTCCAGAATCCAATTTGTTTGTACTTATCTACAAATTCAGTATAGTCATCCTTCAGATCGTTTCCATTAACAGCATACATCAAGTTTGTTGTAATATTTTGATAGTTTAAATCCCATATTCCGTATCCTACGTCATAAAATTTCCTGTCTTCTTTTTCTTTTTTAGGAGTATTTTTTACCTTGTGATTCCATTTAAAATCCCATTCCTTACGATGATTTCCAATTGGAATAACGAATCTGTTTATAAATATATTTCCTGAATTATTTCCCCAAAAGGCATAGTCGTTTGAAAATTTTATTGCCAATTTCTGCTTCGTACTTAGCTCAAAGTCCACAAATCCCTGTGCAAGCGGACCTAAATCATAATCAAATCCCATTATTCCAAAAAAGCCCCTATCACTGTCCATTCCAATATATGGAAATAATGTTGCTCTTTGAGTAGAAGGTTTTAGGGACGTCACATAATATGGTAGCTTAAGCCATGTCTTTCCTCCTGCGAAGATTCCAATATTTCTCGCAATAGCCTTTCTGTTGGGATATATTTCCAGCTCTTCTGCATTTATCTTGTAACTTGGATTTTCGTATGGACTCGTTGTAAACCATCCATTTTTTATAAAAACTGCCTTATTTCCCTCAGCTAGAGTCTCCTCGCCACCATAACGTAATTTTAGCTTAGCATCATAACTTTCTGAATTAAATATCTTAGCTAATTTTGTATCCATATCAAAAATAAGGTTATCAGCTTTTATAATTTGAGAACCTTGAGTAAATTCAACATTTCCAGATCCTGAGAGAATATTTTTGTTAGCAATCTTTTTCAGTCTATCTGCATTTATTGTAAAATCTCCATATTTTACGGTAACATTACCTTCGGTATTTATTTCTTCTGTTTCCAGATTTATTGTAGATTTTTGTGTTTCCAGTTCTATTACTTCTCCTGCAGCATTCAGCTTCCCAAAAAGTATAATATAAAACAGTAAAATAAACAATCCTTTATATCTCATTATTTTCATTTTTTCAACCTTTTATTTTTTATTATATAATACCAAAATTATACCATACTTTTATGCTTATAACAATTTATTTTACATTTGAAAGGCTTTAATTAAGTTTTTTACTACAAAACGTATTTTTTCCCAAATAACATCATTTTTTCTATATTTGCGATAACTAATAGTACATTATTTTCTCTTATTATAGTATTTGGAAGTGGCATAATATTTAGTTCTTTTTCATCTTTTATCCCGATAATATTCATTTCATATTTATTTCTCAAATTTAATTCTATAAGATTTTTTCCATCAAAATCCTTTGGTGCTTTTATTTCAAACACTCTATATTTTTCTGAAAATTTAAAATGTTCCGTTATATTGGGTCTTATTACCCCAAGTGCTATTTCCTTGGCCATCGTTTCTTCTGGATAAACAACGGAAGTTGCACCAATCTTTTTTAAAATTTTCCCCTGTAATTCATTTTTTGCCTTACAAATGATAGTTTTTATTCCCATTTCCTTTAAAATTACCGTAACAAATACACTGGACTGAGTATTGTCTCCAATGCAGACAAAAGCAGTGTCAAAGTCATCATTTATTACTTTCCTGATTGAATTTTCGTCTGTCACATCCAATGTAATTGCATCACTTGCGATTTCATCATCAATTACCTTTTGTACACAATCCTCCCTTTGATCTATTGCCAGTACCATTTTACCATTTTCATATAATGTCTGAGTTACACTTCTACCAAATGTTCCAAGTCCAATTACTAAATATCCTGCCATTTTTCACCTCTTCCTTATCCTATCAAAATGTCTTCCTTTGGATAAACATATCTTCCTTTTGGATTTTTCATTCTGGACAAGGCCAATGTTATTGTTAGTGGCCCGACTCGTCCAACAAACATCGTAATCATAATTAACAGTTTAGAGATGCTCGATAATTGCGGCGTTAAATCCCGTGATAATCCCACCGTTCCAAAAGCAGATACCAGTTCAAATCCTAATTCTATAACTCTTATATCCTCCAGCCAAATTAATAAAAATAATACTACAGCAACATACATAATTGATATAAAAACAATAACCATAGCTTTATTATATATTTTCCAGCTGATTCTTCTCTTGTTGTATTCCAGATGTTCCTTATTTTTTATAGTTGTAACTATTCCAAAAAGTATCAATCCGGCTGTAGTAGTTTTTATTCCACCACCTGTTGAGCCAGGTGAGGCTCCGATAAACATTAATACTACAAACAGAAAAACTGTAGGTTCCCGCAGTTCAGCTATGGAAATTGTATTAAATCCAGCCGTTCTTGTTGTTACACTTTGAAAAAAGGCGGCTCCTATCTTTTCAAAAAATGGCAATGTTCCTAATGTTTTATTGTTTGAATATTCTAGGATAAATGTTATAATTGTCCCAAATATTATTAGAAAAATTGACATTTTTATAGCTATTCTTGTAGTAGTAGTAAGCCTTTTATCTTTTTTTAGAAAATATTGATAAATATTAAGAATTGCTGCAAAACCTATTCCACCTAAAAAAATTAAGACAGGAATTACAGTGTTTATTATTATACTGTTTTTAAAATCACTTAAATTATTTGAAAATAATGCAAACCCGGCATTACAAAATGCGGAAATAGAATGAAATATAGCATAATAAGCCGCTGTCTTATAATCAAATATTTTTATAAATTTTAAAAATAATATTACAGCCCCGATAATTTCTATTATAAAAACCGTAGTCAAAACTTTTTTTCCAAATTTTTGTATTTCAAATGTTGTATTTGTGTTTATATCTTCCTGTATCAATTTTTTAGTAAAATATCCAACTTTTTTTGAAATCATTGTTACAACTATTGTTGAGAAGGTGATAATTCCAATTCCACCAAGCTGAATTAATACCATAATAACTGTTTTTCCAAATAAATTATAGACTTTGCTCACATCATTTACTGTAAGTCCCGTTACACAAACAGCCGACGTTGCCGTAAACATACCCTCAAGTAAATTTGTCTTTTGTCCATTTTCTATTGCAATTGGCAAAGAAAGCAAAAAGCCGCCTATTAATATAATTATTACGAATGATACTAAAATTACGGTGTAAGGGGAAATTTCCTTTTGTTTTCCTAACATCAGAATCTCCTAACTTTCTGTTTATATAAAATTATTTTTAATTTTTAAATGATCCAAAAATCAAAATCTTCGCTTATCTTGTCATATTTCTTGTCTTTACCTAATATATCTGCAAATTCCTTGAAATCTTCCCCTTTTTTTCTCAAATATTCTTCATTTCCAACAACTTCTTCTATTTTTTCCGAAATTCCGTGCCATGCTTTGTAAATATTAGGCATTATTTTAAGTCCTTCTTCCGTTATTTTTGTAAATGAATTCTTTCCAGATTTTTTTCTTTCTACATATCCTTTTGAAACAAGCTTGTCAACAAATCTTGTAACTGTTGAAGGTGCTATGGCAAGTGCTTCTGAAATTTGATTTACTGTAAGTCCATTTTCCTCTTCTTTCAAAATAATCATAAGAAAGCCATGTGTTGGATAAATATCCAATTTTTCGAATGATTCTTCCGCTATTTTGTTTACCATTCTAAACATTTTTGAAATTGTAAAATAAATACATTTTTGAATTTCCATCTTTCCATTGTTAATCATAAACATAATCACATCCTTATTTTTACTTTTTTATTTGTTTTTTTCCATATATTTTTCCCAATAGAATAGCCATGTCAATTTAACTACGATATACACAGGAATAGCAATGAATGCTCCCCCGATCCCAAATAACGCTCCTCCAATAAGAACTACCAAGAGTGTCGTAATTGGGTGCATTTTTACAGATTTTCCTGTCAGCCATGGTTTTACTATATTCGCCTCTATTGTCTGAACAATCGTAATTAGTACTACTATCAGAATTACCAGCTTAAACGACTTTGTAAAAGCATACAATATTGCTGGAATAAGCCCAATAAACGGTCCAATAAACGGTATTACATTTCCAAACCCTACAATTATCGAAAAAAGCATACTATAATCCATTTTTAGAAAGTAAAATATAACAAATGACACAACTCCGACTATCATACTGTCAAGTGCCGTTACAAGAATGTATTTTCCAATAGTTTCATCCATATGTTTTATAAGGACTATCATATCCTCCCTGTTCATATTACGTAAAATTCGTTTTACCCCATTTTCAATATTATCATAGCTGAAAATCAGCATTATAGTAAAAATAGGCGTCATAAATAATAAACTAAATGTACTACTTATCAACGAAAAGCTTGAGCTTACAACTGTTATAGCATTAGATACAATTGCATCCTTAGAACTCATAATCGAACTTCGTAAGTCAATATTATTACTTTCAAGAAAACCAAAAAAGTTGTTTTGTAGTTTTTCCTGATTTTTTAATAAAAAGTCTATAAGACTTGATATTTGTTTTGTAATTATTGGCACAATCGTCAAAATTATATAAAGAAAAATTATAAAGAATACTGATAATACTATTAAAATCGCAACAGTTCGATTTAACTTGTATTTTTCTTTTTTATTTTTATTGGAAAGTTCATTGAACAATTTCATTTTTTTACTTCTTTCTTCATTGTCCACACCCATTTTTTCAATTTTTTCGAGCTCATCCAGTTTACTATTCTTTATAAAATTTTCATTTTTATCTTTTTTACTAATCATATCAATAAAAGGCATAAGACAGTACACTATTACAAACGACAAAATAAAGGGAAAAATGGTACTTGTAACCATTCGTATTGATTTTGCAAAATTATCATAAACCTTAAAAAACAATAAAAGTGTCCAAAGTGATAAAACCACAACAATTAGTACATTTCTTAGTTTTAATAATTTTTCTTCATCATAAAACTTCATTTATTCTTCCTTTCTATTCGTTAATATCTATCCAAAGGACTTGTCACTTTTCTTATTAAACACAATATCAATCGGACACCCTTCAAATCCAAAATATTCTCTTAATTTATTTTCAATATATCTTTGATAAGAAAAATGTATTAATTCTGGATTGTTCGCAAAAAATGCAAATTTTGGCGGTGCCTGACTTACCTGTGTCGCATAATTTATTTTTACTGCCCGCCCTTTTCTTGTAGGTACTGGATTCTGTGCTATCATTTCTGCCAAGATCTGATTCAATAGTCCAGTTGATATCTTTTTATGGTATTCTTCATTGATAAATTTAGCCTGTTCTAGTATATTCAACGTTCTTTTCCCAGTCAATGCCGAAATTGTAACAATCGGAGCATAATCTAAAAATGCTAAGTCTGCTTTTATCAAAGCCGTAAATTCCTTCACACTGTTGTTATCCTTTTCAATCAAATCCCATTTGTTTACTGCAATAATAATCGGCTTTCTCTCCTCATAAATCATCCCCGCTATTCTTTTATCCTGATCTGTCAAAAGTTCTGTTGCATCTAGCATCAACACACACACATCTGCCCTTTTTATAGCTTTTATTGCACGTAACACACTGTAATATTCAATGTCATCTTCCACTTTCGATTTTCTACGGATTCCCGCTGTATCAATTAATGTATAAGTTTCTCCGTTATATCTCAAACTCGAGTCAATTGAATCTCTAGTCGTTCCGGCAATATCACTTACAATCGAACGTTCTTCATTTAAAAGCTTATTTACAAGTGAAGATTTTCCAGCATTTGGTCTTCCAAGAATTGCAATATTAAGTCCTTCTTCTGTCCGTTTTATTTTCTTATCCTCAAATTTATTAATTACAGCATCAAGTAAATCTCCTAAATTAGTCTTATGCTCCCCAGAAATTCCAATAACTTCTTCAAATCCTAGTCCATAAAATTCAAAAATATTTTCCTGGTCACGCATATAATTGTCAATCTTGTTTACAGCTACAACAACCTTTTTATCCTGCCTTCTAAGCACAGTTGCCACATCCTCGTCAAGCCCAGTAATCCCAGCTTTTCCATCTACCAGAAATATAATTACGTCCGCCTCGTCAATTGCAACCTGTGCCTGCTGCTTAATTTTCCCCATCATAAAGTCTTCTGTACGTGGCTCAAGCCCTCCAGTATCTACCAAGATAAACTCTTTTCCGCTCCACTCCATCTCACGATAAAGCCTATCTCTAGTAACTCCTGGCTCATCCTTCACGATAGACAGCCTGTCACCCACGAGCTTATTAAATAACGTTGATTTTCCCACATTAGGTCTACCAACAATCGCTACTGTATGTTTCATATTTTCCTCCAATTTTCTATTTATTTTTTCCCTTTAAATTATTAATTCAATTTTATTTAATTTTCCTAACTTTTATCAATCTCCTCTCAAAAATATTCAAATAATTTTAGAAAAATTTGAATATACAATATATTTTATCATATTTTTTGTATTTTTATTAGTCTTTTTAGCTAAAATCCTTTAAAACTTATAAAAAATCACAGCTAACTTAATAACTGTGATTTTTACATTAAAAATATTTAGCCCAATATATAGCCCTTAAATAAAAGTCCTACGACAACTCCTAGTACACTTCCCCAAAATACTTCTATTGGAGTATGTCCCAGCAACTCCTTAAATTTTTCATTGATTATTTCTATTCCTTCATGATGTTCAATTGCTTCTATAAGTGTATTCAAAGCTTTCGCATGTTTTCCAGCTTGCTGACGTACTCCTGTCGCATCATACAGGACAATTCCAGCAAATACCATGGAAATTGCAAATTCAATGGAATTAAGTCCCTTTAGTAAAGATACACCTGTTACAAGAGAAACAACTGTTGAAGCATGAGAACTCGGCATACCACCAGTTTGGATAAGTCTTGCCCACTGAGGTTTCTGTCCCTTGAATACAGGAAAAAAAACTTTGTAAAACTGTGCTAAAAAGCACGAAATCGCTGCAACATCAAGTAGTCTATTTCCAAACAGTATTCCTCCACTCATTTATTTTTTCCTCTCTATTTTCTTTTTATTTTATTTTTTTACTTTTTTTAAACTCATTAAATTCAGGTGTAATTTTTGCATCCTTTTTATTTTTAGGCTTAAAAAATATCAGTACTTTTCCTATTTTATCTACAAAAACTGATTTTGTTTTCTGAGCAATTTCATCTCCCATTTCCCTGTCAAATTCAATCGATGAATTTTGCAATATTTTCACTTTTATCAATTCTCTTTTTTTCACAACTTCTGCAATTGACTTTAATACATTTTCATCAATTCCATCCTTTCCAATTCTTACAATTGGATCCAAGTTATGTGCCAATTTCTTTAAAAAAGCTCTCTCTTTACTTGAAAGCTGTATCATTCTAAACCTCCATTATAATTGGTAAAATAATAGGCTCTCTATCTGTTTCTTTATTTAGGAACTCTCCTATTTTCGCTCTTATTCTCTGTTTAATCTTACCAATCTCTTTTATTCCTTCATTTTCCATGCTGCTAAGTTCCATCTTAATCAGCTCTTTTGTTTCTGATAATAAGCTTTCTGCATCTTTATTATACACAAAACCACGTGTTACAAGCTCAACTTGTTTATTAAACTTACCATTTCTATATTGAGAAATCGAAATAATAACTATTCCGTCATCTGCTAGATTTTGTCTATCTTTCAATACAGCATTCCCAATATCTCCAATTCCAAATCCATCGATAAATGTCGCACCACTAGGTACTTTTCCTGCTGTTCTGAATTTAGTTTTCGACAATTCCAGTTTTGCTCCATTCTCTGATAAAATAACATTTTTTTCAGGTACTCCTACTGCAACTGCCAATTCCTTATGTTTTTTTATCATTGCATATTCTCCGTGTACAGGCAGGAAAAATTTAGGTTTTACTAGATTTAACATAAGTTTCTGTTCTTCCTGGCATCCATGTCCTGATACGTGTATTCCAATTCCTTTTTCAAATACAACATCTGCATTACGTTTCATAAGCTGATTTATATTTTTAGTTGCTGCTTTTTCATTTCCAGGAATAGGCGTTGCCGAAATTACAACTGTATCTCCTTCTCTCAAAGAAATATGCTTATGTGTTCCATTTGCAATTCTTGAAAGAGCTGCAAGCGGTTCTCCCTGTGTTCCTGTACACAGGATAAGTACTTTATTTGCTGGATAAGTTTCAACTTTATCAATGTCAATCATTATATCTTTTGGTATTTTCAAATATCCAAGATTTGAACATATTTCAAAGATTTTTACCATGCTTCTTCCGTCAATCGCAATTTTTCTTCCATGTTTTAATGCAATATTTACGATTTGCTGTAATCTATGCACATGTGAAGCAAATGCAGCTAAAATAATTCTTCCATCAGCCTTTGCAAATTCATCTTTCAAGCTTTCCCCAACTGTTCTTTCTGATGGTGTAAATCCAGGAATTTGTGCATTTGTACTATCCGATAGCAATAAATCTACACCTTCTTCACCTAACTGAGCCAATCTTCCAAAATCAAATCCTTCTCCATCAACGGGCGTTAAGTCTACCTTAAAATCTCCAGAATGTAAAATTGTTGCTGCCGGAGTCTTTATACAAATTGCATAACAGTCTGCAATACTGTGTGTTACACTTATAAATTCAACTGTAAAATATTTTGAGACTTTTAAGATTGTTCTCCCACTAATTACTTTTTCTTTCGGTAATTTTGCATCTTTTTTCTCAAATTTTGCTTTTGCAAGAGCAAGTGTTAATCTTCCACCATACATCGGTATATTTTCTGTCCCTAATTTTTGGTAAAAATAAGGGATTGCTCCTATATGATCTTCATGTCCATGTGTCAAAAGTAAGCCTTTTATTTTGTGTCTGTTTGATTCTAGATATGAAAAATCTGGAATTATGACATCTATCCCCAAATGCTCATCTTCTGGAAAAGTGAGCCCTGCATCCACTACAATAATTTCATCTTTATATTGAAAAGCTGTCATATTTTTTCCAACTTCCTCAATACCTCCAAGTGGAATTACATACATCTTTTCTTCTTTTCCATCCACTTCCTTGTCTATATGTCTATTCCTGTCGTTTACTCTTGGAATATAACGTATTTCATTTTTTTCATCTAAATGTCTTCGGTTCGTGCTTTTTCTTCTAAATCTTTTCATTCCAGATTTTATTTTATTAATCTCTTCTTTTTTAGAAAAGTTTCTTTTAAAAGTTTGATTTCCGAACTCATTTTTTTCTTTTTCTGACATTTAGTAAACACCTCCTTATTTTTATTTTATCTTTTTACCAAATTTTTATTATTTGCTTGCTGTTTTTTCTTTTCTTCTTCTTCTCGCTTTTTCTGCATTTCTGCTTGAGCTTTTTTTATAACGTATTTATCTCTGTATTTCAATATAAATTTAAGAGCCATGTTTCCAGAAGCTACTCCTCCATATCCTCCACCTTCAACTATTGATACAAATACAATTTCTGGATTGTCTGACGGAAAATACCCTGCTATCCACGAATGATGATCCTTAAATCCTGAATTCTGTGCTGTACCCGTTTTTGCAGAAACTGGATATCCTTCAATTTTTAATAGCTTTGCAGTTCCTCCATAACCACTTACAGGTAGTTTTAAGGCATTTTGCAATAATTTTAGATTTTTTGCACTTACATTCAACTTTCTTTGAATTTTTGGCATATTATTTTCAACTTTTCCAGTATAGCTTACAAATCTATCAATAAGTGTAGGTTTTAGCTGAACTCCATTATTTGCAATTGCCTGATATGCTGAAGCTATCTGTATTGGCGTAACTAGAACATATCCTTGCCCAATTGACATGTTTATCAAATCTCCCGGCAGCCATTTTTGATCCTGTTTTTTCTTAAATCTATTTTTCTTCCATTCAGGACTCGGTAAAGTACCGACCATTTCTCCAGGAATATCAATCCCTGTTTTAGCTCCTATTCCAAATTCCTTTGCATATTTTACGATATTTTTTACTCCAGCCTTTTGAGAAAATACATAATAATACGTATTTACAGATTGCTCAATAGATTTTGCAAAATTAGTAACTCCATTTCCTGATTTATGTGAATCTCTAAAAATAAGATTTCCATATCTGTACTGTCCTGTCGAAGTTACAGTTTCAGTTGGAGAAATTCCAGATTCCAGTATTCCCATCCCAGTAATCGCCTTGAAAGTTGATCCTGGTGGATAAAGTCCTGCGATACCTTTATTTACGAGAGGTTTTGCCTTTGAATTTACAAGTTCATTCCATTGATTGTCAGGTATTCTTGAACTCAAAAGATTTAGACTGATTTCTGGATTACTTACAAATGCAATAATTTTCCCAGTTTTAGCTTCCATTGCGATAAATGCTCCACTTTTTCCTTCAAAAGCTTCTGTCATATATTTCTGAAGCTCCATGTCAATAGAAAGATAAATATTTTTTCCTGCAACGCTCTCACTTGTTTCCACTTGTCTTATAACATTTCCTTTAGCATCAACTTCTACATTTTCTTTCCCGTCCTGCCCCTTCATTTCCTTGTCATAAGAACGTTCCACACCTTTTTTACCAATTAGGTCGCTATTTCTGTAGCCATCCTTTTTCAGCTGCTCGTATTCCTTTTCACTAATTGGTTTTACATATCCAATAACATGTGAAGCAAGTGAATCTTCTGGATAAAATCTTTTATTATATTCAACAATATCAATTCTGTCATTATCAATCTTTTCAATTGCTCTTAATGCCACTTGCTTATCCAAATCTTCAATAACAAGTATCTTTTTATCCGTTCCCATTCTCTGCTGCTTAAAGAATCTATCTATTAAATAATCTACTGGATAAGCTGTTAGCTGGCTTATCTTGTTTATATCAAATATTGTCTCTCTAATACGTTTAGCAACTGCAGGACGTTCGCTAGAAAGTCTTGCATCAATTTCTTGTACTGTTTTCATATTCTTCACTTCATTTAGAAGTGCCAAATCTTTTGGTTCCAGAGTATGAGTATGTGAATGTATCAGTTGGTAACCTGTGGTATTTTTGGCAAGAAGTTTTCCTTCCCTATCATAGATTTCTCCACGTGTTGCTTTTATTATATTTGTTCTAATTCTATTTTGTAACGCTTGTTCTGCATATTGTGAAGCATTTAATATCTGCAATGAAAACAGTTGTATCACCATAATTAAAAAAACTATTCCCACAAGAATGAGAAAGGCGACAAACCGTATGCTTTTTTCTTCTTTATCTAATTCTCTCATAATTTTCCTCTTCATATTTTATTGCATTTTTTCCTCAATTAAACACCTTAAAATACACCATTTAAATAAGACTGTGCCTATTCCCCAACATTTTCATCAATTTCAATATTTTTATCATTTACCCCATTGTAAAAATCATCCAATCTGTAATATTCTCTTGCATCCTTACTAAATACGCTAATAATCAAATCCCCAGCATCAATTAAAACCCAGTTTGCCTCATCAAGTCCTTCCACACTTTTCACATTCTCAAGGCTTTTCTTTATATCAGTTGCTATTGCCTCAATATTTCTAGAAGAACTCCCAGTACATAAAATTGAATAATCAAAAAACGGAGATTTCCCTCTCATATCATATACCTTTATATCCTGTGCTTTCTTATCTTCCATAATATTAACTATCTCTTGAACTTCTTTTTCATAATTATTATTTATTTCACTCATTCTAAAAATTCCCTTTCTTTTTATATTATTTTTATTTATAAAATCTATTTCAATTTTTTATTTTAAAATTTTTTATTTATCAAAATTTCACAAAAAAATTATTACGATACCACTACTAAGGTATATTATATTATATATTTGACTAATTTTCAATTTATTTCTCAATTTTTAGCAAAATAAAAAATTATATATAAAAATTGGCAATAATGCCACACACCACAATTGCCGCAGTTTCTGCTCTTAAAATACGTTTTCCTAGGCTAATTTCTATTGCCTTGTTTTCTTTTAAAAAATTAACTTCCTCTTGGGTAATCCCACCTTCTGGACCAATTATGTATAAAACATTTTTGTCTTCTTTTTTTATTATTTCTGGCAAAGATTTTGATTCATTGCTATTTTCATAAGCAAAGATTATTTTATCGTATTTAGAATATTCAATTTCTGCAAGTTTTTTCACAGGCATAATTTCAGTAAATTTTATTCCTCTGCACTGTTTTAGTGTTTCCCTTACAACTACGTCCCATTTTTCTTTTTTTTCATTAATTTTTACAACAACACGCTCGGTCTTTAAAGGAATTATTTTATTTACACCTATTTCTGTCAGTTTCTGTATTGCCAGATTCATTTTATCATTTTTCAAAATTCCCATTGCAACATCAATGTTTACATTTAGAGAATAACTATCTTCTTTTTTTTCTAATATTTTTACAGAAACTTCCTTTTTTGAAATTTGAGTAATTTCAGTAAAATATTCATATTCTCCATCTATTATCCTTAATTCGTGCCCTACATTCAATCTATAGACATTTTGGATATGATTGCAGTCTGATTTATCTTTTATCAGAATCTTTCCATTATTTTCATCAATATTTTCTTTTTCCGCTATTACTGTCAACAACAGTTTTTCACCTCATTTTTTTTACTTTTTATCATATTTTAGCCCTATCTACATAAAAATTTCAAAGATTTGAGCATACAAAAATAATCATAACTTTATAAATCTCGTTTCAAAATAATATTACCACATTTTATTCTTTTTCACTAAATATTTTTTCAATTCCTAAATGCTTATAGCCAAATTCGGTTACAACTCTACCACGCGGTGTTCTTTTTATAAACCCTATTTTTACCAAATATGGCTCATAAACTTCCTCAATTGTTCGTCTGTCTTCCCCAAGTAAAAGTGACAATGTTTCAATTCCAACAGGCCCTCCATTATACACATTTATAATTGAAAGCAGAATATTTCTATCTAATTCATCAAGTCCGTTATCGTCTACTCCCAAAAGCCTCAAAATCCCATCAACACTTTCTTTTTCCAAAACACCCGAACCTTCCACCAATGCAAAGTCTCTTGCTCTTTTTAAAAGCCTGTTTGCAATTCTAGGAGTTCCTCTGCTTCTTTTAGCGATTTCTGTAATCCCTTCTTCATCATACGAAATATTAAGAATATTTGCTCCTCTTCGTATAATTTCTTTCAATTCTTCTAATTGATAGTACTCCATTCTATGAGTAACTCCAAATCTGTCTCTAAGCGGTGTACTTAACTGCCCTGCTCTCGTAGTTGCTCCAATTAATGTAAATTTTGGCAATTCTACACGAATACTTCTTGCAGACGGCCCTTTCCCGATAAGAATATCCAGTTCCCCATCTTCCATTGCAGGATACAAAATTTCCTCTACCGATGTATTCAATCTATGAATCTCATCAATAAACAAAATATCATTTTCCTCCAAAGAAGTCAAAATAGCCGCTAAATCTCCCGCTTTCTCCAGTACAGGCCCTGTCGTTATCTTCAAGTTCACTCCCATTTCTGTGGCAATAACTCCTGCAAGCGTAGTTTTTCCCAATCCTGGAGGTCCATACAATAAAATATGATCAAGCGATTCATTTCTCATTTTAGCAGCTTTTATAAATATATTCATTTTTTCTTTCAAATCTTGCTGGCCAATATATTCCTTAAAAGTTTTTGGCCGTAAACTTCTTTGAATATTGTCCTCCCCTAATTCCTTAGGTTCCAATATTCTTTCCTCATTCATTCCTTCTCCTCAATATTTTTTTATTTCTTATTTTCCAAATTTTCTAAATTAGATAATAGTTTTTATTTTAAGATATTTTTATTAATAATAATTTTTTTTAGTTTTAATAAATTGACGGAGATTTTAGTTGTTCAACTACGATTGTTTGACGACTGTAAGGAGGAGTTTCGGAGTTGGACAAATAAAAGTCGTAGTCTAGCCATAGGTGCAGGATTTGCGGCAATGAGCAATCCTGCAAAAATAAATAAAAAAATTAAAAATTATAGAAAAATATCTATAAACAACATAATCTAAAATAAAATTTTAAAATATTCTTTATATCTGTTTTAATAATAACATTATAAAAAACTGAAATAATGCAATTATTCCTCCTAATACCCCACCGATAATCTCAATATGTTTCAATTCATTTTTAGACACAGACAAAATAATTTTTTCCATTTCTTCTAATGAAAAATTTTTCATTTTTTCAAGCATAATTTCTTTAAAATTTATTTTATCTTCTGCAATTTTTATTATTTCTTCCACTATTTCCTCTTTATTTTCCAAAATGGACTTTTTAAAGTATGATTTTATTTTTTCAATTAACGAATCATTTAAAAACATCTTTAATAGCGGATTTTTTTCTAACACACTATTTTTAAGCTTTTCTCCTATGACTTTATCAAGCAGTTTATCTAAAACATCATCATTAATAATATTGCTATCTTTTAACTTTGCTGTAATATGCTCTACTGAAATTAGTTCTTTTTCAATTGTTTCAGCGAGATTTTCTGATATTCTGTCCCTATTTTTAGGGATTAGTCCCTGTATTTTAAAAAACAGCAGGTTTACTTCCTTATAAGGTCTAAATAACAATTTTATTGCCAGATAATTCGTAAACCATCCTATAAGAGTTCCAACAAAAACCATTATAGCCAGCTGTATTAATAAATTTCCCAATTTTTCCTCCATATTTATAGCCAAATGAAAATTTTATAGTAAAGCCGTTTAAAACTTAATTCAAAAATTATTTTTTTATTCAAGCTATAGATTTTCTCAATTTTATTAATTTATTTTTTAAAGTTAAAATTAACCAACTATTGCTTTTCCATATTCCTTGCATTTCTCAATTTTTTCATCGTCATCAACAGCCAGATGAATTATAAGACCATCATTTACAATAGAAAATCCTTCATTTATCATTTCTTCACGCCAAGTTTCCATCCAACCACCTTGTCCCCAGTCATAAGAGCCGAAAAGCCCGACTGTTTTCCCGATAATCTGTTCTTTTATCCCTTCAAAGAATTCAACCATTTCTGGTGCAATTTCTTCTGCACCGACAGCAGGCGATCCAAATGCTACAAAATCAGCATTGATTGCACTTTCGTCAGCTTCTTCTACATTTATCAATTTTACATCAGCTCCAGCATTTTCTGCTCCTTCACCAATGTATTTTGCCATATCTGCAGTATTTCCAGTACCTGTGTAATAAATTATATTTAATGTTGCCATTGTTTTCCTTTCTTTGATTGTAAATTATTGTAAAGCCAAACCCTGAAGTTTGGCTATCTGTATTTTTATTTTGTTAATCTATAAGTATCTCTTGCAATTACAAGCTCTTCTGCTGTTTCAATCTTGTAAATTTTAACTAATGAATTTTTTGTTGATAACTCTACATTTCCTGGTAATCTTTGTGCATTTTTTTCTTCATCAAGTTCGATTCCAAAGTATGAAAGCGATTCACATATATGTTTTTTCACTCCAACTGAATTTTCTCCAATTCCACCAGTAAAGGCAATTACATCAACACCGTTCATTGCTGCAACATAAGCTCCAATATAAAGTTGTATTCTATAGCAGAACATTTCATAAGCCAATTGAGCCTTTTCATTTCCGTTTCTTCTTGCTGTATCTAAATCACGAAAATCTGAACTTTCTCCAAATATTCCTAAAATCCCAGACTGTTTATTCATTCTATTGTTCATTTCATCCAAAGAGAGTTCTCTTTTTCTCATAACATAAATAACAGAGGCTGGATCTACATCTCCTGTTCTTGTTCCCATCATAACTCCTGCAAGCGGTGTCATTCCCATTGATGTATCTACAACTTTACCATTTTTTACTGCTGATATGCTCGCGCCATTTCCAAGATGACATACTATAATTTTAGAATCTTCCTTTCCTAGCATTTCTCTTGCCACTTCACTTACATACTTGTGAGAAGTTCCATGAAATCCGTATTTTCTCACTTTCAAGTCAGTATAATCTTCATAAGGATAAGCATACATGTATGCTTTTGGCGGCATTGTCTGATGGAAAGCTGTATCAAACACTACCACATTTTTCTTTCCTGGAAGAAGTTTTTGAATAACTCTTATCCCCATAAGATGTGCAGGATTATGTAAAGGTGCAAGCGGTGCTATTTCCTCAAGGTTTTTTATAACTTCATCATCTACGATTACAGAATCATCATAGTATTCTCCTCCATGTACTATTCTATGCCCAATAGAATCTATTTCATCCACACTTGATATTACTCCTATTTTCTCATCTTGAAGTGTTTTTAGAATCAATTCTACCGCAACTGTATGGTTTTCCATCGGAACTTCCATTTTATCAATTTTTTCTCCAGTAAGCAGATTTTTATAACTGAAAATAGGATTTGCAATTCCTATTCTTTCACAATTTCCTTTAGCTAATGACTGCTCATTTGTCATGTCAATAAGTTCAAATTTTGCTGATGAACTCCCACAATTTATTACCAAAATTTTCATAAATTTCCCTCCAAATTTTTTGTTTGTATTTTTATTTATGTTTTACATTTCTGATTCAACAGCAGTAATTGCAACAACTTCTACAATATCTTCCACGCTACATCCTCTTGAAAGATCGTGAACTGGACGTGCCAATCCTTGAATTAAAGGCCCTAATGCTTTTGCCTTAGCCAATCTCTGTGTTAATTTATAACCGATATTTCCTGAATCTAAGTCAGGGAAAATCAATACATTTGCCTGTCCTGCCACTTTTGATCCAGGTGCTTTTGCAGCAGCCACTTCTGGCACAATCGCAGCATCAAGCTGTAATTCTCCATCAAAGTCAAAATCAACATTTCTAACTTTTAAAATTTCGATAGCTTCTCTAACTTTGCTTACAGACACTCCGTCTGCACTCCCTTTTGTAGAAAATGACAGAAATGCCACTTTAGGTTCTTTTATTCCAGCAGTAAATCTAGCTTTTTCTGCTGCAGAAATAGCAATATCAGCAAGCTGCATAGCAGTAGGACTAGGTATTACCCCACCATCTGAATACACAAGAGTACCATTATCTCCAAACTCAGGCGTATCTGTTATCATAATGAACGAACTTGATACTGTCTTTAGCCCTTCCTTTGGTCCAATTATGTGAATTGCCGCTCTTAGGACATGAGCTGTTGGCGAAGATGAACCTGCTACCATTCCATCCACTCTTCCTTGATGTACAAGCATTGCCGCAAAATATCTTGGATCCGACATAAGTGTTGCTTTTGCAGTTTCTAACGTCATACCTTTTTTTTCTCTTCTTTTTCTCAAAAGTTCTGACATAGCATCAATTGTTGCACACGAATCAGGATTATAGAAAATCGCTCCTTCCAATGAAACTCCCAGTTCAGCGGCTTTTTCCTTTAACTTTTTCTCATCTCCAACCAGTGCTATTTTTGCAATTCCTTCATTAATGATTTTTTCTGTCGCCCGCAAAACTCTTTCATCTTCTGTTTCAGGTAAAATGATTGTCTTGTTCAGTTTTTTTGCTTTTTCTTTCAATTCATTTGCTAATGTGTTCATAATTTCCTCTCCTTTTCAATTTTCTTTTTTATTAATCAAACATAGCTTCAACAAATTCCTTTGTATCAAATTCCCGCAAATCCTCTATTCCTTCTCCGACACCTATAAATTTAATCGGTTTTTTCAGCTCTTCTGTAATTGGGAAAATAATCCCTCCTTTTGCCGTCCCGTCAAATTTTGTCAATATAATTCCTGTCAAATCTACGATTTCATTAAATATTCTAGCCTGCTCCAATCCATTCTGACCAGTTGTACTGTCAATCACAAGCAAAGTTTCAAAGTCTGTTTCTCCAGATTGTTCCCGTATAATTTTGTTTATTTTTTCAAGCTCCTTCATCAGATCACGTTTATTGTGCAGTCTTCCAGCCGTATCCAGTATCGCCACATCAAATCCACGATTTTTAGCAGTTTTTACTGTATCAAAAATTACAGCCGCAGGATCGCTCCCATGTGCCTGTTTTACAACTTCCACTCCAGTCCGTTTTCCCCATTCCTCAACTTGCTCAATCGCAGCGGCTCTAAATGTATCTCCAGCCCCAATGATAACCTTTTTCCCGCTATCCTTCAATTTTTTTGCAATTTTACCAATGGAAGTAGTCTTCCCAACACCATTTACTCCAACAACCAAAAGGATATTAAGTTTTCCATCCTGTAATTTTAATTTTGTACTGTTTTCATCATTGTAAATAAGTTTTGCTTTAAGCAATTCCTTTAATTCATCGTAAATTTGTTCCGATGTTTTTAGTTTTTTTTGTGAAACTGATTTTTCCAGCTCCTCCACTAGCTGCATTGTCATATTCATTCCAATATCTGACTGAATAAGCAACTCCTCCAGTTCCTCGTACAAATCGTCATCTATCGCTTTACCCAAAAGCATTTCCTTCAGTTTTCCAAAAAAACCTTTTTTAGGAGTTGCCAGCCTATCCTTTAAAGGTTTTAATTTAGGCTTTCCTTTTGTTTTCTCATTTGATTTTTCTTCTATTTCTACACTTTCAGTTTTTTCTCTTTCAGTTTCAAAGTTTTTTTCATTATTTTCAGTTTTTTTAGCATTTTTTCCTAAGATTTCTTCAGCTGTTTCTTTTATTTCCTTTTCAGTTTCAGCTTTAATTTTATCTATTTCACTTTGGCTTTCCTCAATTTCTTTTTCTATCTGATTTTCCAAAGTGTCCTTCTGGTCTTCATCTTTTTTCTTTTTTCCAAATTTAAAAAAATTTTTCAGCATTATTTTTTATCCCTTTCCGCCTGTGATTTTTCCAGATAATCTGGTTTCAGATTAAAAATATCAGTCTTTCTTATCACACCAGCATTTTCCAAATTTTTATCTAAAAGCATCTGCACAAATGTCATTGTATTAATTACCAAATTCTTATCTTCAAATATTTTTACACAATTCCCCAATTTATCTAGTATCTTAGCCTTATAATTAAAAACTGCATCCCCAATCAGATAAACTTTTTTATTATTTCTCTTATTTTCTATTATTTCCTCAATTACATTGTCAAGTTTTGCAACTTCATAATTTTTTATTAATTTCAATTTATTTTCACTTAAAGTTTCATAACCCGCACAATAAATCTTTTCCTTTCGTGAATCAATCATAGAATATATTTTCACATCTTCATCATTTCTCAAACTTATTTTCAAATTATAATACCCTTGAAATCCAAGTGCATCCAACTCATTCACCTCATAAAAATTCACATTTCGTCCAAAAAAAAGCCCCTTTACAACTGAAATTGCTATTCTAACACCCGTAAATGAACCAGGTCCTATCGAAACAATTACATTTTCAATTTCATCTAGCTTTTTCCCTGTCCATTTCAAAAGGCTGTCAATCTGCTCCAAAATCGTAGTAGAATGTGTTTTTGCCATTTCCACATGTATTTCCCCCAGCAGTTTATCTTTTTCATAAAGCGACAATCCAGCCAGCTTAGTTGTAGTCGTTATCGCAAATATCAACATATTTTTCTCCATTTTCATTTTTCTTTACTTTATATACTCGAATCCATTTAAAATTGAACTATTAAAAACTAAATTATTCAATTTCAAAATCTACTTTTTCTCCATTTTCAATCGTATAAACTGATACTTCACGAGCCACATCTGAATAATGATTTATCTCAACAAACACCGCATCCTCAGGCATCTCATCCAAAATCTTGTCCGCCCACTCAATAATCACAACACTTCCATCTTCCCCAATATAATCCTCAAACCCAATCTCATAAATCTCCTCAGAATCATTAATCCTATACACATCAAAATGATACACAGGCATATCTCCAGAACTATACTCAATAACATAAGTAAATGTTGGACTTTTTACATTCTCTGTAATATTATAACATTCACAAATCTTCTTAGTAAATGTAGTCTTCCCAGCTCCCAAATCTCCAATAAGCCCTAGACAGCCTCCGTTTTTTAACTTTTCTGCTAATTTTTTTGCTAATTCATCTATCTTATCAAATGTCAATATTTTCTTTTTCATAATTTTTCTCGCTTCTAAATATTAATTAAATTTTATTTTTATACTAAAGTCCATTTAAATAACGAATTTATTACAAACTTTTCTAATTAAAGGATATAAACCTAATATTTTCAAATAATTAAAATATAATTTTCATTTTTTTTATATAGTCTAATTTAGCTAATCTGTCGGAGCATTTTTCTGTGCTGACAAAACTGTTTGAGCATAGCGAGTTTTTTGTCAGTGCAGGAAAATGTCGTAGACTAGCCATAGGTTGTAGGATTTGCGGCAATGAGCAATCCTACGAAAATAAAAAAGAAAAAACATAGTAATATGAAAAATATCTATTAATCAAAATATAAAAATAATTTAGTTGAATGATTATAAATTAGTTATTAAACAACCTTATTATAAAAATAAATTTTTATTTTTAAATGAAATTTAGTATTAAATAAAAATATATTTCATTAACAAATATTTCTTCTATAATTTTTAAAATTTTTTATTTTTTATACACTTCAATAATTTTATTAATAATTTCAGTTGTGGAAATGTTATCCACGAAGGATAAAATCTTTACTTCTCCGCCATTTTTTTCAACAACTTTTGTTTCTGGCAAGTCTTCTTTTTTGTAATCTCCGCCTTTTACGTGAATATCTGGCTTTAAAATATCCAGCAGTTTTTCTGGTGTTTTTTCATTAAAAATTACTGTATAGTCTACAAATTTTGTACCCAAAAGCACAAATGCTCTATTTGTTTCACTATTTATAGGTCTTTTATCTCCCTTGTTCACTTTAACCGAAGCATCGCTATTTACACCGACAACCAAAACATCGCCTAAATTTCTAGCTTCCTCTAGATAAGTTAAATGCCCAACATGTAAAATATCAAAAACTCCGTTAGTAAAAACTACCTTTTTCCCAGCCTTCTGCAATCTCACTATTTCATCTCTCATTTCATCAGCAGTCAGCAAATTATCTTTAAAACTTTTTTCCAATTTTCTCTCCAATATATTTATCTATTCTATTTATAATTATAATGTTTTTAATTCATAATTTACTCAATCCCTAAGTTTATTTAATTTTAAAAAGGTTTGAGCATACATCAAATTATACCACATTTTTTTCAAAAAAAGAAAATTTTTCTATTTTTTTTGAACTTTTATTTTTTCAAATTTCAACAATTTGATTTTACGAAGTTTTAAGCATATTCTCACAATTTTTTTATTAAAAAAGAAAAAGAAGCATAAGCTTACTGCTTTTACTTCTCTGAAATTTTAAAATTTTATTATTAGTACCTCTTTATCGAAATATTTTTATAAAACGTTTTTGAGTTTTATTACAAGTATAACCTATATTCTCATAAAATTTATGTGCTTCTGAACGATGAGAAGCCGAATTTAATCTAATGAAATTAATATTATTGTTTAAAGCATACTCTTCAACAAAAACCATCAGTTTTTTCCCTATACCCTTGCCTTGAAAATTGGAATTTACTGCTAATCCTAATACATTTAACCCAATATCACTATATAAACTTTCATACATCTCTGCATGAACAAAACCAACAACCTTACTTGTTTCTTTATCTTCATATACTGCGATAATATGATGTTCATAATCAATAGATAATTTTTCAATTTGTGTCTTGACAGTCTTAATATCAACATTATATCCTAACTCATCTTTACAAATTTCTTGTATATCCTTCGCATCTAGTATATTAATCTCTCTTATCACACTTTTACCTCTATAACTTCTAATTTTTCATATTTACTTTTTTCTATAATAAATACTTCAACCTTAGTATTATTTTATATACATTTATTTAGAAAAATCCGTTATCAGCATTTCCATTTCAATTTTATCTTCAAGCTCAACATCCATAATGTATCCCCATAGTATATTTGTTTGGTCTGCTCCAAATTTTTCATTTGTAATCATAGTTATTTCCTGTAAATCCGTTAATCCAATGTCTGGTCCTGCTGTAATGCTTAACAGAATCTTTCTCGCTTTTGGAATATTTTTTGTAAAAGGACTGTTTATTATTTGTTCTGTAGCAAGTTTTACCTTATTCTGTCCTTCACCTTTACCAAATGCTATTACACCTTCTCCTGAATTTCCTAGCATTATTTTTATATCATCAAAATCAAGATTCACTATCCCTTGTTTTTTTATTAGATTTGTTATAAATTCTACATTTTTTATAAAAATTTCATCTCTTTTTTCAAATAATTTATCAAAAGTTGCACTTAAATCTGCTTCCATTAATTTTTTAAGAGGCAAAACTATAACAGTATCAGAAACTTCTTCTAATTTCTTGATTTCTTCAACTTCTCCATTTGAATTAATTGATGTAGCAACTACAACCACTGTTAATATTCCCATTGTTTTTACAACTTCTGAAACAATGCAGGCTATCTCGTTATTCTTCTTTTCTGACATTTCCGTCAAAATAAACACTAAATCTGTATTTTTCAATGCACTTTGGACGTTTTCACTTAAATTCTCAGAAGCCAATATTTTTGATTCTACATTCAGTTTATCCAAATTCCCTTTATTTGTGTCAATTCCCACAAATTCAACTTCTGCAATCTCTTTTTTCATCATTTTATTTAAGACATCATTTCCCACTGTACCAATTCCGACAACTTTTATTTCAACACCTTCCATTTTTCTTCTCCTTTATATATAAAGTTTTCTTTTCTAGATTTTAACATATTTTTATCAAATATATTAGAACTTTTTACTATTTTTTATACAATTTCGCCTTTTCTTCTAATAATAAAAAATCAATCGTATGCTTTATATAGTCCATTGACATATTATGTATTTTTTGATTGTATAATTTTATTGCTGTTTTTTTAATTTTTTCTTTATTAGCATAAATAAATCTTAATTCCTTTAAAATTAATTTCTTGTAGCCTTCATCCGTTTCCTTGTGAATATCATAATATTTAATTACTGTTTTATCAAAAATTGCAATCATATTGCTTATTTTTATAGTTCCCAGTAAAATGTTTCTTTGTTTATCAATAATTCTAATAATAAAATTATTTGACTTTCGTATTTTTCCATTAGTATAATCACTTTTTTTATTTGGAGATGATAACGGTGCCAAATAATCACAATTATTCACTTTTAAAAGCACCCCAATATATTTTCGTGTTTTCGTATAATTTTCTCCTGAATAATTTAAAACTCTATTGTCAAAAAGTTTCAAATAATTTATATAACTTTCATCTACTTCATATAACTTCATAATCCCCCTCGAAAAAAAGCTACCATAATTGGTAGCTTTGCATTTAAAGTTGCTTCATTTTAAGGCAGTGCAACACCTGTTTTTATCTGTCCTTCATTTTAAGGTAGTGGAACACCTGTTTTTAAACTTTTTCTTTCAATGTAATTATATCATATCTAATTGATTAGTCAATAGTTTTTCTTTTTTTATTTATAAATTTTTAATTTTTTTTATTAATTGCGAAAATCTGTTGCAATCAAATATACTTTTACACAGCTCCCTTTTTGTTCAAAATCTTCAGAATTTTCAAATTTAGTTTCTTCAAAGACTGTTCCCCATGCGAGAAATAAATCTGGATTTTCGGTACTTGTGGCTACTGCTGTGGCAATTTGGCTGATTTCTTCGAGACGTATATCATTTCCCGAGGTTATATTCATTAGTATTTTTCCTGCATCTTTTATTGAACGTTCTAGAAGTGGGGTATTTAGCGCCTGTTCTACCGCCTTTTTTGCTCTGTCCTCTCCGTCTGCTTTTCCAAAGCCTAATACTGTTTTGCCTGAATTTTGCAATATAGATTTAATGTCTGCAAAGTCCAAATTTACAATTCCCTGTTTTTTTATCAAATCCAATATTCCCTTTACAATTGTTACAAAGGCTTTTTCTCCTTTTTCATAGATATTTGCAATTGGAAGATTTACGTATAAATCATTTAATCTTTGATATGGAATGACTATTATAGTATCCGCAAAATGTTTTAATCTTTCCTTTCCCTTTTTAGCAAGTTTTATTTTATTCCGATTTTCAAAATCAAAAGGCTTTGACACTATTGCAACAGTTAATATATTCATAGATTTTGCAATTTCTGCCACAGCTGATGAAAGTAGAGTTCCTGTTTTTTCTCCCATTTCAGCTATTATAAACACCATATCCGAATTTTGAAATTCTTTTTCTGTTTGTTTTCTTAAATCCTCCATCGCTTCAAATGAAGTTATTGATGACACAAATATTTTTTTCGGAGCTTTTGAACTGTCTAAATTCAACTTTTCCGTGTCTATCGCTATAAAGTCAGCCTTTACAATGTTATTTAATATCATTTTATTTATTACATTACTTCCTGTTTTTCCCAAAGCCACTATTTTTACTTTTACACCATTTAACGTGTTTTTCATATCAGTCCCCCGACCTCTGTGTTCCTACAAGTGATGTTACCCACTATTTTTCCTCCTAGATAATCTATATTTCAAGACACTATTTATTAATATTTTTCTTTAATCTGTTTATTAATCACAGTTCTTTAATATATCACAAGACCCTTTATTTTTTATTTTAAAAATATTGATTTTATATTTTAACTTAACCCTTTTTTAAAATTATATCAAATTTGATTATTAAATAAACAAATATTATAAAATTATAGAAAAATATTACTATATTTCATTTTTTTTTATCAATTTTTGGACTATACTATTCTTGTAGATACAAAAAATATTTAAATATAAATCGGGAGGCGGTTTTATGAAATCTAGAAGTCTATTATTATTTTTAATACTATCTTTAACTTTATTTTCAGTAGTATTATCAAATAAAAACAAAAATCGTAAAAACAGAAATGAAAATAAACCAAAAAAAGAAAATATGATTCAGGCAGGAAACGAAAACATCAGGGAAATCTATCTTGCTGGTGGCTGTTTCTGGGGACTTGAGGCATATATGGAAAGAATCGACGGGGTAAAGGATGCTACAGTTGGCTATGCGAACGGTAAAACTGAAAAAACGAGTTACAACATTGTCGCATCAACGGATCACGCAGAAACAGTTCACGTAAAATATGACGCAAACAAAATTTCTTTGAGCAAACTGCTTAAATATTATTTTCAAGTTGTAGATCCTACTAGCATTAATCAGCAGGGAAATGATAGAGGCAGACAATACAGGACAGGAATTTACTATACTAACCCCAAAGATAAAGAAATTATTTTACAGGAAATTGAAGAAGAGCAGAAAAAATATACAGATAAAATTCAAGTTGAAGTTCAGCCTTTGAAAAATTATATTCTCGCAGAAGAATACCATCAGGACTATTTAAGAAAAAATCCTAACGGATATTGCCACATTGATATTACTAAAGCAGATGAAGTTATCATTGATCCAAAAGATTATCCAAAACCAAGTGATGAAGAATTGAAAAAACGGCTTACTCCACTTCAATACAGCGTTACACAGAAAAAAAATACTGAACATTCTTTTTCAAACGAGTACTGGGACAATCATGAAGCTGGAATTTATGTGGACATAACAACAGGAGAGCCATTATTTTCCTCAAAGGATAAATATGATTCTGGCTGTGGCTGGCCAAGTTTTACAAAACCTATTTCAAAAGATGTCGTAACTTATGCAAATGATACAAGTTTTAATATGGTAAGGACAGAAGTGCTTAGTCGAAGTGGAAAGGCTCACTTGGGACACGTTTTTGATGATGGACCTAAAGACAAAGGCGGGCTTCGTTATTGCATAAACAGTGCTTCAATTAAATTTATCCCATTAAAAGATATGGAAAAAGAACATTACGGATATTTAATAAAATTAGTTCAATAAAATGAACAGGATAGGAGATAACTTATGTTTAATCAGCCATTACTGGTAGGAAGCGTATTTTTAGGAGGGGTAGCAAGTTTTCTATCTCCATGTATTCTTCCCATTGTTCCTGTATATTTGGGAATTTTAAGCAAAGGGAAAAAAACTGTACTTAATACCTTTTTATTTATTTTAGGACTTTCGCTTACTTTTGTAAGCATAGGCTTTAGTTTTAGTTTTCTTACGGGAATTTTCTTTAATGACACTGTAAAAGTTTTGGCAGGAATAATTGTAATAATACTGGGACTACATCAAACAGGTATCTTAAAATTTAACTTTTTAGAAAAAAATAAATCTGTAAATTTAAATTTAATTGGGAAAAATTCTTCATTACAGGCTTTTTTGCTAGGACTGACGTTTAGTCTAGGGTGGACTCCATGTGTAGGCCCTATTCTTGCCTCAGTGCTTACTCTTGCAGGAGAAAAAGGATCTGCAGTCTATGGAGGGTTAATGATGTTTATATACGTCTTAGGACTTGCCACTCCATTTGTTCTATTTTCCTTTTTCTCTCAGGAATTACTAAAAAAAGTACGAGCTTTAAATCAATACACAAACTATTTTAAAATCTTTGGAGGATTTCTAATTATATTTATGGGAGTTTTGCTAATAATGAATAAGTTTTAATAATTTTATTTTTTAAAAATTATAATTTTTTAAATTTTATAAAACAATTAGTAATCAAAATAACTTAAAAAAATAATTACAAAAAATATTTTAAATTTGTTATAATACAGAAAGGAAGTAATTTTTATGAAAAAATTAATTGCAGCAATTGCAACTTTATTAAGTTTTGGAGCGATTTCATTCGGAAATACACTGCAGGGAGTTCAGTTAAAGGACATTAATAATAAACCTGTTTCCCTTAACAAGTACAAAGGTAAGAAAATATATATTAAAATGTGGGCTTCATGGTGTCCTATCTGTCTTTCGGGATTAAGCGAAATTAATTCTTTGAGTGCAGATAAAAGTAAGAATTTTACAGTTATAACAATTGCTTCTCCAGGACAAAAAGGAGAAAAACCTACAGCCAAATTTATTCAGTGGTATAAAGGACTTAACTATAAAAATACTACTGTATTGCTGGATGAAAAGGGGGAAGTGCTAAAAAGGGCGAAAGTTTTGGGGTATCCTTCAAACATTGTACTGGACGGGAACTTGAATATTGTTAAAACTTTGCCGGGACATCTGACTGCTGCACAAATCAAAGGAGCTGTTAAATAAGTGTATAGTATTTTAATAATTGATGATGAACCGATTATAAGAAGAGGTATTAAAACTTTTATTGATTTTGAAAAATATAAGATAAGTGATGTTTATGAGGCAGAAGATGGTAATTCTGCCTTTAAGACTTTTTCTGAAGTCTTGCCTGACCTTGTCTTGCTGGATATAAATATTCCCTTTAAAAATGGGCTAACTCTTGCCGAGGAGATGAAAGAGCTGAAAAGTGATGTTAAAATAGCCATTATTTCTGGATATGACTATTTTGAATATGCTCAAAAAGCTTTAAAAATCGGAGTTGAAGACTATATTTTAAAACCTGTTTCAAAGACAGATATAAATGAGATAATTTCAAAACTTATCTATAAGCTGGAAGAAGATAAAAAATATAACGAAGCAAGAAAAATTATTAACAAAATTAGCCAAGCTGAGAAATCTGACAAAAATATTTCTCATAGTAAGTATAAAGATATTTTAACAAAAAAAATTGAAGAAAAATACAGCGATATTTCCTTTAACTTAAATTCTCTGGCGGACGAAATGAATTTGTCTTCTGGATATTTGAGTTCACTTTTTAAAAATTTGTTTGGTATTCCTTTTCAGGACTATTTGAATAATATGCGGATGGAAAAGGCAAAACTGCTGCTTTTGACAACAGATCTGAAAAATTATCAAATTGGGGAGCTTGTAGGAATGGAAAACTTTAATTACTTCAATTCAAAATTTAAAAAAACTTTTGGAATGACACCGAAAGAATTTAAGAAAAGTGTGTTGGAGAAACTATGAAATTAAAAAGAACTATGAAAAACTCGATGCTGCTTCAGATGTTTTTTTATTATATTATTGGAAATCTTCTGTTTGTACTTTTTTTAAGCAGTATTTTTTACTATACTTCAAAATACATCATAATGAACAAGGAAATTGAGTATACTAACGAAAATGTTATAAGTACATCCCGTTATATTACACTCTATGCAGATAAATTGAAAAATATAATTAATCTCTTGTCTGTTGATGCCGATGTTAGAAATTTTTTAATATCAGGAAATGAAGATTCAAAAAAGAGCATTGAAAAAATGATTTATTCGATTCTTGATAGTAATAAAGGAATTAAAAATATTACTGTAATCGGAAAAAATGGTAACATTGTATCCAGTGACAAAAACAATGATATGAAAATATCAGAAAATATGATGAAGGAGAAATGGTATGCCGATGCTATAAATAATTCAGATATGCCCGTTTTTAATCCCAGCAGAAAAAATTCCACCTCCTCTATGAACTCAGCTCTCTGGTTTCTGTCAATCAGCCGTGACATAAAAAATTCAAAGGGGGAAAATCTTGGTGTTATTGTTTTTGACATTAAATATGAAATTCTTGAAAGATATTTAAATTCCATTTCTTTTGGAAAACAAATCGACAATATTATAGTAGACAAAAACAACAATATTATTTACTACAAAGACGTGAAATGCTTTGCTGATAAAAAGTGCCTTGCAAAATTTTCAGAAAAGAATAAAAATAAAGATACATATTTATACGAAACACAGATTGAAAATACAAACTGGAATTTAAGAAGCCTTGCAAACACAAATGACTTAGTAACCTTAAAGAAAAATTTTTCCCACATAGTTATTATCATTTTCCTAGTTTCATTAGCTTTTTCTTCCATTATTACATTTATCGTAATAACAAAGATTCTAAAGCCTTTAATAAAACTGGAAAATCATATGCAAAACTTTGAAAATAATCTACGGGAATTTCATTTAAGCGAAAAAACAGGCTATGAAGTTCAGAATCTTGTAGAACATTTTAATGTAATGGTTGAAAAGATAAAATATTTGCGAGAATATGAAATAAAGGCTCTGCACAGCCAGATTAATCCACATTTTCTGTATAATACGCTCGATACAATCATTTGGATGGCAGAATTTGAAGACAATGAAAAAGTAATCAGCATTACAAAATCACTTGCAAACTATTTTAGGCTTTCCCTTAGCAACGGTCACGAAAAAATACCGTTAAAAGATGAAATTATGCACACTAAAGAATATTTATTCATACAAAAGCAGAGATACGAAGACAAACTTTCCTATTTTTTCAACATAGAAGATGAAAGGCTTCTTTCCATCGAAGTTCCAAAAATCATAATCCAGCCAATTGTAGAAAACTCCATCTATCACGGAATAAAAAACCTTTCTGGAAACGGAATTATCACAATCGACGTTTACAGAGAAAATAGCACTGTCAATATCTCAGTCAAAGACAACGGAATAGGCTTTGAAAAAGCTAAACAGTTCAAAAAAAGCAAGACAGGCGGTGTAGGATTTCAAAATGTCGATAAAAGAATAAAATTCTATTACGGCAAAAATTATGGCGTATTTATAAATAAAGACAGCAAAACCGAAGGAGCAGAAGTAATTATAAAAATTCCTTTTAAATCAAGTTTGTAATTTATTCTCCTACTCCTTTTAATACTATTTCTCATTTTTATTACACACTATTAAAATATCCTTTAATCAAATTTTTTCATAATTTTATATTTTTTCTTTTTAAAAAGCAAGGGAAATCAGTCCCATTTCCCTTCATTTCGCAATAACAGTTATTTTAATATATTTAAATAATGGCATACTAAAGAGAATGGCGTCTGATGCCCTTACGTTACAAAAAATTTGAATAAAAAAACAGAAAAAACGATTATTAATTATAATATTTATAAATAAAATTAACGCTTAAATGATTAAATTTAATTAAAGATTATTCCGATTGTATAGCAGTACAATCTTATAAAAAAAGCTTTAATTACATGAATTTTCTGATTTCTACTATATTAAATGATAAATAGTATCAATCCCTTTTAAAATCAAAAAAATTAAACTCTTGTTTAAAAATAGTTTTTTATAATATTATTCTAATTTCAAAAAAAAAAAAAAAAAAAACCAAAAAAATGTGTTATAATATAAAAAAAGAATATACGGAGATGATAAATATGAAAAAATTATTTTTGATTGCTGTTTTGGGAATGGCTGTGGTTAGTTGCAGTCTCTTTAGTCCTTCAAGATGGGCAGAATATGAAAAAGATAGAGCAGGAAGCGAAAGAAGATGTTATGAAAAACGAAGTGGATATATTTATTGTGAAGACGGAAATGGAAATCGTTATTAATAAATCATTATGTGAAGAAGTAGAATTTTTGAGATTCTACTTCTTTTTTGCTTTTGAAGAAAAGAAAAAATTATTATTATACTAAACCTCGGTTAAATAAGAAATTTATTACAAACTTTTCTAATAAAGAATAACAACTCAATATTTTTAAATAATTAAAATATAATTTTTACTCTTTAAAATCCGTCGGAGCATTTTTCTGTGCTGACAAAACTGTTTGAGCATAGCGAGTTTTTTGTCAGTGCAGAAAAATGTCGTAGACTAGCCATAGGTCTTAGGATTTGCGGCAATGAGCAATCCTACAGAAATATAAAAAGAAAAAACATAATAATATAAAAAAACACCCTAATTGTTTTAATTAGAGCATTTTCCTAAAAAATCCATTTTACTATTTTGTTCCAAATATTCTATCTCCCGCATCTCCCAATCCTGGATAGATATACGCATGTTCATTAAGTCCAGTATCAATTGCCGCAATGTACAAATCTACATCAGGATGTTTTTCAGTAAATTTCTTTATTCCTTCAGGAGCACCAATAATACAAAGCACAGTTATGTTTTTTACGCCTTTTTCTTTCAAATAGTCAAGTGTGTAAATCATTGAACCACCTGTTGCAAGCATTGGATCTACTACGAAAACTTGACTTTCGACAACGTTTGTTGGCATTTTTGCGTAATAGTAGACTGGCTCTAAGGTTTCTTCGTTTCTGTAAACTCCCAGATGCCCTACTTTTGCATTTGGAAGAAGCTGCAATATTCCATCTATCATTCCAAGTCCTGCTCTTAGGATGGGAACTAATGTTATTGGTTTATCCAGAACTCTTGTAGTGGTTTTCTGAATAGGAGTTTCTGTTTCAATCTCCTTGAGCGGCAAATGTTTTGTTGCTTCATAAACCATAAGTCCTGCTATTTCATTTAGGCTTTCCCTAAAAAGTTTAGTATCTGTATGTTTATTTCTCAAATTTGAAAGTTTATGTTCAATTAGTGGATGTTTCAATTCAAAAACTGCCATTAATAATCACTCCGTTCTTTTTTATACTCAAACTGTTTTTTCTAAGATTCATATTTTTTACAAAATAATATCGTCTACTGGTAAAAGTGCCGCTCCCATTGAAATTGACTTTCCTAAATCGATTTTCATAATTTTAATAAGCCGCATAATTTCATTTGCCTGCTCATCTTCCAGATATGTTACAAGAACGCTGTCAGTCCCTGGCCATACGTGGCTATTAAAATGTTTTAACGTTTTGCTCCAACGGCTGTAAACTTGTGGAATTATTGTATATTGCTCAATTCCATATTCACGCATTTCCTCCTTTATTTTATCCATAAAGTAAGAATCAAAATATATTTCTATCCTCTTCAAGAAAACACCTCCTTTTCTTTAAAGTTTATTATTATTTATTTTGTGATCTTTCAGCCATTTTTTTTGCTTTTCTTGCTTCCTCTTTTGCCTTTTGTCTTCTTTCTTTTCTTTCCTCAACTATAGAATAAGCCACGGGTATAAAGAATAATGTCAGCAATGTACAGAATGAAAGTCCAAACATTACTGCTACCGCCATTCCTTGATAATAACCCGAACTTCCCTTGCTTGAAAATACCATTGGAATCCATCCAAGCACCGTTGTAAGCGTTGTCATAAGTATCGGACGAAGCCGTGAACCTGCCGCTTCCACAAGGGCCTC
>NZ_KI271301.1:84507-97604 GCF_000469385.1 Leptotrichia sp. oral taxon 879 str. F0557
GTGACCCTGCCGCTTCCACAAGGGCCTCACGAATTTCCATCCCTTTTTGTCGCAAACTTGATACGAAATCCAGTAATACAATCGCATTATTAACCGCCATACCAAACAGCATTAGAATACCAATCATAACAAACATGCTCAGCTGTATTCTTGTTACAGCCAGTCCAAACATTACTCCAATCATCGACAACGGCAATGCCAACATCATTATTAGCGGTAAAACAAATGATTCCAGCTGTATTGCCAAGACAACATAAATAAGTGCTACCGAAAGGATAAGGGCATTCATAATTTCTCCACCCATTTCCTGCTGACTTTGGGCATTTCCTGCTGGAGCTATTTTATATCCTGATGCAGGATTTGTCTTTTTAAATGATTCATTTACAAATTTTGCCGCATCATTCAGACCTTTTGATTTATCAAGATTTGCTCCTACTGTTACAATTTGAGCACCATTGTAAGTTTCTATTGAAGCCGCACCTTCCACCTGTTTCATTGTGGCGATGTCTCCTAATCTTACAAATTGTCCTCCATTTGTTTTTATCATTATATTCAGTATTTTGTCAAGTGAATTTTTATACTGCTCTTCAAATTCCATATAAACTTTTAATGTTTCTGTATTTTCAGTAATTTCTATCGGATCTACTCCTAAGACAGTTTGATTTAGCATTCTAGTTATATCTGTAACACTTAGCCCATAACTTTCAGCCTTTACTCTGTTTACTTCAAGTTGTGCCTGAGGGTATCCACCTTCTGATGATGATTTTACATCTTTAAACCATGTCTGTTGTTTCATATCTGCCATAATCGCATTGGCAATTCTGTTGATTTCTTCAGCATTATCCCCTTCCACTTGGAATGAATAATCTTTTGAAACAGAACGTCCTCCAGCTTTTGACGGAGAAACAGCAATTGTAACATTTGGAATATCGCTCATTTTTTGACGCATTCTTTCCATAGCCTTCATGGTGTCTTTTTTTACATCGACATTGACTATTGCCGCCTGAGCATTTACTATAGTAGTATAATTTTTTGTAGCAGGATCTTCTTTTACAATCTGTTCCATCTGCTTAGAAATTTCGTGTGCCACTTCTACATCTAGTCCTGTAGACAGCTGTGCAACTACCGAATACTCATCGTTGTCAATTGTTGGGAAAAATCCTGTTTTTACAGTTTTTCCAAGTCCAAAAACAACTACAAAAAATAGTACAATTACTCCGATTATAACTGCTTTTCTATGTTCCAAAGCCTGCTTTACAAGCTCTTTATATTTATCTCTAAACGCATTAAATCTATGTGCTTTCCCTGCCGCTCCTGATATTTTTTCAATATTTAAGAAAAGGCTTGATGCCATTGGAATAAACAGCATTGCTACAACAATCGAAGTTGACAGCGCGAACATCATTGAGAGCGAAATTCCTGCAAACACTTCCTTTGCAAAACCTGGAAATAATACAATTGGCAAGAATACGCAAACTGATGTTGCCGTTGAAGCGATCATTGGAACTATTACTTCATTTGTTCCACGTACCGCCGCAACAAGTGCTGGCTCTTTATTAATCTGAATATGATCAAATATGTTATCTAGCGTAACAACCGCATTATCAACCAGCGATCCTATCGCAAGTGCAAGACCCATAAGTGAAATTAAGTTTAGTGAGATTCCTTGTGTATTTAAAAGGAAGAAAGTAAAGGCAGCAGATATTGGAATTGACATTCCAACCACAAGCGAGGCTCTTAAATCCTTTAGAAACACCAATAAGACAATTACTGTTATTACTAATGCCTGTAAACCATTATTTGTTACATTGGAAATCGCATCTTTTACCCTTATACTGTTATCAACTATTATTTCATACTTTGAACCCGATGGAAATAACGGTTTCATATTTTCCAATTCTTTTTTTGCAATATTTGCAATTTCAACTAGATTTCCATCTTTACTTTTTTGAATTACAACAGAAACCATGTCTTGACCATCATATTTTGAATAAGATGTCTTATCTTTAGTTCCATATTCAACATTAGCAATGTCGCTTAATCTTACTGTCTGATTATCATTGTTTGAAATAATGATGTTTTGTATCTGTTCTAGCTGTTTTAATTCTCCATCAACCCTTAGAATAAATTCTTTTGAACCATCCTTTACTGTTCCACCTGGCACAATTGTGTGAGCCGCTTTAATTTTAGTATATATTTCACTTGGAGATAAATTGTATGCCTGCAATCTATATGGATCCAGCCTTACCTTTATCTGTCTTGTAGCATTACCAAATACTGATATGTTTCCAACTCCTCTGTTTCTTTTAAGCCTTGGTTCTAGTGTTTCCTCTATAAATGAAGTAATTATCGCCTGATCTGCTCCTCTTATCGCAATCATCATCGCCATATCCGAATTTCCACCAGAAGTATTTAATTTTGAAACTACTGGATCATTGGCATCAGATGGCAAATCCTGTTTTATTTTATCAATTTCAGATTGAATCTGTACTTGCTTTATATCCGTATCTGTACCAAAGTTAAATTCTATCATTACACTCGAACTTCCATAAGTTGAACTTGTAGAAATATTTTTAATACCGTCAACATTAAGTGCCGCATCTTCTATCTTTTTTGAAATCTGAGTCTTAACATCCTCAGAAGCTGCTCCAGTCCACGTTGTATTAACAGCTACCAGCGGAAAATTAAAATCTGGTATCAATTCCTGCTTCATTGACCGCATTGCTACAACACCTGAAAAGACCATAAATACTAATATCATTGTTGTAGAAACAACTCTTTTCGTTGCAAAATCTGCTATTGTCATTTTTTTCTCCTTAATTTTATTTTTGCTTCTGTTTTAAATTCATTTTATCTCTGTTTTTATAAATACAGTCAAACAAATCTAGAAACATTAAACTTTCAAAATCTGTCTGACTGATTATAAAAAATATTAATTTCGTCATCAATAGTAAAAATTATTGCACTTTTCTAACTGCTTCATTAGATTGCACAACATTTTGTCCATCTACTATTAATTCTACTCCACTTGTTAATCCATTTCCTGTAACTGCTGCATAATCCTGATTTTGATTTGTAACTTTTATAGGAATAGCAATAGCCTTACCATTTTGAACTATATAAACAACTTGCTCTACCCCTCTTACAACAATGGCTTTTTTAGGGATAATTATTCCGTTTTCAGCACCAGTATCTATACTTGCTGTTCCATACATTCCACTTTTTAGCCTTCTATCTGGATTAGGAATTTTAATTTTTACAGTAAATTGTCTTGTTGCACTGCTTGCTGCGGCAGAGACTTCATAAACTGTTCCTATCAGTTCTTCCCCTTGTAGTTCGTCAACTTTTACTTTTGCCTGTGTCCCTACATGGATTTTATTTATTACTTCTGGTGAAACTCCCACTTCCAGTTGCATTTCTGATTCATTTACTACAGTAAATAAAGCACTTCCTGCTGAAGTTTGCTGATGAAGTTCCAAATTCATATTTGAAATTGTTCCTGTTGTATTTGTTTTTATTACGGATTTTCTATTTGTGTCATTTGCCGAATCCAGTGCTGCCCGTGCTGAGCTTAGGCTGTTTTTTGAGGCATTTAACTGGGCTCTTGCAGCATCATAATTAGTTTTTGCCTTTAAATAATCTGTTTCAGTCACTAACCTTTTGTTATAAAGCATACTGTACTTCTCATAATTAATTCTTGCTTCTTCCAATGCCGCTGCGGCTGAATTGATATTTGACGAAGCTGTATTCACGTTTGAAGCTGCACTTCTTACATTTGATCTTGCTGCCTGATTGTCAATTGACACTATTACCTGACCAGCATTTACACTATCCCCATTTTTTGCATTTATGACAACTATCTCTCCTGATGAAGTCGCTGTATACGGTACTTCCTCAATTCCCTTTAAAGTACCGCTTGCTGTATATCCTAAAGAAATTGAGTTTTGCCCAATAACTTGCACTTTTACAGGTCTTGCATTGACAACTTCTGCTTTTTTCTTTTTCCCGCAAGATATAGTAAACATAGTAAGTATCGCTAGTCCTATTATAATTTTTTTATTATATAATTTCATTTTTTATATTTCCTCCTGTTTTCAAATGTATTTTGTAATATTCTAGATATTCACTTAAATTAATCTAAAAATGCTCCGTATTGTGACACAAGATAATAATACTTAAGTTTTGAAGTCGCATAATTTACACGGCTTTGTCTCAATTTTGCCTCTGCATCAAGTAAATTATTCATTGTTATCAAGTTATAGCTGTATCTTTCCTTTTCCAGTTCATAAGTTTCTTCTGCACTTTCCACAGCAACCTTCAATGCTTCCAAACTTTTTTCAAGCGCTTGCAGCTGATAATATGTTTTTCTCATATTTGCCCTTACCTGATCCAATGTTTGTTCAGATTTTACTTCCGCAATTTCCTCTGTTTTTTTAGCATATTTTACATCTTCTTTTCTTTTCCCCCAGTCAAATATATCCCAGCTAAAAGTTACTCCTGCAGCCGATGAAAAATCTCTAACTCTAAATACGTCCTTTAATCTGTTTGCAGAATTTAATGATCCATAATTTATAGTTCCATTAATTGTCGGATAAAAACTAGATTTTTCTAATTTTGTATTTTTTCTGCTTATATCAATTTGTTTTTGTGCAATTTTATATTCTGTATTCTGTGTTGTCAATTTCTCCATATCCTTTTTCAAATCAATGCTTTTTGTAAAATTATCTTCCACTCCAAAAGGTACAATTTCAATATTGCTTGGATTTGATATTCCTATCAATATTCCCAATGATTCCTTCGCAATTTCAATATTTCCCTGCTGCTGGACAATCTGAGCTTCCATATCTTTCACACTTCTTTCAGCTTCCCTGTATTCAGGCTTTGTGACCATTCTCAAGTTATACTTTTCAGTTTGAATCTTATAATTTTCATCCAAAGCTTCCTTAGACTTTTGCAGTACTCCAAGAGTGCTTATTGCCTCGTACACATCTATATATGCCTGCACCGTACTTAAAACTGTCTCTTTTTTTGTCTTTTCGAGCTTTAGTTCTGCTAGTTTCAGGTTATCTTTACTTATCTCATTTCCCATCTTTAATTTCCCGCCAGTAAAAAGTGGTTGAGAAAGAGACAGATACTGCTGATATGACTCTCCTGTTCTTTTCAATATTACATCCTTAAAATGAGTATTTGCTGAAGCATTGTAGCTTACTTTGAAAAATCTCTGTTTCCAACTTTTATTCACATCAATCTGCTCCCTATCAACTTCCATCATCCCAATCTTTATATCCTTGTTATTTTTTACCGCCATTTCTGCCGCTTCCTGAATTGTTATTTTTTGTGCAAAATTTGGAATTGACATCAATAGGAGCAGTACAGTTACTACTACTTTGTTTCCATTTTTTTTCATTTTCTGTTTTTCCTCCCTGAACCTATTTTAATGCATTATTTATAAATTTTATTATTTCCTTCAACGAATTTTCGACTTTTCTTGTATTTTGGATATTAATCAGGTCATCATCTTTCATCTTTTCCAAATTTTTCAAGACAAATTCATCATATAAAAATTCCTCTATTGAAATTAATATAAATTCTGATATAACATCTGTATTATATTTATTGCCATTTTTACTGTTAAATTTTTCAACAATATTTATTTTTATAAAATCAGTTGATTTTTCCTGCAGTTCTTGAAAGAATATCCTTAATTTTGGATCAATTAAATATTTCTCAACTGCTCTTAGCTTCATATTATTCAAAATTTTAACAGCATAATTCATTTTAGCTTTTACGTAATCTTCTAAAACCTTTTCTGGAACTTGATCAACATTTATATTTTCAAGATTTTCAATTATTTCCTTTTTTATTTTTTCTAAAACTTCGTAAAGCAGCTCTTCCTTAGTTGCAAAATATGTATAAAAACTCCCTTTAGATATTCCTAGATCTTTCGTAATGTCTTCCACCTTAGTTTCCTCATATCCATTTTTTGCAAATAGTTCCCATGCTTTATCTATTATCTTTTTTCTTTTCTGACTTATTGCACTCTTCTTCTTTTCCAAGCGTCTCCCACCTAACAAATAAAATTGACCTGTAAGTCATTTTTATATAATATACTGTTTTTTCTATTTTGTCAATTATTTTTGCGCTAAAAAATAAATTAAAATTTTTCAATAAAAAAAACATAAATTTGCTTTCCTTGAAAATTAAAAACAGGGATAAAATTTTCTATCCCTGCCTTCTTTAATTCTTAAATTTATTTTTCAAGTCCAGTACGAATTTCGTCAAATCTTCTGTAAATGCTTCTGCGTTAGCTTTTACCTTTTCTGAAAAATCAGCTAAATTTTCTTTTACTTCTTTTGACTTGCCTTTAAATTTGTCTTTTAATTCCTTGTATTCAATATCTGTTTTCAGCTTAGATTCGTATTCTCTTGCAAATTCCAAGTCCTTTTGAACAACTTTGGCATCTTTTCGCAGGATTGTTTCAGGATTATATTTATTCAAAAAATTATCCAGTTCTGCATTTTCTGATTCCGAAGTTAGCAAAATCAACCCATAATGGTTATTTACAAGGTGTTTTGAAACATCTTCAAATATGCTTATTATTTTTTTGTCAGCCTTTTCACCTTGGCTTTCACCTATCATAGCTCCTACTGCTCCGCCAAAAATAACTCCCAACGGACCTCCGATAATTCCAACAAGACCTCCAAGAAGCCCTCCATTTAAAAATCCTATATTTCCATTTGCATTTACTTCAAATCCATCCTTGAAACTCAGCTTATCGTCTTCCTTTCTTACAACTGCAGCCTGAGTAATTACATAATTTTCCCCTGAATATTTTGTCTTTATGTCAGCCAGAACCTCAAATGCGCTTAGCTGATTTTCAAATGTTGCTAATAAAACATTATTTTCCATGGCAACTCTCCTTTATTTTTTAAATTGACTAATTATAGTCCTAAAAAAATAGTTTTTATTTTGCCAGTACTTATTTTTTACTTTTAAAAAATAAATTTACTCCCATAATTCCTGCAATAACAAATCCTAATAATCCCAATCCAGAAATTCCAAATATTTTTGGAGGAATGTTTGCTAGAGCTAGTATTGATGAACCCACAAATATTGATGAAATAATAATTGCTAGTACTAATTGCTCAAAAGTCTTTTGAAATTTCTCAAAACCAATTATTTCGTGCTTATGTTTTAATTCATTTTTTTGAATTTTTTCCAAAATATTTTTTAAATCTGTAGGTAAAGTTAGCCAGTTATCAGAAAATGTTTCCAATTTTTCTGTTCCCTTTTTAAAAATATTTACTGGATTCATCCGCTCTCTTGCTATTTTATCCATATATGGTTGCATAATTCTTGTTATATTAAGACTTGGATCCAAATGCCGTCCAATTCCTTCAATTTGACCAATTCCCTTTATTAATAGGTAAGTATCTTCAGAAAGCAGAATTTGATTATCGCTGAATATTTTCCTTGCCTTTTCAAAAATCGTAACAATATCTATACTTTCCAATGAATTCCCGTCCACCATCTCAATCAATCCGTAAAGTTCACGTTCAAACTTTCTTTCATCTGCAACTTCAAATTTTATTGCCAGTTTACGTATAATTTCAATCATTTTTTTTACATCTTTTTTCAATGAATAAATAATCACATTTATTAAAAGTTCTCGCTCATTTGGATAAAGTCTTCCCATTGCACCAAAATCAATAAATACAATTTGCCCATTTTCCTTTATAAAAATATTGCCAGGATGGGGGTCAGCATGAAAAAATCCGTGTTTTAAAAACTGCACCAAATACAAATCAAGTCCAGTTCTTGCAATTTCTTCAGGTTTTTTCCCTATTTCTACTATTTTTTCCTTATCAGTAATTTTAAAGCCTTCTATCATTTCCATTGTAAGAATATGGTTATTGGAAAGATGTTTATATACGATTGGAACATGAATTCTCTCGTCCCCTTTAAAATTGTTTGCAAAACGCTCTATATTACGAAGCTCGTTACTAAGTGAAAGCTCCTCATTCAGCATTTTTTCAAAACTTTCCACAACATCTGCAATATTCATTTTTTTCATTTCTTCATAATAATTTTCCAAAGTTTTTGCAAGATTTTTCATAATTTCCAAATCTACTTCAATTACAGGCTTTATATTTTCTCTTTGAATCTTTACAACAACTTTTTCCCCATTTTTTAATTTTCCTCTAAACACCTGCCCTATTGAAGCTGATGCCATTGGTTCTTCCTCTATTTCAGAAAAATAATCATCTACTTCTATTCCAAGTTCGAGATTCATTTTTTTTCTTACATCTACTTCTTCAATCTCTACATTATCTTGTAATTTTTGAAGCTGTAAAAGCATCTCCTCAGGTAGAATATCTTTTCGATTACTTAACATTTGCCCAAATTTTACATATACAGGCCCCATTTCCTCAATCGCCATTCTTATTCTTTCATAAAAAGTACAGGCATTTATTTCATCAATCTTGTCGCTGTATTTCTTTTTTATATTTCCAGGAATATACTTTTCCAAGTCTCCCCTTTTAAATAGTTCATCAAACCCATATTGAGCAATTACTGAAGAAAGCTTTACAAGCCTTTTTGTCTTCTGTATAAAATCTGCCATCTAATTTATTCTCCTCTTTATTGAAAATACTTAGTAACATCAAAAAATACAATAACCAACATCAAAACAAGTAAAAATATCATTCCAATCATATGTATTTTTTCTTCTATTTTTTTATTTACTTTTATTCCAAAAAATTCAGGAATGACAAATATCAGCCTTCCCCCGTCAAGCGCTGGAATTGGAAGCAAGTTCATAATTCCAATATTTATGGAAATTAATACAAATACTCCAAGCATAGCAAAAATCCCTCCTTGCCCATAAGCCTCGCCAACTATCTTAGGAAGTCCTACAGGCCCTGTCATTTCCTTCATTGCCACTTTTCCTGTTATAAGCATTCTCACACCATCAAGTGTTATTTTAAAATAATCTCCAAACATAGAAAAACTAATTTTTACTCTTTCTCCAATTGTTGATTTTTGGCTTAAAAGATGTACTCCAAGTATGTTTCCTTTTGCTTCCTCGTTATAAGTTAATTTTACATTTTCAGTAATTTCCTTATTATCTCTCAAGATTTTTAGAGCTATATCTTCATTTTTATAATTTTTACTAATTTCTCCAATTCTTTTTGTCATTTCACTCCAATTGGATATATTTTTACCATTAATTGCCAAAATCTTATCATTTACCTTCAATCTTCCATTTACTTTTGAACTTTGCTCAACTCCTCCAACTATAGCTTGAGAATATTTAGGCGGCAGCACTCCTGCTACTGAAAGAATTATAAACAATACTGCCAATGCAGAGATAAAGTTCATCACAACTCCGGCAATCAGCACAACAAATCTGCTAAACGGCGACTTGGCAAAAAATCCATTTTTTTGAATATTTTCCTGTCTCTTTAATTCCTTTTCTACAACCTTGCTAAGCCTTCTTTCTACTTCATCAATAAATTTTTCATCTTCAATTTCATTATCTTTGTTACCTGTTTCATTTTTTAATTCCTCAATAATCTCATCCATTTTTTCCTTCTTAAATACTTCCAAATCAAACCTTTCAGGCTGCATTCCCTCAATATTAACAAATCCTCCTAAAGGCAAAATTCTGATTGAATAAGTCGTCTCATTCTTTTTTAACGAAAAAATCTTTGGCCCCATTCCAATCGCAAATTCAGTAACAGGCATCCCAAAATATTTAGCCGTTGCGAAATGCCCCAATTCATGCAAAAATATAATTAATCCCAAAATTACTATTGTAAAAACCATTCCCATTTATCTATTCTCCTAATTTTCTTTTTTTTATATTTATTTCAAACTATTTTAATTGATAATTTCTTTTTCACTTTATGAATTTATTAAAAAATACTGCTTTAAATGAGAAAACATCTCAAAAAAAGCAGCTAAATTTCAAAACTTAACTTAATATCCTCAATATTTAATTATAATAAATTGCTGTCTCTTGACTCTTCTCCCAATGAGGCATCAATATCTTCATAGTCAATTCCAACTGGAATAGAAGTTAAAACTTTGTCAGTAACCTTTGATAGATGAGCGTTCATTGCATACGCCGCTCCACTTACAAAATCTATTACTCTTTGTCCCACTTCATATTCTAAAAATTCCAAGCTGAATGTTACAACTTTATTTTCTTTTATTGCATCTGCGATTAATCTTGAATCTTCAAAAACTTTCGGTCTTATAATCGAAACATAGCTTACTTTAGACGATGGCATCTTTACAATTTCCTCCTTTTTTCCTACGCCAAAAAGACTTCCTATTCCTTTTTTTTCTTCTGGCTGTTTTTCCTGTTCCACACGATTTACTGTTGCTTTTTGCTGAACTTTAGACTGCTGATTTTGTTGCGGCTGTTCTACTGTCACTTCTTTTTTTTCATCATTTGACAATTCTTCAGATAACTCATCTTCATCATCTTCAATATCATCGCCAAAAAACTCCATTAATTTTCTTTTAAGTCCCAAAGCATAACCTCCTATTCAAATAATTTACTTCCTATCCTAATTATTGTCGCACCATTTTTTAATGCTTCAATATAATCATTCGACATTCCCATAGAAAGCTCGGTAATGTAATTATATTTTTTTTGATACTCTTCCTTTAGCTCTCTCATCTTTAAAAAATAACTGTTTATTTCCTGCTGTGAAGCTTCATATGGAGCCATTGTCATAAAACCTTCTATTTTTACGTTACTCATAGAAAAATATTTTTCACTATCTTTTTTAAAGTCTTCAATATAAATTCCTGTTTTGGATTCTTCCTTTGAAACATTGATTTGAATCAATCCGTTTATAACTCTATTATTCTCAATAGCTTTTTTATTTATTTCTTCTAAAAGTTCATAAGAATCAATCGAATGTATTAAATTCACACTATTAATTATATACTTTATTTTATTTTTTTGCAACCTTCCAATAAAATCCCATTTGATATTTTTATATTTTTCATCTGAAAATTCATTTAGCTTATCTCGATAAAGCTGAGCCCGATTTTCACCAAAATAATCATAACCCATATCAATTATAGCCTTATGCTTTTCCACATCAAAATATTTACTAACAAACAAAATTTTTACTTTTTCAGGATACGGTGAATATTTTTTTATATCTTCAAAAATTTTATTATAATTTTGCTGAATTTTTACATTATCAAGTTCCATTTCTGCTCCTTTTGACTTGCTGCATATTTTACAATAACACTATTATAACCTTTTTTTTAAATAAATTCAACAAATACATCATTTGCAAGCAACATTCCTCTTTTTGTTAATCTAAGCCTTATTTCATAAGCATTTTTTACAATATTTCCATCTAAATTTTCATTATTTTTAACTTTATTTTTTATTTCTTTTTCTTTTGTTATGATTTTTTTTTCGACTTTTCTAGTATTTTTATCTAAAAATTCAACTTTTTTCACAACAAATTTTTCGAGTAGTCCATTTTTTATAAGTTTTTCAACTTTCTCATTTTCAAAATATTCAATTCCCTCTTTAATTAATCTTAGTCCCAGCATTTTCTTCAATTTTTGACTTTCGATTTCATCTACAATTTCAATTGTATTTTCATCAATTGGAAAATTTCCGCTATCAATTAAATCATAATATTTTTTAAATGTTCTTACATTACTATGCCTATTTCCACTATAATAGCTAGCAGCGCTCATTCCTGCACCAACAAACTTTATATTTCTCCAATATTTCAAATTGTGTCTTCCACTATTTTTCTGTTTTTTCTTAATTATTTCAAAATCTTCCACATTTTTCAATATTTCTTCATTATTCTTAATTTCTGAAAAATTTTGAAAACCTATTTTATTTTCTGAATCACAATTTTCACTGATATTTTTATTTTGCTCAAAATTCCCATCAATCCGTGCAAAATTTGATATTTCGTAATGACAATACCTATTTTCATTAAAAAACTCAATAATCATCTCATACATCTGAGCTTCTACATCCTGATCAATTTCCGACAGAATCCCCTTTTGCAATTTACTCCAGAAAACAGTCCCTTCCTCCCAGATAAGCGAGTAAATTGAGACATTTTCAGGCTTTAATTCTTTCAAAATATTCAAATCCTTCTGCAAATCCTCAATACTTTGATTAGGAATTCCAAACATCAAATCCACAGTTATATTCTCAAATCCAGCTTCTCTAGCCATTTTATAGACATTTATCGCATCTTCTGAACTGTGCTGTCTTCCAATAAATTTCAAAACGTGATTCTGAAAGCTCTGTATACCAATACTTAACCTGTTTATCCCAATTTCCCGAATTTCCTTCAATTTTTCCAAAGTCATATCCGTTGGATTTAATTCCAAAGTAATTTCGGCATTTTCACTCCACTCCAGTTCATCCATTATTTCTCTTATCATCTCAACTGGCAGTAATGATGGCGTTCCACCACCAAAATAAATCGTATCATACTTAAACTTTGGGTACATCCTAATTTCCCTAATTAAATAATCTACATATTTTCTATATTCCTTCTCCATTCTGACAAATGTGCAAAAATCACAGTACTCACATTTCTTGTCACAAAATGGAATATGAATATATATTGCATCAATATTTTTTTCTTTTATTTTTTCCATACTTTATTCTTTCCACAAATTCTCTCTAAAAATTTTATTATTTTTTTTATTTTATACTAAATCCCATTTAAATAATGAATTTATTATAATACTATTTCTTCTTTAAATAGTAGATATTTAATAAATTTTGAATTACATACTATAATTAACTAGGAATTAAAACTTTCGGGACTTAGTATTAGATTATTTTACTTAATAACAGTTTTTACTATTTTAATTATATTTTTCCTTTATTTTTGCAGGATTGCTCATTGCCGCAAATCTTGCCCCTATGGCTAGACTACGACTTTTATTTGCCCAACTTCGAAACTCCTCCTTTCAGTCGTCAAACAGTCGCAGTTGAACAAATAAAAAGCTCCGTCGGTTTATTAAAATACAAAGATATTTGTTATAGAATTTCCGAGATTTTAATTTTTCAGTAAAAGACA
>NZ_KI271301.1:97704-102050 GCF_000469385.1 Leptotrichia sp. oral taxon 879 str. F0557
CAACTTGTTTGAGCTTTTCTATTATATTTGAATTGATAATAATTTACTGAAATTAAAATAACTTTTGTTAAAAGCAAGTTTTGTCTTTTGCTGTAAAATTGAAATTAGAGAAGCAGGGTTGTAAGGGCATGGCGTCTGATGCCCTTACGTTAAAAAAAACTAAATATAAATAAAATTGAATAAATAATTATTAAACAGAATAAGTTATTTCCTATAAAAAAGTTTTAACAAAAAAGATCAGAAAAAACTGAACTTCCGCCAAAAATTAGACATTTAGTTTAAGTAATCTTCTGATCTCTTTAAAAAATTATAATCCTAAAAATTTTGAAAATTCTTCCATTGTTTTATCAAGTTTTGCTTTTACATTTTCATTTGAATCTGTATTTACACTGAAGTAGAATTTAATTTTTGGCTCTGTTCCAGATGGACGGGCTGTGATATATGTATCGTCTTCCAGAACCAATTGTAAAACATTTTCTTTTGGTAATTTTATTTCAGTTTCTGTTCCTGTTTCCAAGTTGTATTCTTTGTGTGATAAGAAATCACGTTTAATTTTTATCTTTTTACCAAGCAGTTCGTCTTTTACATTTTCTCTCAAATTAGTCATAAGAACAGCCATTTGTTCAATTCCATCTTTTCCTTTAAGAGTTACAGATTTTATTCCTTCTAGGTAATATCCAAATTCTTTATATAATTTTTGCAATTCTTCATAAATTGAACTTCCGATTGAATTATAGTAAGCAGCCATTTCAGCAATTACCATTGAAGTTACTAATGCATCTTTATCTCTTGCATGTGTTCCAATCAAATATCCATAACTTTCCTCAAATCCAAACAAATATGTTCCATCCAGTTCCTTGTTTTCAAATTGTCTAATTTTTTCTCCAATATATTTAAATCCTGTCAATGTTTTCATAACTCCAACATTTTTTGAAGGTGCAATAACGTCAATCATTGGTGTAGAAACAACAGTTGTAATAACTTTTGCATTTGCAGGAATATCTTTCTTATTATTTAAAAGATACTGCAGTAACAATAATCCAACTTGGTTTCCATTTGGATAATACCATTCATTTTTATCATCTTTTACAGCAATACCTATTCTATCTGCATCAGGATCGTTTGCCATAACTATTTTTGCCCCAATTTCATCAGCTAATTTTACTCCAAGCTTAAATGCCGCTTTTTCTTCAGGATTTGCATAAGTTACAGTTGGAAAATTACCATCTGGCTCAATTTGTTCCTTCACAACTTCAAAATTATAACCAAAATCAGACAAAATACGTTTCATTGGACGTCCACCAGTTCCATGAAGTGGAGTGTAAACTATTTTAAAGTTTTCTTTCCCCGGAATATCTGTTTTTAAAGTTTGTGTTTTTATTGCATCTAAATAATCATCATCAATTTTTCCATCCAATTGAATAATTAATCCTTTTTCTCTTCCTTCTGCTTCAGAAATTACTTTAATTTCTTCAAGAGTCTTAATTTTATTAACTTCAGCAACAATAGCAGGTGCATGCGGATCTACTACTTGTGCTCCATCATCCCAGTAAACTTTGTATCCATTGTATTCCACAGGATTATGCGAAGCAGTTACAACGATTCCAGCCATAGTTCCTTTATATCTTACCCCAAATGACAATTCAGGAGTAGAACGTAAATCTTCATAAATATATGCCTTAATTCCATTAGCAGCCATAACTCTTGCAGTATTCAATGCATATTCCCTTGAACCGATTCTACAGTCATGAGCAATTATAATTCCTTTTTCTTTTGCCAATTTTTCATCAAATTTCAGCATATAATTTGCAAGCCCTTGAGTTGCTTTTCTAATTACATATTTATTAATTCTATTAGTTCCAATCCCACGAACACCTCTAATTCCACCAGTTCCAAAGCTCAAATCCTTAAAAAATCTGTCTTCGATTTCCTTTTCATCTCCAGCCAGACTTCTCAACTCTTCCTTATCCTTTTCATCAACAACTTCTGAATTTAACCAGTATTCATATTTTTTCATATATTCCATCGTACGCCTCCTAAAATTTTTTATTTAAACAATTTTAATTTCTATTATTTTTGTAGTTTATTTTAAACTAAATACCTCCAAAAATTTTTCTATTCTATATTAATTTTACCACATTTATTTAATTTAACAAATATCAAAATCAAAAAAATTATAATTTTTTTACTAAAATTAAAACCAGCACAAAAAACATCACAATGATATTCACAACAAACGGTAAAAAAGGATTAAAATTTAATAAATGCCCTGAAAGAAGTGAACCAATTGCAGTTCCAAGAGAACCTACTGCAGAAGCAACTCCCAATATTTTCCCCTGATTTTCTTTATATCTCTGAGCAATAATAGTATTTCCAAGAGAACGTACAATTTCATAAGTCATCGTATAAACAGCCATCAAAAGATATGGAGTTACACCTAATTTAACTCTAAATAAAATCACTGCCATCAATATTATTCCAACAAAAATCAAAAATTTATAGATACTTTTTTCCTTAAATTTTTTCAGCAGTTTTCCCAGCAAAAATGCAGTTCCAAAAAAAGCAAGTAATGACGAACACATAACAAAAGTTCCAATCGTATCAGAAGAAACTTTTTCATAAAATTTCAAAAAATAGTTTAAAGCGCTTCCATAAGAATAAATTCCTATTCCTGAAAGTAAAATTATAAGACAGAAGAACTTGGAATACCCGTCTAACTCCTTAATATATCTAAAGGTTGCAAATGGATTTAAGTCCTTTTTACTTCTTTCTTCCAAATCATCATTCTTTTTCACAATTTCCTTCATTATCAGTAAAATAATTATCGAAACAATGCTTCCACCGATAAATTGTAGTGCAAAGGATGTTCTCGGATCATTCGTAGCAGTTGCAGCATATCCTCCTATTTTCTGCCCAATTGCTCCACCAATTACAGTTGCAGAACTTACTTTTGCAATATTTTTTGCTTTCTCGCCTTTTTCAGAAAGCTGACTCACATATCCAAATGCCACAGCATATGTTCCTCCAGATGCAAATCCCGAAATCATACGTGCCAAAAATATAAACGGTACATTTGTCCCAAACCCAAAAATAAGCTGTGACATCCCATAACAAATTGGCATAAAGACAAATATCCTCTTCATCCCAACTCTATCTGCTAAGGCCCCCAAATAAGGCGAAGAAATAAACATCGCTGTACTCATAAATGCCAGAAGTTCCCCCGAAATACTCTTTTTCCAACCTCTCACTTCAATTAGTGCAGGTGTAGCAGGATGCCCTAAATTATAAACAATAATACATAAAAACATTAATATTATCATCTTATTAATATTTTTCTTCTTTTCAAATTTCTCATTTTTTTTCATTTATTTCTCCCTTAAATTTTCCAAAAAAAAAATCAATAAAAATTATTTATTGATTTTCTATTTTTAAATATTTTTAAAACTTACTAGTCTGATATTCTTCCAAATTCATCAGCTGGTTTTTGTATAGCTTTTACTATTTGAATAACACATATTACAAATTCAACTAAAAGAATTATACCACCGATAAAAAGAAAAGCTGTTAACATTCCTATTATTCCTGCTATTAAAAAATATATTCCTTCTTGTTTTCTTCCTGCATAAAATGCATGAATTCCAAAACATCCTAAAAACCAAGCTAATAAGCAATAAATTGCTTTATTGTATTTAGGATTTCCATTTGCTGCATTTTCAGGTAAATTAGTTTCTGACATAACGTATCCTCCTTTAAATTTATTTATATGTTATAATTTTTTACTAGAATAATCCTGGAATACTTACTCCACCAGTAACTACTTCCATTTCTTTTTCAGCCATTTCTTCAGCTTTATCCAAGATTTCGTTTACTGCATTTATAATTAAATCTGAAACAATAGTTGCGTCATTTTCTTCAATTGCATCTTTTAACACATCTAATGAAATTGATAAATCTACAATTTTTTTCTGTCCATTTGCTTTTACAGTAATTCCTCCACCAGCAACAGATGTTTCTACAAATTTATCTTTTAATCCTTCTTGAATTTTTAACATTTCTTGTTGCATTACTTGAGCTTGTTTGATTATATCCTGTTGATTTCCACCAGATTTATTTCCTGCTCCTTTTATTTTTCTAACCATAGTTGATAATTCCTCCTACGAATTATAATTTAATATTTATAACAATTTTTATTTTTATAAAAAAAAATGGTGGAGAGAGAAGGATTCGAACCTTCGAAGGCTGAGCCGGCAGATTTACAGTCTGATCCCTTTGGCCACTCGGGAACCTCTCCACAACATTCTAAATTTTAAATAGTGGTGCCGCTTGTCGGACTCGAACCAACCACC
>NZ_KI271302.1 GCF_000469385.1 Leptotrichia sp. oral taxon 879 str. F0557
CTAGCCAGCAGCATCCCAATCAATACCGCCATAATAATTCTCGGAAACCTCACATCAATTATTATTGATTTCATCGATTCATCCCTCATTTTCCCGCCTAAAAAACTTCTAAATATATCTTTTACCGAAATATTCACAGTTCCTATTTTCAAAGACAAAAATGCTATTACAATTATAAAAATTATTAATACCAAATATATTTTCCACATATTTTTATCAATTTTTATATATTTCTTTTTCTTATTTTGAATTTTCATATTTTACTTTAATCCTTGTCCATAAGTTAAAAATTTTTATAAATATTTTTTCTATAAACAAAATTAATCATACTTTTATTATAATAACAACTATTGCAATACAAACTAATTTCCAAGCGAAATTGTAAGGGCATGGCGTCTGATGCCCTTACGTTAAAAAAAAATTATAAATATAAACGAAAAAATAATTATTAACTAAAATATTTTAAAACTTAGTACAATAATTTATATAAAAAATTTATTTATAAAATACAGCCAAACAACTTTATAACAATTGTTTGACTGCCACTTTCCATATTTAAAATTATTTTTAGAAGTTATAACTTACACCAACATAGTATGTTCTTTCAGCTTCTGGGATATATGAATCTCCGTTTTTATATCTGTAATATTTTTTACCAAATACGTTTTTAACTCCTGCTTGCACCCCTAAACCTGTTTTATGAGCATAACTTACTCCTAAATCTGTTGTAGAATAACCTTTTATTTTTTCATAGTTTCCATCTACAGAATTTGAGAAGTAATTGAGGTCAGCTGTTAGGTTTAGTCCTGTCAATACTTCATAATTAGCTCCTAAAGTTGCTTTTGTTTTTGATACATAAGGTATTTTTTTGTTTTTATCTGCACCTTTGCTAATTTTTGCATCCACATAAGAAACTGATTCATTTACTCTAAATGTTCCAAAATATTGCTCTGCAAATAGTTCTACACCTTTTCTTTCTGTTTTCTGTAAGTTTTTATATGTCCAGTTTAATCCATGTCCGCTTGGCATATCAATTAAAATTTCATCATTTTTATTAGTATAGAATCCTGTCAAACTTACAAATGAAGGTCCTATCATATCTTTTATACCAATTTCATAAGTATCGTATTTTTCAGATTTCAGATTGTTTAGCACATATCCTCTTGTAATTGATTTATCAACCATTTCTGTTGGACTTGGAGATCTGTATCCTCTTTCATATTTTGCATAAACATTTCCCGTATCAGAATATTTAAAATTTAATCCTGTTTCATAAGCATTGTTACTCTTTTTAGTGTTTTTATTTATAACATTTCTTCCATCTGTTCTGTGAATATCGTAATCAGCATGTTCGTATCTATAACCCAAAGTTCCTTCAAGCTTGTCTGTAAAAGAATGTCTTCCTTGAACAAATGCTGAATGAGTATTTTTTTGCAAATCAATGTCTATAGTAGATGTTGGGAATAATCTTCTGTTTCTCATATACATTGCACCATAAGAACTTCTGTTTGAATTATTTTTTATATATTCATATCCAAAGATTACATTTCCTAAACCATAGTTATATTTACCTTTTAAGTCAACTCCAGTTTTTCTATCTTTAAACTGTCCATCAGTCTTATGAGTCATTCTTCCAGCTGGAGCTTCCTGATCATAATCTCTAATTGTTTTCTGATTGTATCCTAACAATGAGAAAGTTAAATTGTCAGTAGGCTTAATTTCATAATTTAGGCTGTATTCTGTTCTATCCAAATCAGATTCTGTCAAAGTTGTTCCTGTCTGTTTTCTATCTTTATTTAACTGTGCTTTAGTTATACCGTCAGATTCTTTTGATTCTTCCTTGTATCTTGTGGCTTTAAATCTTAATGTTTGATTATCAGCGATGTTATATGTAAATCCACCTCTTAAATTCTCACCATCTCTTTTGTCCCCGCGTCTATACCCATTTCCATTAACATTTTCGTATGCTAAATCTAACAAGAAATTATCTGCAAATTTTATGCTTGTTCCAAATCCAAATTTATTTGTATCAAATGAGCTGTTTTGATAATAAATCTTATTTTTTACAGGCTCTTCCTGAGTTTTCTTTGTAATTACATTAATTACTCCACCAGCAGTTCCTCCGCCGTAAAGTACAGTCCCTCCACCATTAATAATTTCTATTTTTTCAATATCTTCAACTGAAATTGAATTTAGAGGTAAAATTGCATGTGACATATCAAGTATGTTTAAAGGAGACCCATCCACAAGAACTTTTACATTTTTAGCAGCTCCCTGAACTCCCTGTCCTCTTACATCAACAATATATCCAAATCCATTATTAACAAAGTTTACACCAGGTGTACGTTTTAATATTTCTTCGATAGTGTTATATCCTTTATTGTGTATATCCTGAGCTGTTACAATTGTAGTATTCTTAATTTGATTACTTTGCACATCATCAAATCCCGTGGCTGTTACTACTGATTCTTCCAATTTTACATTAAATGTGTCATTATCATCTCCAAATGCCATCATTCCAACTACAATAAGACTTAAAATCGCTAATTTTTTTAACATGTTTTCCTCCTCATTCCTATGTATTAAATTCTTTAATTTCAGTTAATTTTTCTCCAAAAATACTTTGATTATAAAAATATTTTACTACATAAATTTATAGTTGTCAATGTTTTTTTTAATTTATAATTTTAAGAAATACGATATTAAGAGAGTTGTTTTACACTTCCAGGAATTTAAACTATTAAGAATTGTTAAAAAAATTTGTTACAAATCAAACTGGGATTTCCAGTATTTTTTATTATAATCTAAATTAAAAAGTATCCGAATGACTTTATTTTCATCAAACAGATACTTTTATTTTCTTTATGTTTATTAATTTCAAAATTTATTTATTTTTATTTTCTTCTTCATCAATTTTAGCCTCAATCATCATAATCAAATAATCAAGTTCCAATTCCCCTCGCATTGCAATCATTTGAAGAGTCGCTATTTTAGACATCATCATATATTGAACAGGATCTAAAAGACGTTTATATTCTGGAGAAATTAATGGCATATATTCTTTAATATACGGATATTTTTTAACAATATCGCCTATTACAGTTTTTGCAGTCAAATTATATTTGCTTGTAAATACTTCACCAGCTTCTTCTTTTTTTTCATCTTTAGCTTTATTTTCCCAAGTCACAAGTTTTCTTTCACCTGTCAAACTTCTAATTCTAGTAACATCCTGCATCATTTCCAGAACACCTTTAAACACGCCATTTTCATCTCTTACAGCCACATAATAAATATAAATGAATTTTCCACGCATTTCTAGCCAAAAGTCAATCTCGTCCTGCTCCCCTTTTCTAAAAGCATCTATTATTTCAAGTACCGAACTGACGCTTTCTCTTGGATGGCAGTTTTTTACATCACGCCCTATAACTCCTGCACTTCTTGGGAAAACTCTATGTTTAGTATCTGTATAGAACTTCACAATTTCATTTTCATCCACAAAAGACAAGTCCACAGGCATATGCTGAAAAATAAGATTAATCTGTTCAAGCGTTAATTTCCCCTGCTTCACATCAAAAACTTCATTTTCACTATTTTGGCTTCCCATATTATATTTTGCCATAAGACTTGCAAGGTCATTCATAAAGTTTCCAGCATTTTGATTATTCTGAACACCAGTTTCTGATTTTAGAGTTTCTTCTTTTACAGACTGGTTACTATTGTCATCTTGTTTTTCTATGTTTTCAGGATAAAATCCAGTTGGTTTATCAATTAGGAAATACCCAATTTCATCATCTCCTGCACGCATTTGCTTAAATTCTTCTTCATTAATCATTTTCATCGAAGTCGGAAAAAGTACTTCTTCTTCCTTATGCATGATATCAAGCGTCAATTCCCACACATTTTCCTGTTTTTCCAAAAATTCTTCAATTTTATTATTTTCAAGTAATTTATATGCTTCACTTATACTATCTCTCACGTTATTATCAAAGCTCCACATTATTCTTGATGGACGGTCAAACCCTTTTTTCTCTAATATTGAAAATAATTGATGCTGTTTTCTTGCAAGATGGGTAGGATTAAATTGAGATAATTTTTCATAAAGTTCAAGCCATCTGTTCTTTATAAACTTTTTCCCAAACTCTTCTTTCATTTCCGCAATCAGCTTTCTAGCCGCTTCATTTTCCAAAATATACGTATTTATGGGATGCCCCTCAGGCAAGTCAAATTCATCCTTCACAATAATATCCTCAAAAAGCCCTAAAACATCATTCATCTTGTCATGAACCGTATTATCATCAAATCCAAGTTCCTTAATTTTTTGCTCTGAATAAGCAAATTCGCTTGCAGTCATTTTGTCAAAATTCTCTTTTATTAATTTTTTAGTAGTCTCAAAATCAGTCTTTCCTTCAATATAATCTTTTTTTATTTGAGTCATTTTCTCAATTTTCTCAAGATCTAATTTTAGATAATTTTTCATATCCTGTGCCATAATAACCACCTTCTATTTTTTATAATCTTTTTTAGCCAAATAAAACTTCTTTGTTAAAATTTTAAAACCAAATTTTATATGATTTTATTGCCTAAATAATATGCACTAGTAACATTTTATGCCAAATTTTTAAATTATAGCTATTTTTCTCAACTCTTAGAAATATTTAATTTTGTTAATTTATACTCAAACCTATTTAAAATTAAACTATTAAAATTATATAGATTTAGGGTTTGAGTAAAATAGTCATAGCCTTTTAAGTTTGTTTTTAAAGCAGTTTTACTATAACATAAAAAAGTTCAATTATATTTTGATTCTCAAACCTATTTTAACATATTTTCATAAAAAAAAGTGTGATAAACAACACACTTTTATAAATATAAATCAAATTATTATTAATTTTCTCCCCATACTTCATCTGCAATTTCCTTAATAAATCTAAGTTTTGCCCATTGCTCCTCTTCTGTAAGCTTATTTCCTTCTTCTGTCGAAGCAAATCCACACTGCGGACTCAAATAAAGCCTGTCGAGCGGCACATATTTTGAAGCCTCTTTTATACGTGCAATTACACTTTCCTTTTCTTCCAATGTTGGATTTTTAGAAGTTATTAATCCTAAAACAACTTTTTTATCTCCAGAAACTTTTGCAAGTGATTCAAAAGTACCTGCTCTTTCTGTGTCAAATTCCAAATAATAGGCATTTACATCTTCTTTGCCAAAAAGCTCATCTGCAATTTTGTCATATCCGCCTTTCCCAAACCAAGTAGAAGCATAATTTCCACGGCAAACATGCGTATTAATTACCAAATCTTCTGGATTATTTTGAAATACCCTGTTGTTTATATTTAGAAATTTTTCTGCAAATTCTTGCCTAATAATTTCTTTATCCCTATCACTTTTTTCAATAAACGAAGCAATAAAGTCATCGTCTACAAGACAACCCCAAGTACAGTCATCAATTTGCAAAGTTCTAAGTCCTTCGTTATACAAGTCATTTATAACAGTTTTGTAGGCACTGACAATGTCGTCTTCCAATCCTATAAAATCAGGATAAACTTTAAGAAGTGCCGCCACATGCTTGTCTTCCCTTACTAATTCTGCATAAAATTGTGCTGGAGCAGGTATCGTAAATCTAGCTTCCACACCTTTTTTATCTTTTACTAAATCTCGCAAAAATGTATAATGTTTCACAAATGGATGATTTTCCCCACTAATTTTTCCAGTAACAATCGCAGTATCATCACGGGTAACAACACCATTAAATTCATAACCTTTATCAGCATGCACATGCCCAATTCCATTGAATCCCCAGAAAAAGTCCAAATGCCAGTAACTACGTCTAAATTCCCCATCTGTAACACTTGTATATCCTAATTCAATTTGCTTATCCACAATTTTTCTAATTTCTTCATCCTCAACTTTTTCCAATTCTTTCTTGTCAATTTTTCCCTTTTCAAAATCATTTCTAGCTTTTTTTAGTTTCTCAGTTCTCAAAAAACTTCCTACAGTATCGTGTCTATGAGGTGCATTTATTGTACACATATTATCAACTCCCTTATTTGTTATTATTTTATGAAGTTATTATATACAAATATGTGCTTTCTGTAAAATACATTTATTTTTTAGTTTATTATAACTTTTATTTATATCGATATTCTTTAATCTTATGGAATTTCTGTATATTTCAAATGCTCCTTCAAAGCCTCCACATAAACTTTCCCATAAACACTCAGTTCAATATTTTTTTGCATTATAATTCCAACTTTCATATATTCGTCCACTTCCAGCGGTTTTGCAATAATATTTTCTCCATTTAGCTCTTTACTAATTATTCCTGTACTCACAGTATATCCGTTAAGCCCAACTGCCAAATTAAACAAAGTCGCCCTGTCCCTCACTTTTATATTTTTATCCCTGTCAAGTGTACTCAATATTTCTTCTGAAAAATAAAAAGAGTTATAGTCTCCTTGTTCAAACGACAGATATGGATATTCCTTCAAATCTTCAAGACTGATGCTTTCCTTTTTTGCTAAAGGATGATTAAAACTAATGAAAACATGTGGCTTTGCAGTAAACAGCTCAATAAATTTCAAGTTATTTCTTTTTATCATTTTCTCAATTACAGTTTTATTCGCTCCCGAAGTGTATAAAATTCCAATTTCACTTTTTCTCTTGCTTACATCTTCAATTATCTCATTAGTCTGTGTTTCCCTAAGTGTAAAATCATACTTATTCTCTCCAAATTTCTTAATCACATCCACAAAAGCATTTACCGCAAATGAGTAATGCTGAGTTGATACCGAAAATCTCCGAGTTATCTTATTTTCTTTTTTATATTCTTCTTCCAACAAATCCGTCTGTTCTAAAACTTGCCTAGCATATCCCAAAAACCTATCTCCTTCAAGTGAAACAATTACTCCTTTATTTGTCCTGTTAAAAATCGTTATATTCATCTCATCTTCCAGCTCTTTTATTGCTTTCGTCAATGCCGGCTGTGAAACAAACAGCTCTTTTGCAGCCTCACTTAATGTCCCTTTTTCAGCGACTGTTACTACATATTTTAGTTGCTGTAATGTCATTTCCTTCTCCCTCTTTTATTCACATAATCTTCTTAATATTTCTCCTGCATCTTCTATATTTATTATGTATAACCAATACTATTTCCCATTTAAAGTTTCAAATCTTAAATTAAATAATATTTACACATATTTATCAAATACAAATTGTTATCTTTACATACTTTCTATATTTAATTGGTTAAACAAAAAAAGTGTGTTATTTATCACACTTTTAATAACTTTTATATAAAAATTTTAAAAATATTGAACTTTAAAAACTAATCTATGTAAAGCAAGAATATTATTTAACAACTTGCCATTTATTATCGCTGCCCTTTACAAATTTAACTGTTGATGTTGCCAAATTTATTTTCTTAGTTTTTTTCAAATAATCATATTGTAATTTTATATATTTTTCAATATCAACTTCTACTTCATCCTTGCTATTATCAACTTTTGTTACATATTTGCTCGCATTATCTCCTAAATACTTATCCAAAGCCTTTTCATCGTATCCTTTTACTAAAAATACAACTTCCCCGTTATTCCCATTTTCATTCACTTGATACACAGAAACTTCAAATTGTTCAATAAGCATTGTATTCGACTCTTCCCATTGTTTCTTTAATGCTGAATTATTTGCTTTTGCTACATATTTATCCACATCTGGATTTATTGACTTCAACATCTTTCTTGAGCCGTAATTTGATATTTCCTGTAAAGCTTTTGCATAATCTGTTGCAGCTGTTTTCAAGGAATCATACTTCTTAACTTGTGCAGCCTCTTTTGTAGACGGTGCCGCATTCACTATGTTTGGTACAGCCGCCAATCCTCCTAGAACCATTAATCCCATCAATATTTTTTTTACTTTCATAAACTTCACCATTCTCCTTCTTTCTCCAATTTATAAAATCAGTTTTTTCTTATTCCCATATTTATAAATTTTTTTACACTTTCTTCTTTTACATAAAAAAATTCTTTTATAGATTTTTCTTCAAAAGCAGTATAATCTTTTTCCAGCTCTTTTACAGCTAGCCTTAAAATTTCTCCTTTTCTGACTCTTTGAGAAATTCCATAAAATGCACGTTCTAAAAAATCTATATTTTTATAATTAGACATTACTTTTTCACTTTCAATCCATTTAAATGTTCCTGCAAATTTTTTTGGAAAAAAACTCTGACTTTCAGATATATTATACAGTATCTTCTTTTCAATATTATTAATATTTTCATTGAATAGCCTATCAAAATTTTTGGCTAAAAAATGGTCAATAAACATATCCGATACAATTCCTTTAAAAATACCAAATTTTTCCACAAGTAATTCATTCAAAAAATTCTCATTCCTGTCAGAAATCCCATCAATTATCCGATGCAAGACAATTCCCTCTTTCAATTCTTCAGGAAGCTCTATTTTATCAACTAACCCCTTATAAAAATCACCTGCAAAATTTCCATATAATGTCTTTTTATTTTCCTGCTCATCAATTTCGAGCGAAATTAGTGAATGTGCTAAAAAATTCATAATCTTTTCTCTTTCCCACTTTAGTTTTAAAACTAAACAAGATTAAACTACGAAAATTAAATACATTTAGAATTTCTCCTACTTTTTCATTTAATTTCAAAAATAATTCGATCTAGTAATTTCATACTAAAGCCCTTTAAATAATAAAGTTATTATAAACTTTTCCAACTAAATGATATAAATCTAATATTTTCAAATAATTAAAATATGATTTTCATTTTTTAAAATAAACTAATCCGTCAGCTTTAAAAAATTCCATTGATTATTTCTCATCTAGTTCATCAGCAAATCTGAATCCTTGACTTTCCAAGTCCTGTTTTGATGTATTATAGAAATTTTCGTAGATTCTTACAATCATTTCCTTGTATGACGGTAATTGCGGTGTTCCATTTTCTTCACGCCAAGCCACTGTATCTTTTTCGTGAAATTCCACTCCTTCTTCTACTTTTTTCGCATCATAGGTATCCTCAAATACAAATGTATCTAACGGAACTCTTGGTTTTACTCTAGTTAATTTTCTTTCCACAGGCACTCCAAGCGTACTTCCTACTATTGGGAATACATATTCTGGTAATCCAAGCATTTTTATAAATTCTTTTGTTTCTTTTCTAATTGCTCCAATTACAGTGCTTCCATATCCAAGAGCAAGAGCTGCCGTCTGCAAGGCATTTACAACAATTCCCGCATCTACTGCACCAACTAGAATTCCATCCGCAGATTTTGGAGCGATATTTCTCTTGCCAAGAGAATCTGATGCATAAACTCCACGGTGAAAATCAACCAATACAAATACAAAAGCGTCAGCCTGTGCAATATGCTTCTGTCCTCCACAAAGTTCTGCAATTTTTGCCAATTTTTCCTTATCTCTTACAACAATCAATGAAGTTTGCTGTCCATTAACTGAATTCGCAGCTCTTTGAGCTGTTGCAAGTATTGTCTTCAAATCTTCTTCTTTTATCTTTTCCCCTGTAAATTCCCTTACAGAACGTCTATTTTGCAATTGTTTTATCAATTCATTCATTCAAATCACTTCCCTTTTTTTAAGTTTATTTAATTAATGTTATCACATTATATTTGTATTGTCAAACTATAACAAAGTCATTAAAAAATTATAACTATTAAGTCTATATTCTAGTATTACCCACTTTTATCAGTTCAGCATAAATAATACTATTTCCCATTCAAGTAACAGAAATCAGAAAATCCATGGAATTAGAGTCTTTTTTAGAAGATTATACTATTATACAATCTATGTGGCTGTTAAAATATTCTTTTAATTAAATTTAATCATTAAGTATCCGTCTTAAAGACTTTTATAATTTTATTTATAAGTATTATGATTAATAATAGTTTTTTCTATTTTTGAAATGGGATTTAGTATTATATAATTATCAAACAGGTTAACAGAATATAACTTAAAAAACTGCTTCATAATGAAGCAGTCCTTATTTTCCAGCCTGTCTAAATTTTTTCAGAATTAATTTTACTTCAGTATTGGTAATTCTAGAACTGTTTTTTACATAAGAAAATTAATCTTCTATATAGTCATGAACTTCAACTGGCTCAATATTCCAAATTTCTTTTGCATATTCGGCAATTGTTCTGTCTGAACTGAATTTACCTGCATTTGCAATATTTTTAAGAGCTTTTCTAGTCCATTCTCTTTTATCTTTGAAGGCATTTTGAAGTCTATCTTGAGCTTCTCTGTACGATGCGAAATCTTTTAATAGGAAATACACATCTGGACGAGAACCATCTACTCCGTATAATAATGAATTTTGTAGTTCTCTGAAGATTCCTGTATGATTATCGTTATAAGTTCCATCACCTAACTGATCCACAACTTTTTTAAGTCCTTCTACGCTGTTATATTCGTCAAATGGATTGTACCCTCCATGTGCTTGATAATTTTCAACTTCCTGTGCAGAAAGTCCAAAGATAAAGGCATTGTCAAGTCCAACTTCTTCAACAATTTCCACATTTGCCCCGTCCATTGTTCCAATAGTTAATGCACCGTTTAGCATAAATTTCATATTACCAGTTCCAGATGCTTCCTTACTTGCTGTAGAAATTTGTTCTGATACATCTGCTGAAGGGAATATTTTTTCTGCAAGTGAAACTCTATAGTTTTCAAGGAACACAACTTTGATTTTTCCGTTAATGTCGCTATCGTTATTTACTTTTTCTGCAACGGTATTAATTAATTTGATAATTCCTTTTGCACGTCTATATCCAGCAGCTGATTTTGCTCCAAAGACAAATGTTCTTGGCTCAATATCTAGATATGGATTTTCTTTTAATCTGTTGTACAGGTCCATAATATGAAGTACATTTAAAAGCTGTCTTTTATATTCGTGTAATCTCTTAACTTGAATATCAAAGATAGAATGAGGATTTACTTCGATTCCTGTTGTATCTTTTATATATTTAGCCAATTTTTCCTTATTGTGTAGCTTAATTTCAGCAATTCTGTTTAAAACATTGTCATCATCTAAGTATTGCTCCAATTTTTTTAGTTCATACAAGTCTGTAATCCACTTGTCTCCAATTAATTCTGTAATTAATGCAGCTAATTCTGGATTTGCTTTTAATAGCCATCTTCTTTGAGTAATTCCATTTGTTTTGTTTAGGAATTTTTCAGGATATAATTCATTCCATTCTTTTAATTCACTATTTTTAAGAATTTCTGTATGCAATGCCGCAACTCCGTTTACTTTGTGCGATCCTACGATGGCAAGCCATGCCATTCTAACTTGTCCATCTCCAATGATTGACATTTTGTTGATTCTTTCCCAATCCCCTGGATATTTTTGCTGTAATTCTGCGACAAATCTTCTATTGATTTCTTCGATAATTTGATAAATTCTTGGAAGTAATGGCTGAAATAATGAAATATCCCATTTTTCCAATGCTTCTGATAAAATTGTATGGTTTGTGTATGCAAATACATTTTTACAAATGTTCCAAGATTCATCCCATCCTAATTTTTCCTTATCCAAGAAAATTCTCATTAATTCAGGAATTGCAACAACTGGATGTGTATCATTTAGCTGAATTGCCACTTTTTCTGCAAATTTTGAAAAATCATTTCCAAAAACTGATTTGTATCTTCTGATAATGTCCTGTAATGACGCTGATGTAAAGAAGAACTGCTGTTTTAACCTTAATTGTTTTCCATCTTTTTCAGTATCATTTGGATACAATACTCTTGAAATATCTTCAGCTTGAACTGCTTTTGCAGAAGCCTGTAAATAAGTTTGATCATTGAATAATTTTAAGTCAAATCCTTCAGGTGATCTTGCTTCCCATAATCTCAATGTATTTACAGTATCGTTTCCATAACCAATAACTGGCACATCATAAGGTACGGCGTGAACTGTTTCGGTATTTACTCGTTTAAAGTATTCTTTCCCAAATTCATCACGATGAACTTCAATTTGCCCGCCAAATTTTATTTCAAATACTCTGTCCATTCTTTTTATTGACCAAGGATCTCCGTATTTTGTCCAGTCATCTGGATATTCCATTTGGAACCCATTTTCGATTTTTTGCTCAAACATTCCGTATTTGTATCTAAGTCCATATCCATGTCCTGGTAATGCCAATGTTGCAAGCGAATCTAGAAAACATGCAGCAAGTCTTCCAAGCCCTCCATTTCCAAGTCCTGCATCCATCTCACGGTCTTCAATTTTGTTAATATCTACGCCTAATTCATTCAATGTTTCTTTTATAACGTCATTAATTTGCAAATTAATCAGATTATTCCCCAAAAATCTTCCCATTAGGAATTCTGCTGAAAAATAGTACGTTTGTTTTACCTGTTTTTTAGCATAAGTTTTTTTAGTATTGTACCATTTTTCCATTGCGTAATCCAAAGCTACTTTTGAAATTGCATTATATAACTCAAATTCATGAGCTTCTTCAAGAGTTTTTCCATATTGCCTTCTCAGTTCCCTAAGAATATTGTCCTTTAATTCAGCTTTATCAATTTTCATATTTCCTCCTAAATATTTTATTTTCACTTCACTTTACCACTTTTTCAGCATTATTTCAATACTTTTTGTTAAAATTAATATCATTTATCCATTATCTTAATTTTGTATAATGAAATATTCTAAAATCTATCTCATCGGAGCAACTGCTGTCAATTCCCATTTGTGAATTCCTTCATCTTTTTTTGATGAATCATATCCAATGTAAACATTTTTTAATCTTTTATTTACTGGATAAAGTTTATATCTGTACATTAACGGAACTTCTACGGCTTGTCCAATATAGTATTTTTGCCAGTTTTTATATGCTTCTACTTTATAATTTGGAACTGTTAATGATTTTTCTCCCAAAATTTCATCTATTAATCTATCATTTTCCTCCGATACAAAACGAGAAAGGTTAAGCTGGGATTTTCTTCCTGCTGAACCAGTTGGATCTAGACTTGTTCCAACTCCCCATGCTCCAAAGAATACATCTATGTCTTTAGAATCTCCTTGCACTTTTTCGTAAAAATTCTGAAAAGCTAGCAATCTTCCTGATGTAAGAACAGCTTTTATCCCTATTTTTTTCCAACTTTGAATATAGTTTTGAGCAAGTGGTTCTGCTACATCGCCTCCTGCCATAAATGCCATCTTTATTTCAAAAGGCTTTCCATTTTTATCTTCACGGATTCCATCTCCATTTACATCCTTGTATCCCGCTTCATCCAGCAGCTGTTTTGCTTTTTCAGGATTATAAGGATAACCTTGCAAGTCCTTTGGAAAATATTTCTTAAAAACAGGAGGAATTGATGAAGTTGCTTCCTGCCTTAACCCAAAATAAAACGCATGTGCTATTTCCTCAACATTTATCGCATACACAAGAGCTTGACGTAATCTTAAATCCGACATCTTGGCATTTGGATCTGTCACATTTTCTCCTTTTGCTTTGTCATAATGCCCCAATTTAAAGGCCAAATACGAATAATACAAATCCTGCTGTCCTAATGTTTCTATATTTTTAAAATCCTTGTAATTATTGTAAAGAGAATCAGGCATGCTAATTACAAAATCATATTTCCCAGCTTTTAATGCCGCCACTATAGATTGTGAATTTACTACTTGCACTATTGCCTTTTCAATTTTTGGCTTTCCTTTGTAATAATAAGGATTTGCTGTAAATTCTAGACTTTCTCCACGTGAAACTTTTGTTAAATTATACGGCCCCAATGTTACTGGTTTCATTCTAATTTTATCCGATGAAATCAATTCTTTTATTGGAATTCCTTTTAAATAGTGCTTCGGTAGTGCATTTCCAACTAGTCCGTTTGCAACTGTATAAATGCTTTGTCCTAATTGTAAAAAAGAAATTTCCACCGTTTTATTATCTATTTTTTTTATACCTGAAATATTTGAGGCTTTCCCATCGTGATATTCCTTCATCCCAACAATTTTTTGAGTTTCTTCAGTATATCTCACACCTGTATAATCTTTATTTCCTATAATTTCATAAGGTAAAATGATGTCATCAACAGTTAGAGGCTGTCCGTCAGACCATTTTATGCCATCTTTTATTTTTATTGTAGCTTTTTTATTTTTTGCATCAACTCTAAGAGTGGCAGGTCCTTTGTCTGTTATTTCAAAATTTTCATCCACTTCAAATATACCCGAGCTTAAAAACATTGAAATAATCTCACCATCATAACCATCTGAATAGAATGTCTCATTAAAGACTCCAACCAATGGATCATCCTTTACTATCGCCACTTGCAAAGTTCCGCCTTGCACTGCAGGCTCATTGTTTGATGTTTTTTCTGGAAATAGTGATAAATTTAGTTTTGCACCCGGCATTTCACTTCTCTTTTTACCAGGATTGCACGAAACTACGAATATCAATACAAGAAGCGTGATTAATAATTTCCATTTTTTCATACTGTTCTCCTTTTTTAGTTTTATCCTCTTCTCTGTTTTGCGTCAGCAGCCCTGTTTAAAGCCTGTCCGACATAATTAATACATAGCATCATAATTAAAATCAATATTGATGCTGGAAGCCAAATCCATAATTTTGTTGACAATACTTCTGGATCTGCTGCATAACCAACCAAAGTCCCAAGGCTCGGAGTAGAAAGCGGTAATCCAAAGCCAAGAAAACTAAGCCCTGTTTCAATTCCAATATTTCCAGCAAATCCTAATGTCAATTCCACAATTATAATTGAACTCAAGTTAGGCAGTATTTCCCTGAAGATTATCGTAAAATCCTTTGTCCCCATAGTCTTTGAAGCCAAAATATAATCTTTCTGACTTTCAGCAAGTGCCTTACTTCTAATCAGCCTTGCTGCTCCAACCCAGTAAAATGCACTCATTATCAGCACAAAAGTTGCTATAGTGTACTTTGGAACAATAGTAACAAACACAATAATGATCATAAGTGTAGGCAAAATCGTAATAAAATCGATAACCCTCATAATTACATTATCCACCCATTTTCCATAATATCCTGCAATCAAACCAAAAAATATCCCAATTCCTGATGTCAAAATTGTTATTGTAAAACCAATAATAATCGAGTTTCTAGCACCTAGTATCAGTTGCCCCAATATTGAACGCCCACCAGAATCAGAACCTAGCCAAAATCCCTCTTTCATAGGAATGGCATATTTATCTAGAAGGCTTATTTTCATAATTTCCTCCTGATTTGCAAAAAGCGATCCAATAAAAATTATTCCAAAAAGAATTACAAGAATAATAAGCGAAGCAAGTGCCAATTTATCTTTTAAAATCTCCCTCACAATAACACTAATTCCAGTCGGCTTGCTACTTTTCTTAATTTCATCAAAATTTTCTGCTTTTTCATTATTTTTCTTTAAAATTTCATTATTAGACATTTTCTCACCACCTACTCTATTCTAATTCTAGGATCAACAATGCTAAGAATAATATCTGAAAGCAAACTTCCAAGCAATGTTAAAAATCCAAACAGCAGTATTAATGCTGTAACAACGCTGTAATCCCGTGTTATAATTGAATTTACAAATAGTCCTCCCATTCCAGGATAACTGAATATTTTTTCAATAAAAATTGAACCTCCCAGAAGCCCTGTTATCGAATAACCAAAAAACGCCGCAATCGGTAAAATCGAATTTCTGAAAATATGTCTTGAATAAACTTTATTTTCAGGTACCCCCTTACTTTTCGCCGTTTTTACATAATCCAGATTCTTAGCGTCAATTACTTCATTTCTCAAATACTGCACAATCCAAGTTGTTCCCAGCAATGCATACGTAATTGCAGGCAATATGATGTGATAAATCCTATCCAAAATATGTCCCAAAGTACCAGTATTAAGTCCAGCCGTCACCGATCCAGTTGTCGGAAACCAGCCAAGCGTATATCCAAAAAACCAAATCATTATAAGCGAAAGCACAAAAGTTGGAATCGCATAGCTCACATAATTATAAAATATGACAAATTTATCAAGAAATGAGTTCTGATAACGTCCAGCAAGCATTCCAAGCGGTATTGCAATACAATATGTCAAAATAAGGCTAAGCAGTGACAAAATAAACGTGTTTACTGCCCGTTCTCCAATAAGCGTCTTTACAGGGACATTATAAGTGTAGCTCATTCCCAAATTTCCAGAAACGGCATTTTTTAGCCATCTTACATACTGAATATGCCAAGGATCCAGCAATCCTGCCTTTCTTCGCAACTCTTCAAGTGCCGCAGGATCAGTCTGTGGTGTAATCAGTCCTGTAAACGGATCTCCCGGCATAAGTTTTGCCAAAATAAAGATTAATAGGCTAAGTATAAATAGTTGCGGTATCATAACCAAAATTCTTCGTAAAACTGTTTTCCACATTGATTATTTTCCCCCTTTTCCGTTATTTTGCATTATTTCATCTTTAATAGCGACAAAATGGGTATCTGTTAATTTTTTTAAATTAAATACACGCCCATTTTCATCATAATATTTTTTTTCATTTTTCAAATATTCCTTTTCAATTTCTAATCGTCTTTTTTTATTTTCTAACCTTTTTTCAGGATGTACTTCTGGAATTGCAGCAATTAGCCGTTTTGTGTAAAAATGTTCAGGATTTTTATAAATATCATTTTTTATCCCAGTTTCCACAAATCTTCCACGATACATTATAAACATATAATCGCACATATGCTTTACAACTCCCAGATCGTGAGAAATAAAAAGATAACTTAGCCCAAACTGCTCCTGAATGTCCTTCATATAATTCAAAACTTGTGCCTGAACCGATAAATCAAGTGCCGACACAGGCTCATCTGCTATAATCAATTTAGGCTTAGTTGCAACAGCCCGTGCAATTCCCAGCCTCTGTCTCTGTCCTCCAGAAAATTCATGTGGATATTTATAAATATCTTCTCTATTAATCCCTACAATTTCTAGCAATTCCGACACTTTCCTCTTTTCCTCATCTGAAGTCAAATTCTCAAAATTTCTCAAAGGCTCAGAAATCAAGTCAATCACTCTCTTCTTAGGGTTTAAGCTAGATAGCGAATCTTGAAAAATCATCTGCACGTTTCTATTGTATTCACTCCTTCTATCCCGAAACTTCCTATCAATTTCCTTACCTTCGTAAATTATCTTTCCACTTTTTATCTTCTCAAGCCCAATTATCGCTTTTCCAATCGTAGACTTTCCAGACCCCGACTCCCCCACAAGTCCATAAGTCTTCCCTTCTTCAATAGTCAAACTGACACCATCCACAGCATACACATGGTCAATTACCTTATTAAAAAAGCCCCCACGAATAGGATAATGAACCTTCAAGTCTTTCACTTCAATAAAACTCATATTTTTGTTTATTCCTTCCTTCCAAAATATTCAATAACTCAAATTCTAAATTAAAACTATAATTTCTCATTTTGATTTTAATTTATTTTAATTAATAATTATTTTATCTATAATTTTTATATTTTTTATTTTCAAAAAAATACGACATTTTTAATTCAATCATAACAAGTAATTTGCTTAAATAAATTTCCAAGCAAAATTTCGTTAGAAGAAAAAGAACTGTTTGAGCTTTTGAAATATATTTGAAATAAAATTCACTTATTCATAATAAAATAATCTATATTCAAAAGCGAGTTTTCTTTTTCTTTTATAAGAAAGTTTTGCGTTAAGCGGGGTTGTAAGGGCATGGCGCTTGATGCCCTTACGTTAAAAGAAATTTGAAAACATAAAAGAAAAACTTATTATTCTTCAAAAAATTTTAAATTTTTTTAATTTAAACTAACCTTCTAAGGTATGATTGATTTATTTTTCAAAATGAAAATTTTTCCAGCAAGTACATCTCACAAAATGCTCTTTTTCCACTTCATGCAATGTTGGATTTTTTTCGTGTTCACTTTCCTTTATCCACGGAATTCTTTGAGAAAAACGACAGCCTGTTCTTTCTAATTTGGTTAGCGACGGAACAATTCCTTGAATTACGCGTAATTTTTCTGTTTCTGTATCAAGTTGCGGGATTGAATTTAACAGAGATCTTGTGTAGGGATGTTTTGGATTATTGAACAAATCATTTACGTTTGCGATTTCTACAATTTCTCCAGCATACATTACTGCCACTCTGTCCGCCATTTCAGCAACAACGCCCAAATCATGTGTAATCAATATAATCCCAGCGTTTATTTCACTTTGCAAAGTTTTTAATAAATCCAGTATTTGTGCCTGTATTGTAACGTCCAATGCTGTTGTCGGCTCATCGGCTATAATAATTTCGGGCTTGCAGGAAAGTGCTATTGCAATCATTACTCTTTGACGCATTCCTCCAGATAATTCGTGCGGAAATTGCCTTGCTACACGTTTTGGATTTTTTATTCCTACATTCTGTAGTAATTCCAGCATTCTAGCTTCTCTTTCAGTTTTGGACAATTTTGTATGATAAATCATTCCCTCCTCAATTTGCTCTCCTATTCTCATAAGTGGATTTAAAGCCGATAGAGGATCCTGAAATATCATCCCAATTTTATTTCCTCTAATTTTATTGTATTGTTCTTCATCAATTTCTACCAAGTTTTTCCCTTCAAAATTGATTTCCCCTGTCAATTTTGTGTTAATCGGATTATGCAGTCCAATAATAGAAGTTGCAAGCGTACTTTTTCCACATCCTGACTCCCCCACTATCGCAAGTATCTCATTTCTTCTAAGTTCCAGCGAAATATTATCCACAGCGGGAAAATATTCATCTTTTATCCGAAAACTTGTAACAAGATTATTAATTTTTATCAATGTTTCAGTTTGCTCCATACTTTTCTCCTCTAAAAGTTCTTTGTTAAAAATTTATTTTTTTATACAGGTATTGTAGCATAATTTTTATTTTTTTTCCTATTATTTTTTAAATTTATACTCAACCTAGCTTAAAATTAAAGTAAAAAAACATCTAAAAAGTGACAGATTATAGCCTAACCTTCTATTCTTATTTAAAACTGAAATTATTGTAATATTTTTATAAAATATTTACATAAAAAAATAGAGCCGGCTTAAAGACTTTATCTTTATCAACAACTCTATATTATTTTTAAATAATTCTATCTTTTAGCAGCATTATTTATGTAATCACAGTATCTCCAGTTTCCTGCATCGCCATTTCTACATTTTTCTCCTCTTTCTTGTCTCTCTCTCTCAAGATTTTCAAAAGAGGCACAGCTTGCTAATGAAAATAGCAATATACTCAATATGGAAAACATAATTGTCTTTTTCATCAAGATCACTTCCTTTTAACTATATTATTATTTAGTTATATTTTACATTATTTTTTCATATTTGGCAAATTTATTTTTATATTGAGACAATAATCTTTTTTATTATCAAAAATTCCTTTTCCCCATTGATTAGACTTTTTTTTTATGATATAATTTTTATATAATTAATTTAGGAGGAAAAAATGGGAAGACACGGTACAATAGCTGGGCGTAAGGAAGCACAGGATAAAAAAAGAGCCGCATCATTTACAAAACTTGTTAGACTTATAACAGTAGCAGCAAGAGGCGGAGAAAATCCTGAATTTAACGTAGCCCTAAAACATGCAATCGAGAAAGCAAAAGCAATCAATATGCCTAATGACAATATTAACAGGGCAATCAAGAAAGGAGCAGGAACTGATGGCTCAACAGCCTTTGAAACATTAAATTATGAAGGTTATGGTCCTGCAGGAGTTGCTATTATTGTAGAAGCTCTTACTGATAATAAAAATAGAACTGCTTCATCTGTAAAAGTGGCTTTTGATAGAAATGGCGGAAACCTAGGAGTTTCTGGATCAGTTTCATATATGTTCGGAAGAAAAGGTGAAATTATCATTGAAAAAACTGACGATATTGATGAAGAAGCACTAATGGAAGTTGCACTTGAATCTGGAATGGAAGATATGGAAACTCTAGAAGATAGTTATTATATCACAACTGAAACAGCGAACTTTGACGCAGTAGCAGATGCTTTAAGAAACGCAGGATACACTTTGCTTGAAGCAGATATTCAATACTTACCATCTATAGAAGTGGACACTCTTAGCGAAGAAGATTTACAAAAATTAAGAAAGTTAATCGATACTCTAGAAAATGACGATGATGTTCAAAAAGTTCATCATAACTACGCTGGAGAATTATAATAAATATTTATGAATTTATAAATTTTAATTGCGGGAATTATTTTCCGCATTTATTTTTATAATAAATTACAATATTAAGATATTTTACAAAATTTATTAAATATTCCCTATTTAAACGGGGAATAGTATTAGTATAAAAAGAAAAAGGAGTTACATTTTATGAAAAAAAACGGAGAAGAAACAGTTACTCCAATAAAAAATATGAAAGTTATTCAACGAAATGACTTTCAAAACTTTACACTTGATTCCGTCTTGCTTGCAGACTTTGTAAAAATTAATCGAAAAACTAAAAAAATTCTTGATATTGGAACTGGCTGTGGAATTATCGCTTTACTTCTGGCACAGCGGTCAAAAGCTCAAATTACAGGCATAGAATTACAAGAAACAATGGCAGAAATTGCCATAAGAAATATTAATGGCAATAAATTTGAAAATCAGGTTAAAATAATAAACGAAGATATAAAAAATTATAATAATATTTTTAACCGTGATGAATTTGACACCATTGTTACAAATCCCCCATATTTTGAATTTACTGGCGATATTTCCCAAACAAACAATTTGGAACAACTGGCAAACGCAAGACATAATATTAATTTAACACTTGAAGAAATAATAAAAATTTCTTCTTATTTATTAAAAAATATGGGAAGTTTCTCAATTGTATTCCGAAGTGAACGTCTAGTAGAAGTTCTATCACTTTTACAAAAATATAATTTAGAGCCAAAACGAATGAAAAACTGCTATACAAAATGGAATGAAAACTCAAAAATTTGCCTTTTAGAAGCAATAAAAGATGCAAAGAAAGGATTTTCTATTGAAATGCCGATTTTTGTTTATGACGAAAATGGAAGAAGAAGTGAATATGTTGAGAATTTGTATAAATAAAAAACTTTAAAATATATTTTTTAACTTCTCTTAATTTTTATATTTTGATTAAATATTCGCTTTTATATCTGATACAATTATTGTAGTTAAATTGAAAACGTCGTCATTTTTTGGGAATGAAAACGATTGTTTGAACGAAGTAATACGGAGCGAGTTTCGTTTTCGTAGTAATTCAGGTTTATCCAAATAATAAATGTTTTGACTACTTTCCCAAATAAAATTTGAGAATATTTCAAAAAAATGCTTAGATAAGCCAGGGATGCAAGGGAAATGGCGATTGATTTCCCTTGCTTTACAAAAAGAAAAAACATAAAAATTAAAAGAAAATTTTTTATACAATTTATATAATTTTAAAAATTATAATAATTATAATAATTTTTTATATAATTCTTTTATATCTTCTAAATTTGTATCCCGTGGATTTCCACCTGTACAAACGTCATTTAATGCAGATTCAGCAATAAAGTCCAAATCTTTTATATCCATAATTCCTTTTAGATTGTTTGGAATTCCAACATCGCTTGCTAGTTCTCTTACTTTATCAACTGCAGCTTTTCTATATTCTTCTGGTGACATTGTTCTTGTATGTTTTACACCGAATGCTTTTGCGATAGCTTTAAATTTTTCTCCAGTAAATTCAGCATTGTATTCCATTACAGTTGGAAGAATTATTGCGTTTGCAATTCCATGTGGAGTACCATAAAATGCCCCTAGCGGATGTGCCATTGAGTGTACAATTCCAAGTCCTACATTTGAGAATCCCATTCCAGCCAAATATGAAGCAAGTGCCATTTTTTCACGTCCTTCAGGTTCATTATTTACAGCGCTTCTCAAATATTTTGCAATCAATTCAATGGCTTTTAAGTGGAACATGTCAGTCATTTCCCAAGCAGCTTTTGTTGTAAATCCTTCAATTGCATGAGTTAAAGCATCTAGTCCAGTTGCAGCAGTAAGTTCTTTTGGCATGCTTGTCATCATTCCAGGGTCAACAATTGCCACAATTGGTAAATCATGTGGATCAACGCATACAAATTTTCTGTCTTTTTCAACATCTGTGATTACATAGTTAATTGTAACTTCTGCAGCAGTTCCAGCTGTTGTCGCAACAGCGATAATTGGTACACATTTATTTTTAGTGTCTGCAACACCTTCAAGGCTTCTTACATCAGAAAATTCTGGATTGTTGATAATAATGGCAACTGCTTTTGCAGTATCCATTGGTGAACCTCCACCAATTGCGATAATGTAGTCAGCACCTGAAGATTTGTACTTTTCAACACCATCTTTTACATTTTCAATAGTTGGATTTGGTTGAATATCAGAAAAAACTTCATAAGCTAAATTTTCCTTATCCAGCAAATCTGTAATTTTTGATACTCCACCAAATTCTAAAAGCCCTTTGTCTGTACATATAAGCGCTTTTTTGAATTTATTTTTTTTAACTTCCTCTGGGATATGGTTTATTGCTCCAAAACCATGATACGAAATTTCGTTCAAAATAATTCTTTGTGCCATTTTTCTACCTCTTTTCAAATTTTTGTTTTTAATAAGTATTTTCATTCTAATTATACTACACTTTTTTCATTTTTCAAGTTTAATACTAAATTTATTTTAAATAATTTTTAATTACTATTTTTTATTGAAAAAAAGTTTTTCTTTAAAATGACACAATAAATATGCAGTTTTAAAATTTAATGCTCCAACTCCTGTTGCTACAATATTTGTTAAAACATGACTTTCAAAATATTTTTGACTAACTTTCCCAACAATAAACATCCCAAAGCAAAATATAGCCATTCGTTTTAAATATTCAAAATTTCCCCTAAACTTTGGATTGTTCTGAAAATAGAGAATTTTATGCACTCCATTTACAAGTAAATTTATATTTATTAGAGAAATAATGGCTCCGACTAAATATCCAAAATAAAGTTCCACACAATTAAGAATTATTCCCACAATAACAAGAAATATCATAATAAAAATCGAAACAGTATACACCTTTTTTATATTTTTTGGCATTCTTTCCAGCATTTCCCCTGCCTTTCTCTACAATTAACATCTAAATCCAATATTATTTTATGTTGTTTACCTGCTTTATGAGCGACCAGTAGCCTGATACTGCCCCAATTACAAGAAAAATGACAAGAACAAGAGGCTGATCCGCCTTAAACAGATATTTTTTTAGAAGCATATAAAGTCCAAGCATAAGAAGAATTGGCAAGGACAAAATATACACCATATTTGTAGCAAGTGCAAAATATTTCATTATTTTATTATTTCTTCTATTTTTCATTTCCTTCTCATTATTATGCCTTCCCAACTTCTTTTCAATCTCAAAGATCCTTTGTTTTCGTTTTTCCTCTTCAGTCAAGTTATTTTTTTCTAAAATTTCATTTTCATTTTCAAATTCCATAAAATTACTTCCTTCTTATTTTGTAGTAAAATTACAACTATTCCCCTCGTATTTCTTAATTTTTCAGCGTAATATCAAAAAGTTCAAGTATTTAAAAACTACAATTTTTTTAATACAAAAAATATTCTGCTTTCTCCAAATTCAGGATTAGAAGCTGTATCAAATACTTCAAACCCTTTGTTCTGAACAATTTCCACAATCCATTCAGGATCATAGATGAATTTTTCCTGAATTTCATTATATTTCCTGAATAAATTATCATTTTCATTCTCACGAATAAACAAATCAATCTCCACGATATGTTTTTTCTTACTTATTTTCTCATGCCGCCAAATACTTGTGTATTTAGGTTCTTCATCTAGAAATATGTCGTTTTCAAATATTTCCTCAAAAATATCCTCTGTTACAACATCAAAAATTAAATATCCACCTTTTTTCAGATTTTTTTCACATTTTTCAATAAATTTAAAAAAATCTTTTTCATTTTTTAAATAATTTACCGTGTCAAAATTACAGATAATATAGTCAACTGGATGTATTTCATCATAATTTTCACTAATTTTCTCATTTTCACTAACATCCAAACTTTTGTAAAATACTGTCTTATTTTCATAATTTATAATATTATCCTTTATCAGCTTATAACTGCTATCTGTTAAGTTTTTTCCAATCAGTTTTTTTTCTGAAATATCTAGCATTTTTTCAGATAAATCCACTCCGATTACAGGAAATCCATCCCTAAGAAATCTCCAGACAAATTCCCCTGTTCCACATCCTAAATCAAGAACTGCTCCTTTTTTCTCAATAAACATTCTTAAAAATTTATACCATACATCATAATTTACATATTTCATAAAAATATCGTAAATTTCTGCAAATTCCCTATGCATTTTTCCCCCATTCCATTATCTATTTGTTATTATTATATCACTTTTACTACTACTTGTGAACAGCAACGACAAATCTAAATTAAATTTAAATATACTCAAAAGAAAAACTCCTAAATGTTAATCAGGAGCTTTTATTCTTTAACGTTTTGCAGGTTTCACAAGCTTACTTTCCCATTCGCTAACTTCCTCAGGAAAATAATCCAGAAATTTATCAATTTTTTTACCTTTTATATCAATATTCAATATCTTGTCATCCTGTCTCAATGTTCTTAACACGCCCAGATCTTCACGAGTTTTTGTTCCTCCAATAATAGTATGCTTTTTATTAAGATTAGTCATTGGACTCATCGTTATGAAAAACTGGCTACTGTTCGTATCAGGCCCCGAATTTGCAAAAGCAAGCATTCCTTCATGTGCAAATGTCAGCCAGTCTGTAAACTCATCTTTCAAATAATAGCCAGTTGTTCCCGTTCCATCTCCCACAGAATCTCCTCCCTGAATCAGTCCATTTGGAATAATTCTATGAAAAGTGAGTCCATTATAAAAGTTATTTTTCGCTAGAAAAACAAAATTTGCCACATTTTTAGGAGCGGCTTCGGGATATAGGTAAAAAGATATATTTCCCTTCGTTGTCATAATAACCGCTTCCATTTCAAAACTTCTCATGGCTTTTTCAAATTTTTTATTTTCTCTTGACTTATTTACCTTTTTTTCTCTTGCACCTGTAATTCCTATTATTAAAATCATTAATATGCCAACCAATATTGTTATTTTCTTCTTCATAAACTTTCCTCACTATATTTAAGCTAATCACTATATATTTTCCCATAATAAATAGTTAGTTGCTATACAGCCTTTTTATATGCTCTATCATTTCTTCAATTTCCATTTTACCATTGAAATCAAATTCCAGAATTCTGAAATCTATGTCCTCAATTTCCAAATTATATTTTAGAAGCTCCTTTTCCTCCATAATATTATCATAAATTACAAGAACAGAAAACTGATTTCCAAATCCATCAACTAATTCTAATGTATTAATTACTCTATTTTTTTTCATATTAAGAGAATTTCTTATTGCTTCATTCGCTGTCTTTTTACTTCTGACTTCCTTATAAAGTTCAGAAATTATTGTAGGCAGCTTTATTGCAAATAATATTTTTAATTCTTCTCTTTTCCTAAATTTTACTATTGCCATTTTTAAAATCCTTATTTTTTATTTTTATAAATTTATCCTTGAATCGCTTTTGTCAATGGCGGAATAATTTGTTTCTTTCTTGAAACTACACCTTTCAAAGTTACTAAGTTGCTATCAACTTTTTCTCCAAACGCTTTTTCGATAATATCATTTCCATCTCCTGAAACTAGAGCCACAGAATTATTTGATAAAATATTTGTGATTGCAAACATAAAGAATTTTAATCCTTCTTTTGCAATGATATTATCAATTTCAGCAAGTAATTTTTCTTTTCTTTCCAAAACTTCTGATTCATTTACAGTATTAACTTGTGCAACACCGATTTTTGCACCATCAATTTCAAAGATTTTCATATCCATATTTAACAGTTCTGCTTCAGATTTATCCCCAAGTGCAGTTCCAGCCTTTAACATTTCAAGACCATACTCATCCGTATTTACTCCAGCGATTTCAGCCAGTTCCTTACCAGCCTTCACATCACATTCTGTACAAGTCGGAGATTTGAACAATAATGTATCTGAAATAATAGCACTTAACATAAGTCCTGCTGTTTCCTTGCTTGGTACAAGATTATTTTCCTTAAATAATTTTAAGATAATTGTCGCAGTACATCCAACAGGCTCTAATCTTGCATATAAAGGCTCATCTACGTTAAAGTTTGAAATTCTGTGATGATCAATTAGTTCCAGAACTTTTGCTTCTTCAAATCCTTCAGCAGTTTGAGTTCTCTCATTATGATCTACCAGTATTATTTCTTTTCCAGCCACATTTTCCACTAACTCAGGCTTTTCAACTTTAAAATAGTTCAAAGCATACTTGGTTTCTTCATTAATTTCTCCAAGTCTTGCAGCCTTAACATCTTTTCCCAACTTATTTTTCAGTTCCGCATAAGCAATTGCTGAACAAATTGTATCTGTATCTGGATTTTTGTGTCCAAAAACTAATATTGACATATTTTTTCCTCCTAAATTTTAATCATTTCATATTATTATAACCTATTAATCTTATTTTTGAAATAGAAAAATTCGTTTTTTTCAAAAATTCCCTAAACTTCTAATAATTGGATATCGATTTCATAATCTGCTGAAACTTTTTTGCTTAAAATATCCCTATATTCATTAATCTGTTCCTGATATTTCTCATTCGTTTCAGGTTCAAATCCAGTTTTGTAATCATAAATATAAATTTTCTTATTTTCCTCATCAATGTTAATTCTATCAATGATACGTTTTTTCCCTTTAGAATCATAAATTTCAAATTCTGTATAAACTTTGTATTTCTCATTATAAATATCGCTGTTTTTTTCAATAAATTTTTCCATTCGGACAATTAATTCTTCTACAATTTTTTTTCCAAGCATATTTCCATATCGGCTCAAAAGTGCAGATTTTGCAATTAATTTATCATTTTCCAGATTATTTGAAATATGTTCAAAGTAATAGTGCATTGCAAGCCCTTTTTTTCGTTTAAATTCCTTTTCTAAAGTGATTGAAGATTTCTTGACAACGAATTTATCGTCATCAAAGTATGTTTCAAATAAATTATTGCTCACTTTTACATCCGAAGTATCTGTAATTTCTTCTGGAATTTCTGATTCTATAATTTCACCTATTTCATATCTGTTTTCATCTTCATAAACATCAACCACTCTTTTCACTAAAGAATCAGCATATCGTTTGTCTTTTGTTATTTCAGCGTCAAACAATAATATCAGATTTTTTTTAGCACGAGTTAATGCAACATAATCATTATTAATTTCTTCCATCATTTCTTTTTGAGAATTTTTATCTCTCATTTCACTCAATTCATTCTCAAACATTTTTTTATTATAATCTGTAAACAGCACAATAAATTTTTTTACAATATTAAATTTTTCATCAAAATCTAAATAGCTTTTAAAATTATCTTTATCTGTACGCCCCTTATTTGTTTCTCTTTTATAATAAAAGACCGTATCAAATTCTAATCCTTTTGAAGCATGAATTGTCAGCAAATTTATCGCATTTATATCCTTGCTGCTAACCTGTTTCAGATTTTCCTTTTCTTCTTCGACAAATGTTATAAATTCATATAAATTACTGTATTTTTTCAAAATGTTAAAAAATATAAAAATGTTTTTCAAATCACTGTTTGTTGAATAAAATTTTGTTATTTCAAATTTCTCAACAAGTTTTCTTGAAAAATTTTCTTTTTGATATTTATCATTTAAGTTTATTGACAAGACTTTCAAATCCTTAATTTTATTGATAATTTCATCAAAAATCAGTCCATTTCTTTCTAAAGTATTAATTTTTTTATATTCTAAAAGTTTTTCTTTTATCTCATCATCTTTTTGAATATTAATAAACTCTTCAAAGCTTTTTATTTTAGAATTTCCGGCAATATACCTCATAATCTCATTTTTATTTTCTAACAGATATTTTACATGGCTATTTAATCCACCAATTAAGTCACTTCTCACAAATTCCAACAAATACTTAAAATTATCAAATGCAAAAAATTTAATTAACTGATACATCGGGATTATCGGTTTATACTCCAAAATCGTTGCCTTACTTTCAAGAGTATATGGAATCTTTTCTTCATTCAGAACTGATGCAATTTCTTTTAAATGAGCATTTTTACGACATATAATCGCACTTTTCCCTAAATTTCTAATTTGACCTTCTTTTATCATATCAATAACTTTTGTATAAATTCTCTCTTTTTCTTCCTTCGTATTTTGAATAAAATATCCAAAATATCCTCTTTGATACTCTTCATCTTCCCTATAGCCAGAATCTGTATAATTCCACTTGGCATCATAATCATTAAATATTTTATTGATATTTTCAATAATCTCTTTATAGCTTCTATACGATTTATCCAAATTTTGTACATTTCCTTCAAGCATTGTTTCTAATTTTTCAAACAATTCCTTTTCTCCACCACGCCAATTATAAATGCTTTGCTTCTCATCACCAACACAAATAATATTTTCAGAAGTATTTAACATTAACTTTAAAATTTTCCATTGCAAAATACTCGTATCTTGGAACTCATCAATCATAATCGTATCTATTTTTCCACCAATTAATTCAAGAAATTCTTCTGTAACTTTGTCATTTTCCACAAATTTTAGTTCTTTATTGAAAATAAATTCATAAGTGTATACCAAAATATCATTGTAAGTAAATCTTTTTGAAGAAATTTTGATTTTTTGAGCGATATTAAATATCGTTTGAGCGATATTTTTTAATTTTTTGTCTAATGGCAGTACTTCTGTCAAATAGATGTATTTAGATAATCTTTCTTTAAGTTGCTCTTTACTTTTTTCAACACTTTCTCTCTCTGCTGACATATCTACTTTTTTAGTATCGTTTACAACCGTCTTTTTCCAATATGTCTCGTTCTCTTTAATCATTATTAATAGTTCTTTATTTTGTTGAACCAATTCTAATTTTTCTTTTAATTTTTCATTTTCATTAAACTCTTGATTTTTTAAAATTTTTGTATATTCAAGAAAAAAAGTTTCATATTCTTTTTTATAAATGTTTTTACTTTCTTTTTTATTAGATGCTTCTTCCAATGTTTCTACAATATCATCTAAACTATTTAAAAAATTATACGATACTTTTTCTGTATTTTCTTCTATTTTATTCAAGTCCCCTGCCAAAATAAATTTTGGATGCATTGTCAGTATTTCTTCAATAATTTTTATATAGACTCCTATATTTTTTTTCTCTTTTTTCTCATCAAAAATAAATTTAAAATTTTCAAAATTATCTTTATTTTCAATAATCTTAATCAGAATTTTCGAATAAAATTCGTCAGTTTCCTTCTCTAAAATCTCATAATTATAAATATTAAAATAGGGTGCTATCGTATTTTTAAAGATTTGGTTAGTAAAACCATCAATTGTGGAAATTCGAATTTCTTCTTTATTTTTTATCATTTCAAAATAGATGTTCTGTAATTCCTTTTTATTCAAGTTATCAAATTTATAAATTTCTTTTAAATTTTTTTCTAATTCTGCTCCATTTGCTTTATCAAAAGCAATTTGATATAAAAAATCGTAAATTCTCTCTTTAATTTCAGCCGTAGCCTTTTTTGTAAAAGTCATCACAATAATATTTTTATAATTGACACCCCGTATCAAATTAGCTATAAATTCTAATGACAATCTGTAAGTTTTCCCTGTCCCCGCACTAGCCTTTAAAATCACATTATTCTTCATCACTTAATTCATCCTCTCCTCTGCAAATATTCGCATATTCTCTGTAGAGATAATTTCTTTGATTTTTAATATTACCTAAATCATAAAATTCTTCATTTTGATATTTTCTAATTATTTCACCAACATCTTCTTTTGTTAATATCTTATCATCTGTTCTCTCATCTGGCACTAACTTACCTTCCCAAGTATCAATAACGATTTTCTCAACTTTTTTCTCATAATCATTTTCAAGCATCATTGAATAATAATCCAGCTGTTCCATCGCTCCATAAACTTTGTCATTTTTATACCCTGTTTTTTTATCTTTTAATTTTCCTGTCTTATAGTCAAATAAATAATCCTTGTCTCTTGTTTTTATATGTAAATCTGTAACACCATTAATATATACATTCTCAAACAGCTCTTTCTCTGAAGATAATTTTATTCTCTCCTCAAAATAAATTTCAATATCTTTTTCTGTTTCCAGTTCCTTAATCAGTTCGTTAAAATATTTTTCAGCTGAATTTAAAATTTCCTCAAATGAAACTTTTTTATAAAACTCCAAATATTCTTTAGGAACTTTATAATCAAATGAATTTATTACTTTTTCCAAAATTTCTGACAACTGCTCCCTATCAATTTTAAAAGTTTTATTTTCAAGCTCTGTCTTATTTCTCATAACAACATTTTCATAAAAAGCATGTATTATTATTCCAAATATCTTAACATTTATTTCATCTTCAATCTCTTCAACTTCCTGTTCTCCAATTGATTTTTTCAAATAATATCCATACTCGCAATCTTTCATATCCTTAAACGAATAATATCCCAATCTCAATTTTTCATTATTTATCTTCTCAAGATTTTTTTCTAATTTTGATGGAATAAACTCTCCAATTTCCTTTTTCTCCCATTTTTCCTTTTTATTTTTTAGAAAATATTTTTTCACAAAATAAAGTTCTTCTGCTTCACTTATTTCATCTTTTACAACCCCAATTCCATACTTTAACTTCAATTCCTCAATAACACTTGCTGAATCAATATTATTCTCCAAATCCTTGACATAAGCCAAATATACATTTTTAGCACTTAATATATTTTGATAAATTTTAAACATCTCAATTAGTTTTTTATCATCACTTGTTGGAAGTCCCATTTTTGCACGTTGAATTTTTGAAAATAAAAAGTTGTGAATCTTTACTTTGGGAAATGAATCCTGCAAATTCAAAATAATTATATTCTCTTTTGTATTTTCAGAAATATTTTCAAATGAATTTATTGAAAAACTATTTTCCGAATCATCTTCCGTACTCTCCTCTAAATTCAACCCAATCGATTTTTTATCCAAATATTTCAAAAATAATTTCAACAAATTAGCCGAAATATTTTCATCAAAAAATTTATCCCACAAATTATCAAAACTAAAATCTTCCAATACAATCATTTCTGACAAAGCTTCAAAATACTTATCTTTCACATTTTTATCTTCTTTCACTTTTTTTTCATTATTCAGATAAATATTTTCTAAATAATCGCTATATTCCTTTAATGTCGTATACTCATATATTTTTTCCAATTCCTCAACAAATTTTATAATTTTATCAATAGACAACATTCTTCGTTTATATATATCCTTAAATTCTTCATTTTGGATTTCTTTTTCTAATTTTTGCAAATTTTCCTTATTTATTTTTTCCAATTCCTCTTTTGAAATATACTTGTAATCTTTAGAAACTAAATCCTGAAAAATATGATAGCTTTCTTCTAAATCAAAAATATTCAATAAGTCATTAGATTTATATGCATCATAAAAATCTTTTGTTTTAAATATAAATAATTTCCCCTTATCTTTTCTATCAATTTCTTTCATGTTATCTAGCAAATTGTAAATTAAATTTAATATTTTATATATTTTCGTGTCTTTCATTGTTATTTCTAAATTTGAAGAAATCTTTTTCTGTTTCAAAAGATGATAATCGCTTTTCGCCACTTGAGAATTTTCCTGTGCCTCAAAAATTCTATAATTTCTAATTGAATTTCCATTTTTCTTGTTCTCTCTTTTATTCTCTTTCTCAACTTCTTCTAATTTTCTCACTAATCCCAGTAATTCTCCAAATTTACTGCTAAATTCATGAATTTCCACATTTATATCTTTCTTATCAAATATCTCTTTCGATGGCAATGAAAAACTATCCTTTATTTTCAATTTTTCTTCATTAAAATCATTTTTTGAAAGCTGCAAAATATTTTCTACATTAATTCCTCTATTTTCAATTTCTCCAATTAACTCCTTTTCAAATGGAGTAATTTTAACTTTATTCACAAAACAAATTTTAGAAAACTTTTTCAAAAAATTGTCCGAAATATTTTCCACATTTCTAAGCATATATGGTAAAATAAGCCCTTTCTGCTGCACAACTTTTTTCATCTCATTATTAATCTCAACCAAAGTTCCAAAAGTTTCAATTTGCCATTTCTCCAGCTCAATTTTTTCCAAATCAATTTTATATTCCTGCAATTCTACAAATAAATTGTAGTAATTATAGGCAACATCAATAATATCATAATAATTATTAACCTTTATATCCTTTTTCAGTTTTTTAGTTAAAGCATTGTAAAACAGCACAACCTGTTTCTCTTCTTTTACCACAATTTTATCAGTAACAAAAACATTCTCATAAAAATCATAACTATTCATCATCTTAAAATTCTGAAAAATTCCCAATTTCTGCTGCATTTCCTCATTCTGCAAAAATTCCCTTTTTATTTCAAAAAACGAAGCCGAATTTTCAAATACAAAAAGCGTATTTTCATTCTTTTCAAACTCTTTAAATAATATATTTTTTAAATCAGATCCAATCCCTTTATAAGTAATTTTCATAATATTTTGCCCTCCTCAAACTACAATTTTCTTATTTTGAAATTTAATTTTGTTATCAAATAAGTTAATTTATTTGATAATTTATTTTAAATTTTTTGATTAACAAATATTCTTTCTATAATTCTTATATTTTTTCTTCTTTTATACTAGTCGCCATCTCATTTATAATCTCAGCTCATCTAAGCATTTTTTTAAATCACGACATTAAATTATAAAGATTGCTATATTTAAATTTCAGGTTTTTAAACTCGAAAATTATTAAATAAAAAGCTAGGCTTTCAACCACATTCTATTTATTTTTTCAAAAAAAAATCTCAAAAAATTAATTTTGAGAATAATATCATTATTTGCATTATTTAATTTATTTAATGGCGCACCTGACAGGAGTTGAACCCATAACCTTCTGATCCGTAGTCAGACGCTCTATCCAATTGAGCTACAGATGCATTTTTTTGATTATTAATTTAATTATTAAAAAAAAATGGCGGAGAAGGAGGGATTTGAACCCTCGATCCAAGTTTTAGCCCGGATACTCCCTT
>NZ_KI271303.1 GCF_000469385.1 Leptotrichia sp. oral taxon 879 str. F0557
ATACCATATTTTTAGGTCGGTTTTGTATAAGTTTTACTATATATTAATACCTACCTTTCCGGTAGCTGTCTTACATAAAGTGTACTACTAAATGCAACTATTGTAAAAATGGAAATATGTGTAAGACTAAATGCAACTTTAGTATATGGATAGTGGAAATAAACTTTTCACCCTAGGGAGGATATTTTTAATATAAGAATTCTTGAAAACAAAGTGAAGACTATGATATAATTTAGTTATTGCCTTGTTGCTTAAGAATCAAGGGGGTGCAAATCTATTTTAGGGAGGCATTTCAGAGGCAGAGGGTGCAGAGCTATAAATTGGGGGAGTGTATAATAGAAATCAAAAATGTCATTTTTGCTACAACGAATAGTTGTAAAAGATAAGGAGGAACAAATAGATGGATTATAATTTGGGTTCATTAGTTCTATCAGCAGTCGCCATTTTAATTACAATATGGGTGACTATATGGGGGAAAAAATCAGATCAAGCAAAACAAAATATTCAATTGATTGAGCAGTTTTTTTCATCGGACTTCTTTAAAAATGTACGGAGCATTGTTTGGGAGATAGATGTGAAATGGTTTAATCTTCCAGATGAAAAGAGGGAAGCATATCGAAAAGAAGTCGTTCTGGGTTGGGTAGGTTATCTGAATGGTTCATCGAATGATATACTTAACCATGAAGTCGCTAAAGATAGAATTGAGATAGATCATCACTTGGATGAAGTGAAAATAGATTATCTCACAGAACACCAAGCGTTAAGCGTGTATATTGGTTTTTGGATAAAATTGTACACTTACTATGAAACAGGGGAAATCTCAAAAAAAGCACTGAGAATATGGAAACAGTATTATGAATATGATCGTTGCTTCCTCAAAGACTTAAGAAGAGAGATATTACGAATCTCAGTATCGATGCAAAATTCTGAAAAACCACAGTGGATTGTTATAACTGAAAAATTGGAGAAGAAATGGGGTATTGAATAGAGGATTTTACTCATTTATATTACCCTTACGGTTTACTTCTATTTTGTAGACTATATATCTAAAATGGTTCTTTGTTAACTATTGGGGTGGGTTGTATAAGCCATATATGATAAAGTCCTAGTATACCACAAATAAAAAAGTCCCATTTATGGTAGAATAATACTTTATACATTCTACCAGACAGGAGGAACTGACTTATCAGAAAGGTTATTTTATCAATGGATGAACTGTTGTGGTCAAACATTTTTGTAACAATATAACCTAATTTGCTGCTATAGGGCAATTAAGCCCCATAACGTGCCTCAAAGGGCGTTCTATAATTATTGTAAGAATGTGGTCTCACATGATTATATTGAGTATATGTAAATTCTTCTATAGCTTTGTAAAGATCCTTCTCTGTGTGATAGTTGTGCAGGTTAATTAGCTCATTTTTTAAAGTATCATAGATTGTATAATATATTGCGACAAAATTAGAAAATGTAAAAACTCATGATAATTTCGTGTTAAA
>NZ_KI271304.1:0-11900 GCF_000469385.1 Leptotrichia sp. oral taxon 879 str. F0557
TTTTTCAAGGCTCGAGCTACTCCTTCCATCACTTTCTCTGGATTTATCATCCAATGAAGCGCCGCATTGGAAAAAATCGCATCAAACTCATTTTCAAATTTCATATTCTGTGCATCTCCCTGTATGGCTTCAATCCCAATTTTTCTTGCCGCTTCAACAAATTTCTGACTTCCATCAAGTCCTAAAACTTTGCACCCATATTCAGTGATTTTCTTAGTCAATACTCCATCTCCACAACCTAAATCCAAGATATACTCATCTTTTTGAGGATTTAACCATTCAATCAGGTCTTCTCCATAAGTTGATACAAAGCGTGCATTTTTCTCATATTTTTCCTTTTCCCAATGCTGACTTATTTTCATTTTATTACTTCCCTTCTATACTTTTTTTTAAATATTACATTTTTTCGCCTCTACTCATTGCTACAACCCCTGTTTTGGCGATTTCAAGTATTCCATAACTTTTCATCATTTCCACAAATCCACGCAATTTTTTCACATTTCCTGTAAGTTCTATTACAAGCGAGTTTGGTGCCACATCTAGGACTTTTCCACGATAAATGTCTGCAATTTGAACGATTTGAGCTCTTGTCTGAGCATCAGATTTTACTTTTATAAGCATAAGTTCACGCCTTATAACTCCTTCTGATGGAAAAATCTTTACTTTCACAACATCAACGATTTTATAAACTTGTTTTTGAATCTGATTTAATGCCTTGTCGTCACCATCAACTGTAAGTGTCAATCTCGCATAACCTGGCTTGTTTGTAACTCCAGCAGTCATCTTGTTTACCGAATATCCTCTTCTATTAAACATAGACATTATTCTTGATACAATTCCACTTGTATTTTTTGTAATTATTAATATTTCATGCTCCTTAATCATTTTCCAGTACCCCTTTCTTACCTATCATTTGACTTACAGTTTTTCCTGCTGGTATCATTGGAAACACATTTTCTTCCTTTTCAACGATACAATCCAATATCACACCTTCATCTGATAAAATCAGATCTTTTAATTTATTCTCCAAATCTGCCTTTGTCTTCAGTCTTTCCGATTTTATACCATAAGCATCAGCAATTTTCACAAAATCAGGATTACATTCCAAATCAACAAAAGAATATCTTCTATCTTTAAATAACTCCTGCCATTGTCTAACCATTCCCAAGAATGAATTATTTATAATTACTATTTTTACTGGCAAGTTATACTGTCTAATCATCATAATTTCTTCAAGTGTCATTTGAAAACCGCCATCTCCAACAATTAACACAACTTTCTTATCTCTCGCCCCAACTTGAGCTCCAATTGCTGCTGGCACTCCAAATCCCATTGTTCCAGCTCCACCTGAAGTTACGATGCTATTAGCATGTTTGTAAGTCATATACTGTGCACTCCACATTTGATGTTGTCCAACATCTGTTACAACAATTGTATCCCCATCCAGAATATCATTAATCGCCTTTAACACTTCCTGTGGAAGCAATTTATCCTTACCAACATCTCTATGTGCCAATGGATATTCCTTTTTCCATTCCTTTACTTTATCTGTCCATTCTTTGTGATCCTGTGGCTCCAATTCCTTATTGATTTCAGAAAGCACATTTTTCAAATCTCCAACTATTGGAACATCAGCCTTTTTATTTTTATCGATTTCAGCAGGGTCAATATCTATATGTATTATTTTCGCATGTTCACAAAATTTACTTGGATTTCCTGCGATTCTATCATCAAATCTTATCCCAGCCGCAATTACTAAATCTGCCTCGTCTGTGGCATAATTTGCTGGAACAGTCCCATGCATTCCAAGCATTCCAAGTGACAAGTCATGATTTTCAGGAAATGCTCCAAGTCCTAAAAGAGTTGTAGTTACTGGCATATCCATTTTATTTGCCAGCTCTAAAAGTTCCTTCGAAGCTCCAGATTTCATGACACCCGCTCCCGCTATAATTAACGGTTTTTTAGCTTTCTTTATCAATGATAAAGCTCTTTTTATCTGTACAGGATGCCCAACATAAGTCGGCTCGTATCCTTCCAGCTGTACTTCCTTGTCAAATAGCTTATTAAATTCATCATAAGATATTTCCTGCTGTTGAATGTCGTTTGGAATATCTACCAGTACAGGTCCTGGTCTTCCTGTTGAAGCTATAAAATAAGCTTCTTTTATAATTCTTGGAATATCTTTAATATTTTGCACCAAATAATTCCCTTTTGTTATTGGAACGGTAATTCCTACAATATCAGTTTCCTGAAAAGCATCTCTACCAAGCAAGTTGCTTCTTACCTGTCCTGTTATTGCCAGTAATGGTACAGAATCCATATGTGCAGTCATAATCCCTGTAACCAAATTTGTTGCTCCAGGTCCCGAGGTAGCAAGGCAAACTCCCACTTTTCCAGAAACTCTCGCATAACCATCTGCCGCATGCACCGCCCCTTGCTCATGTCTTGCAAAATAATGTTTAATTTTACCAAAGCTGTAAATTTCATCATAAATTGGTATTACCGCTCCACCAGGATACCCAAACATATCAGTTACGCCCACTCTATGAAGGCATTCCAATAGCATTCTTGCACCATTTATCATTTCGTTACTCATTTTTCAACCACCTTTTCTTTTTGATTTTTTTATTAATTTTTCGATAATTTAATTTCTTGATTTATAATATTTCTAATAGTATTTCCCATTTAATACTAAATCCCATTTAAAAATAGGAATGATTTTTTAGATATCTTGATTAATAAATATTTTTTCATTTTTATTTTCGTAGGATTGCTCATTCACAAAACCTTATCTTGCAGTAAAGGTTTATCCTAATAATCAAAATTATGGCAAGAATTGCTACGCAATAACCTATTGGCTAGTCTACGACACTCTCTGCACTGACAAAAAACTCGCTACACTCAAACAGTTTTGCCAGCACAGAAAAATGCTCCGACAGATTATTTATACTAGACTTTATTTAAAAAATGAAAATTATATTTTAATTATTTGAAAATATTAGGCTTATATCCTTTATTAAAAAAGTTTGTAATAATTTCGTTATTTAAATGGGATTTAGTATAAACAGTAAATGTTTAATAAATTTTTAATTGCATACTATTTAACTTTTCTATTCTATCTCCTGAGAATTCAATCTTTTAACTACATATCCTTTTTTGTTAAATTCTTCTATTATTTTTTGAATATGCTCCTCACCATTTGTTTCCACCGTTACCTGAAGTTCCACATCGTGAAATCTATTAAGATTTTTAAACTGATTATGATCAAGCCTTATAACATTTGCATTTTGTTCAGATAAGATTTGCGATACAGTAACCAGCTGTCCTGGTTTATCAGGCAAGTCAACCGAAAATCTAAATATTCTCCCTCTTACAATAAGCCCTTTATTTATCATAGAAGAAATAGTCAGCACATCAATATTTCCTCCACTTAAAATTGATACAATCTTCTTTCCTTTTTCATTAATTTTTCTAAGTGCCGCAACCGAAAGAACTCCTGCATTTTCTGCAACAATTTTATGTTTTTCAACTAATAGAAGAAATGACTCCATAAGTTCATAATCTGAAATTGTAATTATATCGTCCACATAATTTTTTATATAATCAAAATTCAATTCCCCAATTTTCCTAACTGCTGTTCCATCAGCAATTGTATTAGTTTCAGGCAGTTCCACAACATCTCCATTTTTTAGAGCTGCAATTGCCGAAGCTGCTCCTTCTGGCTCCACACCGATTATTTTTATCATAGGATTTTTCAGTTTTGCCGCAAGTGCAATTCCTGAAATTAGTCCTCCACCTCCAAGTGGCACAAGAATTATATCAGCATCAGGTAATTCTTCTAACACTTCAAGTGCAATCGTTCCCTGTCCTTCCACAACATCATCATCATTAAACGGATGAATAAACACATACCCTTCCTTCTCCTGCAATTCTCTTGCATAATTATAGGCATCATCGTATTCTTCTCCTGCCAAAATAACTTCAGCACCATATTGACGAGTTGCTTCCACCTTTATAAGCGGTGTGTATTTAGGCATTACAATAACTGCCTTAATTCCTAGTTTTTGAGCTGCAAGAGCCACACCCTGAGCATGATTCCCTGCTGATGAAGCAATAACTCCCTTTCTCTTCTCTTCTTCTGTCAATTTTGCAATCTTGTTATATGCTCCCCTAATTTTAAACGAACCTGTTCTTTGTAAATTTTCAGGCTTAATATAAACATCATTTCCAGTTTCTTTCGAGAACACTGAACTGTGAATCAATTTAGTTTTAGTAATCACAGTGCTTAATCTCTCTCTTGCTTCTATAAAATCATAAAGTTTATGCAATCTCTTCACCTTCTTCAAAAAATTTTATTTTAAATATCTATTTTTATATAATATTTTTTTATTTATATTTTTAACGTAAGGGCATCAATCGCCATGCCCTTACATCCCCGCTTTACGCAAAACTTTCTTATAAAGAAAAAAGAAAACTCGCTTTTGAATTTCAATTATTTTAATAAAAGCAACTGCATTTCATTCAAAATATATTCCAAAAGCTCAAACAGTTCTTTTTCCTTTAACGAAATTTTGCTTATTATTTTTACTATTACAAGTAGTATCGTTAAGTTAAAAATTCCGTGAATTTTTAGAAACAAAAATTACAGAAAAAAATACCCATTAACTATAATTCTTTTTACAAAATTTAAAATTGCGGCTACATTATCTATTTTTTATTTAAATATTAGATATTTTTTATCTTTTCATTTAAAAACTCTATTATTATATTTACAATTTCTGGCTGAAACCAATATTCATCAGAATGTCCTGCCCCAGTTACTACATATCTTGTTGATTCTATCCCTTTTTCAATTAATGCCTTGTGAAGTTTTTCTGTATGGATTGGAGGGACTAAAGTGTCTGCATCTCCGTGCATCAATAGAAATGGTGGGGTTTTGTCGGAAATATATGATATTGGGTTTGTTACTTTTATATCATTTCTTACATCATTTAGCCAAAATTTCACTGATAATAATATTGCCCTGTAACCTTCATCAATATCATCTGGAATTTCAAAATCCACTTCTCCAAAGTCTGTTACTCCATAAATATCAATAACTGCCTTTATATCGCTATTTTCAGATAAATTTTCACCTTTGTCAAAATCTCTTGTTCCATTTGTCGCTCCAGCCATTGCTACAAGATATCCACCAGCAGAATCTCCCATTATAGCTATTCTTTCCTTATCTATCCCATATTCATCAGCATTAGCCTTCAAAAATCTGATTGCTGATTTTACATCTTCCACACTTTGCGGAAATACTCCATCAGGAATAGTTCTATATTCCATGCTTGCAACCACATAACCAGCCTTTGCAATTTCAATTCTTTGCTGTAGATAATTTTCCTTGTAGCTATGTGCAAATGAGCCACCTGTTACAAACAGCACTGTTGGAAACTTTCCTTCTCTATTTGGTTTCAAAATATCCATTTCCAATTTTATATTTTTTCTAAAATAGCTGACTGGCTGTGAATAAGTAACATTCACTATTGATTTTATCTTCTCTTGTGTCAGCTCAATATTTAAAACTTTACTTTCTCCACCATTTCCCATTTCAATCTTCTCCTTTGTTAAAACACATTAATCCAATATTTCAATAGCCCCTCTATCCGCAGAAGACACGTGCATTGCATATTTTCTCAAATACCCTTTTACTTCAATTTTGAATGGTTCCAATTTAGCTTTTCTTGCTTCAATTTCTTCATCCGAAATTTTTATATTTATTGTTCTGCTTGGAATATCAATTTCAATAATATCTCCATCTTGAACTATAGCAATATTTCCACCCGAAGCGGCCTCTGGCGAAACATGTCCAATTGAAGCTCCTCTTGTCGCTCCTGAAAATCTTCCATCTGTAATCAATGCAACATCTTTATCAAGTCCCATTCCAGCAATCATCGCAGTTGGTGATAACATTTCTCTCATTCCAGGTCCACCTTTTGGTCCTTCATATCTAATAATTACAACATCTCCTGCTACGATTTTTCCACCAACAATTGCTTCTACAGCTTCTTCCTCACTATTAAATACTTTTGCTGGCCCTGTATGCTGTAACATTTCTGGATCTACTGCTCCTTCTTTAACAACACAGCCGTCTGGTGCCAAATTTCCTTTTAATACTGCAATTCCACCAGTTTTGTAGGCTGGTTTATCCCAAGGCTTGATTACATCATCATCATTTATAAATGCTTCTTTTGCAAGTTCTCCTTGAGTACGCAATGCTACAGTTTTTGTATTTTCATGCAATCTTCCATTTTCAAGCATTCTTTTCATGACTCCTGTTACTCCACCTGCTCTATACAAGTCTTCTATAAAATGTTCTCCAGATGGCGATAATTTACACAATTGCGGAGTTATTTTTGCAATTTCATTAAAATCCTCCAATGTCAATTTTATTCCTGCTTCATGTGCTATCGCTGGCAAGTGTAGAGCTGTATTTGATGATCCACCAAGAGCCATATCCATTGCAACCGCATTTTCAAATGCTTCTCTTGTCAAAATATCTTTTGGACGAACATCTGCTTTCAATACTTCCATAATTTGCATCCCAGCTTTTTTAGCAAGCCGTATTCTTTCTGAAAATACTGCTGGTACAGTTCCGTTTCCTGGAAGCCCTAGTCCAAGTGCTTCTGTTAAACAGTTCATTGTATTTGCTGTATACATTCCTGCACAAGATCCGCAAGTCGGACATGCCATTTCTTCAACAGAATTAAGTTCTCTTTTAGTTATTAATCCAGCTTCATATTGTCCAACTGCTTCAAACACATTGCTAAGTCCTATCTTCTTACCTTTATACACTCCTGCAAGCATCGCCCCTCCACTTACAAATATTGACGGTATATTTAGTCTTGCAGCTGCAATCAACATTCCAGGCACTACCTTATCACAGTTTGGCATAAATACAATCGCATCAAACGGAGTAGCCATTGCAACTGCTTCAATCGAATCTGCGATTATGTTTCTTGTTACCAGTGAAAATTTCATCCCAATATGATTCATTGCAAGTCCATCACAAATTCCAATTGTATTAAATTCCATAGGAACTCCTCCAGCCATTCTTATACCATCCTTCACAGCCTGAACCAAGTTTTTCAAATGAACATGCCCCGGTATAATTTCATTAAATGAGTTAGCTATCCCAATAATTGGACGATCCATTTCCTCACTTGTAAATCCTAGCCCTTTCAAAAGCGATCTGTGTGGAGCTCTAGCCTCCCCTCTTGTCAAGTTGTTACTTCTTCCTTTTCCTTTCATTGTCATTGATTTCACTCTCCTAAAATTTGTTTTTTTTTCATACATAGTTAATCTCAATTTTTAAGATTTCCCTATATATTTTTATCTATAAAATATCAGCAAACTTTAAAAATAATCATTTAAAGTTATTTGATTATATTTTATCACATATTTTATAAAATTTTTACTTATTTTTCTTTATAAATTGCATTGAATACTTTATTTTTACTAGTTTTTAAAAAAAATAAAAGACGATTTGTATATAAATCGCCTCAAAGTTACAAAAACAATAACAGTTTTTTTATTATTCCATATAATTCTATCAATTATTTCCCAGTAAAATTAGCCATTACTTCTCTATCATTTACCGATACAACAAAATCATTGTTAGAAACTTTTAAGGCAACGTATTTTCTATTTTGTACAACTTTAATTCCTAAAATTTCAATAATCAGTAATAATGATAAGACTAAAATTAATAATGACATAATTTCCTCCAGTTTTTCAATTTTTTGATTCATTTATCTGTATGAAATTATTATATCAAAAATCAATCATTTTGTAAAATATATATTATATATATGGCTTATATATTCTGTTAATGTTAAATGAATTTAAAATTTATCTTGCTTTCTTAATCATTTCAAGTGTTTCCTCAAATTCTTTTTTTATATCCTTATCATCTGGACTTTTAACCAGTCCTAATCCTTTTCGTACTAATTTTTCAGCAGCGTCATAATCTCCTAAGTTTAAATACAAGACTGCTAAATTATCATATGCCCATAAATTACCCTTTTGAATAGATGCATTATACCATTTTATTGCCTCTTTTTGATTTCCTTCATTATCAAAAATTAGTCCTAGCCTATTTTCTGGCGATCCATCTTTTTCAAATTTTACCGATTTTAAATACCATTCTTTTGCATTCTTATAATCCTCTAACTCAGCATATGCCGCCGCAATCCAAAAATAATTTTCTGTATTATCTGCTACTTTCTGATATTCTTTGTAATATTTTATTGATTTTTCATATTCTTTTTTTTCAATATACAAATTTGCTAAGTTTGAAATCGCAATAAAACTTCCATTATCTATAGCCTTTAAATACCATTTCTCAGCTTCTATATGATCATCTTTATTATCATATAAAACTCCTAGCTTATTTAAATAATCAGCATTATTTGGAAATTCCTTCACATATTTTGCAACCAATAGTAATGCCTTCTTTTCATCATTTTTCTCGTATGCCTCCTGTATTTGTTTTTCCAGCTTTATTTTCTCCTCCTTTGTCATTGCTGAAAAACTCTGAACCCCTAAACCTAAGTTTACAATCACTAATAATAAAATCAAATATTTCTTCATAATATTTCTTCCTCTCTACTTCTTGTTTAAATTTTTTTAAATCTTATTTAAGAATTCTAGTTATTCTGTTCTTATCTATTCATACTTTTTATAATTTTTTATTTGGTTTTAAATATAACGTAAAAATAATAATAAATTTAATTATTGCTTTCAATTTCTCTAATAGATTCCTGTATAACTTTTATCTTTTCTGTATCTTTTATTTTTCTAGCCTCACTCAACGCCTTTCTAAGCAATTGTAATGATTTTGTATTATCTCCCAATTCAGCATAAAGTACTCCTAAATTTATTTTTGCATCTAAATTATTTTTCTCAATTGCCTTCAGATACCATTTCATTGCTTCTTTCTGATTTCCTTCGTCATGGTAAATCATTCCCAAAATATTTTCTGAATCTCCTTCTGCATCTTTATTATAATATTTCAAAAAATATTTCTTTGCTTCTTCCGGATTTTTCAATTTATAATTTAAAGAGCCCATTATAAAATTTACCTCATCCCCGCTTTCAAGATTTTTATTATCGATTTTGCTAAGCCACTTTAATGCTTTTTCATATTCTTCCATTCCCATATAAACTATCCCTGTTAATAGCCTTATATCATATTTCTTCCCATCATCTGCTATAAAAGGATATTTTTTCTGCATCTCTATCGCTTCATTTAATTCTTTTTCACTTTCATTCTTTTTGCCCATGTCATCATACAACATTCCCAATACAGCTTTTAATACAACATTAGTTGGATTTTTTTGTATATCTTCTTTTAACATTGATATTGCCTTCTGTCTATTCCCTTTATCATATTCTTCCGACACTTTCTCCATCACTTTTTCAAATTCCTTAGAATTCATTTGTGAAAATCCTTGTATTCCAAAAATCAAATTAGTTAGAATCACCACAAAAACTAATAATTTCTTCATTTCTATACCTACCTTTTTTCATTATTTCTTTGTTTTTATTTAATTAAAAATTTCTCCGTTTATTGTATCACAATTATTAAAAAAATCAAAATTTTACATAGACTTAGACAAAGTAAAAGAATAGAAGTCGTTATTATAGTAAAAATTACACAAAAAAGCAACCTTACTTTCCTTATAAATAAGAAAAAACATTAATTCCATTTTTCCTTACATTCCTTGACTTTATCTATTTCAAAAATAACTTCTTAAATTTCGCAATTTCATAAAAAGAGCCACAAACCACTATCACCTTATACCGACTATTCTTTTCCAAAACCATTTCTTTTACCTGATTATAGGCATCTAAAATATTGTCTTCAAAAATAATATTATTTGTCAAAATATTTGCATTTTCCAGATTTTTCTTTATTTCATTGGCAGAAAGTCCGTAAGTAACGTCTTTTAGAGAAGTTATAAAAATTTTGCAATTTTTTTCCAAAATTTTCTCAAAAATATTTGCAATATCCTTTGTTCCAAGTATCGAAAGAATAAAAATCACTTCATCGTTTTTAAAAAGTTCATTCAAATTTTCTACAAGAACTCGCACAGAATCATCATTATGAGCCACATCCAGAATTGTAACTGGATTTTGTGAAAAAATCTCAAACCGCCCAGCCAGGGAAATTTCATCAAGTCCTTTCTGAATAACTTCATCGCTGATACTATAAATTTTAGCAATTTCGTAAGCAATCAAAAAATTATTTGCCTGAAATTTTCCAAAAAGTGGCAATTTAAATATTTTTTCCAAATTATGTTTATTTTTTTTATCTTCAATATTTTCAGATTCATCTAAATTTTCACTTTTCAAAATCTTTATAATTGTCTTATAATTTTGTGTATCCAGCTCGACTTGCAAATTTTCATACTTTTTCAAGACATTTACCGAATTATCAGTTTTCTTTTTTACCGCATTCTCCAATTCAGCCAAATTCTGAGCATAAATGCACAGCTGTCCATCTTTTATAATCCCAGCTTTTCTGTCTGCAATTTTCTCAAGCGAATTTCCCAAAAGACTGATGTGATCAAAACTCACATTTGTTATAGCCGCAATTGCCGAATTTACAACATTTGTAGCGTCATATCTTCCGCCAAGACCAGTTTCCAGAAATATAAAGTCAGGATTTTTTTCCTCAAAATAAAGCAAAGCCATAAAAGTCGTTATCTCAAAAAAATTTATCTGCAACGAGTTTTTTTCCAAAATATCCATAACAACTTCATAATACTTCACAACATCCTCATCAGAAATCATCTCTTTATCTACTAAGATTCTCTCATTAAACCGTAAAATATGTGGCGAAGTAAACTTTGCAACAGAATATCCCGCTGAGAAAAAAATACCCTCTAAAAATGTAACTGTCGAACCTTTCCCATTCGTTCCTGCAATATGAATAATTTTCTTATTTTTACACGGTTCTCCCAGCAACTCATATATTTTTTTCAGTTTTTCATTATTTTGATTTAAAGATTCATTAGTTATTCTTTTATTAATCGTTCTCATATTAAAAATTTTTTCTAAAATCTCATCTATTTTCATTATCTAATTTTCTCAATATCTCCTTTATTTTTATTTAGTATCATAGATTGTATAATAATATTGCAACAAACTAAAAAAATATAGAAACTCATGATAATTTCGCGTTAAAATATTAGTAACTACAAAAACATTGACAAAAGGAAATATATCATGAGCCATAAATATTTTACCATAAACGAAAGAAATAAACTAGAGGTTCTGTTAAAAGAATATTACAGGATTTCTAAAATTACTCAAATTCTTAATAAGAACGGAGCTACCATTTATCATGAGATTAAAAAAAATCTAAAAATTACTCCTGAATTGAAATTCCTAATAGAAGACAAATTCTGTAAAACATGATCGTCTTAATAGATTGCTGGGAGGGAATTAAAAGAAAGATTGTCCTTCAAGATTATCTATATCTAACTATACAGCAATTTTCTGATTATCTACCTTAATAATTGGGGGAAGAAAGTAAAAACTAAAGAGACAAAACGAAAATTTAATATCAGAAAGTCAATTAGCGAGAGACCAGAAGAAGCCAAGAAAACAGATTGGAAATTAGACTTGATAGTTGACCAGAGCCTGTTTTGCAATATTTGTGAAGTTAAAGACGAGATTCATTTTATGTAGCAATAAAAATAGCAGATAAAAACAAAAATTCAATGCTAGATATAATAAAGCAACTGACACCAAATATTCCAAGAGAAGTTTTTAAAACTTTTACATCAGACAGAGAGAAAGAATTTCAATGCCTATAAACTCAAGACCAAGAAAATGTTTAAACTATG
>NZ_KI271304.1:12000-158897 GCF_000469385.1 Leptotrichia sp. oral taxon 879 str. F0557
GTTTAAACTATGCAACACCATTTGAAAAATTTTTGCGTGAAATTAAATTTGAGGGAATCTAAAAAATGTTGCATTTAATACTATGATTTATGATACCAAAAAAACTGCCCTTCAATTTTGAAAGACAGTTAAAATATTTAAACTCTATTATATTTGTACTTAATTTAATTATAATCCAAATGAATAACCTACTCCTAAAGTAAGTGCTCCGTGATTAGTATTAAATTTATTATTTGCTTTATATCCAGGAAGATCCACATCTAATTTTGTTTTCAAACTATTTATATTATATGATAAATCAGTTACAAAATTTTTATATTGAATTCCAGCTCCAATTCCATAATAAATTCCTGAATTATATTTGAATTTAACACTAGAAGGTCCTTCTTTAATTTCTATTTTTCCAGAATTAAATGCAACTCCTAAATTACCTTTTACATAAGGAGTAACTTCAGAATCATTTTTAAAGTTATATCTTGTTGTAAAATACACAGGTACTGAACTAAGTCCTTTTACACTAACTCCTGGTAAGTTTTTACTGCTTAATTTATTATATTTATAAGCAATTCCACCACCCATTTCAAGATTTTCATTAAATACTGGTGTTCTATATTCACCTGTAATTTCAAATCCTCTCTTTAATGCATCTTTGTTGATTCTCCATGTTGAATTGTCAGTATCTTTAAATGTTGCACGATTTGTCAAGTCTCCACCTATTCTAACTTCAGCAACACCAGCCATAGCAGTTGCACTTACAACTAGTCCCAATAATAACACTAATTTTTTCACAAAAATTACCTCCATTTCTTATTTTTTAATAATTATTTTATTACCAATTACAGTTTACCAAATTTTTATTACTTTGTCAACAAATTATCTTAAAAAATTCTTTATGAAATTAATTTTTTAAATTTAAAAAACATGTAAATATCACAACTAAAAAATCTTTAAAATCCCATATTTAATTAGCAATAAACATAAATTATAAATTATAATCTTTCTTAAGCAATTTTATTATTTTTATATTTGTTTTTATTGAGTATCGTCATAGAAAAAACTATCTTGTAAATTGAGAAATAAAAATTGTTAAAACTTTACAGATTTCTTAAATTATACATCAGGATATTTTCTTACAACTTCAGTAATATTACAAACTCCCTCAATCACAGGGAACATCATAACAGCCCCAGTACCTTCCCCCAATTTCATATTCATAAAGAGCATTGGCTCTAAATCCAGTTCTTTCATAATATACTTCATTCCAGGCTCTTCGCTCAAGTGGGAAGCAATCATAAAATCCCTGCAGTTTGGACAAATTTTATAAGCAACAAGAGCAGAAATTGCTGAAATAAAACCATCCATCACAACAGGTACACGTTTTTTTGCACATCCTAGATAAGTTCCCACCATTCCAGCAATATCAAGTCCCCCAACTTTTGCCAGTACATCTATTATTTTATTTTTTTCAAATTTTTCTTTTTTTCCTGTTCCATTTATATTTTCTTCAAAAAATTTTGACAATCCATTTACTTCAACTGCTTTTTTAACGACATTCTTCTTATGCTCCAAAGTTTTATCATCAATTCCGCTTCCATATCCGACAATCTCATCTAGTGACAAATCTGTCAGAACCTTCAAAATAGCACTACTAGTCGTAGTATTTCCAATCCCCATTTCTCCAGTTGCAAATAAATTGTATCCGTCTCTTGCAAACTCGTCAACCATTTCAATCCCAGTTTCTATAGCCTTTACAGCATCTTCATACTCCATTGCGGCTTGTTTAGCAATATTATTAGTACCTGATTTCATAATTTTTCTGTTGATAATTCCCGATAAATCTATTTCTTTTTTAATGTCCGAACTCTCATCAATTCCTAGATCTACCACTTTCACATCAGCATTATATGCCATTGAGAGAGCATTAATTGATGATTTGCCATTTAACATTGCTTCTACTACATACTGTGTTATTACTCTTTTGGATTTGCTGACTTTTTCTCTTTCCACACCGTTATCGGCTGCCATTACAAGCACAATTTTTTTGCAAGGTTTATAATTTTCGCTCATTCCCTCAAGCCTGATTGCCAACTCTTCGAGTTTTCCTAGTCCATTTGGAGTTTTTAGCAATGAATTCAGTTCATTTTCCTTTTTTTTCATTTTATTTCTATCTAAAGCCATTATTTTTTTTATTGTATCAAATAAAATTTCTCCTGTAATTTTACTCTTTATGCTTTCCATATATATTCCTCTATTTACAAATTTATTTTAATTTTTCAGCAATTTTTTGAAAAGTTTTTTCCACACCCTTCAACAACTTTTCCACATCCTCATCATTATGAATATAAGAAACAAAATGTGCCTCATATTTTGAAGGTGGCACAATTACTCCATTTTCAAGCATTGTATCAAAATATATGCTGTAAAATTTATCATTTGTATTTATTGCATCTTCCAAAGTTTTCACTTTTTCCTTTGAGAAAAATATTGTAAATAAGCTTCCGAAGTAGTTCACACTTGCTGGAATATCATATTTTTTTATTAATTCATTAATTTTATTTACCAAATTCTCCGTTTTTTTATTTACATTTTCATAAATTTCAGGATTTTCCTTCAAAATCGAAATTGTTTCTATTCCTGCAGCAACTGAAATTGGATTTCCAGAAAGCGTTCCAGCGTGATAAACATTACCAACTGGCGAAATTAAGTTCATAATTTCTTTTTTTCCACCAAATCCACCAACTGGATAACCACCACCAATAATTTTTCCAAGAACAGTTAAATCAGGTGTAATTCCAAATACTTTTTGAGCACCACCTAATGAAACCCTAAATCCAGAAATTACTTCATCAAAGATTAACACCACATTTTTTTCTTTTGTAATTTCACGTACCTTTTCCAAGTATTCCTTCTCTGTTTCAATAAGCCCCATATTTGCCGGAATTGGCTCAATAATCACACATGCAATATCATTATCATTTTCCAAAGTTTTCTTTAATTTATCAAAATCTCCAAAAGGCAATGTTATCGTATTTTTCACAACTCCCTCAGTAATCCCGTTACTATCCTGATGCTCAAATGTCAAAAGCCCTGATCCAGCCTTAACCAGTAATGAATCTGAATGTCCGTGATAACATCCTTCAAATTTTATAATCTTATTTTTTCCAGTAAATGCACGAGCAACTCTCACACTTGCCATAGCCGCTTCTGTCCCTGAAGTAGTCAATCTTAATTTTTCAATTGATGGAAAACAGCTCTTTACAAGTTCTGCCAGTTCTACTTCCTTTTTCGTAGGAAGCCCAAAAGAAGTTCCATTTTCAAGTTCTTTCTTCACAACTTCCAAAACTTTTGGATAATTATGTCCCAAAATCATCGGTCCCCAGGAACCTATCATATCTACATACTCATTTCCGTCTTCATCATAAAGTTTACTTCCATTTCCACTTTTAATAAAAATTGGATATTCTTTATCCACCGACTGAAACGCTCTAACTGGACTGTTCACTCCACCCGGTATTGACTCTTTAGCTTTTTCATAAATTTTTCTTGAATTTTCCGTACACAGTTCCTTATCTTTTTTAGAAAATGAATTATCCATTTTTATTTCACGCTCCCAAACAAATCATTCAAAGCCTCGCTCATTGTTGGGTGAGTAAATATCATATCTTTTAGGAATGTATATTTTTGTTCAGCTTTCATGGCTGCTGCAACAATGTTTATCATTTCGTGGGAAGTGTTGCATAATAAAGTACATCCTAGTATTTTGTCTGTTTTTGCATCTATAACTGCTTTAAGCAGTCCATCTGTTACACCTTCTATTTTTGCTTTTGGAATTGCCATTGCTTCAAGTCTTCCTGTTTTTACTTCATATCCTTTGGCAATTGCTTCACTTTCAGTCATTCCAACTCTTGATAATGGCGGATTTATGAATACGCTGTATGGAATTACATTTCTGTCGTTTACTGTTCTGTTTCCTCCATTGTAAAGATTATCTCTTATTATTCTAAAGTCGTCAAGAGAAATATATGTAAATTGAAGTCCGCCTTTCACATCTCCCATTGCCCAAATGTTATCAGCTGTCGTTTTCAATGTTTCATCAACTACAACAGCACCTTTTTCGTCAGTTTTTACTCCTGCCGCTTCTAGATTAAGCCCTTCTGTATTAGGTTTTCTTCCGATTGCCACAAGAATTGCGTCTGATTCAATTTCGCTCTTGCTTGCCCCTTGTGAAATTTGCACATATCCTTTTCCATTTTTATCAATGATTTCCTCAATTTTTGATTCTAGTAAAAATTTAACCCCTTTTGCCTCAAATATTGCCTTTGCCCTGTCAGCAATTTCTTCATCTTCCCTAGACATAAGTCTTTGTGCCAAATCAATAACTGTAACTTCTGACCCAAAATCAGCATACATTGAAGCAAATTCCAACCCAATGTACCCTGCTCCTAAAATAGTCAATTTTTTAGGAAGTTCCTTTAGTTCCATAATTGAAGTGCTTGTATAAACGTGGTTACTTTCTTTAAGTCCTTTTATACCAGGAATTATTGTAGTCGAACCTGTATTTATAAATATTTTTTCTCCTTCAATCTGAACATTTTCTCCATTACTTTCAATATTAACTACATTTTTTGAAACGAAACTTCCGAATCCATCATAAATATCGATATTTTCCTTTGTAGCCAACATTTCATAATTTTTTCCACGTAACGCACCAATCAGTGTATTTTTATTATTTATACTTTCTGTATAAAATCTCTCCTTTTCCTCAATACCGCTTAATCCTTTATTTTTAAGAACTTTTGTACTGTCAACAAGTTTTTTTGTAGGAATACACCCAATATTTATACAAGTCCCTCCGTACATCTTGTCCGATTTCTCAATCAAAGCCACATTTTGACCTTTCCCAGCTAAAAATCCTGCCAAAGTTTTTCCACCTTTTCCAAATCCAATTATTATTGCATCATATTTTTTCATTTTCTTCGTCCTTTCCATTTTATACAATTATAGTTACATAATTGTATTCATTATAAAATTAGATTTCCTTGTCTTAAGAATACCACATTTTTTATAAAAAAACAAGAGTATTTGTGTTTACAAATTTATATTAATTTTTTCAATATCCTCCTCCTTAATAACTAAAATATCCAAAGTCTTCTCATCTTCCATAAACCCCATCATATAATCATTTAAAAATTCAGGAAATATCATCACAACTGTTCCAATCGAATTCTTTAAAACTTTATCAGACAATTTTCTTTTTGCTTTTACTACATCATATTCATCAAACATAAAATCTCCATTTTTCATTTTCATATCAAAATACCTCTATTCATAATTTTGTTTCACAATTAATTAAACATTTTACTCTTTTTCTTTTAAAAATTTTGCATATTCTTTTATTCTTCCACTGTCAGCTTCACTATAATTTTTTAATCCATTTGATTTTTTAACTACATCTATCCATTTTTTTATTTCTTTTAAATTTTTCTCTCTGTAGTAATATTTTAATAAATAATTTATTGCTCTATAATCTTTTAGCTCAGCCGCTTTTAAATACAAATCAAAAGATTCGAGTTTATAACCTTCTTCTTCCAAAATTTGTGCTAAATATATTTGTGAATCAGTGTATCCTGCATTCGCTGCTATCCGATACCATTTTTTTGCTTCATCAATATTTCTATTTCTATGCTCAATAATTCCTATAAAAACAGCAGCTTTCTTTAAACCATTTTCATATGCTTTTTTATATTTTTCCATTCCTTTTTCTTTTTCATCCTTATAACGATAATAAAAATCAGCTGTATACAAAATTCCTTCTTTTTTTAACTTCTCCATTTGTAAAAAATATTTTTCTGCTGTATCATAATCTTTTTTTAAAATACTTTCCTCTCCTTTTATATACAACTCAAAGAACTCTTTATCCATTCTATCTTTTGATAAACTGTATTCCAGTAAATCATTTGCTTCATCATCAAATCTAAAAATTTCTTTTGTATTTAATATTTTATCTTGCCAGTATTTCAATTTTTCATTATCTTTTTTCATATAATATATTTTTATTAAGTCTAACATCGAATCCGCATCTTTGCGATTTCCAGCTTCTATAAAATATTTCTCAGCCTCATTTTTTCTATTTGTTTTATATAAAAACGTAGCAAAAGATTTATATCCTAATACATTCTCTTTATCCAATGATTTTTTGTACCATTCTTCTGCCTTTTTATAATCATTATTATCCTCAGCAATCATACCTAAAATTGTACCTGCCTTTTTATTTCCTTTTTCAAAAGCTATCTCATACCTCTTTTTCCCTTCATTTTCATCAATATGTTCATAATACATATCTGCAATTGAAACATAAGCAGTTTTGTCATATTTTGCCACTTTTAAAAAATACTTTTCTGCTTCTTTATAGTTTTCTCTGTTCAATTCATAGGCAATTCTTGCCATTAATTGAGCTTTTTCAGGATTTTGCTTATTTTCGAGATAAAAATAAACATCATCAACATCTTTTATTACTACATCATTTCCTTGATTTCTACATCCTATTAACAGACAAAGTAACATCAGTAAAATACATTTATTCATTTATAATTCCGCCTTTTCAAAGTTTTTATTCCTTCCGATTTTTATACCAAATCCTGCCATCCTATATTCATCATCAAAAAATAGCAAATATCCTTCCCAAATTTCAACTTCTAAAAAAATTTTCTTCCCTTCCTTTAAATAAACTGTTTTTCCATCAGCCCAATATTTTTCGAGCTTATCCTCAATTTCTATTTCTACATACTCATACAATCCATATTCATAATCCAAAATAACCGAATTCCCCTGAAATTTTAATACCGCTTCCCGTTCAATTTTTTTTTCAATTTTTTCATTTTCACTAACTATTTCTATTTTTTTCAGTTCTCCTGTTTCATAAGACAAATATATTTTTATCTCTTCATTATTAAAAGAAAAAATCATATCCCGCTCACTTACCACATTCTCACTTTTTCCAGTAAAATCTATCATCTTCAATTTCAAATTTTCCATAAATCAAAATTCCTTCTGCATAATTATTCCTATTAATTAAGATTACTATATTTTCGAAAATTTTTACTCCAAAATAAATATTAAGCCTGTTATCAGTAAAATAACATCCGATAATATTTTTAGAAATATTAATCTCCAAAAAATCTAATTCTTTAACTTTTATACCAGCTTCATTGTATTCTTCCCTCTTAAAATAAATATCGCCTTCTATTATATTTTCAGGAACTTCTATTTTATGTGTAAATTTAGCCATTTTCAATATATTGAGAATTTCCAGCGAATTTATTCTCCCGTCTTCTCCTATTAATAAATAAAAACTGTATAATTTTTTTTCATACGAAACGCTTGAAAGTTCCGTTACCTTCCTATTTAAATTAATCTCCACATATTCATCAGAATTATTTTCAAATTTATCAATATTTTTTACAAATTCCAGTTTTTCTATTCTCATAAAATTCTCCATTTTTTATTTATTTTATGATTTAATTTTTCTTTTTTTTTTGTTTTTTTCAATTCTACCAATTCTTCATTTATTTTCAAAGCTTGACTATATTTCCCTTGCTTTTTGTACAATTTGGCTAAACTTTTTAATGCAAGTTCCTTGTATGCAAGTTCTTTTGCTTTTAAAAGGTTATTTTCAGCCTTGCCGTAATCTCCTTTCATTTCATAAACTTCTGCTAACAGACGCAATAATCTTGCTCTTTTTTCTTCAATCCGTTTCACATTGTCTTCTGAATGTGAAAATAATTTTTCCGATTCTTTTAATAACCATTCTTCAGCTTTGTCATAATCTTTTTTCCACATATAAAGTTCCCCTAAAAGTCTTTCTGCATTCGGATATTTTTCATTAACAAGCTCCTTGTAGAGTTTTTCAGCTTCATCAAAGTAATCGTGCCTCTGATAATAAAAAGCCAAAGCATTTTTTACCTCAATATTTTTATTTAAATTTCTTTTAAACGCTTCCACCACTTCGCTATTAATTTCTTTCCTTTCTCCATACACCCACACTCTAAACAAGGTATCTTCCTTATAATCTCCCTGATCCATTGCCTTTATATAATATTTTCTTGCATTCATTTCATCTCTCTGATTAGCATAAATATGTCCTGCAAATGCACTTGCTTCCTTCACTCCTCTGTCCGAGCCTTTTCTTGCCCATTTGAGTGCCTTTTCTTTTTCCCCTCTCGCACTATAGTTTCTTGCTAGATAATAATCTGCTATTGGAATATCCTTTTCCACACTTTTAAAATACACTACCCCAATTCGTAAATATTTTTCCTGAACTTCCAGCCCCTTTTGCAAAATTCTTTCCTTTTCTGCCATTGTCGGATTTTTCTTCATTTGAGCAATTTCCATTTTTGCCTTTTTTAAAGCTCTTTTTTCCTCCTCCGAGAAAGGAATACCCCCACTACAACTCACTAAAAATAATACACTTACCAAAATTAAAATTATCTTTTTCATAACTTTCCCTTTCTATATTTTTTCAGTATTAACAAAATTTATATTTTTAATTTTATACAGTAATATTATACCCTATTTTTTATCTAATATTTCCTTTTTAATACTAGACCTCATTTAAATAGTGAATTTATCATAAATTGCAATATTAATTGCGACATTTTACCAATTTTTTTAAATAGCCTACGTTTTTATTATTTACTTCAGTCATCTAAATTTAATATCCCAATTTTCTTAACCATTTTTCTACTTTTTTTATTTTATCAAATCTATATACTTTTACTACATATCAAAAAATAAAGGTTATAAAATTGTTTTAAATTTCACAAAAAAGTGCTATAATTAAAAAATGCAATAAATTTTAAAGGGAGGAAAATTAAAATGTTATTTGAAGCTCAATCGAATGAAGAACGCCGTCAGATGATTTTAAATGGGAAAGTTATTAATACTTTACTTTTTTTATCTATTCCAACATTGCTTGTCGGAATTATTCAAGCACTTATCCCACTCTCAGACAGTCTATTTTTAAATAGGCTCACAAGTGTGGAAGTTGCCAGCTCCGTCACGTTCAGCCAGCCTGTACTGAATATTATGATTGCATTATCACAAGGGCTGGGAGTGGCTACACTGGTTATGCTTGGGCGGCTGTATGGAAAAGGGCGTATGTTGGCTGTTAAGGAAACGATGTTACAAATCTTTGTATTCAGTTTTTTTATTGGACTTTTATTAATTCCTGTATGTATGTTTACAGCTTTTTTAATTTCAAATAGCACAACCTCTGAAATTCGTAACAATGTTTATACATATATTTCGCTTTATTCACTCATAATGCCCTTTATATTTTTAGCTGCCATTTACAATTCTTCAAAAAATGCAATTGGACGTCCTGAGGTTACATTTGTTAGAATTTTTCTTTTGTTAATTTTAAAAATTATTTTTAATTCAATTTTTTTATATGTTTTAAAAATGGGAATTGTGGGTGCAGTAATGGCATCACTCTTTTCTTACATAGTTGTTACGATCTGGATGTTTTACGATTTATTTTTAAAAAGTGGAGATATAAAACTTAATTTACGAAGTTACACAATAAAATTGCCAATTATAAAACGATTATTAAAAATCGGTTTTCCTTCAATGTTAAATTACGCCTTCTTGTATCTTGGATTTTTTCTTATAAACAAGGAAATGGAAAAATTTGGAGCTGTTGCCTTAAATGCTCAGGGAATTGCTTCCAATATCAATGCAATCTGCTTTATTTTACCATCCTCAATAGGAACCACCGTTTCCTCAATGATTAGTATAAATATGGGAATTGGAAATGTAAAAAAATCTAAGGATGTGTTTAAGGTGGGCTGGATAACTGGCGTTACTATTTCAATTTTGACTATTGCCTTAATCCTGCCTATTTCATTACCACTCGTATTAACTTTTACAAAGGTTCAAAAAGTAATAGAAATTGCTGACAAGGCTCTCCATATTTACACATACTCAGTAATCGGATTCAGTGTCTTTATGATAGCACAAGGAGTTTTTATAGCACTTGGAAGAACAAAAGTTCCGTTAGTTATGTCAATTTTAAGAATCTGGCTATTAAGATACATCTTTATTTTACTGACACAAAAATATCTTGGACTTTATTCAATATTCTGGGGAAATTTATTTTCAAATACACTGGCTGGAATAATATTCTTTATTTTAGTAAAAGTTATTGACTGGAAGAAAGGAATAAAAGCTGGAAAATAATAAAAAATAATTTAGTTGAATAAATTATAAATTAGTTATCAAACAGCCTTATTATAGAAAATTATTCCTATTTTTAAACAGAGTTTAGTATAAATATAATTTTAACAACACAATTAACAAAAGATGTAATGGATAAAAACTGTAAAACATATATTTTTTTGATTCATTTTATCTCCTAATTTTTTTGTCTAGATGAAATATTTTCGATGTATCTCATCAATTTCTTTTGCTTTTAACCTTTAATATCAAATCACAAAAATAACTATTATACTTTTCAATAGTTATTATTCAAAAAAAACAGAAATCTAAATCCCAATAAAAATTTCCACTATATTTCTTATTTTCTGTAATACAGTCTGTTTTTTCGCCTCTCTTGCTCCCTTTCTACGTGAAGTTGGTGGTAGGATGCTGTCTAATTCTGCACCAGCATAATCAACAAATCCTTTATTTATAGATTTTTCTATAAAACGTTCTGAATCTTTCTTTAAACCCTCATTTTCTATTAATTCATTAATTTTTATTTTCTTTTCTTCATTTGCATATTTATAGAATGATTCAAGAATATCACTGCTATTTTTCAGTTCAGATAAATCAGTTTTATTAATAAAATTCATGACTAAATCTTCTTTAGCTCTTGTTCCTAAACTCGTTCTAATAATTCTACGTATTTCAGACTTTAAAGTTTCAATATCGTCGTGTTCTTCTGATTTCTTCAAAATTAAGGATAAAATATAATCAAGATTTATTTCATCTGTTTTAAGCAAATCAATTTGAAATTCAATGTCAGAAAAATCAATTTCCTCTTCTCCATTTCTATTTTCATCATTTTTTCCAGTATTTCTTATACCTTCACAAATATCCACATAAACACTTTTCATATCCTGCATTTGTCTATCTGATATTATTTTCTCAAAATTTTCAAATTCATCGAAATTCTTAAGTATATTTTCTGTTTTAAGTAATTCTCCAAATAATTCTGCAAATTCCTTTTTATCTTGATTTTTTTCAATTTCAACAGGCTTTGGAAATTTTTCAACTATTTCATTACATAAACCTACATATCCTTTTACTGATTTCCCTGTTTCCTCGTCTTTAAATCCATTTATATAATCGTTATAACTTTTTTCAAGAATTATATTTACACTATTATCATCTCCAAAAGTTTTAATAGCATTTTTTGTAGCCTTTTCCAAATCTCTAAAACATACAATATTTCCAAAAGTTTTAACTTTATTCAAAATACGGTTTGTTCTTGAAAACGCTTGAATTAATCCGTGGTATCTCAAATTTTTATCAACAAACAAAGTATTTAATGTTGGTGCATCAAATCCTGTCAAAAACATTCCTACAACAATTAAAATATCAATTTTTTTATCCTTAACCTTTTTAGACAAATCTTTATAATAATTCTGAAATTCATTTCCATTTGTTGAAAAATTTGTTTTAAAATAATCGTTGTAATCAGATATCACTTTATCCAAAAATTCTTTCGCTGTCGATTCCATTGCACTTGGCTCAAAATTTTCATCAGGAATATCTCCTATCGCATTCCGCTCTTCATTCGCAGCAAAACTATAAATTGTCGCTACTTTCAGTCTTTTTTCTTCAGGCAAATTTTCTTGCTGTTTTTGAAATTCTTCATAATAAAGTTTTGCCGCTTCTACACTTTGAACAGCAAATATAGCATTAAATCCGTTTAGCCGTTTCTGTTTTATATTATAATATTCATTTCTATGAGTTTTTGTATTATATACTTTTAAAATATATTCTACTATTTTAGAAATTCTCTCAAGATGTAACAACATTCTTTTTTCAAGTTCCTTGAGCTTTTTATCATCTGTTTCTGTTTCAGCCGCTTTAAATTTTGCCCTAATATCATTATAATCCACTTTAAATTTTAAAACTTTTTTATCACGAATAGCATCTGTTATAACATAACTATGTAATTGAGCTCCAAAAATTCCAGCTGTTGTATCACTTCCAAGAGCATTTTCAGGAAAAATTGGTGTTCCTGTAAATCCAAACTGATAATAATTTTTAAAAGATTTCCTAATATTTTTTTGTGCATCTCCAAATTGTGAACGATGACATTCATCGTAAATTATGACACAATGTTTATCGTAAATTTCATGGCTTGGATTTTTTTTGACAAATTCATTTAATTTTTGAATTGTTGTAACAACTATTTTGTTATCCTGTTTTTCAATACTTCGTTTAAGTTCTTTTGTATCTTTACTACCATTTACACTATCAGGCTGAAATTTCTGATATTCCTTCATTGTCTGATAATACAGTTTTGAAAATCTTTTTAGAAAGATTATCCCTCATACAACAAAATTTTTCTATTTCTTCCACCTAAACAAGACAATATCTGTCACTACTCAATACCATGTTAATCATATCAGACGGTATTTCTGTCTCATAGATATTAAATATTTTCTGTTTATACACAAGAAATTTTACGAGGTATATCCCTTTTCCTATCATTCTTAAATCTCCACCTTCATAAAATGGCTTTTGGATTCATCTTTTAATTTCAACTTCGACTTAAGTTCATTGAACGAATTATAGTATTTATAAACTCCGCTAACTGGCTGATATTGTTCTATTTGATTTCCCTTAATCAAAAGATATTTTCCATTTTGTTTTATTTTTATATTTTTATTCCGTCTCAAAAGAGACTAAAACCATATTTTTATTCTTAATCTATTATGAAATATAATTGCAGCAAAATAAGTAATTATTGCAACAATGAGGTTGACAATTATATCTTGTATTATTCTTAAATCTTCTCCATATCCTTTATTGAATTTTTTATATGTTTTCTTTCTTCTTGTGAAAAATTATATTTATCGAAAAGTTGCTCATCAATATTATCTATTGGTTTAGACCAATCTATATCTGAATTCTCTGTAAAATCTTGTAAGGGTAAATTAGAGAACACTTCTTTATTTAACCTTTGTGTTGCTTTTAAAGTTCCTATCATAAATCTTGCGAATTTTGTTTTTATATATTGATTCAAACTTTCAATCTCAACTTTACTTTCAAAATCTCCTATTGAAATAAATGTTTGGGTAAATCCAGAATTTTTTTCTATTATTTTAGGTTCTCCTATTATTCTAGGATTGTCATTACCTAAATTGCCTGCAGCACCATTCGTTGCAGCAATAATTATCTTCCAACCATTTAAATTATGCTGTTCTGAATCAAGATATATTTTGTTAATATACTTTGAAGTTAATATACCTTTATTATCATTTCCATATATTTTTACTGAATCTTTTAACGGGCTCAAATGAAACACATCCAGATCTTTTTGTAGTATTGATGTAATTAGCCTTCTTTCAGTTCCAATTATCTTCTTAAATTGTGGTTTATCTTCAAAAAGTTTTTTTGTGTTAAATTTTGATTGAAGATATATTATATTTGTTATTGGTTCAAATCCCTTATAATTAATTACTTTATCTACAATTTCTCTTATGATTTTATCGGGATAAAACTTTATAATTGGATGTGATATTATTTTTTTATCTCTTACTGTTATTACTATAGAGCTTGAAAGTGCTATGTCAGGGAAAATTTTTTTTGCATCAGATTCATAGCGCATAACCTTTAGATATTTATCATTTAACATTTTAGAATTCCATTTCTTAGGAGTTTTTCCTGCATTAAACAAAAACTTTCCTGGTGAAATAAATACTGCTAAATCTGATATAGAATACCCAATCTCCATAAATAAGTTATATATTTGTTTAGCGCTTGTTCCTATCAACTCTTCTTGGTAAGGAGGATTCCCTATCACTGCTCCGAACTTCACTGTTTTCTCACCTACCTTTATTTCATCTTCTAATGTAATTTTACTGAACGGCTTTCCTTGTTCTAATATGCCACTTATTCTCTCATAATCCACTTCATCTTTATCATTTTTCACATCAATTAAATCATATGCATTGAACCCCGCCGCAATATTTTCAACATTGATGTCTAATATCTCATAGAACCTTCTTGTAAATTCATATGCGATAGATGATGTCGGAATCGAATAAATAATATCCCTTACATCTTCATGCGAATATCCAAGTTCAGATGTTAATCTCTTATATAAAGAAACTGCATATTCTCCTGATTTGCTTGCAATATCAAGCAACTTATCTTGCTTAAATACAATCTCTTTTAATCCTTCTTCAGGTAATAAGTAAACCATTTCATCACATACCTTAGATGGTGTAATAACCTCTGATTCAGACATTCTATTAAATTTTTTGATAGATGTCATTGCTCTTGTAAGCGGTGTAACCGATTCATCACAAGCAAGCATTGAGATGTTTTGTATCTTATAGTCCAGCCTGCTACGCTTGAACGGATCCATTACCTTGCTTATCTTTTCAATGATACCTTTATCCAAAAACAAATTCTTAGATAACCTAATATTTTCATCCTTATCAATCACGCTTAAAATATCATCAAGCGAAGCTACTTTATCCTTTGTTAAGAAAGAAAAGAATAAAAGCCTCTGGTAATATGTTTTAATCTGACCTTCTAATTTATCTATTTCTTTATCGCTTTTTTCTTCAGTATAATCCTTACTCTCTGGTTTCTCTTGATTTTCTTCAGAATTTTTACCTTCCTCACCAGCTTCTTTAATATCAAGCTCATCACCTTCGCCTTGGTTTGGAGCTATCATAAGTCCTTGCTTAGAATTGAATTTTACCTGTTGTTCAATGGCTTTCCTAATAGTTTCATCATTTAATATTGATAAATCTATCGGAATATCCAAAACTTCGTCCGATACACTTCTTTGATTGTTGTATTCACTGATTGCCTCTAAGATATTAGTCGCATCTACCTCTTTAATTTTATTATGATTCATCATAATAATCGGAGAAATACGAAGTTCTTCAGAAATTCTTTCCTTAAGTTTTCTATTTCCATTTTTATCAATATTTACATTATAAATTAAAGATTTTTGCTCTTGCATCCTAAAAAGTCTATTTGGAGAAAAATCAACCAGCAATGTTTGAGGTTTTAGATTCTCTTTAATAATCCCTTTATCACTAGATAATATCCTTATATACTGATTTTGAAGTCTAAAAATAGATTGATCATATTCTTGTGGCGATGCTGTATCTTTAAAATAAATCATTGTATCCCATTGTTCAACAGTTGAACCCGTTAGCATTCTATTTACAGTTAAGGTTAATGTTTTTTTATTCTTATATTCACAATCTTTAATTCTTTTTTTTATATCTTTAATTTTTTTATACTTTTTTTTAGCTTCAAATCCAGAAATATTGATAATCTCGTATTCACTTAAATTTTTAAAACTATCTTTTTTATCTTTCAGCAACTCTTCCATCGCATCACATGAAGCACATAATGGTAGTACCATAACCATATGTCTACACATTTTTCCTTCTTTAATTTTATCATAGTCTAAAAATCCTAATATATTTTCATCTTCTTTACTACCATCTATAACTTGTAGTAAATCTAGAATTTCTTTTTCATTCTTGAACTTCTTATAATTATTATTAGTAGTATCTTCGTCTTTAGATTCTAGTTTAAATAAATCTGAAAGAGTATAGCTAGTACCTCTTTTCTTTAGTTGTTCCATTTTTTCACGTGATGATTTATTAGGATTAAATGCAAATCTAATCATTTGAGGAAATCCATAATAAGGATTATCCCATTCGTTAACTTCATCTTTATTTAGATTATTTTTATCCCATTCTTCTTGTTCTTTAACAATATCTGAAAATTGAACAAAAGAAATTATGTCATCTTTTTCAAATTCACTTCCCATCAATATACGATATGGAGTTCCTGACAAATGTAACCTTATCTTTGCATTGATTTTTTTTAATTTTTTTTCAGCTTTATTAATCTCAATTCTTTCATCTTCAAGTTTTTTTATATTTTTTTCTTCATTTTTATCATATCCTTTATTATCTATAGATTTCCCATAAGATTTTCCTCTTGCACCAAAATGTGTTTCATCAATAATTAGTAAATCTATTTCTTTCCCAAATAACTCTTTGTGTTTGTCTTTAATATTATTACCTTGTAAGTCTTGTAAAGTTAAAAATAGAACAATTTTTTTCTCTTCAGATAACTTATCCTTAATAGCACTTTCATTTCTTGCTAAATCAGTTGCTTCAAAAAATTCATAATCTACAAAATTGCCAGGTTTTTCAACTGTTTTTTTCCATTCATCTTTTACATCTGCCTTAGCCGATACTACTAACACTAAATCCGCTTTCATTTCTAATGCACAACAAAGAGATGTGAAAGACTTTCCAAAACGCATTACTGCATACATTAGAAGATTTTTTCTCCCATTATGTACTGCATTTACAAAAGATTTTACCGCATCAGCCTGATTTGGTCTTAAATTCCACTTCTCTCCTCTTTCATAGTGGTATCTTTCAGGCAGTCTGCTTTCAGAACGGTAATATTCATATTTCCCTGTATTACCGTTATAGTTACTCTTTATATCTTCTATGGCTTTGTCTATATCTGCATTTTTGGTTTCTTTGAAAAACTCCCTACTAAAATAAATGCCCTCTTCTAAATCGGATGATTTGAGGCGTTTTCTTCTTAAATCCTGCTCAAGAAATTGATGAATAGCATAATCTCTAAAATAGGTTTCATCATCTATAACAGCTTTGTTCTCATACTGTTTTTCAAGCTCAGGGAAGAATACTCTCCACTCGTTTAATCTTTGAGATACAGGTCTATATGTATCACCGACTTTTAGATAATTCGGCACAGTATTTGTTGTAAAAGCATAAATGTGCGGATCTACACGACCGATTATAATTCTATCAAGCACATCAATTGCTTCTATTTTCATTTTATTCATCTAATTACCTCCTTTATTTACTAAATCTTGGAAAGTGTAATTTCTCTTTGCTCTCCAATCTTTTATAATGCACAAGCTTTTCTTGTCTTTTTCTTGAAAATCAAACAGAGTTATCTGTTCTATAGGCTCTACTGCTTCTTCATACGGAATAGTATAAGTAAGCCCATCCATCTGCCATAAATTCCATGAAATTATCTTTGCAATATTTACCAGTTCTTTTTCTGTTGGGTACCTATTCAGCTTTTCTTCCATGTAATCACAATACGAAGCAAGCAGATTTTCCCTTGCGATAAGAAGACTGTCTCCTTGGAATTCAAATCCATATACACTCTGAAAAGCTCTTTCAGACCATTTTAGCCATTCCGTATCACTATCGGTATTTTCACATACAACTCTCATTTTCCTATCAAGCATACCTATTCTGTCTTTCAATTCTAATGGTTCTCCAGAAACTGTGTCATATCTGCTAACTAAGTAAGGTGCTTCGCCACAAGTAATTTCAAGTCTTTTTTCATCAACATACTTTTGCCAAGTTTTATTCTTTTTATCGGGAAATTTGATTTTTTCTGTGTTCGTTTCCCAACCCTTTTCAATTTCTCTATTAAATATATTTTCGCTCCCAAACCAAGCATTATCCACAAGGTTATTTTGTGCATTGCAAACCCAGCTCGGTGTAAAAACTTCTGCCTTTCCTTTTGTTCTCTTACCTTGGCTTTCTTTTGTTTTTAATATCCTTGGCTGAATAACATTAGAATTTTTTCCAGTAATAAGACTATAAAGGATTGGATAATGTGAATCATATTCTCTTCCTAAAATTTCATAGTCATCTGTTCCCCATATAATATTTCTATTTGTTGTTCTATCAATGAGAAGAGTTTCTATGATTTCTTTTTTCCATTTCCCCTCATCTACATCTATTGTAAACATTATTTGTCTCCTCGATTTTTATTTTTCATTAATTTTTATGATTTATTGGAATTTCTCATTTTCTATTTTTCCTTAATTTGTTTCTGTTTTTATAATTTCCTTAAAATAAATCTATTAAAAATTATTAAGTATATCAGTGTAGTATCTATAATTATTCTTTATAATATAGTTAATTTAATTTCATAAATATTATCTAAAAAATTAAATAAGTAAGATTCGAATATCAACTATTAGTTAACAGTTAGTTTTCCCTTTAATTGCACCATGTTGAGTGGTAGTCAACTGATAGTTTACAACCACTTTTTCCAATAATTCTCCATCTTCAAATATAGCTTTTATATGTTTACTCACATTCTGTTTCGTTGTTTCAAAAAGCTCTGCAATTTCCAGCTGACTTAGCCATACTGTTCCATTTTCTAGCTTTAGGCTTATCTTTGACTTTCCATCTTCTGTATTATAAATAATCATATCATTACTCATTTTCAAGCTCCTTTACTATCTCATTTATGGAAGCTCTGAGTACATCTATTCTTTTTACTGTTTCCTCAATTTCTTTATTTAACACTTTAATATCAATTATCTCACGTGTATCTTCTTTTTCAACATACGTAGAAACTGACAGATTATAGTCATTTTCAGCAATTTCACTATTATCTACCAATCTTGCAAAATATTCTACATCTGCTCTTTCCTTAAATTCCTTAACTATCGTTTCAATATTTTCAGGATTTAAAACATTATTATTTGTTTCTTTCTTAAATTCCTTGCTTGCATCTATAAAAAGTGTCTTATTTTCTGTCTTATTTTTTGCCATTACTAAAATACAAGTTGCAATAGATGTTCCAAAAAATAGATTTTCCGGCAGCTGTATCACACAATCTACAAAGTTATTATCCACTAAATATTTACGAATAGTTCTTTCTGCTCCTTTACGATAAAAAATACCAGGAAAACATACTATTGCTGCTCTACCTTTGCTAGATAAATAACTTAAAGAATGCATTATAAATGCATAATCTGCATAAGATTTTGGTGCGAGCTTTCCAGCAGGTGCAAAACGTACATCGTTGATAAGTGTCGGATCACCGTCCCCTATCCATTTTATCGAATACGGAGGATTCGAAACAATTGCATCAAAAGGCTTTTCATCATTATGTAACGGATTAAGTAATGTATCTCCACGTTTTATTGAAAAATTATTGTAGTTTACATTATGTAAAAACATATTCATACGAGCCAGATTAAAGTTAGTCATATTTATTTCCTGCCCAAAAAATCCTTCATCAATAATATGTTCTTCAAACTGTTTTTTCATCTGAAGTAATAAAGAACCACTTCCACAGGTTGGGTCATATACCTTATTGATACTTGTTTTTCCTTCCATTACAAGTCTTGCCAAAAGTTTAGAAACTGTCTGTGGTGTAAAGAATTCTCCTCCAGATTTTCCAGCATTACTGGCATAATTTGAAATCAAATATTCGTATGCATCTCCAAAAGCATCTATATCATTATCCTGAAAACTTCCAAAATTAATTTCAGAAATCCCTATTAAAATATCTGCTAATCTTGTATTCTTCTCTGCTACCGTTCCACCTAGACGGTTACTGGTTGTATCGACATCTTCAAACAATCCTTTAATATCATTTTCCGATTCAAAACCGATAGCACTTGCCTCAATGGATTTAAAAATATTAGCCAAATCAGTATTTAAATTTTCATTATTTCTCGCTGTTTTTACAACATTCTGAAATAATTGGCTTGGCAAAATAAAAAAACCTTTATCTTCTACTGTATTAGGTCTAAAATCTTCTTCTGCTTCTGCATCAGAGATATTTTCATAATTGAATTCTAAATCTCCAGCTTCATGTTCTGCCTTATTAAAAAATTCCACCATGTTCTCAGAAATAAATCTGTAGAATAAAATTCCTAAAATATACTGCTTGAAGTCCCAGCCATCTACTGCTCCACGTACATTATCAGCAATAGACCATATTTTTCTATGCAGTTCTGCTCTTTGCATCATCTCATTTGACCCTTTATTATCCATTTTTTATTTCTCTCCTAATTTTAAAATTTTTGTATTTTTTGTATTTTTTGTATTTACAATATATTTTATTATAAAATTTTTTAAAACACAAGTTTTAATAAATAAAAATTTGTCTTCTTCCAGCATATTTTAAATTCTTTTATTTTATTCCTGATTATTAAAAAATTCATCAAAAATATACAATTTTTCCTTTAAACTATTGCATTTCTGTCACTTTAAAGGTAAAATTATATTATAAAAACTTTTTTAGGGAGGAAAACTTATGAATTTATGGATACTTATTGGTATTGTTATTATTGTAGTAGGATTCACATTGAAGCTTGATGTGCTGGCAGTGGTGCTTACTGCTGGTATTGCTACAGGAATCGCTGCAAAAATGGATTTTTTAGAAATACTTGGAATTATTGGAAAGGCTTTTGTGGATAATAGACTTATGTCTGTTTTTCTAGTCAGCTTGCCAGTTATTGCAGTTCTTGAAAGATATGGACTTAGAGAGAGAAGTGCAACTTTAATTGAAAAATTGAAAAATGCGACTGCTGGTAGAATTTTAGGATTTTATATGGTTATCCGTTCAATTGCAAGTGTATTATCAATCAGAATTGTAGGACATGTGCAGTTTATACGTCCTCTTATCTATCCAATGGCTGAAGCTGCTGCAAAATCTCATAAAGAACAGGAGCTTACAGAAAAAGAAACAGAAAAGTTGAAAAGTTTGAGTGCCGCAATCGACAACTACGGAAACTTCTTTGCTCAGAACATATTTATCGGTGCATCAGGACTTCTTCTAATTCAGACTACATTACAGGAAAATGGATACAATGTGTCATTAAAGCAATTAGCATTATTCTCAATACCAATGGGAATTATCGCAATAATCTTGACCTTTATTCAAGTTTATATTTATGATAAAAAAATAACAGCAAACAAAGGAGGTAATAAATAATGGATGTAAAAGCCCTTTTAAAAATTTTAACAGAAATTGTTTATATCCTTTGTGGATTTGTCAGTATTGCTACTGCGATTAGAGGTCTGAAGAATGAAAAATCAAGAATAGGAACATTTTTATTCTGGTTTATTCTTGGAATAATATTTATTTTTGGACCTGTTATTCCATACAAAGTTACTGGCGGACTCCTTGTAGTTCTTGCTATAATTACTGTAACAAAACAGCTTCATATAGGAAAATTTGAAAATATTTCATCACAATTCAAAATTGCACAAAGTGAAAGACTAAAAAACAAAATTTTCATTCCTGCTGCATTAATTGGAATTGCCGCTTTTCTAATACTTCAGTTTAAAATCGGAAAAACTGCAATACCGCCTGCATTAGGTATTGGTGGAGGTTCACTTGTTGCACTGTTAGCAGCTGCCATTATTATAAAACCAAAATTTAAAGAAACAAATGAAGATACTTCAAGGCTTCTTATGCAAATTGGTGCTACTGCCATTCTTCCACAGCTTCTTGCAGCATTAGGTGCAGTATTTACAAAAGCTGGTGTTGGAAAAGTAATTGCAACAAGCATTTCTTCAGTTGTACCGACAGGAAATATTTTTATAGGAATTATTATTTATGCAGTTGGAATGGCTATATTTACTATGATTATGGGAAATGCCTTTGCTGCATTTTCAGTAATAACTGCAGGTATTGGTATACCTTTTATCATAAAGCACGGTGGAAATCCAGCTGTTATAGGTGCTTTGGGAATGACTGCAGGTTATTGCGGTACTCTTATGACTCCAATGGCAGCAAACTTTAATATCGTTCCTGCTTCAATCCTTGAAATAAAGGACAAGTATGGAATTATAAAAATTCAAGCTCCAATGGCTTTATTGCTACTTTTATCACACATTGTACTTATGCTGTTTCTTTTTGGAGTAAAATAAATATCAAAAATTTAATTAATGTAAAGAAAGGAGTGCACGAAATTATAAACCGTTATAGTATCGTGCAATAAATATATGAAAATACTTGTTACAGGCTTTGACCCCTTTGGAGGAGAGCCTATAAATCCTGCTATCGAATCAGTAAAAAAATTACCAGATAATATTGCAGGAGCCGAAATTATCAAACTGGAAATCCCGACAGTGAAAAAAAAATCTATTGAAAAAATTGAAAAAGCTATTGAAGAGCATAATCCAGATGTTATCCTGTCAATTGGGCAGGCAGGCGGAAGATTTGACATTTCCATCGAACGTGTTGGAATAAATCTTGATGACTTCCGAATTCCCGACAACGAAGGAAATCAAACTATTGATGAACCAATTTTTCCAGATGGAGAAAATGCCTATTTCGTAAATCTGCCTGTAAAAGCCATGGTAAAAAATATACAAAAAAACGAAATTCCAGCTTCAGTTTCATACACTGCAGGAACTTTTGTATGTAACCACGTTCTTTATGGTACTCTTTATCTTGTAAACAAAAAGTATAAAGGTAAAAAAGCTGGATTTATCCACATCCCATTTTTACCACAGCAAGTTATCGACAAAAAAAATACACCTTCAATGGAATTAAATGCCATTGTAAAAGGATTGACTGCAGCAATTGAAGCTATTGTAAAAAATGATGAAGACATCAAAGAAACTGGCGGAACTGTATGTTAAAGCAAGCTGCATATTAAATACAAATAAAAAATATCGATTTATTAAATTGAAATTTCTTAATAAGTCGATATTTTATTTTTTATATTTGTGAAAAAATCAGACAAGACTATTTATCCCTGCCTGATTTCCATTAAATAGCTAACTACTGCTTCTCTTTCTTGAAATTAGCTTTATTACTTCATTAACTGCGAATGGTATTAGTGCAAATATTAGCACTACATCCCAATTTCCAAATGAAATGTTTGTCACTTTAAATATTTTTGCAATTGGTGCAAATGAAGTCAATCCTATTTGTAACGCAATTCCGATTATAATTGAATATATTAAATATTTATTCTTGAAAATTCCAATTTCAAATATTGTTTTTTGGCTATTTCTCATTGTTAATGAATAAAATAACTGCGACACCGTAAGCACGATAAACGCCATTGTTCTACCTTGTGTCAATGCGTGTTTTGCAGCTTCATTTCCATTTTTTGCCATTGCTTCCAGCTGTCCTAAGTTCCCAATCATTCCAGTTTCGTTAATTCCAATATAAAATGCAGCTAATGTCAGCAAACCAATTAATGTTCCACCAATTACTGCCCGCATTCCTGCACCTTCCGAAAAGAAACTTTCCTTAGGATTTCTTGGAGAACGCTTCATTACATCTTTATCCCCTGGATCAATTCCAAGTGCCAATGCAGGTAATGTATCAGTAACTAGATTTACCCATAATAACTGTGTTGCAACTAATGGCAAGTCCCAATTTAATAATGTTGATAAGAAAATACAAATTATTTCTCCCAAATTACATGAAAGCAAGAATATGATAGTTTTTTTGATATTATTATAAATGTTTCTTCCTTCTTCAATCGCATGAACAATCGTAGTAAAGTTGTCATCAGTCAAAATCATATCACTTGCACCTTTGGAAACATCAGTTCCTGTAATTCCCATAGCGACACCAATATCAGCAAATTTAAGCGACGGAGCATCATTTACTCCATCTCCTGTCATTGAAACAATATTACCTTTTTCCTTAAATGCTCTTACAATTTTTACCTTATGTTCAGGCGATACTCTTGCAAAAACTCTATATTTGCTAATATTTTCAGAAAATTCCTTATCTGAAAGCTCATCAATTTCAGCACCAGTCAAACTTTGACTTATATCTGTAGCAATTCCTAATTCTTTCGCAATGGCAACTGCGGTATTTTTATGATCTCCTGTAATCATAATCGGAGTAATTCCGGCACTTTTTGCCTCTGTTATCGAATCTTTTACTTCCGTTCTTGGAGGGTCAATCATTCCAACAATTCCAACTACAACCAGTTCTTTTTCCATTTTCTCTGGAGAAATTACAGTATCCACATCTTTAAAAGCTACTCCTAGCACACGAAGTGCATCATCAGACATTTCTGTTGCAACTTTTAATATTTTTTCTTTCATTTCCTCAGTCAATGCAACAATTTTTCCATCCACTAAAATTTTATCTGCTCTTACTAGAATATTGTCAATAGCACCTTTTGTATGGACTCTATACTTGCCATCCCCTTCTTCATTTAAGGTTGACATTAATTTTCTGTCTGAATCAAATGGATTTTCGCTTACTCTTTTATGCTCTACATTCAAAGTATTTTTCTCAAGATTAAATCTATCTCCCAGTACAACCAGCGCTACTTCTGTAGGATCTCCAATATCCTGTCCACTGTCAATAGAAGCATCTGAACAAAGGACAAACGAACGAATTAATTCAGTTTCATCTTTATTTGCCACAAAATCTCTACTTTCTGACGGTATATCCCTCAAATTATCAAGTGTATAAGTTTTTACAACTGTCATTTTATTTTGCGTCAATGTTCCTGTTTTATCCGAGCAGATTATATTTACTGCTCCTAATGTTTCAACTGCAGGCAATTTTCTTACAATCGCATTTTTCTTTGACATTTTATTTACACCCATTGCAAGCACAATTGCAACAATTGCAACAAGTCCTTCAGGGATTGCGGCAACTGCCAGACTTATTGACGTCATAAACATTTCTAAGATAGGACGTTTTTGAATAATTCCAACAATAAATATTACAGCACAAATTCCCATTGCAATATAACCAAGAGTTTTACCAAGTTCATCCAGCTTTATTTGAAGAGGAGTTAATGTATTTTCATCTTCATCAAGTATTTTTGCAATTTTACCAATTTCAGTTTCCATTCCTGTTGCAACTACAACACCTTCTCCACGTCCATAAGTAGCCATAGTTGACATAAATGCCATATTTTCCTTATCTCCAACAGGAATTTTTTCATCTTTTGTAATAAAATCAGCATTTTTTTCACTTGGTACTGATTCTCCCGTAAGTGCCGACTCTTCAATTTGTAAATTGGCACTTTCTATAAGTCTTACATCAGCTGGAATAAATCTCCCAGCATCAATTACCAAAATATCTCCTGGAACCAAATCTTCTGAGTTAACCTCTATAACTTCTCCATTTCTTCGAACCAAGCTCTTAGGAGTTGTCATTTGCTGCAGTGCCTCAAGTGCCTTTTCAGCCTTAGACTCCTGTACCACCCCGACTATCGCATTTATAAGCACTACCGCCATTATAATCAAAGCATCCGTCCAGCCGTGTTTAATATCCACTATCAAATTTATCACAGCCGCCGCAATTAACACATAAATTAGCATATCTTGAAGTTGTGCAATAAATAATTGCAGCAATGTCTTTTTAGCCTTCCCTTTTAATTTATTCTGCCCGTATTTTTCGAGCCTTGTATTTACCTCATCTGTTGTCAATCCAACCTTATGATTTACATTTAATTCCTTTAAAACTTCATTTTGTGATTTTGTAAACCACATAATTTTTACACCTCTTTCTATAATTATATTTACTTTTTTATTTAAATTTCAAAAAAAATGAATATATTTTAAAATTATACTAAAATTAATTTTATAATTTATATATTTTTCATTCTATTAAATAATAGAAATTTACATAAGTTTAGTACATTTTCTATCAGACTCCTTTATATAAAATATTTCCTATATTATACACTAAAATTAAATTTATTTCACTATAATTCTAAAATTTTTTTTAAAAAGCTGTATAAATGTCAAACATTTGTTACAAAAAAATATTATAATAAAACCTATACGAAAACGATCTAAAAATATAAAAATATAATAGTATTATATATATGAAAAAGATTATAGAAAAACAATTTTAAATTTTTATTACAAAAATGGAAAAACAAAAACATTATTTCAATTCAATATAAGTTCTAGCACACTGTATGAATAGATAAAGCTTAAGAAGGAGACAGTGAGGGCATCACTGAAAAAATTAAGATACACAATAAAAAAAACAGATAAAACACAGAAATAATGGAAAGTAAATTTTTTGAAGAATGGTTCAGAAAAATATTTTTAAGAAATATTGAAAAATTAAAGAAGTGTGTACTAATATTTATGGATAATATCAGATTTCATAGAAAAAGGATATAAAAAAGGTAATTAAGGAAATGGAGCATTGTCGATTATTTCTTCCACCATATTCACTAGATCTAAATAAAGTATGGGTCAACCTTAAAAAGAAATTAGAAGACATAGCTCATAATTTTAATACACTGGAAGAAGCAGTTACTTCTGTTTTATTTAATAAATTAGTTCAGTTTTAAATGAGTTTTACTATAATATGCTTGAGGAAGCCCTTACTTCTGTATTTTGTTTGATAAGATAGTACAATTCTAAATAATTTTTAATATAATAATACAAAATACACAGTAAAATAGTATTTACAAGTTTAAATGAATATGAAGAAATCTTAAAAAAAATAGAGAAAGTAAAAACCATCTAAACTTTAGGGTACACTTTATGAACAGATATACAGAGTTCTTGGCTACAGAAAAAATAATCCTAGAAGCAGACATTCAAAGAAAGCGAATGATAAAGTAATCGAGCAGTCTAAAAAAGTTGCAAGTCTTGTGCAGGAAACCAAAACAAAAAACCCAGATAGGACAATTAAGAATAATATTTGAAGATGAAGCGAGTTTTGGAAAAATCTAGGTACTTCTGATGCAGCAACAAGTTCAGATCCAGTATTTCCTGTCATTGTATAAGGACAGATATGCTTTAGTTATACCCAACTGCAATACAAGTAACATTAGCGTTTTTCCAAATTAACTAAATGGAGATGGTATAAATCAAAAGATTTAAAGACGCCCAGAAACATTATTAGCACATCTACCGCCACCCCCATTAAACAAATCTGAAAACAAATAATACACAACAGGATATTCAAAATATTAAATATTGTAGTTGATAGACTATGTGACACTATAAATTCACTTACAGATAAACTGGTAAAAAGTATAACTCTTCGTCAATAGATTTATTCTGTTAGTTAAATGAAATTTCGTATGAAAAAAATTTTTATTCTTAAATTATCTACAAAATATAAAAATAAGCTATCACTAGCTTATTTTTATATCCTCTAATTTGCTTTGTTTTCAATCATTTTCTCAACTAAGTTTCTCGCATGATCTCCAATTCTTGTGAAATGTGATATGACATCGATGTAATAAAGTCCTGCTTTTATATCACATTCATGTTTGCTTACACGTTTTATATGTGCTTTTCTTACTTCCTTTTCTTTAGCATAAAGTTTATTATGTAAATCAACTACTGCAAAAGCTTTTTCTGTATCATCATTTTTCAAGGCTTCTGCAGCTGTTTCTATAATTTCTTTTGATATAAAGAATAATTTTTGAACTTCTTCATGAGCCGTTTTAGTAAATACCAATTTTTTCTTAATTTCATATTGTACATCTCGTACAATTCCAATCGCATGATCTCCTATACGCTCTACATCACGGCACATATCAAGATACATGCTGATTTCTTCTCCATCTTTTTCAGTTATATGTTCTTGGGATAATGAAGTTAGATATTTTGTAATTTCCTGATCAATATTATTTATTGCCTCTTCTCTTTTCTCAACTTTTTCTGCTAATTTTTCATTTCGTTCATGAAAAAATTCAACTGCTCTTCCTAAACTTTTTAATGCTATCGAAATCATTGAAAGCATTTCCTGCTTTACCTGCCCTAATGCAATCGAAGGTGTATAAATCAATGCTGAATCTAAATATTTTGGCTTATGTTCAACTTGATCTTCATCTTTTTCCCTAATCAACTTTACAACGATGTATTCCAAAACTCCAATGAATGGAAATAATAAAATTGTTGTCATAATATTAAATGATCCATGTGCAAACGCTATTGTTACTTTTGGATTCAAATGAAAAAACTGAGCCATTTTTTCCACAAACATTGAAAATGGCGATAAGAAAATCATAAAAATAACTGTTCCTATAACATTGAACATTGTGTGAGACAAAGCAAGTCTTTTTGCCGAAGTATTTGCTCCAATTACTGCAATTATTGCTGTTATAGTTGTTCCGATGTTATCTCCAAAAAGCACAGGCAATGCGGCTTTTAACGTTATAAGATTTTCCTGATACACATTTTGTAAAATACTGATTGTGGCACTTGAAGCCTGAACCAGCATTGTAATCATTGTACCGATAAATACTCCTAAAACTGGACTATTGCTTAATTTTATTGTTAATTCTGTAAATGCTGGTAAATGTTTAAGCGGTTCCATTGCACTTGACATTAATGTCAATGCAAAAAATATTCCTCCAAAACCAAATAAAATTCTACCCAAATTATTTATGAAATTATGTTTTACAAAAAATAGGCACGCCGCTCCTAAAAACAGTATTGGCAATGCATAATGCGTAATGTTAAATCCAATTATGAAAGTTGTAATTGTTGTACCGATATTTGCTCCCATAATGATTCCTATTGCCTGTCTTAAAGTTAAAAGTCCTGCTCCAACTAAACCTATAGTAATAACTGATGTTCCTGAACTCGACTGTATCAAAGCTGTTACAAAAATTCCAACTAGAACTCCTAAAAACGGTGAAGTTGTATATTTATCCAAAATATATCGAAGCCTATCTCCAGCTGCCATTTGCAGCCCGTCCCCCATATACTTTATACAAAATAGGAATAATCCCAGTCCTCCCAGGAATCCAAATGCCATCTGCTGATAATTAATTGCACTAGCTGCTGCTCCGTTCATCAAACCAATCCTCTCTTATTTTTATTTTTTGATTGTGATTTCTTATTAAAGTTCAAATTTTAGATAAATTCTCCCTTCGCTATATTTATATCATATTTTCTTTAATTTTTCTATTATTTTTCCACAAAAAATTGTAATTTTTTTTCTAAGAATGCTAATTATTTTTCAAGTTTTTTAAATTATTATCCGTCTATATATAAAATAATACAATATTATTAAAGCAGTAATTATTTTCTCAATGGAATTTTGTATTCTTGAAAACAATAACTTAAAAAATATAATATTCAATTTGCTGAAAAATAATTTTTTCAAAGAAATAGTACAAATAAAAAAAATACCCAAAATAATAATTCACGCTATTAAATCCGAGTATTTTATATTTTATATTATTTTTTCACAATAAAAAGCTTATCGTCATTACTGTATTCCACCAGGAAAATATCATTAATATCTAAAACATTGTACTTTGCTAGTTCTTCCTTAAGCCATTCATCATTTTTTCCAATATGCTCTAAGTTATCCTCCATTATTTTACCTTCGGAAACTAATAAATTTGAATAATTTTCATCATTTTTTTGTATAACAATTAGCTGTCCGTTTGATTCCATGAAAGCATCTTCAATATCAGATATTTTAAAAATTCCTTTTGTTCTTAACTTTGTATAAAAATCAGGAATAGAAAGAGTTGCCTGAGCAAAATTTTCTGTTAGCATTTTTCCACCTTTTATTAAGTATACAATTTGTCCATCTATCATTTTTTTTACATTTTTGTTTGAATTTTTTAGAAAATCTATCGTTGTCATTAACAGTCCCCATATTAACAGTACTATTAAAAACTGAACTATTGTTATGCTCGGATTGTAAATTACACCTCCAATAATTCCCCCAAGAACATAGTTACCTATCTGATCTTCTGTTGAAGTTGGTGCTAGCTGGCTTCGTCCGTTTAAATTCATAAATACTACTAAAGCAATAAATCCGATTGTAAGTTTTATCGCCACAGGAATTATAAAATCCAAATTACATCATCTCACTTTCTTTACTATTTTTTGCTTTTTTAGAAATAAAAAATATCACTATTTTTTAAATGTCTTAATCTCATCCACATAAGGTACTGTCATTTGTTCAACTAGAATATTGTTATCCACCCAATGAATCTGATAAAATTTATCTCTTATTTTATAAACCGTATGCTCTGTTATTTCAGGAGTATTTATAAAAATCTCATCTTCTCTTACTTTAAATTTTTCAGCTAATTTTTTAATAACACTTGCCGAATTTTTATAAACTTTTTCCTGATTATTTCTAGCCCTATAATTTTCAAAATGATACAAGCCAAACAGAAAAATAAACATTAGTCCAAGCATGCTAAGCTGCTTATCTCTTAAAGAAATACTTCCCTTAAACCATTTCCAAAATGCAAATAATACAAATGCAATTACTAAAACAATCATAATAAGAAAAAATTTATCAGTTATAATTTTTTTGTTCTCCAAATAAATAAAATTATAAAATTCCATATTTTGGTATTTTCTCCTTCCTTTTTATAGTTTAGTTGCTTTAATAATATCATTTTTTTATCAATAAATAAAGAATTTTATAAAAAAAATAATTTGAATTTCTAAATATGTTTCTAAATTTTATTCTTAAAATTTTCAAATTAGTGATTTTTATTTAAAGTTTATCAAGAGGTAAATTTTAATAAATATCTTTTATAATTTATTTACTTAAAATTACTCATTTCCGTAAATTCTGAACCTATAATCAAAATATAAAAAATTACTAATTTTGTACAATTTAGAATTTGGTTTTTATTTTAAAAAATAAATTGGAAAAAAATAGCAAATTTGCTATAATATTAAGAGATAAAATTTTTAGAAAAAATGGAGAGAAAATTAAATTGGAAGAAGTAATAGATTTTGATAAAAAAAGAAAAATGAATATTTTAGCGCCAGCTGGAAATTATGAAAAACTAGTCGCCGCTGTAAAAGCTGGAGCTAATGAAGTATTTTTTGGTCTAAAAGGATTTGGAGCAAGAAGAAATAACGAAAATCTAGCTATACAAGAAGTACTTAACGGAATTGACTATGCTCATTCACGTGGAGTAAAGACTCTTATGACTTTGAATACAATTTTAAAGGATAGCGAAATTAACAGCATGTATAACAATATTAAAAGAGTCTATGAACACGGAATTGATGGGTTCATTGTACAAGATTTGGGATTTGTTAAGTTTTTGAAGGAGAATTTTCCAAATTTAAAAATTCATGGAAGTACTCAGATGACTGTGGCAAATCACGTAGAAGCCAATAAATTAAAAGAATTAGGACTTACTCGTGTCTGCCTTGCAAGAGAACTTTCCTTTGAAGAAATAAAAAGCATTCGTGAAAAAACTGACATTGAACTGGAAATATTTGTTTCAGGTTCACTTTGTATTTCTTATTCTGGAAATTGCTACATAAGCAGCTTTATTGGTGGAAGAAGCGGAAACCGTGGACTTTGTGCCTATTCCTGCCGTAAAAAGTTTACCGATGAAAATGGAGAAAGTGCTTATTTTTTAAGCCCTAATGACCAGTTATTACAAGAAAAAGAAATCAATATGTTAAAAAATATTGGAATTGATGCGATAAAAGTTGAAGGGCGAAAAAAATCGAGCGAGTACGTTTTCGAGACTGTAAGCTACTATGACAATATTTTAAAAGGCACTCCACGTCCGACGGAAAGTTATAAGTTGTTTAACCGTGGATATTCAAAAGGGTATTTTTATTTGGATAACAAACTTATGAACTTTAAATATTCTTCAAATTTTGGATATTTTCTTGGAGCAAGAATTGGAGAATCAAATAACTTTAAAATTGATGATGAATTAATTTTAGGAGATGGTGTTCAATTTGTAGATGAGAATTTTGAGCAGATTGGCGGAGAATATGTAAATAAAATTCGGATTATTGAAACTGGAAAAAGTGAAAATTCTGAAAATAAAAATAAAAAGCAAAATAGTCACAATGAGAAAGAAAAAGTCCAAAAAGCCAATAGATTTGACATTGTTTCAATCGGAAAATTACCAAAAGGAACAAAATATATTTACAAAAATTATTCTAAAGAAATTAACGACAGAATTATCCATAATATAAAAGTTTCCAAAAGATATGCCGCTGTTAATGCAACATTACTTGCAAAAAAAGGTCAAGAAATCGAACTTACGCTGGAAATTGAAAATTTGAAAAACGAGATAATTTCTGTGACAAAGAAAGGGAATCTTATTGAACAAGATGCCAAAAAATTGATTACGAAAGAACAAATCGCAGAGAAAATTGGCGAACTTGGAGATACGACTTTTGAACTTGGTAAAATTCAGATTAATTATGATGGAACTTCGTTCATTCCTTTTAGTGAACTAAAAAATCTCAAAAGAGAATGTGTTTCAGAACTTTTGGAAAAATTGCTTGGCTCTTACAAAAGAACTGCTATTGAGCGAAAAAAATATAATTTTGAAACAATTAATCTGGAAAATGGAAAATCTAAAGATAGTAAAAAACCTGTTATTTCAGCACTTGTTACAAATGATGAGCAGGAAAACGCCTGCCGTGAAATGGGAATAACAAAAATTTACCGAAAACAGTTTGATGTTGCAAAGGAAAAGAATTTGTCAAAAACAGATAAGATAAAAACAGGTACAAACCTAGTTTCCAATCTTTATCAGGCAATTATGGGAGAAAAAACTGGAGCAAAAGGACAAACGCTGGACTGGAACTTAAATGTTTTCAATAATCATACAATTGATATGTTTTCTACTTTCAATAATCTTGAAACAGTATTTTTATCGCCAGAATTAAGTTATCGGCAATTAAAAAACATAAAATCTGACAAACTGAAAAAAGGGCTTGTGATTTACGGTTACCTAAAAGGAATGTATATCGAACATAAAATTTTTGATAAGGAATACAAGGAGCTGGAAGGAGAATTTTATGACAAGTACAAAATTGTAAAAAATGAACTCGATAATATTGAACTCTATCTAGATAAGCCAATGAATCTGATACCAAGGCTGGATGATATTTATGAACTGAATTTAGATGAATTGAGGCTAGATTTCACATTTGAAACAGCAACGGAAGTGAAAAAAATTATTAAAAGCATTGATACAAAAAGTGGAAAATATACTCCTTATGCCTTTGAGCAGGGAGTATTATAAAAAAATTTAAAATTTAGTTTTACTATGTTATTATAACTATAAGGAGGAAACTTGGATACAAAAAATCAGAAGTATCTAGAAAAATTGTATTTACTTTTAGGTGCTTCAATTTTTATACATTATGCTTTAGTTATCTTATTTAGCATTCTAATATTAATAAATATATTTATAACTGGAGAATATAAAAAAATATTTAAGGACAAGTCGCTCATTACAGTGGGAATTGTTTTGGGATTTTCACTTATAACTTCCGCCTTTTATAAAAATATTTTAGGTCTAATGGCAATTCCCATATTTTTATGTATTGTAGTTGGGCGCTATTATACGTTAATTGTTGATGTAGAATTTAAAAAAAATAATTTGGAATGGATGGCAAAATTTTCGGGAATTTCGCTTTTAGTTGGGTTAGGAGAATTTTTATTCACACATAACAGAATCGGATACTTTGCGTACTTTAATCCAAATTATTTAGGAAGCATTATGATGATGTCAGCAATCATAAATTTATATTTTACTTTTGAAAAAAAATCAAAAATTAATTTTGCTGTATTTTTAATGAATATTCTGACAATACTGCTTACTGGTTCAAGATCTTCGTTAATTGCAGTTGTTTTAGGAATATTTACATTATTTTTCTACTTTTTACGAAGAAGATATTTTGCTGGATGTATTTTAATTCTTTTATCATATATTTTGGGAGTAGTTTCAGGCGTTTTCCCATTCTTGCGTGAAAGTACATTAATAGAATATTTCTGGCTGAGAGTTGAAATTATTGATATGGCGTTTAGAATTTTTAAAAAAACCAATATCCTGTATGGACACGGAAACTTTTTTTACTACAAATTTACCAATTATGTGTATCCACATTCACATAATGCACTTGTAGAACTGCTTTTAAGTTACGGACTAATTGGGACAATAGCATTATTTGCTGTGTTTTTACGCTACTTATATGATATTTTGAGAAATGACAGAAATAATGTGTTAAAAATTGCTCTGATTGCTGGAATTGTAGTACATAATTTTACCGATTTTGCAATTTTTTGGGTACAAACTGTACTACTATTTATTATGGCTTTAGCTTATAAGGAGCAAAATGAACAGATACGTGGCTACAGGCAGAGACGAAATAAATAAAAAACTGAAAGGAATATCAAAATGAGAGATAACATATATGTGGGGCTTGTCCACTACCCTGTTTACAACAGAAATAACGATGTTGTGGCAACTTCTGTCACAAACTTTGATATACACGATATTTCTAGGACTTGCAGAACTTACGATATAAAAAAATATTTCATTATAACTCCAGTTGATGCCCAAAAAGAGCTGACTGGCAGAATTATCGGATACTGGACTGAAGGAAATGGGATAGAATTTAACAAAAATAGAAACGAAGCCTTTGAAAATACAGAACTTGAAGATTCTGTCCAAAGTGCTATAGAAACAATTGAAAAAATTGAAGGAAAAAAACCAAAAATTATTACAACTTCAGCAAAAATTTTTCCAAATACTGTTGGATATGCTGATTTAGGCAAAGAAATCATCGAAGATGATACTCCGTATTTAATTTTATTTGGAACAGGATGGGGCCTTACAAATGAAATTATGGATTTATCCTATAAAATTCTGGAGCCAATCCGTGGGAATACCAGATATAATCATTTGTCTGTCAGAAGTGCTGTTTCAATAATTTTAGACAGATTGCTAGGAGAAAACTAAAAATATAACCATAATATGAAAGGACATAAATAAAAAATGAAAGAAAATAATCATAACTTAGTAGGAATTGTGGTAGTTAGCCACAGTAACACACTTGCACAGGAAATTATTAATTTTGTAAAAGTATTTAAGCAGGAAGACTTTGCATTGGAAAATGGTGGAAATGCAAGCAGGGAAGTTTACGGAACAAATATCGAAAATGTCAAGGAAGCAATAATCCGTGCTGATAACGGTGCTGGAGTACTTGTTTTCGTAGATATGGGAAGTTCTGTATTTAATGCAGCTAAGGCAATAAAAGAGCTGGAAGGGCAAGTTGAAGCAAAAATTGCAGATGCCCCATTGGTGGAAGGAATAATTTCAGCAGTTGCAGCTAACTTTGATGGAATTAGCTTAGCTGACTTAAAAACAATTGCTGAAGATAGCAGAAAATTCACAAAATTAAAAAAAGAAATTTAAAAAAATTCAAGAAAGAGAGAAGCAATAACAAATAATGGAAAACTTAGTAAATATAGGAACAATTGTCGGAACACATCATTTACGTGGCAGCGTTAAAATTACCTCAATTTTTGAAAATATCGAGCTTATCGAAAATGAGCGTGTTCTTCTTGAAAAAAATGACAAAAAGAAATTACTTGTCGTAAAAAACGTAAAAAGGCTAAATGACAAAAAAGCAATTTTAGACTTTGAAGGAATTGAAAATATTGATGCCGCAAAAGAGCTGAATGGCTATAAGGTCAAAATACGCCGTGATTTGCTCCCTGAAAGAAATGAAGATGATTTTTATGTAAAAGACTTATTTGGAATAGAAGTATTTTCTGAAAATGAAAAAATTGGAGAAATTATTGATGTAATGGAAACTGCAGCACACAACATCTTAATTATAGAAGATATTAATACAAAAAAAGAAATTATGGTTCCATTAATTGATGAATTTGTAACAAAAATAGACTTTCCAAATAACAGAATCGAAGTAAGCCTGATTGACGGAATGAGAGAATAGATATAATTTGAAAATAAACAAGAGGTAAAATTAATGAAATTTAACGTACTCACACTATTTCCTGAATTATTTGAACAATATTTATCCCAAACGATACTAAAAAGAGCAACTGAAAAAGATATCATCGATTTTAATATTGTAAACATAAGGAACTATACTAGAAATAAACACAGCCAGATGGACGATATCCCTTTTGGCGGCGGTGCTGGAATGGTTTTAAAGCCAGAAGCCTACTGGAACTTCTTTTACGAAAACTATGAATTTTACAACAACGAAAATAACGAAAATTCAAAAAAACCTTATGTAATTTTCTTATCCCCACAAGGAAAACAGCTGACTCACAAAAAAGTTACTGAACTTTCAGAAAAAGATGAAATTGTACTTATTTCAGGGCGTTACGAAGGTCTTGACCAAAGAGTAATTGATAAATTTGTAGATGAAGAAATTTCCATTGGAGATTATGTCCTAAGCAGTGGTGACTTGCCTTCCCTTGTAATTATGGACTCTGTTATTCGTATAAAGGAAGGTGTAATAAAAAAAGAATCTTTTGAAACAGACTCATTTTACAACGGACTTCTTGGATTTCCCCAATATACAAGACCTGTAGAAATTGATGGATATACTGTTCCAGAAGTATTGCGAAGTGGCAATCATGCTAAAATTGATGAATATAGGCAGTTTCACTCAATTGAGAAAACTATGAAGAATAGAATGGATTTGTTTAAAAAAAAGTTAGAAAATATTGATGAAGATTTAGAATTTAAGAAAGTTTATAAGAAATACTTGAAAAAGAAAAATATGTAGTTAGGAGAGTGTGTTCAGGATGATTTATGAATTGGACGGGATAAAACCTAAAATATTGGGAGAAGTGTTTATTGCTGAAAGTGCTGATGTTATGGGAAATGTAGAACTGAATGACGGGGTAAATATATGGTTCGGTGCGGTACTAAGAGGAGATGTGGAGAAAATAATTATAGGGAAAAATAGCAATGTTCAGGATAATTCGACATTACATACTGATTTTGGACTTCCCTGTATCGTGGGAGAAAATGTTACTGTAGGTCATAATGTGATACTTCATAGCTGTGAAATAGGAGATAATGTGATAGTAGGAATGGGCAGCACAGTTTTAAACGGGACAAAAATCGCTCCTAACTGTCTTATAGGTGCAGGTTCTTTAGTTACTCATAAAATTCCTTATGAGAAAGGTGTTCTCATTTTAGGAAGTCCTGCTAAAATAGTGAGAAAATTGACTGATGAAGAGATAGAACATATTCAAAAAAATGCTGACCATTATGTAAAAAATGGAAAACTGTTTACTAAAACTTTGAAAAAGGAGAATATCTAAAAAAAGCATAAAGTGTAGTTTGTTTAAGGGCAGCCTAAAGGTTGTCTTTTTTATTTCACTATTGATTATTTTTATATTTTCTTAGGAGCAATAAATTTGGAAAATTACTTTGTACTTTAATAACAATGAAGCTAAAATGATAAAAATGGGAAAAATGAAATACTGAAAATTATAAAATAAACTATTTTCTATTATTTCTGTTTAAATAGTAAATGTTAATACATTTTGAATTACAGACTATGTTATATAGCTTAAAATATATCAAAATAGGAGCTTCAAAACATACAGAAAGTCCCTTTCTAGCGCAATATTAAAAATTACCTATTCAGTTTTATTAAAAAACTTAAACAAATACTTTCCGCCTAACCCAATAACAGCACCTATCGCTGCTGCAGTCAATAATCCTGGAATCCATCCGTACATATCAATAACTTTGCTTCCAAGTATGGAAGAAATTACAGAGGTTACTATAATTAATAAATTTTGATATTTTTTACTGCTCACAATTTTTACCTCCACCAACGATATTTTAATTTATTTTATCCTTCTGCGTATATATTACTCTAATTTAAATATTTTGTCAAATTACTTATTAATTAAAATAAAAAAGAGCAATCTTATATTGAACTGCTCTCTAATTTTTACTTTATATTTTAAGATTTTAATTTACGGCTACTCTTTGTAGAACTTCGATTACATTTAAGTTTTTATCAAGTATAACTACTGTATTGTGTTTTTTATCAAATCCAAAATACAATCTTGCGTGTTTTTTTCCATCCAAGGCTACGTAATTATTTACATAATATACACCTTTTTTCCCTGCTGAATAAATTTTATATGATCCGTATACTGTACTGTCATCATCAATATCGTCATAGATTTTTTCTTGTATTTCTCCACCTGTTTTTTTACCAATTTCATAGCCTTGGACTAATTCATCTATTTTCCCTTTATTATCCTCCGTTATAAAAAATGAATATCTTTCAGGATATTTGTTGTTATCAAAACTTCCATCCATCCAGTAATAACCGTTAGGAGTTGCTCCTTCCAATACCTCATTCAATGAAATTTCCAATGTTTTATTTGAAGGTGTAAATTTTTCTGCAAATACAGACATTCCTATTGCCAACATTGATACTAGAATTAATTTTTTCATAACTTTCCACTCTCCTGCTCTAATTTTGATTTACAAATTGATTCTATCATACGAACCTTAAAATAAACTGAAAAAAATACTTTAAAAAATAAAATTTAATATACACCCAAACCTATTTAAAATGAAACTGCTAAAATTATATAAATTGAGAAGTTGAGTTAAGTAGTCATAGCTTTTGAATTCGCTTTTAAATAAGTTTTACTATAACATAATTCAGAATATATTAATAGCGGAATATGTTTATAAACAGAATTTTGTTCTAGTATTTATTTAACAAATATACTGTTAAGTTTATACTAAACTAAAAAACATACTAGATTTAAATAAAAAAGAAATTAAAGGGTGAATGTAATCTCAAAGACACAAAATTATAGATTTCGGGCATTTAACAAAAATTCTTAAGACATATTCAATGCAATTTTTATAATATTTTTTCATTAATATTCTATCCTTACTAATATTTTAATACATAATTGTCATGATTTTTTAAATTTGTTACAATATATTATTACATTATTTTACAACAGACAAAAAAAATAATTTAAATAACAGGATAAACAAATTGATTTCAGAATATTTCAGTGTTATACTTGAATTATCTGATTATTGCAAAAAATAAATTTGAAATATTATTTAGAGGTGATTATTTATGAAATTAGGTTATGAAATTTTAAACAATCCATTCCTTAACAAAGGTACAGCTTTTACAAAAAAAGAACGAGAAGAATATGGATTATTAGGACTTTTACCACCGTATATTCAGACTATAGATGAACAGGCAAAACAGGCTTATGGACAATTTCTGAAAAAAGACAAGTTAATTGAAAAAAGACATTTCTTAATGGAAATTTTTAATACAAACAGAACATTATTTTATTATTTATTTAGCAAACACGTAGTTGAATTTATGCCAATTGTTTATGATCCTGTAATTGCAGAAAGCATAGAAAATTACAGTGAATTATTTGTAAATCCTCAAAATGCGGCTTATTTGTCAGTAAAAGAACCAGAAAACATAGAAACTATTTTAAAAAATGCTGCTGACAATAGAAAAATCCGTTTAATTGTCGTTACTGATGCAGAAGGAATCCTTGGAATTGGTGACTGGGGAACTAACGGAGTTGACATTTCAGTTGGAAAACTGATGGTTTACACTGCCGCCGCTGGAATTAATCCCGCTACTATCCTGCCAGTTGTAATTGATGCTGGAACAAATAGAAAAGAACTGCTGGAAAACGACTTGTATCTAGGAAATAGATTTGAGAGAGTTCGAGGAGAGGCATATTATAACTTTATAGACAAATTTGTAAAAACAGCTGAAAAACTTTTCCCAAATTTATATCTTCATTGGGAAGACTTTGGAAGATTAAATGCGGCAAATATTTTAAATAAATATGAAAATGAAATCACAACTTTTAACGACGATATACAGGGAACTGGAATTATCACTTTAGCTGGAATCTTAGGCGCATTAAAAATTTCAGGCGAAAAGCTTACTGAGCAAGTTTATATGTGTTTTGGTGCAGGAACTGCTGGAGCTGGAATTGCTAGACGTATTTTTAATGAAATGGTTGCACAGGGGCTTTCTGAAGAAGAGGCAAAAAAACGGTTTTATCTAGTTGACAGACAAGGCTTATTATTTGAAGACACAGAAGGACTAACTCCAGAACAAACTCCTTTTGCAAGAAAACGAAGCGAATTTACAAATGCAAATGAATTAACTACTTTGGAAGCTGCTGTAAAAGCTGTAAAACCAACTATACTTGTCGGAACTTCCACAGTGCCAAAGACTTTCACAAAGGAAATCGTTCAGGAAATGGCAAAACACACTGCAAGACCAATAATTTTTCCACTTAGCAACCCAACAAGGCTAGCAGAAGCCAGTGCAAAAGATCTTATCGAATGGACAGACGGAAAAGCTCTGGTTGCAACAGGAATACCATCAGACCCAATAGAGCTTAACGGAATCACCTATGAAATTGGACAAGCAAACAATGCTCTAATCTATCCTGGGTTAGGACTTGGAATTATCGCAACAAAATCAAAGATTGTAAACGACAAAATAATCTCAGCAGCCGCACATTCACTAGGTGGAATTATCGACACAACAAAACCTGGAGCTGCTGTACTTCCTCCAGTATCAAAACTGACAGAATTTTCTGAAACTGTGGCACTGTCAGTTGGACAAAGCGTACTAGATCAAAAATTAAATACAGAACCCATAAGCGATTTAAAAGAAGCAATAAAAAATGCAAAATGGATTCCTGAATACAAGGATTTTTAATTAATTTTTCCAATTTTTAAGAGTAAAATAAATTCTAAAAACTTAGATACTTACTGCTTATTTGATAAATGAAAAATACATGGATAGAGTAGATAGGGTTGTAACGAGTTAAAAAATACAGTAAAAAAGATATTTATTGTTATTAACTACTAAAATAGTAGATTTAAACTTATTATAAACTTTTTTTGCAAAGGCTTACTCCCCTTTCTACTAAATAAAGAAATAATATATTTTTATTTTTTTAATAAGTTTAATTTAATTTTTTTTCAAAAAAATACTGCATAGTCCTTTAGGTATTATTCATTAAGTTATAGATAACAAAAGATATAAACTAAATTTCAATTGACTTCTTTTACTAAAAAATATGTGTACTTGAACTCATTCAAAATTGAAATACTAAAAATCATATAAATATAAGGGTTGAGTTAGTAGTCATTGCTTTTGAGTTCGCTTTTAAAGAAGTTTTCTTATAAATCATTAGAAAAATATCCATTAATAAATATTTATTTTATAAAATTCAAATAAAAAATACTATCCTATTTCTAAGACAGTATTTCAAAAATATATTATACAATTTTATTACTATGCTTCTACTCTTTCAGGATAAATACTTACTCTTTTTTTACCATTTCCAAATTTTTCAAATTTTACATATCCATCAGTTAACGCGAATAAAGTGTAATCTTTTCCTAATTTAGCATTAGTTCCTGCGTGAAATTTACTTCCTCTTTGTCTTACAATAATGTTTCCAGCTTTTACAGCTTCTCCATCATATTTTTTTACTCCTAAATATTTAGGGTTAGAATCTCTACCATTTCTAGTTGATCCTTGCCCTTTTTTTGAGGCAAATAACTGTAAGTTTAATTTTAATAACATTTTCCAACCTCCTCGATTTCTTTTTCATATTTTATTTCTTGGATTCTTTTCAAATCTTAACTTCTGAACTTAAAATTTATATTTTTATTTCTTTAAGTTTCACAAAATTACTATAACTTTTTGCAACTTCCTTCAAATACAAATACATTGATTCAACCAAAATATCTGCATTTTCTAGTTCATCATCAGTCAATCCAGAATTTTTTAAATCACAGAAAATATACCCATCTTCCTCAGTAAACTTCAATTTTTTCTTAAGTTTCAAAGTTTCAATAAGTCCATTTACTGTCATTTGTCCTACTGACGAAACAGCTGCACAAATTACATCTTCTCCATATTCTGAAAAATTTGCATGTCCTTTTATTTCAAAATATGTTATTTTATTTTTTTGTCTTTGAATTTCTATTCTTATCATTCAAACCACAACAGCTTTCACAATCTAAATTATATTAAAAAATACAATTAAGCATTGATTGATTTAATTTCAATTGCTGTAAAAGATTGTCTATGCCCTTTTTTTCTGTAGTAAGTTTTTTTGTTATATTTAAAGTTAATTTTTTTATCAGCTTTTCCATGAGATTTAACTGTAGCTACAACTTTAGCTCCTTCTACAACTGGAGTTCCAACTGTTACGTTATCTCTTTCTCCAACTAATAGAACTTCATTAATTTCGATGTCTGAATCAACATCAGCTGCTAATTTTTCAACTTTTAATACAGTTCCAACTTCTACTTTGTACTGTTTTCCGCCTGTTTTAATTACTGCAAACATTTATGTTCACCTCCAAATAATTTATCGCTATCATTGGTATTAGCCACCAATTTTATGCGTATATCTCAATTAGTTTACTATATTTTCACTAATTTGTCAAATTATTTTTATAAATGGCGGAAGTAGAGGGACTCGAACCCACAAGACGTTTAACCGCCCACAGCTTTCCAAGCTGCTGCCATACCATTAGGCGATACTTCCACTTTTACAAAATAACTACAAATATTATACTAAACTTGCCTATAAAAGTCAACGAATTTATTGTATCCCATATATCTCTTTATGTGTAGATACTACTATTTTCTTGAAATTTCATTATTACCCAGTATTATTTATTTTGATTTTTTCTGTAAATATTAAATCCAGTTGCCTGATTTGTTGCCATTATTGTAATATCTGAAATTTGTACGTGTTTTGGCTGATTTGCAATATAAACTATTATATTTGCAATATCTTCCGGCTTCAATGCCTCAATTCCTTCATAAACCTTCTTAGCCTGCTCTGTATTCCCATGGAATCTCACATTACTAAAATTAGTTTCCACAATTCCAGGTTGAACAGTAGTTACTTTAATATTTTTATCAATTGTATCAATCCTGATTCCATCGCTCAAAACCTTTACAGCAGATTTAGTCGCACAATATACAGCAGCTCCTGCATAAGCATAAATTCCAGCAGTTGAGCCAATATTTATAATATGTCCCTCATCATTTTCAACCATGCTTGGTAAAATTTGTCTTGTAACGTACAATAATCCTTTTATATTAGTGTCTATCATTCGTTCAATATCCACAATATCATATTCCTGAAATTTATCCAGTCCCAAGGCAAGTCCTGCATTATTCACAAGAATATCCACCTTTTTCACATCATCCAATATTTTCTTAGTAAATTTTACAACATCATTATATTTCATGACATCAAGAACGAAAATATACGCATTAGTACCATATTTTCTATCAATATCAGCCTTTATCTCTTTCAATTTATCTACATTTCTGGCACACAAAATCACATTGTCCCCATTTTTCGCAAAGGCATAAGCTGTTTCCTTCCCAATTCCACTTGTAGCTCCAGTAATAAAAATATTTCTATTCATAAAAACTCACTCCTTATATTTGAATTTATCATTATTTATTTTAAAAATGATTTTTTTAATTTATTTAAAATCAAATATACTTTACTCCTATGTTCTATTTCAACAGCTAAAACTATTAATTTATCATCTTGTATTTCAACTATTATCCTGTAATTTTTTAATGGTTTGTACTTCCAATATCCTTTTAAATTATGGCTCAAAGCCTCCCCTTTGATTCTTGGATTTTCAGAATTGTCTATTTTTTCAGAAAATCATAAATTTTTTTACTTGTATTTTTATCCATTTTTTGTAATTTTTTTGCTGCATATTTAGATAACAATACTCTATATTTCACTTAAAATCCCATTTTCTTTCCAAAATCTTCAAGAGGTATCATTGGCGATTTTTTAGCTTTTTCAGATAACTTCACTATTCTTTTTATTTCTGATTTGGAAATTTGTTCATTTTCTTCTATTTTATCTAATTCTTTTGATATTAAGTCATTGATAAAGTTGTTATCATATTCTAAATCTTCCTTTAACTGTTTTTGTTTTTTTTCGTTTAATTCAACATCTATAATCATAGTATTTCCTCCTAAAATAAATTTTGTAATTTTTTTAGAAATCGAATGATTTTTAAGTTCATTTAATAGAATATCTATATTTTTATTATACCACAAAATTTTCATTATTTTATATCAAGTTTATTTTTTTGATGAAATTTTTGTCTCAACTTCAATTTAAAAATCCCTATCCCTTTTTCAATGCTCATTTCCTGCGAAAACTTATACACAAACATATTCGTAAATTTCAAATCCATTTTTTTATTTGAACCTAAATCAACAAACATTTCCAGATTTCTATAATCACTCTTTTGTAAATATGATTCAGCCCATTCCACTAAATCTATTATATTTTTTTTATTTTTTTCATACAAATCATCATTTATACTCTCATTTTCTAAATTATTTCCTGTATTTTCCAAGTTTGAAATAATTTTCCCAATTATTTCCATTTCTACTGTGCTTCTGCTGTTTGCAAGATTTGTATCTTCTGCAAGACCGATTTTATATTTTACTTCCATAATTTCATCTTCACTTACATTTATTTCCTTTTTATTTTCCTCATCTGTAATTTTCAATCTATATTTCATTTATTCCACCCCTTCATTTTTCTAAAAAACTGCTATTTCATCAATTTTTACTGTTTCATCAACATTTACAACTCCAAAATGATTTTTCCAAAATACTTTTAATTCCATTCCAAGTTCCAGAAACAGTAATTCCAAAGTTTTTATTTTTGCAATATTTACCTCATTTTTAGGTTTATTTATATAAACTATTATTTTATTTTTTTCTGATTTTTGTCTATAAATAAGTGAATCAATAAAAAAATATTTTATTCCCAATCTAAAATTTTTCATGCAATTTACATTATTTATTTTTTCATTATAAATTAAAAGTGCTATATATTGCTGTTCTTCGCTATTCAAAAATAAAAAATACTTTTTCAAGCTTATTCCTAGAATTCCTTTTTTTATATCTTCCAAAATTTTTTCACAAATAACATCAATTACCGTTGTTCCACTCACAAAATCAAGTTCCTGTAAATAATTTATCGCATTATTTTCAATATTTTTCTTAAATTTTTTTAAAACAGATATATTTCCCTTTTTTTCTTCAACTATGCTGTCTCTACGTCTAAAACTGTTTATTTTAGACTCTTTTTTAGGTGTATTTTCCATTGTTAGATTTTTAATTTTAGTATCTTTTTCCAGCTTATTTTCAAACTCAAAAAAATTATCATAATAATTTACAAAACTGGTAAAAATTTTATTAAACCTCACATACGGATTTACTTTTACAACCTTCTTTTTCACAATTTCATTATTCAAAAAATCTGCATTTACCTCAATATATGCTGAAACACTATTTTCCAGCTCAAATTGCATATTCAGAGGAACTGCCCATATATATGCGTATCCTTTTTTATTTTTATTCGCCATACAGGTACCCCCTGCATTCAAATTCATTATAGTCATTTTGAATTTCTGAAATTAAAAAACTCACTTTATCTTCTGAATAATCATCAAAATCCTTTATTTCCACAAACAAATTCATCTTTGGCTTTTTATCAGAATATCCCTTTTGAAAATCATTTTTCAAACTTTCATTACAGTCATAAGTATCTATATTTTTTTCAATGTTTTCTTTAAAATTAATATCTTTTAACAAAATTTTATCTTTTGTAAATTCATATTCCAAAAAATATTTTTCTAAAAATGCACGACTTCTAGTATTTCTATTTTTTGTTTGAATTTTATCGATAAAGCTCTTATTTCTAAAATTTGTAAAATGAAAATAATTTTCCTGATTCTCGCTACTTTTTCCATAAAGTTCAAGAATTTTTATGCATTTTTCGATTGGCTTTACTGAAAATACATCCCAAATATCGCCTGTATTTTTCTTTGAAAGAATATTTAATTTGTTTTTTCCGCTGTAATAGCAACACAAAATATCTTCATTTTCATTATTTGATACCAAAATCTGTTCATCACTTTCAAAATTTATTGTATATTCAAAAGATATGTCAATTTTTGTTGGACGTACAAAAATGGTGCTTATTATATTTTTCTTTTCAATATTCCAAAGCAATTCCCTATCTCTTAGAACTTTATCCTGAATTTCTTCAAAATCATAAGTAATCTCATATTTTCCATTTTGAATTTTCTCCAAAATATCCTGCGACATATCAAAACCATACTCAGCCAGTTTAATCTTATAACACCTCATAAAATGCGCCATATTAATAGTTTTCCATTTTTTTCCATTAAGTTCAAAAGAATTATACAATTTTTTTATTTCGTCAAAATATCTCTCATCTTTTACAAACCTGACTTTAACCTCGTAATTATCTCCGTCAATGTCTATCCATCCAAAAAATTCTCTTTCCAAAACCTCATTAATCTTACGTAAATCCAAATTCAAATATACATTTTCCAAATAAATATCCTTATAATTCTCATCAATAATATCTATTTTATCAACCACAGGAAAAAACACTCCATCCATTTTAAATACATCTTCTTTTTCCACTAATACTGTTTCAACAAAAATATCTTCATATTCGGAACTCTCATTAATTTTCGCTTCTAAAAACTTATCTTTGATTTCCTGAAATCTCTCCTGCATCTCCACATTCATCTCAAAAAACATCTCTCTCAGACTTTTTCCAAGCATTTCCTTTTCAAAAATTTCATTCTCTCTATTCATAACCCCTCCAATATTTAATTATATTTTAATTTTATCATATAATTAAATTTTTTTCAAATATTTTTATTGATTTTTTAATTTTAAAAAAATATAAAATTTTAAACCTTTACATCATTGTAAAACTGCAAAAAAAATGATAAAATTATTAAAAAATACAACAAGATACAATTCTTCTAAAAAATTCAAAAATTACAAAAATCTATTCAGGAGGAAATATTTTTATGAGCTATCAAACTATAATTGTTGGAATTGCTGGAGGTACTGGTTCTGGTAAGACTAGTGTAACTCAAGCTATTATCAAAAATTTAGAAAGAACGGGAATTCATTCGATTTTGCTGGAGCAGGATTCTTATTATAAGAGAAATGATCATCTAACTTATGAAGAAAGGGCTAAGTTAAATTATGATCATCCTGATGCAATTGATTTTAACTTGCTGGAAAAGCACATACTGGCATTAAAAGATGGAAAATCTATTGAAAAGCCTATTTATGATTTCCAGGTTCATAACAGAGTTAATGAAACTCAGCATATTGAGCCTGCAAATATAATCATCGTTGAAGGTATTTTAGTACTTGCAATGGAAAAAATCAGAAGTCTTTTTGATACAAAAATTTTTGTTGACACTGATGATGATGAAAGGCTGCTTAGAAGAATTGAGAGGGATTTAAACGAGCGGGCAAGAAGTTTTGAAAGTATAAAAAATCAATATATTGATACTGTAAAGCCTATGCACTTGGAGTTTGTTGAACCTTCCAAAAGATATGCTGATGTTATAATTCCACGTGGAAAAGACAACAAAGTCGGTATAAACATGGTAGCAAGCAGACTTAGATATTTGTTTAACAAAATGAATCAAAAATAAAAATAATAAAATGAAAGGAGTGTATGATTCTTAAATTATCATACAAAAAATATTATGAAAATAGTTGTAATTGGAGGCGGAGCAGCTGGAATGATGTTTTCGACTCAATATAAAAAAGCAAATCCTGAAGATGAGGTTATTTTATTTGAAAAATCCTCTTATGTGGCTTGGGCTGGATGTCCAACACCCTATTTTATCGCTGATGAATTGAAAAAAAGTGATGTTCTTCACGGAACACCTGAAGATTTTATAAATCGTGGAATTGAAGTAAAAATTCATCACGAAGTTACAGAAATAAATTTTCAAAATAAAACTGTAACAGTAAAAGGAGATGAAATTAATGGAATAATCTTTTACGACAAATTGGTAATTGCCGTTGGAGCAAAATCATTTGTGCCAAATATTACTGGATATTCAAAGGATCTGGAAAATGTATTTACTCTATCTCACGCAGAACATGCCTTTAAAATAAAAGATTATCTTAACGAAAATAAATCAAAATTAAAAAATGCAGTTGTCGTAGGAGCTGGTTTCATTGGGCTTGAAATGGCTGAATCATTCAGAAAAAATGGATTAAACGTTACACTTACTGAAAAGGCTGATCAAATTTTTCCAAATGTTTCTGAAAACTTGAAAAAAAGAATTTATAAAGAAATAGAAAATAATGATGTTGAATTAAAATTAAACTCTGGCGTTTCAGAAATAATTTCTGAAAATAATATAGCAAAATCAGTAAAATTGGATAATGGGGAAACTGTAGACTTTGATACTGCACTATTTAGTATCGGAATTACTCCAAACATTGATTTCTTGCCGAAAGAATTAAAAACTGATTCTGGGAAAATTGTTGTAAATGATAAATTTGAGACAAACATTAAAGATGTATATGCCATTGGAGATTGCGTTTTTAACAAATATTACAAAACTGACAGAAATTTATATGCTCCATTTGGAGATGTAGCAAACAAGCATGGAATGTTGCTTGCAAAACACTTATCTGGAAAAGATGTGAGCTGGAAAGGGTTAATCCGTTCTTTTGCAACTTCATTTTATGATGTAAAACTAGCACAAACTGGACTTTCTCTAAAAGAAGCTCTGCAATTAGGATACAATGCCGATGTAGTTTCAATGAAAGCAATGTATAAAAATTCTGGCTTTGAAGACTCTGTTCCTGCAAGTGCCGAAATTATTTACGATAAAGACAGAAAAATTGTTCTTGGTGGAGCAATGGTAGGAAAAGAAGCAGTAGCACAATTTGTAGATCAAATGGCTATTGTTATTGCTCTTGAAACACCTATTGAAAAATTCATAGAAATTGACTTTGCATATTCCCCAACAAATGCAAGTGTTTGGAATCCGTTATTAGTAACATATAGAAAAGTTATTAAATAAAACAGGAGTTTTTATGAAAAAGAAAATTGAAAAATTACATAAAAACAAAAGATTTCGTATAAGTTATCAGATTATTTTTATTTTCTTGGCATTATACAGCTTTGTCACTACACTTTTAGATTTACATGGCGATATTAGCATTTTTAATAATCCAATCCTGGAATTTATTGATGTATCAATTTATTTAATTTTTGCAGTGGATTATTTTATACGTTTTACAAATTCAGATAATAAATTAGATTTTATTGAAAGCAATATTCCTGATTTAATCTCAATTATTCCGTATTATTCTATTTTTAGGCTATTCAGAATTTTTAAGATTAGACGTTTAGCAAGAGTTTTTAAGCATTTAAAACTGACAAAAGCTTATTTGTCTGTAAAAAAATTCTACAAAAAAATAAAAAAAATCTTGAGAGCAAATGGACTTATTTATTTGTTAATATTTGCTGTACTTGGAATCATAGTATCTGCCCTAATAGTTTCCTATGTCGAAAAACTCTCTTATTTTAATAGCCTATGGTGGGCTTTTGTAACTGCAACTACTGTTGGTTATGGAGATGTCTATCCGCATACATTTATTGGAAGAATAATTGCTATTTTTCTGATACTGATTGGAATGGGAACTTTTGGAATGATTACGGGAGCAATCACAAGTTATTTCTTAAATCGGCAAACTGATTTAATTCCAGATGATGATTTAGATGAATATGTTTTAAACTCCCAAAATTATACAGATACAGAAAAACAGGAAATTATAACTTTTATACAATTTATAAGAAACAAAAGAAAAAAATAAATTATACTAAAATCTTTTCAATACAGGAAGAACAGTAAGCTTTAACTAATCTTATTATTCTCCTGTATTTTTTTATTAACTGCTATTAATTACTGTGAACTTTTTTCCCTTTAATTCTAACATCTGAACTTAATGATTCCATCGTTATTTCCTTCTCTTTCCCAATAATATTTATCTTAGAGCCATAAAAATCAGCATCCCCAATCGACTCTATCCCCAAATAATTATTAGAAGCCACTATCATATTTTGATTAGCCTTATTTACAAAATTATCTGCATTTTCAACTATATTTGGTGATTCTACGCTATATTTCTCAGCCGTTTTCACTTCAAAACTGTTCAAATTCAAGCTAAAATTAAAATCACTCTGATTAACCTGAAAATTTCTTTTGGTATAATCACTAAACCTTCCATTTCCTTTATTGTTTATTGCCCACGACACTTTTGCAAATCGCTCGTCTTCATTTGGAAAATAAACTTCCACAGTATCATTTTCTTCAGGAGTGCAGAAAAATCCAGTATTTGTTTGCGAATAAAAAGTCTGATAACTTAATGGAAATCTTTTTATCCCATAATCATCGTACGCTTTGTCATTACTTTCATCATTGCTTCTTTCCTGAACAATTTTTTTCAGCCCTTCTGCAAATCTGACTTCCATTTTCGCAATTCCGCTATCTTCAAACACCCGTTCAACATTTGCTTCAATTCTGCACCCTTTTATTTTTTCATTATATTTCTTGAATATGTGATAACTCTTCATATCCGTTGCTAAAAATTCACTTTTTAAAATAAAATCCTTCAAAAATATTCTAGTTTGCAATACAGAAAAACTGCCTTTATTCCCACTAGAATCTTTATCATTTCCTTCATTTTCTACAGCGTTTTCAGAAATAGAAACAGTATCTCCCAAATTTATTACTTTATTTGACTGAACTTTATAATATAGATTTTTATAATCTCTTACCAGCGAATAATCTGAAAAATATTTATTTTCCTTCTTAATTTCTCCCATTTCTACTATTCCAAACAATATTATTCCCTGTTCAATTACAAACATCCCCGTTTTTAATTGACTTGCAAGTCTTACCAAAAATTCCCAGTCTGTTTCATCAAACTGAACAATCAAACTGCCTATCTGCTTTTTCGCAATATCAGAATATTTTATTTCCAACTTTTTATCAGCATAATCCTTATTAATCTCATCAATTATATCTGAAAACATTAAATTCCTATCTTGAAAAACCCGGTATTTCTTCTCATTTTTCCTGTCAAAAAGCACACTCTTAGAAAACGCCCTCATCAAAATCCTGCATCCATAACTCCCATAATCCAAAATCTCAAAATAATCAACAATCCCACTAAAAACTCTTCTTTTGACATCCTTATCTACATTAGCAAGTTCAATTTCAATCCCAACATCTTCTTTTTCAATAATTCTTTCCAGATTTTTTCTCTGCTCATCATCCATTTCCAATTGAATTTCCAGTTTCTGATGTTCATTAATATTTTCATCCAACACAAATTCCTGAATCACAAAATTCTCTAACTTTGTTTTATTCAGTATGATTCCAATATTTTTCCCTTCATACATATTTTCAACATTTACATCTTTACTCATTTTTACCACCTCAATTATTTCCTTTTATTAATTTTATTTAATAATCATTTTACAGTTTTAATCCTTAAGTACTAAAATAACAATTATTTCTAATTTTTATAAACAGAATTGTTGTTAATAAATATTTTTTCAATGATTTATATATTTTTTCTTTTTTATAACGTAAAGGGGATCAATCGCCATCCCCTTTACAATCCCCGCTAGTCTAAGCATTTTTTTGAAACAAAAACGAAACTCGCTACGTAAAACTTCGCTCAAACAGTCGTTTTTATTCCAAAAAAATCACGACACTTTAAATTTAATTATAACAATTATAATAAAAAAAATTTTCAAAAATATAAATAAAAAGTAATTATTAGTCAAAATAATCTGAAATTTAAAAATCTTCTATTTTAGTACTTAATTGATATTTTTAAAATAAATTATTAATTAAATATTAATATATATTTTATTATACTATATTTTTAATTAAATTTCAATTATAATTTTAAAAATAGCTATTGCTTAAAAGCAGAATATATAAATTATAATATTCTAGATAATAAATTTCTCAAACTCTTAAAAATCAGTACATTTAATCTTTATCCCAAGATTTTGGATATATTTTAAATTTAATTAATATTAAAATAACAGGGCTGAAAAATAAAGCTATTATAAATTTAGCAACTAACATTTCGTAAAATAGATTAAATTCATCTTTACCATATTTATTTATATATTTTTTAGCTTTTTCCAATTTAATTTTTTGAGAAAAAATTTTTTCTATCTCTTCTTTTGTTAAATTAAATTTCTTTTTATTATTATCTGAATAATTAATATAAAAATATTGGTTATTTTCCATTTTCCCTATTAAATAATTTTTATCCTGATTTGAAATTTCTTCTACAACAAAACAATCTAAATTACCTTTTGACTCACATATAAATACTGAATAAAAAGGATTGGGTCCACTTTCAAGATGATAATATTCACTTATTTTCATAAAAGTTTTTTGTATAATTTCTCCTTTAAAATAACTTTCAAAACAAAAAATAACTAGCAGTACTACAAATAGTTTAACAAAAATCTCAAATTTTTTCATTTTAATCTCCTAAATAATTCAAAAAAGCTCCTTAATAAGCAACAAACTTAAAAAAGAGCTTCTATAATTAATAAATATTTTCTTAAACATTAAATCTGAAGAACATTACATCCCCATCTTGCACAATGTACTCTTTTCCTTCCAGTCTCATTGCACCTTTTTCTTTTGCGCCGTTCCATCCGTTTAGTTCGATGAATTTGTCGAAAGACACTACTTCTGCTCTGATAAATCCTTTTTCAATGTCTGTATGAATTTCACTGGCAGATTTTTGAGCGTTTGTTCCTTGTTTTATTGTCCATGCTCTTACTTCTTTTACTCCAGCTGTAAAATATGTGATTAGTCCTAACAATTTGAATCCTGCTCTAATTAGTCTATTTAGACTTGGTTCTTTTATTCCTAATTCGTCAATGAACATTTGTCTTTCTTCTTCGTCTTCGATTTCGATTAGTTCTGCTTCCACTTTTGCTGAAAAGGTTACTACTTCGCTATCGTACTGTTTTGCAAATTCACGCACTTTTTTTACGTAATCATTTTCAATTCCAGCCGTCAAATCTTCTTCCGAAATATTTGCGGCAAACATCATTGGTTTTACTGTTAAAAATTGATAAACTTTTATTAATTCCTCTTCTCTTTGAGTAAATTCCAATGTTTTTAATAATTTAAATTCTTCCAGATGAACTTTACATCTTTCAAGAACTGCGACTAATTCTTTTCCTTCTGCGTTTCCTCCACGAGCCAGCTTCTGATTTTTCTGAATTGCCCTTTCAACTGTGTCTAAATCAGCAAAAATCAATTCTGCATTAATTGTTTCAATATCTCTTATAGGATCAACGCTTCCTTCCACGTGAATAATATTGTCATCATCAAAACATCTTACAACCTGACAAATTGCAGCTGTATTTCTAATGTTTGATAAAAACTGGTTTCCCAACCCTTCTCCCTTTGATGCACCTTTTACAAGTCCTGCAATATCTACAAATTCAACTGTCGCTCCAACCGTTCTTTCTGGATTAACTACTTTCTCCAAATCTTTTAAACGTGGATCTGGCACGCTTACAAGCCCTACATTTGGCTCAATTGTTGCAAATGGATAGTTTGCCGCCTCTGCATTCTGTGTTTTTGTTATTGCATTAAATAATGTTGATTTTCCTACGTTTGGTAATCCTACAATTCCTATTCCTATCATTCTTCTTTTATTTCCTTTCTTTATTTTATAATTTTTCCAAAATTTTTATTAATTTCCATTTTTCCTTATCTGTCGCTTTAAACAAATAGGAAATATCGTAAATCGGCACAACCTTAATTTCTCCATAAAAATCAAACACTTTCCCCACCAAATCTTTTATATCCTCTTTTTCTACGTCTTCTAAAAGTGATTTAGTTGCCCTTTCTCCAACTGTTACAATATACCTTGGATTAATTAAGGCAATTTGTGCTACAAGAAACTCATTACACTTTGAAATGCTGTCTTTCTCGATTAAATTACCATGTGAACTGCATTTTGTGAGAGTTGTAAAATAACATTTCTTAAAATCGAGCTTTGAATATTCTAAAAATTTTTTAAAATATTTTCCATTTCTGTCAATTAAAAGTTTCTGTTTTACATCCTCTTCCTCACTTATGCTATCCAGCACAAATAAAATTTTTGCCTTTTTATTCCCTTCGCCAACAATTGGATTAATTCTAGTTTTTTCTAATATACATTTAGTACAAATGTCGATTTCCAGCTTTAAGTCATTCCACATAACTTTTTCCTTATTCTTTATTCTAGTATTCTATATTTTATAAATTTCTGTTCCCTCTTCGTTAATAATTTCAATTTCCAAATGGCTTTTATTTTCACGCTCTAAAATTTGATACAGCGAATTATAAGCCAGCTCTGGCGTGTTATTGTCCTTGCTTATATGCATTAAATAAACCTTTTTCAGTTTCTCGCTAAGCACCTGCCCAATCAGCTTTGATGCTTCTGCATTTGACAAATGTCCATTTCTTCCCTTTACACGATTTTTCAGTTCCCAATGATAAGGCCCTGTCATTAGCATATTATAGTCATAATTACTTTCCAGTACAATTACATCGCTATTTTTCAAATTTTCCTTAATAATATTGTTTACACAGCCAACATCACTTGCATAGGACAATTTTTTTCCTTCATATTCAAATGTATATCCCAAGCACTTTTCAGCATCGTGCATTACTTCAAAATTATTTATCACACAATTATCAATAACAATTTTTTCATCTCTTATAAAATTTAAATTTTTTTTCTCAATTTTTCCAATTCTGTCCTTAATTACATTATAAGTTACTTCGTGAAGATAAATTGGAATATCGTATTTTCTTGAAACAACACCCAGTCCTTGAATATGGTCAGAATGCTCATGTGTCACAAATATCCCCATTACATCCTCAATCCTTTTTTCAATATTATTCAATTTTTCTACAATTTTTTTTCCACTAAATCCTGCATCTATAAGAAATTTCTTGTTTCCCATTTCAATATAGCTAGAGTTTCCACTGCTTCCACTTCCCAAACTTGAAAATTTCATTTTTTTACTAATCTTCTTTCTAATTGAGTTTCTTTATTTAACTCCCCCATTTTTCACTTTATAATTTTAAATATTTGGCGAAATAGTCCCTTTTGCCTCATCATAAACCCATCCACCTTTTTTATCCTTTTTCGTTACAATTCTATTGCTTCTTTCTCTTGAATCCTTTATGCTTTCAGGAATTTCATAAATTTTATCCCTTCCATAAAAAGCTTCAAAATTATATTTACCATCTGAGCTTCTCACATCCCTAAGGTTATTTTCAAGCCCGATTAATTTGGGATTTGAGCCAGTTTTTTTGTTAAATTCCTTCACTGCATTCTGCAATTTTACAGTTTCAACCTGAATATCAGCCATTATAAGCTTATCGATCTTTCTTGAAAATAGAATAACAACATTAAATATTGCGATAAACACTACCACAAGAAAAGTTATACCACGAAGGGTAATATTTTTAGTCACTCTATTTTTGTTCTTTCCATAATAACTATTACCAAAAGCCATTTTCTTACATGAAATTTTTAAAAATCATGTTCTCCTTTCTTAATTTCTCTTTACTTAATTTATTTCCTGTTTTTAAAAATTGATGGTCTAACAATTACTTTCACATTTTTGGGAACTTCAAGCTGTACCTTTAGCGGACCTCTTTTAACATTTATCCAGCCTAGTCCTGCTATTACCAGTTCCTCATTTTCCTCGATTTCCACTTCATGAGTCACAAATTTATTTTGAAAATACTTTTCTTTTTCATTTCCTTGTAAAATCTCAAAGTAATTTCCATTTAACAAGGCTTCCACTCTTTCCTCACGAGCCACGTGAAACTTCACGCTTTTTGAAGCATAAGCAGAAAATATAGGCTTGCTTCCACTTTCTAAAAGTTCATTTCCAAGTATTTTAAATCTGCAGAAAACATCAAACATAAATACCTGATTTTCTTCAAGTTTAAAAGTTTTTCGGGAAATTTCTCCAGCTGGCACTAGCTTTAATCCATTTTCTACACTAATCAAATCAGAAATTCTTCCGTCTGGAATAAGTCCAGGCGTGTCAATTATCGTAATTTCACTATTTGGAATTTTATTGTTAATTGATTTTAAAGTAGTTCCAGAATATTTAGAAGTCGTTATTTTATTGTTCCCAAGAAGTAAATTTATAACTGATGATTTCCCAACATTTGAAACTCCAAGCACAGTTGCCTTTACTTTTTTGTTATGAAAAATATTTTTAATTTTTCTGATTATTCCATTTACTCCGTATTTATTTTTTGCACTGATAAAAGCAATATCATCAGGTACAATATCTTCTTCTGCAAGCCTGTCCTTTACCCAGTTTGAAATTTCAGTTGGATGTATAAAGTCAGGCAGCAAATCTATTTTGTTAATTAAAATTATAGATCTGTAGTCTCTTAGATAATCCAAAATTTCCTCAGTAAATGAGCCTTCAAAGTCAATAATATCAAAAATCGGAAGTATTATATCAGTTTTTTTCACACTTTCATTTACTTCCTTCAGATAATCTTCCCTGCTAAAATTATTTACAAGGTTTTCCCCATAATTTTTAATTTTAAAACATCTCTGACAAAGTAAGTTATCCTCTGTTATAAACTTCTCTTCAGGAACATATCCTTCCTTATTTTTATCTTCAAACTGCAGTTCAATTCCACAACCGCTACATTTTTTTATAATCAAAATTTCCTCCTATTTTCTCATTCCTTTTACATTAAAATTCAATCCAATCAAATCCATTATTCCTTAGCCAACGGATGAGTATTCATATAAATATCTCTCAAGAAAGCCTTGCTCACATGTGTATAAACTTGCGTTGTCGCAATACTGCTATGCCCAAGCAATTCCTGTAAATATCGGATATCCACTCCGTTATTCAAAAGTTCTGTTGCAAACGAATGCCTAAATACATGCGGTGTTATTTCCTTTTGTATCCCAGCTTCATGTGCGTGTGCCGAAATAAGCCTTCTTAGCGAACGTGTTGTCAATTTTTTTCCTTTACTGTTTACAATCAATACTTCCCTAGTGTAATTTTCATATTGCTTTTTCTTTTCCTCAATATACTTTATCAGCCATTTCTTAGCATTTTCACTAAAAAAAGTTATCCGTTCCTTATCACCTTTTCCAATAACTCTAATTTCCCGCTCTTCAATATCAATCATAAATTCACTCAAATTAATAAGTTCCATTGATCGAAGCCCGCTAGAATAAAGAAGTTCAATAATCAATCTATCTCGAATCCCAGTAATTTTTTCGGTATTTATAACGTTTCTCAATCTATTCAAGTCATCTCTATTCAAGACATTTGGCAATTCCTTCTCGAATTTTGGAACATTAATATAAGCCGCCTTATTCGTTTCAATCACTTTTATTTCCTGAAGATATTTAAAAAATGTCCTAAGTGCTGAAATCTTTCTATTTATAGTCCTTTTAGACACTGGCTTGACACTCATTTTTGTATTTAATTCTTCCATATCTTCAATACTTTTTATCTTATCAATCTCTGATTCTGTATTATCAATTTCTCTATTTGCAGTATTTTTCTGAGAATCCTTTTTTTTCTTATCTTCCTCTTTAGCCAGCTTCTGAGGAGAATTTAAATACGCAATAAAGGATCTGAATGTCATCATTTCAATTTCTTCAAAATTATGAATTTCCTCATATTCATCTAGATACTCCATAAACTGCAGTAAATCTCGACGATAACTTCTAATCGTATTAAAACTTTTCCCAAGAATAACCTCTTCATAATACAAAAATTTGTCAACATACATCACAAGATTTTCATTTTTTATATTGTCCTTGTTTCCAATATCCTTTTCTTTCTCAATACCTTTGTCACTATTATTCATTAAAACTTCTCCATTTATTATAACACAATCATTCACAGCAATACAGATTAATTCTATTTTTTATTTAAAAATTATCTAAAATCGTATTTAAAATCTATAACACTCTATATTATTCAATTTATTAGTCCGATAATAAAAAACAAAATGATTTTATACTTAAATTTTAATAAATTAATTATTTTTTCTAGCTATTTAGACTTTTTTACTGTAGATTTTCTAGTTACTACTGCCTTTTTAGCCTTTATAGATGTAGATTTTGCTTTAGCTGTTGTTTTTTTAGTTGCCTTTTTTGTAGTTTTCTTGGCTTTTTCTGCTTTTTCAGTTACTCTTGTAACTTTCCCAGTTTTTATATTTTTTATAGTCTTACATTCTGGGTAGCCTGTACAAGCCAAAAATTTTCCAAATCTTCCAGTTTTTATTTCATACGGTTTCCCGCAAAATTCACATTCTCCTGCTTCTTCTATTATTTTTCTGTCAATTTCCTGCAACCGTTTCATTTCATCGTTTATTTGCAATACTCCATCCAGCTCTATTACAGCGCCTTTTTTATATTTTTGCTTTAATTCAGCTGGCAACGACATTCTTTTTTCATCTTTTTCATAATTTTCACTTTCAAGATATTCTCCGAAACGTCCAACTTTAAGCACATATCTGTTTCCATCTTCATCAAGATAATCAGTCAAAATTCCCTTTTTATTGTTTTGAAGTTTCTCTACTTCTTCTTTTACAAAAACTTCTCCTTTTTTAAGAGCTTCTGGCGATACAGCAATCCCTTTTAGCGAGATTTTTTCCTTCTCATTTGCTTCGCTAATCAAATATTTTCCATAAAGCCCCGTTTTTAAAATCATTGGATTTCCCTCAGAATCCAGTACATCCGACACAATTCTACGATTTTTTATTTTATCAATTTCCTTCTCAAACTTATCAATGTCCTTTTCAAGCGAATCATAAAAAGTTCTCAAAAGCTGTATCCATTCAACTGTCCCTTCTTCAACCTTATCCAGTTCCTTTTCCATATTCGCCGTAAATTTCACATTCATAATGTCCTTAAAGTTCTTGACAAGTTCATCCTTTACTTCGTATCCCAAATATGTTGGATGAAAACGCTTTTCAATAAGTTCAACATATTCCCTTGATTTAAGCGTTTCGACAATTGAAGCATAAGTTGATGGACGTCCAATTCCTTCTGATTCCAGTTTTTTTACAAGCGTCGCTTCGGAAAATCTTGTTGGAGGCTTTGTTATTCCTTCTTCCACATTTAATTTGTCTATTGGATGAACACTGCCTTCCTTTAATTCTGGAAAATCTCCAGTCTTAATTTCATCCTCATCTTTAAAAATCTTGTAATATCCATCAAAAATTACTTTGTTAATAGTCCCACGAAAATTATAATCCCCATTCACAGCGTTAATTTGCATCTGCTCATACTGCATAGCTGCAAACTGTGAAACTAGAAATCTATCCCAAATCAATTTATACAATCTGTACTGATCATTAGTCAAATAAGCTTTTATATTGTCTGGGACTAAGTTGATATCAGATGGACGGATTCCTTCGTGGGCATCCTGAACATTTGATTTTGAATTTTTTACAATATATTTTCCAACGTATTTTTCACCATAGTTTTTTGTAATGTAATCTTTTGCCATATTTAGGGCATCAACAGAAATTCTTGTGGAATCTGTTCTCATATACGTTATTAGCCCTTTATTTTCGCCATTAATTGCAAGTCCTTCATAAAGCTGCTGTGCAATTCTCATTGTTTTGCTTGCACCGTAACCAAGATATGACGAAGCAAGCTGCTGCAGTGTACTTGTCTTAAATACAAGTGGTGGTCTTTGCGATTTTTTCTTAACTTCTATTTTTTCAAGCGTCAATGATTCATTTTTCAAATCTTTTTTCAATTTTTTTACAACTTTTTCATCAAAGATTTTATCCACTTTTTCATCTGCAATTTTTACTAAATTAAGATTAATATCTTTTTCAATTAATGCACTTACTTCCCAATATTTTTGAGGCACAAACGCATTTATCTCGTCTTCCAGGTCACAAATCAGCTTTAATGCAACTGATTGTACACGACCAGCACTGGCGTTACGATTAATTATTTTCCATAAAAGCGGACTTATCTTATATCCCACAATTCTATCCAGCAGTCTTCTCGCCTGCTGTGCATTCACAAGATTATCATTAATATCTCTTGGGTTTTTAATCGCATTATTTACAGCCGTCTTCGTTATCTCATTAAATTCTATCCTCTTTACCTTATCAGGCTGCTTAATATAATTAGAAATATGCCAAGCAATCGCTTCCCCTTCCCTATCCTGATCTGATGCCAGGTAAACAGCGTTTGCACTTTTCGCTTTTTCCTTTAATTTCTTTAAAACCTCACCTTTTCCTTTTATAACCTTATATTGAGGTTCAAAATTATTTTCTACATCTATTCCAATTTTTGTTTTTGGTAAATCAATCACATGTCCGTAAGATGCAACAACTTCATAATTCCTACCAAGTATCTTTTCGATAGTTTTTGCCTTCGACGGTGACTCAACAATAACTAACTTTCTAGCCAACTTTATTTTCTCCTTATTTCTTTATCTATTTATTCGTATTTATTTTAAAATTATTTTATTTAATAATTGCTTCTTTTATTTTTTATATTTAGTTTTTAAGCAGGGAGAACAAACGCCATCTCCCTTTATTTCGTACTAACAGTTATTTTAACATATTTAACTGAATACTACTTAAAGATAACAGCGAAAGTGCTATGCACTATCCCTGGCTTGTCTAAGCATTTTTATTTTGTAAACAGAATCTGACATGAATTAATATCCGTCGGAGCATTTTTCTGTGCTGGCAAAACTGTCTGAGCATAGCGAGTTTTTTGCCAGTGCAGGAAAGTGTCGTAGACTAGCCATAGGTTGTAGGATTTGCGGCAATGAGCAATCCTACGAAAATAAAAAGAAAAATATAGAAATCAAAGAGAAAAATATTTATAAAATTGAATAATTATGAATTAACTATTGAAAACTCCATTATAAAAATTTATTCTAGTTTTTAAACGGGGTTTAGTATTGAATTATACTATCCTTATGTACTTTGCCCCATTTGTTTCTGTAATTAATCCTCTAATTTTTAGACTCATAATTATTGAAAACAATTTATTTTTTTCGATTTTTTCTTTTACGCTTTGTAGTATTTGCTCAAAACTTACTTCTTCCATTATTGTTTCAAATACAATTTGCTCTTCTTCTGTTAATTTTTGTAATTTGCTTTTTTCTTTACGAATATCCCATAGGAATTCTTCAGCAATGTCATCTGCACTTGTTACTAATTTTGCCTTGTTGCTTTTTATTAGATTATTACAACCTTCAAATGAAGGATAGTTGATGAATCCTGGCACAGCAAAAATTTCACGATTCATACTAAATCCTAATTCTGCTGTAATTAATGCACCACCTTTTTTAAAACTTTCGGCTACTAGGACTCCGTCTGACATTCCCGCTATAATTCGGTTTCTTCTAGGAAAAGTCCACCTTGTAGGCTGCGTCCCTAGCGGATATTCGCTTATGATTGTACCTGTTTCTGATATTCTTTCCCATAGATTACGATTTTCATAAGGATAGACAACATCCAGTCCTGTTCCTACTACTGCGACAACTTCAATTTCCTTATCAAGTGCAGTTTTTAAGGCGGTTGTGTCAATTCCGTCTGCCAGTCCGCTAATTAGAGTTACATCATAGTTTACTAGCTCATTTACTATTTTCTCGCAGGCAGTTTTTCCAAATTTTGTTGCTCTTCTCGTGCCTACAACTGCGATATTTCGTCTATTGTCCACTGAAATTTTATCTTTATCCATTTTTATTTTGTCGTAATCTTTTAATTTTTTTCCTTTCAAATATAAAAAAACTGGAAAATCTTTTATTTCCTTTAGTTTTTTTGGATATTCCTTATCATTTGCACTTATTATTCTAACTCTGTTTCGTTCGTAGAGTTCCAGCCTTGCCTTCAAATCAATTTTCATTGCTTCTTCCAATTGATTTTTCAGTTCATCATTAAACAATTTAAAATTTTCTTCATAAAATAACTCTTCAAAATCTTGAAAAATTAACATAAGTTTTTTTATATGGGCGTTTTTCATCCCATATTCCTTTAATCTAAGCCATTCCACAATAATCCCCCCTAATTTTTATCTTGAACCGGCTAATATTTCATTTAATACTGCGATTTCTTTTTTTACTTCATCATCAGAATGTTTTGAATTATAGTCCTTCAAATATCCTAACGCTTTTGAAAAATCCCCTTTTGATTTATAGGCAATGCCTATTCCTAATTTTGCTTCCGCCTGATTTTCATCCTGCGATAATATTCTAGTATAGTAATCAATTGACTTGTCATTATCCCCCATTAGTCGTGAGCCAATCGCAATTACATACATTACAGGAATATCAGGTGCTTCATCCTTTAATGCCAAATTTACTGCTTTTTCGTAAAGTCCGTCACGAAAGTAAAGCTGTGCCATTCTGAATGTAGCTGATGAACTTTTTTTAGCAAGTGTCGCATTTTCATAATTTGCATAGGAATTGTATTTTGCCTCAGTTGAGATGTCTTCGGTCTGTGTTGCGGGCATAGTTCCTGTGTCAACTGTCTTTTTTTCCTCTTTAGGCTTGTCTTTTTCACTTCCTTGTTCAAGAGCCTTTTTTGTATTGTCATCAGCTTCGGTTGTCGGTGGCACTACTGGCGTTCTTTCTTCTTCAATAGTTGTTGCATCCCCACCACTATTAGTTCCTATTTTTTCTGCAATATAGTAGTTTGCCTTTACTACAGTTGCAAAAGAAAGGATTAATATTCCCATTATTATTCGTCTTAATTTCTCCATTTTTCCCTCCTGACTGTATAATTTTAATATTATATCTAAAATCAAATAAATTTATTTATTCAAAAATTTTAATTTCAGAATTTCAAAGTATTTTCACTTATAATTATACACAAAAGACATACCTCTTATATTGGCTTTTCTTTGAATATAATTTTAATATTTTGTCAAGCTGAATCTGAGGAACCGAAGATTAAATTAAAATTCCAAATTTTTAGTTGTTCTTGGAAATGGAATTACATCTCTTATATTAGTCATTCCAGTAATGTACATAAGCATTCTGTCAAACCCAAGTCCAAATCCTGAATGTGGCACACTTCCATATTTTCTAAGGTCTAAGTACCACCAGTAATCTTCCTCTTTTAATCCCATTTCATGAATTTTTCCTAAAAGAACATCATAATCATCTTCTCTTTGGCTTCCACCTACGATTTCTCCAATTCCTGGTGCCAATAAATCAACCGCTCTTACAGTTTTCCCATCTTCATTTAACTTCATATAAAATGCTTTTATGTCTTTTGGATAATCAGTTACAAATACAGGTTTTTTAAAGTGTTTCTCTGCCAAGTATCTTTCATGCTCAGTTTGCAGGTCAATTCCCCATTCCACTTCATACTCAAATTTCTGTTTTGAATTTTTCAAGATTTCAATCGCTTCTGTATAAGTAATTCTCCCAAATTCATTGTTTACTAAAGTATCAAGCCTGTTAAACAAGTCCTTGTCTACAAATTGGTTAAAGAATTCCATTTCTTCCTTAGCATTTTCTCTTACATAATTTACAATATATTTTATCATTTCTTCAATAATATCCATATTTACATCCAAATCTGCAAATGCAATTTCAGGCTCCATCATCCAAAATTCTGCAGCGTGTTTTGGAGTATTAGATTTTTCAGCTCTAAATGTAGGTCCGAAAGTATATGTATTTTTAAACGCTGTTGCAAATGTTTCAACATTTAACTGTCCACTTACTGTAAGATTTGCCTCTTTTCCGAAGAAATCCTGCTTAAAGTCAATACTTCCATTTTCAGTTTTCGGAACATTATTTATATCAAGTGTTGTAAGTCTAAACATTTCTCCAGCACCTTCAGCATCACTTCCAGTAATTATAGGTGTTTGAACATATACAAAGTTTTTTTCCTGAAAAAATTTATGAATTGCATAAGATAAAATTGAACGCACTCTGAATGTTGCAAAAAAAGCATTAGTTCTAGGACGTAAATGTGCAATTGTTCTCAAAAATTCAAAACTATGTCTTTTATTTTGCAATGGATAATTTGAATCAGCTTTTTGATAAACAGAAATTTTTGTTGCTTTAATTTCGTAAGCTTGTCCCTTTCCTAATGATTCAACTACAATTCCTGTAACTTTAACAGAAGTAGAAATTGTAAGTTTAGAAATTTCCTCAAAATTTTCCAATTCTTCATCAAATACAACTTGTATTCCAGTAAAGAAAGTTCCATCATTCAGTTCGATAAATCCAAAGTTCTTTTGGCTTCTAATTTTTTTTACCCATCCATTAATTTCAATTTCTTTACCTAGATACTCCTTCGTATTTTTTTGAAGTTCTCTTAATTCTAATAACATATGTTGTTGTTCTCCTTTTCCTAAAAATTATTTTTATTCTATTTTTTATTTATATTCATATTTTCACATTATAGCACAATTTCTTATATATTTTAATAACAAATTTGAAATATCTTTCTATTTTTTATATACACATACATTTTTTTATGATAAAATAATAAAATGTAATTTTAAAATAGGAGCTGAGAAAATGACAAAAAATAAATACAAAAATTCTTACAATTTATTGCAAAATGATTTGAAAAATAAAATATTATTGCTGGATGGAGCAATGGGAACGATGATTCAGCAGGAAAATCTAACTGCTGATGATTTTGGTGGAGAAAAATATGAAGGGTGTAACGATTATCTTGTATTACAAAAACCTGATGTTATTAAAAATATTCATAAAAAATATTTGGAAGCTGGGAGTGATATTATTGAAACAAACAGTTTTGGGGCTTTGGATATTGTCTTGAAGGATTATGACTTGGAAGATAAAGCTTTTGAAATGAATAAAGCTGCAGCGGAACTTGTAAATGAAGCTATTGCTGAATATAGAAGAGAACATCCTGAAGTAACTAGAAATCTTTATGTTGCAGGGGCATTAGGGCCTTCTAACAAGTCTATCAGCGTTACTGGTGGAGTTACTTTCGAGGAACTTATCCATAGTTATTATACAGCTGTTTCAGGACTTCTTGCTGGTGGTGTGGATTTGATTCTATTTGAAACAATTCAGGATACAAGAAATTTGAAGGCTGCATATTTAGGACTTAAAAAGGCAATGGAAGAAAATTATACTGTACCGTTGATGCTATCGTTCACAATCGAAAGTACAGGGACTACACTTGCTGGACAGTCAGCAGACGCTTTTTATTACGCTGTAAATCATATGAATCCATTTTCTGTGGGACTGAACTGTGCAACAGGGCCTGAATTTATGACACAATTTTTAAAGACATTAAATAATATTTCAAATACATATATTTCAGTTTATCCAAATGCTGGACTGCCTAACGAAGATGGGGAATATGAGGAAACTCCAGACACATTGTCGGCAAAAATTGAGCCGTTTTTCCAAAATAATTATTTAAATATTGTTGGAGGATGCTGTGGAACTACGCCTGAACATATTCAGAAAATTAAGGAAAAAAGTGTAAACTATTCTCCAAGAATTATTGACGAAAACAAAGATTTTAATGATGTATCAGGACTAATTACTCTAGAAACTCCAAAAAACCGTCCAATTTACGTGGGAGAACGTACAAATGTAATTGGTTCACGTATTTTTAAAAACTTAATTGCAAGCGAGAAATTTGATGAGGCGACAGAAGTTGCCAGACTTCAGATTAAGGGGCGTGCAGATGTAATTGATATTTGTCTTGCAAATCCAGACAGGGATGAAGTGGCAGACATGAAAGCTTTCTTAGATAAAGTGGCAAAATTTGCAAAAGTTCCGCTTATGATTGACTCAACTGATATAAATGTCATTAAAGAAGGTCTTACTTACTTGCAAGGAAAAGGAATTATAAATTCAATTAACCTTGAAGATGGGGAAAAGAAATTTGCTGATATGGCAAAAGTTATTAAGGATTTTGGGGCTTCTGTCGTTGTAGGCCTGATTGATGAGGAAGGAATGGCTGTTTCAGTTGAGAAAAAATTGAAAGTTGCTAGAAGAAGTTACGAACTTCTTACGAAAAAATATGGAATTGATGAAAGAGATATAATCTTTGACACATTAGTTTTCCCAGTTGCTACAGGAGATCAGAAGTATATTGGCTCTGCCACAGCAACAATCGAGGCAATCAGACAAATTAAAGCTGAAATGCCAAATGTAAAGACAATTTTAGGGGTAAGTAATGTTTCATTCGGACTTCCTGTCGCAGGAAGAGAAGTTTTGAATACTTACTATATGCAAAAAGCCTACGAAGCTGGACTTGACTATGCAATAGTGAATACTGAAAAAGTTATGCCAATGGACGAAATTTCGGATGAAGAAAAGGAATTGGCAGAAAATCTATTATTCCATACAAACGATGAAAATGTATCAAAATTTGCAAACTTCTACCGTGAGAAAAAAGCCATCCAAAAAGTAGTCGATACAAGCAACTTAACTACCGAAGAAAAAGTCTCAAATTTAGTTGTTGAAGGAAGTAAGAAAGATTTGATTGTCTATCTTGATGAGTTACTTCAGAAATATTCTCCAATTGACATAATAAACGGTCCCCTGATGACTGGAATGGATGAAGTTGGAAGGCTGTTTAACAACAATGACTTAATTGTTGCCGAAGTGCTGCAAAGTGCAGAAGTTATGAAAGCCTCTGTTTCTCATCTGGAACAATTTATGGAAAAAGATGAATCATCTGTAAAAGGAAAAGTAATTATGGCAACAGTAAAAGGGGATGTTCACGACATCGGAAAAAATCTGGTTGGGATAATTATTGGAAATAACGGTTACGAAGTAATTGACTTGGGAATAAATACGCCTGCTGAAAAAATCCGTGAAGCAATTATTGAACATAAAGCAGACTTCTTGGGTCTTTCTGGACTTCTTGTAAAATCTGCCACAGAAATGGTGAACACTATGGGCGTTCTGCATGAAGCTGGTATTGATATTCCAATATTTGTAGGAGGTGCGGCACTTACAGAAAAATTTACTGTAAATAAAATTGAGCCTGCCTACAAAAACAACATTGTAATTTACTCAAGGGATGCAATGACTGCCCTTGCTGACTTGAATAAAATGATTGATGAGAAAAAATTTGAAGAATTTAAGGAATATTTACAAAAGCGTAGAGAGCTTGTAACAATTAAAGATGCAAAAAAACTTGAGCAGTTAAAAGTTAAACCAACAGTAAGTGATATTAAAGATGCTGACGGAACATTTGATTTTTCAAAAGTTGAACTTCCAAAATATGACTTTGAAAAAATTTATAAGCCACAAACATTAAATAAACAAATTATAACAAACATAAAAGCAAAAGATGTATTCCCATTCATAAATTTACAAATGCTAATTGGAAAACACCTTGGAATGAAATGGATTGTAAATAATCTAATTGAAAAGCAAGACCCTAGAACAATAAAATTATACAATGAGATTTTGGATATTATCGAAAATGGCGATGAATACTTTGATATAAAAGCTATCTACAAGTTTTTCCCTGTACGTCGAAAAGCTGGAGAAAGAAAGGAAGATTTCAAAATCGAAGTTTTATCAGATGACTTGTCAACTGTTTTAGAAACATTTGATTTCCCAAGACAAAAATATGGACAGTATTTATCATTAAATGACTATGTAAGCCCAGACGGAATTGACTACATCGGATTCTTCGTTGCAACTGCAGGAGAAAAATCAAGACTTGTTTCAAATGAACTTAAAGAAAAAGGTGAATTTTACAGAGGGCATATTGTAAACTCTGTAGGACTTGAACTTGCTGAAGCAACATCAGAATACATTCACAAAATGATGCGTCAGGATGTAGGAATTATAGATAAAGACATTACTTTGAACGAAATTCTAAATGCCCAGTATCAAGGAAACCGTTACTCTTTCGGATACCCAGCCTGCCCAGATTTAAGTGACCAGAGAAAATTATTTAATCTTTTAAAACCAGAAAGATACGGAATCTCTCTAACAGAAGAGTTTATGATGTATCCAGAAGCTACAGTAAGTGCGATTGTATTCTCACAACCGTTCTGTAAATATTTTAATATGTAGTTTTTTGAATTTTTTATAAGTGAAGTGTATTATTTTAACTTATATAATGCACTTTTCTTATGGAAGGAGAAATAAAATGTATCAAATAATAAAAATGATTTTATTAAGTTCAATTTTTATGGATTATATTGATATTCAAAAATTGGATAAAAACGGATTTACAATACATATTATTGAAATAATGCTTGTTTTGTCACTAATTAACGGAATTATAAATTTATATGACGAGAAAAAATTTTTTATAATTGAATTTCTTATGATTATTTTATTTCATATAGCGGGAAACAAGATTATTCTAGAAAATTTTTCATTTTTTTGGCAATTAATAAAATTAATCGGCGTTTATATCCTTCATCTTCTCATTACAACCGATGTTGGAATGGATGACAATAATACTAGACCTTTTTCAAAACTTGAGTGGATAATTATTTTAAGTATTCTCTTAATATTTATATCTTTAATGTTTATTTTTAAAAAGGAAATATATAGTTCTCTCATTTGGAACATTTATTGTACTGTTTTATTTTGTTCAAAAAATATTTTTAAAAATATTAAAGAATATATTGAAAATCAGAAAAGAATAGAAAAGGAAAATAGAGATAAATGGCAAAAATAATAATTCGTGATAAATTAAAATTTAGGATATTCCCAAAAACACTTTGGATTGATAATGAAAAGATAAAATTAAAATCAAATTCTGAAACTATTTTTGAAACTGATGAAAAGTATGTAATCCTTTCAGAAAACAGGGCTAAAAATAGAAGATTAGGAATAGATCTTGAAGATAAAAAAGAAATTTTAATAGAAATAAAATATGATTTTTTTAGATTAATTACTGTATTTTTAGTAATTCCAATATTTGCAGTTATTGTAAAATTATTTTTACTTTCAGATGTCGAAGCCAGTCACTTAGGTACTTTTGCTGGGGTTCTTATTGTTGTTCTGTGGAAAAGAGAAAAATTCGAAGTGATTGATATCTAAAAGAAAATTGAGAGTAAAATTCGTATTAAATTTTACAGAAACAAATTTCATTTCATTGAATCAGCTATTTTATGAGGGTGTATCTGAAAATTGTCAAAATAATAAATTTATATAAGTCTTCCAAGTATCAAAAATAATATAAATTCTGAGTTTTCAGACACCCCTAATAACTTTATTTTATAGATGAAAATATTTTATTCAAGGCTTCTTCAGCTTTTTTTGAAAGATTACTTTTTGGAAATTCTTTTACTGTATAAGTACGTCTTTCAGCCAAATTTCTTTTTGCAATCTCTTTATTTATTTTTTCTAACTGTCCTTTTTTGACAATTATTGACATAATAATTTTTCCATTTTCACTAAATATTTAACTTTTTATAAATTCTGTATCTGCTGTTATTAATTGTAATATTTCATTTTCTTTTAAATTTTTATCAAGTTCGTAATATGTGCTTGGCTCTCTTATAAATTCGTTATCTTCTTCAGAAATTAATAAATACCCTTCCAAAGCATCTTTTGCCATATATAATGCTTCTTCCATATTATCTCCACATGAAAAACAACCTGGTAAATCAGGATAATAAATACTGTATTTCCCATCTTTTTCTTTTTCAAAGACTGCATAATAATTATATTTCATAGATTTATCACTCCTTTTAAGCTATTTTAGTGGAACAAACTGGCTATTTCAAGCCAGCCTGTTTCAAGATACTGTTTACTATTCCTGCCGTTAAATCCTTTTTAGGATGAGGAACAGTAACTTTTCCAATTTTGTTAGGATGTTTGAAATGATGATGGCTACCAACTATTTTTCTTAATATCCAGCCATCTTTTTCCAACATTTTAATAATTTCCTTTGAAGACATTTATCCTCCTAACAAAACTATTTTAGCACACATCTTTAAATATGTAAATAAGCTTTGAAAAATTAATTTTTTATAAAATTAATAAACCTCCGCACCTTTCAAATTGATTTTCTTCTTTTCGATAGTCCAATTATCTGATAATTCTGCAAGTTCTTTTTTCATATTTTTCAAAAATTCATCATTGTCGTAATTCAAGGAAATCAATGTAGGCCCCGCACCGCTTATATATTCTCCTAATGCACCGTGTTTTTTAGAGGCTTCAAAGATTTTTTCTGAATCATTTATTAATGCAAATCTATAAGGCTGGTGAATTTTATCGCCTAAAAGGAAACGCAAATTGTCGTATTTTCCTTTGTTAAAGGCATCTACAAGCAATCCTAACTTTGAAATGTTGTTTATTGCGTCAGAAACTAAGTAGGTTTTGGGCAATACACTTCTTGCTTTTTCTGTCGATAATTTAAAATCTGGTATCATTACGTAAAAACATAAATCATCAGAATTTATCAATGAACTGTAGACAAGGTTTTCCTTATCATGTGCAGTAAGCACCATTCCTCCGAAAATTGCAGGCACTACATTATCAGGATGTCCTTCCATTTCCACAGCCAATTTTGCCACCTCGTTAATATCCAGCACATTACCAGCAAATTTATTTGCAATCATAATCCCCGCAACAATAGCAGATGAACTGCTTCCAAGCCCACGTGAAATTGGAATATCATTTTTCACAACATTCACTTTATAACTAGGAATGTTTTTTACTAAATGTTTTTCCGTATATTTTATCGCTTCAAAAATCAAATTCTCTTCAATCGGAACCGAAAACGGCTCTCCATTTTCCAAAAATTCTATTTTATCGCTTTCCTCCACTTCCAGTTCCAGAAAGTAATCCAGCGCAACTCCCAGACAATCATATCCTACACCAATATTAGCCGATGTTCCCGGCACTTTTACTCTAAATTTTAAACCCATATCTATTCCTTTCATTTTATCATCATAATCTCTACAAGAAGAACCATGTTGCAAAACTTAATCTAAAAATACAGCAAAATACCAACAAAAAATATACCAATTTATAATTTTTATTTTCTTTCACAAAATACAGTACAGCTAATGAAATAATTACAAAATCAATAAATGTCGGTAAAAATATTGTATTTACAAAAATAAATAATAAACCTATAAAATAATCTATTCCTATTAATGAAAATCCTGTATAAAATACGTCTTCAAATAAACAGAAATATAAGACTATTATGCAAACATAAGATTTATATGCCCTGCTCTTCTTTCTTATAAATATATATAGCAAGCCAAATAGTATCAAAAACAGAAGTTCGCCGTTTAAATACCTTGCATTTAATATAATTTTTGAAAAATATTCAATGTCAAACAACTTTATTCCCATTAATAATGTCTGTCTATTCAAATAAAATAAAGTAAAACATTGAAAAATGAAAATTTCAAAATCAAAACTAAACTTATTTTCAGAGTTACTATCTTCTTTTCCTACAAAAGAATTTAAAACAGAAAATATCAAAGCTGCATTTGTTATAAAAAACAAATTATTTTTAGATAATACAATTGATACTGCTATAAAAATTATTTTTAAATAACCTAAAAAATCTATTTTCTTTATTAAATTTTTCAATTTCTTAAAATATTCATTTACATTCATCTGCCATTTATTTGCTTTCACAAAATACTATATTGTCAAATCCAAGTAATGAGCCCATTTTATCTGACTCAATCCTCTAAGTTCCTTCAATGATTTTCTTCCAACTTCACTGTCAACTGTAAGCAGCATAATTGCACTATTTTCACGTCTACCTACGTTCATTGTAGCAATATTTATTTTTTCTTTTCCAAGTGTTGCCCCCACAGCTCCGATAACTCCTGGCACATCTTCATTTCCTAAGTAAATCATATTGTCAGAAATTGCCATATCCACATCGTGATTCTTTATGCTGATAATTCTTTCCTCGTTGTTCATTCCAATTGTTCCGACAACATATATTTTCTTGCCTTCTTCATTTGTTATTACAAATTCTATTGCTGATGAATAATTTTTATATTTATGTTCCTTTTTATTTACTGAAATATTAATCCCTCTTTTTTCAGCAAGCGGCTTTGAGTTAATATAATTAACTTCTTCTTTTAAAACTGGCTCTAGAATCCCTTTTATTGCTGTCGAATCCACAAGTGCAGTTTCCTGCTCGGCAATTTCTCCGTAATAATTAAGTACGACATTTGTAATTGGAGTTTTTTCAATTTGGAAATAAATTTTTCCTAATTTTTCAGCCAGATTTATATATGGTTTTACAATTAAAAATTCTTCTCTTCCAATTGCAGGCAGATTTACAGCCGTTTCAACTATTTCCCCACGAAGTCCATTTAATACCTGTTTTACAACCTGAGTTCCTACATTTCGCTGTGCTTCATAAGTAGTCGCTCCAATATGTGGTGTTGTAATTGCATTTTCAAATTCATAAAGAATACATTCAGAACGTGGCTCAACTGTGTGAACATCATATCCAAAACTCGCAATTTTTCCACTTCTTAATCCTTCAGCTACAGCCTCCTCGTTAAATAATCCTCCACGTGCAGCATTTACAAGCCTTACACCGTCTTTTAACTTGTGAATATTTTCAGCATTTATCATATCCACAGTTTCTTTAGTCTTAGGCGTATGAATAGTTATCACATCTGCTTTTTCCAACAGTTCATCCAATGTTTTAGCCTTTTCACAGCCATATCTCTTAAAACGCTCGTCCGAAATATACGGATCATAAGCAACAAGTTTCATTCCAAACGCTTTCATTCTCGTAGCAACCAGACCACCAATTCTTCCAAGTCCGATAATCCCTAATGTTTTTTCAAACATCTCGCTTCCTACAAATATTTCTCTTTCCCATTTTCCACTTTTTATAAAATTATTTGCCGCAACAATATTTCTCGCAGAGGCAAGCATTAGCCCAATCGCAATTTCACAAGCCGAAACCGTATTGCTATCAGGAGTATTCGCCACAATTACCCCATGCGCAGTCGCCTCAGGAATATTGATATTATCTGTACCATTTCCAGCACGTCCGACTATTTTCAAATTTTTTGCCTTATCCAGCAGTTCCTTATCTACTTTTATAACACTTCTAACAATAAGAGCGTCATATTCACCAATTATATCCAAAATTTCTTCACGTGAAATCCCAACTTTCACATCAACTTTCACATCTCTAGCTTCCTGCAACCCCGCAATCGCCTCATCATCAATATATTCTCCAACTAATACTTTATACATTTATTTCTCCTCCTCAACTCTAATCAACACATTTATTTAATTAATATATTACCATAATTTCCAGTACAATTCAATAACATCACTTTTTTAGATCAAAATAAATTAATTTTAAAAAATTTTTACACAAATAAAAATAACCGCTGCTTTTCACAACGATTATCTAATACTATTTCCATTTAAACAGAAAGAATCAAAAAATTCATATAATTAAAGAATTTTTTTTACAAAATTACGCTATCATGCAACTTGTCTAACTATTATTCCTAATAATTTTTCAAATCATTGTCTAAAATTTTGGACACAATCTTGTTTTTTTCAATTCTTCTTTTAGGATATTGATTTTATAAATTTTCAATAAGAAATGACCATGATTAGTCTCTCAATATTTCTAGTATATCTGTAAAATAATATTTTTTATTTATTTTCCTATCATCTGTATAAAAATATCCTCTTTTCAATATTTCTCTCAGACTTCTTTATTATTAAGCCTAAAAAATATTTATTCTTTGCGTTTTGAACGTTCTTCTCTCAAATTATTTAATAAAGCCTGGCAATAAGTATTCCTCTCTTGCAAATAATATTAATTTCATTAATATATTCAAATTTACACATCTATATGAACTGATTTTATGTCATGTATTTTGTCAGTATTTAATTATTTCAGCTCTAAATCCATTTAATAAATTAATTATATTTTAATATTATTAAAATTGAAATTAAAGTTATTGCTGGTATAATAATAATACCAAAGTTCAAAGGTAGATTGGAGGTTATAATGAAGAAAATATTGATGCTAGCCGGAGCTTTAATTATTTCTGCTGTATCTTTTGCAGATTTACAAAGTACAATCAAAAATCATTATAGCAATAAGACTATAGATTTATCAGTTGTATCAAAACCTAAACCAAAAGAGGTGAGTAGTAGTGGAACTTCTTCCACAGCAGTAAGAGATCAAATTATCTCTTTTGCACAAACAAAATTAGGTTCACCATATGTTTGGGGAGCAACTGGTCCTAACAGTTTTGATTGTTCAGGCTTCGTTGGTTACGTATTCAAAAAAGCTGCTAATGTAAGCTTACCTAGAGTTTCAAGCTCACAAGCAACATTTAAACCAAGAATTTCATCAATGAATATGACGAAAGGTGATTTGGTATTTTTTGAAACAACTGGAAAAGGTCGTATTTCTCACGTAGGAATTTACATGGGTAATAGACAGTTCATTCACGCTTCTTCTGGAAGTAGAAGAGTAACAGTTTCTAGTTTAGACAGTAATTTTTACAACAAGACATTTAGATGGGCAATTAATCCATTTAGTTAATTTATGAATTAATTTCTTATAAATAAATATATTCTTTACATATAATTCTTGTATAAACAGGAAATAATAAAATCATATAAATGATTAAAAAAAATTATAAAAAACTTTGGAATAAGGAGTTTTGTCTGTTAATAGGCATTTCTCCTTTTTTTTTCTATTTATTTGTCAACTATAATTTTTTTTCAAAAGAATTAAAATCAAGCTCCAAAGAATAAAATACCTTTGTTATATACAAATTATGCTATTAAGGAGTTCCTCATTATGAAAATCAATAGATTATTTGAAATTGTTTATTTATTACTTGAAAAAAATAGTATTACTTCAAAAGATCTTGCTGAATATTTTGAAGTATCAGTTAGAACAATCTATAGAGACATTGATGTTCTCACTTCTGCTGGTATTCCAGTCTATTTTCAAAGGGGAAAATCTGGTGGAATAAAACTAATGGATAACTACGTCATAAATAAATCGCTACTTTCACAAAACGAACAAAATGAGATACTTTATGCACTTCAAAGCTTAAACGCTACTAATTATCCTAATAACAATAAAACTCTTTCAAAATTAAGCACTATTTTTAACAAAAAGTCAGACAACTGGATAAAAATAGACTTTTCAAGATATAATTGCGATGATAGTACTTTATTTGAAAAAATTAAAGAGGCAATATTAACTAAACAAACCGTAAAATTTAACTATTTTAACACAAAAGGCGAACATTATGAAAGAACAGCAGACCCTTTAAATTTATGGTTTAAAGAAAAAGCATGGTACTTATTTGCCTATTGCCACAAAAAAAATGATATTCGTCAATTTAAAATAACAAGAATTAAAAATCTGACTTTAACAAACGAATATTTTGAAAAAACAATCAAAGACTTTGAAATAAATAACAAGAAAAATACGGTAGAAAATACAAAAATCATAGTCAAAATAGATAAATCACAAGCATACCGTGTCTATGATGAATTTTCTGAAGAGAATATAAGCAAAATGGAAAATGGCGATTTTGAAATTATAATGGAATATCCTGAAAATGAATGGATTTACGGCTATCTTCTATCTTTTGGAGAACATTTGAAGGTAAAAGAGCCAGAAAGAATAAAGAAAATTTTGTTTGAAAAAATTATAAAAATGAAGGAAAATTATAAATAGGAAAATATTTTTCAAAGTTTTTTTCAAGAATAAAATGCTATAATTTTCTAAAATATTAAAAACGAGAGGAAGTGTTCAAATGAAAAAATTTTTAACAGTAACATTTTTATTTTTTAGCATCTTTGGATTTTCTAATGCTAAAAATAATGCTTCGAATGATGAAAAACAAGCCGTAATTAACAGCTTTTATGATTTTATGAAATTTCACACAAGTCCTGAAAATGTCAAGAAGAATGTTTTTACAAACTCTGTGGAAGGTACAAATGAAATTTGGGGAAAAAATGTAAGCAATCAACGTAAAAAAAATTTAGAAGATATTGCAGCAAGTCAGACAAATAAATCATTAAAAAATTCTGCAGATTATTTAATAATTGCAAACTCAAAAATTTCATATAAAGTATTGGATGCCGAAATTAAAAATGGTACAGCTGTCCTAACTGTGCATATTAAAGGTCCTAATTTTACAGCTCATGCCTCTGAATTAGAAAATTACATAAAAAAAATTAGCAATGAAGAAAAGAAAAAAATTTCAAAAATGAACAATAAACAATATCAAAACTTTTTGCTAGAAAAAGGTTCTGAATTTTATTTACAATTAGTTAAAAGAAATAATTTACAATATATGGAAAACGATATCAAAGTATATGTAAAAAAATATCCTAATACATGGGGAGTAATTCAAGATTACACCATAAATAATGCTATTTACAAATATCTTGGTTTTGGTTATGGTCCAGAATTGATGAGATAAATTATAAAAATTAATAAATATGGCAATATTTTATTGTCGTATTTTTTTTTTAAATTTTTCTTAACAAATATATTTTTTATAAATCAAAATTTTATTTTTTAATATGACATACTCTTGTCATATTATGATTGCTATAATTGATTTAATAAAAATTGATAAAAAAGGTGGTATAATTATGAAATATGAAATAGTAGAAATTAGAGAAAAAACTCTTGTTGGATTTAAAACAAGAGTGAAAGATGATGAAACAATGTCTGAAAAAATTTCAAATTTATGGGAAAAACTGTATTCTGAAAAAGGTGCCAAAAATATAAAGGACAGAATTAACAATAATGCTATTGGAGTCTATTATAATTACAGTAATGAAAATGGCTTTGAGTACGACTGTCTTACAGGCTGTGAAGTGAAAAATAAAATTGATGAAATTCCTGAAGATATGACAAGTCTAGAAATTCCTGAAGGAAAATATGCAAAATTTGTGATTTTTGGTAATCCTGTAAAGGCTGTTGGAGAATTTTGGTATAAATTCTGGGAAGAATTTGGGAAGGAAAAATCTGATATAAGAAATTATACATATGATTTTGAAGAATATATAGCAGGTAATGATTATGAAAATATGGAAATTCACATTTATATCAGCATAAAATAATAACTAGGAGATTATAATTATGGCATTTGATTTTAAGAAGGAATTTAAAAAATTTTATAAACCGTCAGAAAAACCTGAAATTATAGAAATCCCTAAAATGAATTTTATAGCAGTGCGAGGAAAAGGAAATCCCAACGAAAAAGATGGCGAGTATCAGAAAGTAGTTGAAATGTTATATGGAGTTGCCTATACCCTTAAAATGAGTTACAAGACACAATATAAAATTGAAGGATTTTTTGAATATGTTGTTCCTCCGTTGGAAGGACTCTGGTGGCAGGAAAATGTAAAGCATGAAAATTATCTGCTAAACAAGGAATTATTTAACTGGATTTCTTTAATTAGAGTGCCTGATTTTATTAAAAAGGAAGATGTGGAATGGGCTATAAAGTGTGCTACTGAAAAAAAGAAAAAGGATTTTTCAAAAGTTGAATTTTTCAGCTATAACGAAGGACTTTGTGTACAATGTATGCATACAGGAAGCTACAATGATGAACCTGAAACTATCCAAAGAATGAATGAATTTGCACAAAATAATGGATATAATATAGAATTAACAGAAAAAAGATATCATCATGAAATTTATTTAAGTGATCCAAGAAAGGCAGATATAAATAAACTGAAGACAGTGATAAGACAGCCTGTTAAAAAATAGGGAGAAAATTATGCAAGGATATTCAAGTAAAAAAGAATTGATAGATGAAATAAATAAAAGAGCTGTATTATTTATTAATGAATTTTCAGAAATTACTGATGAAAATAAAGATACTTTTGTAGATGAAGTTGAGAAAAGTCCTGTTCAAATGATTGCTTACCAGCTGGGATGGATGAATTTAATACTTTTATGGGAAGAGAAAAATAAAAATGACGAAACAGTTATTACTCCTTCAGAAAATTACAAATGGAATAATTTAGGTGGGCTTTATCAATCATTTTATAAAAAGTATGAAAATTATTCAATAAAAAAATTAATTGCAGAATTTAATATAACCGTAAAAAAAATAACTGATTTAATTGAAATTTACACAGAAAAGGAGTTGTTTGAGCAAAATCAACGACAATGGGCTTCTTCCACGCCAAGCAACTGGCCAATCTGGAAATGGATTCATATAAATACAGTCGCTCCTTTTAAAACTTTCAGGACAAAAATAAGAAAATGGAAAAAATTAAAAATTTGACTTTCTTTGTATTATAATTTATAATATTTTCAATTCTTTTAAAACTTTTTAAAATTAAACTATTAAAAACGAAATAATTTTATTTGGTTTTAAAATAGAAAATTAATTGCAACTAAGAAAGGACAAAATGATAATGAAAAAAATAGTTTTTTTAATTTTAGATGAATTTGCAGACTGGGAAACTGCATTTTTGGCTTCGGCATTAAATGAAAAAAATATAACTCAAAATTATTCAGTCAGTTATGCTTCAACCGATAAGGATGTTAAAGTATCAATGGGTAATTTAAAAATGCTGCCTGATATGACATTAGAAGAAATCACAGAAGACAATACTGATGGATTGATTTTAATTGGAGGAAAAACTTGGAGAAATCAGAGTTTTGAAACAAACTACACAATTATTGAACTTGTTAAAAAATTTAAGAATAATCCAAATAAAGTTGTGGGAGCAATTTGTGATGCCGCTTATTTCCTTGCAACTAATGGTCTTCTAAATGATTGCAAACATACTGTAAACAATCTTTCAGAAATAAAGGATAATGAAAATTATACAAATTCTGAAAATTTTGTGAAAGCAGAATCAGTAATCGATGGAAAGACGGTAACTGCAAGAGGTGACAGTCCTGTTCATTTTGCAAAAAATGTGATGAAAGCGTTAGGCGATATTCATGAAAAAAATATAAATTTCTTTTTTGATATGTATACAATTGGATTTGAAAAGGCTTTTGAAAAACATTCCGATGAATAAAAAGTTAAAGGGAGTGACTTATTCACTCCCTATTTTTGAATTATTTTCCCAATTCTTGTTTCAATCCTTCAACTTTATCCAGCTTTTCCCAAGGTAAATCAATATCGGTTCTTCCAATATGTCCGAATGCCGCTAAATCTTGGTATCTAAATGATGGTTTTCTCAAGTTTAATGATTTTTGGATTCCATTTGGTGTTAAGTCAAATAATTTTGCAACAGCCTCTTCGATTCTTGTTTCTTCAACTGTTCCAGTTCCAAATGTTTCTACACGAATTGACACAGGTTCAACAACACCTATCGCATAAGATAGCTGAACTTCACATTTTGTAGCAAAGCCTGCTGCAACAATATTTTTGGCAATCCATCTTGCCGCATAAGCTGCCGATCTGTCAACCTTTGATGGATCTTTTCCAGAAAATGCTCCTCCACCATGTCTAAAGTATCCACCATAAGTATCAATTATAATTTTTCTTCCAGTTAGTCCAGAATCTCCGTGAGGTCCTCCAATTACAAATCTTCCAGTCGGATTAATATGGAATTTTCTTACATTTTCAATATTCAAGCTATATTTTTCCAACACAGGTTTTATCACAAGCTCTTTCAAATCCTTTTCAATTTGCGCATTTGTAACATCTTCATTATGCTGTACTGATAAAACAACTGTATCAACATTTAACAATTTTCCATTTTCATCATAAGCTAACGTAACTTGTGCCTTTGCATCTGGTCTTGCCCAAGCGAGTGTTCCATTTCTTGTAATTTCAGTTAATCTTTGAATAATTCCACGGGATAATACAAGCGCTAAAGGCATTAATTCTTCAGTTTCATTAACTGCCCCTCCAAACATAATCCCTTGATCTCCAGCTCCACCAGTGTCTACTCCCATCGAAATGTCAGGCGACTGTGAATGAATAGTATTTAACACACCACAGTCAGAGTCAAATCCCATTCCTGGACGGTATCCGATTTCATAAATTTTATCTCTAACAATCTTCTGCACATCCACATAAGTCTTAGTCGTAATTTCCCCCCCAACTACTACAAGCCCAGTAGTTGCAAATGTCTCACAAGCCACTCTTGAATTTTCATCATCTGTTAAGCAAGCATCTAATATTGAATCTGAAATCTGATCACAGATTTTATCTGGATGTCCCGGTGATACGAATTCCGATGTAAAGTAAATTTTTTTAGCCATTTTATTTCCTCCTAATTTTTTTTAGTTTTATTTAAGAATATTATTTTAAAAACATATTCGCTCTAAAAAATTTGAATTCAAACTTTATTTTAAAATAAAAAAACTCTTCCTGCAAGGAAGAGAATTAAAATTCTTATCTTTGCATTCAATGCCGGATTTAGCACCTTGTTTTTACAGGTTGCTGGATACTCAAATGGGCCGGTCCCTAGTATCTCTCTTGATAAGTTTTATTAAATTATTTTTATCATTAAACATATTTATAAATAACATAAATTTAATTTTGAATTTCAAATATTTTTATTGTAAAATAAGTATATAATATTTTTCTCAAAATGTCAATATAAATTTATTTGTACTCCATCGCTTTTTTCTTCATAATATCATCTATACTTGAATTTGAAGATTTATTATTAGGTTTTGGAGTTTGTGTCTGTTGTTTTTCCGATTTAGCCTCATTTTTCGTAGCCTCTTCAGCTTTACTCTTACTCTTTACATTGCTAAGAGTACTTTCTGTAAGGCTTTGAGAAGAATTTCCATTTCCAAGGAAAGCCTTTGCTTGTTTTTCGTTTGATTTTTTTTCATTAATTACTCCGCCTTTCTCAATTCTTTCAACTGTAGCAGCGGCATTTTTATCTCCATTCTTAGCAGCTATTTTATACCATTTAAGAGCTTCTGCCATATTGTTTTGCTTATGGTATGACAATGCGATTGGCATAGCCATTGCTTTATTTCCTGCATTATAGGCTTTCAATAGATATGGCCGTGATTCAGACTGTTTTCCTCCATCATACAGTATTGCTCCTATTTCAATATTTGCTTCCTTCACACCACGATTTGCAGCTTTTTGAAACCATCTTACAGCCTCAGAATTATTTTTTAACTGCTTATTCAAAAGTGCAACCCTTATATCAGCTTCCTTAATTCCAGCATTATATGCCTTTTCGAACTCGGCTTTGGCTTCACTATATCTTTTCGCTTTTATTAAATCAACTCCTCTATTATATGCTTCTGCTCCTGGACGCATTTTTATTTGTCTCATCTGCATCTGTTGTCTTCCTTCATGTGTAGCTGCTGTTTTTGGAAGTTTTGCGATTAATTTATTAGCCTCTTCATTATTTCCTTCCTGCTTTAATATCACTGCAAGGTTATAAATTGCTTCAGGATAATTTCTGTTTACCCCATACTGAAGAATTTGTTTTACTTTCTCATTATTTTTCAAGTTGTAGTAAAGTTGAGCAAGGGACATTATCGCTTCTTTATCCCCATTTTCAGCTTTTATTAACGCTTCTGAAACTTTTAAAGGGTCAATCTGATTATCAATCAAGTTCTGCTGCTCTTCAGGAGTCAAGTTTCTTATCTCAGGATTCCCCTGCGCCTGTCCTCCAAGATTAAAAATATCTGTATTAATATCCTTTGTTTGCTGTTGCACCTGTTGATTATCCTTCTTTTCATCCTTTTTCTTTTTAAAGCAAGAAACTGACATCATTCCAATGGCTAAAATTACTATTACAAACATTATTTTTCTTTTCATTCGTTTCTCATTCCTCTCTTTCAAATTCTTTTTATTTTATTTATAATTTTTAATTTAATATATTTTTTTGCATCTAAAACGATCCTAATTGTGTTGCATCCAATATTTTATACATAAAATCTGTGCTCGCCTTCGTGGTTGGCTCATCATCAAAATTTACTGTAAACAAACCATCCTTATTTTCCCATAATCTATCAAAATATGTATAGATATCTTTTGTCAGCTTAGAATTATTATTTGTCAAAATTCTAAAATTAGCATCCATTATGTAACCACGTATATTTTTTTTGATTAAATTAGCCGAACCTGTGTGTATTATAACATTGCCATCTGTTTTTTTGATTAGTGTTATCTTTGTGTGATATTGCTCATTATTTGTAAAATACCATTTCACTTCTATTTTATTTTTAGTTTTTTTCTTCAATTTCTTAGAAACAGGTTTGTTAGGCAGTCCGTTCGTACTCATTCCAAAAGCATCTCTACTTCTATCAAAAATAATCCGAACTTTTACACCACGATTTGCAGCTTTTATCAATCTATCGACAACACCTTTATCAGCAAGAAAATACATACCCATAAGTATTTCGTCCCCAGCTCTGGCACTATCAATGTCTTTATCCAGATGTTCCCCAATTTTTGCCTCTGTCACAAATTGTAGCTTATATTTATTATTTTCATCATCAAATCTTGTAATCGTATCCTCATTTTTATGATTTTCATTTTCAGAATTTTGACTTTTTTCAGGAAGTTCTCCAATCTGTGCAAACCTTTTGGTTTCCTCTTCCACAAACTCTTCCTTTTTTTTCTCAATTTCCTTAATTTGCTTTTCAGTTTCAGAAAAACTGTCTACCTCAATTTTTTCATTCTCAGTTGAATATCCAATTTGGTTATTATCTATTTTATTTTTCTGCTTTTGAATAACATCAATTTTTCCATTTGAAAATCCAGCCACAAGCTGTAATCCATGTAAAACATCTTTTGTAATTTCTCCATTAGCTGATATTGCTACATTTTCATGAAAATAGCTCGGATCGTGAATATTAGCACTTGAAACTACAACATTTTCCTCATTCAAAAATATTTTTCTGTGATCCGCCTTTACATTCAATGCCCTCAATAAATTTCTCAAAGTCAATTTAGGCCACATAGGCCCATAAAAGTTTCCAATCCATCCTTTCCCCTGTGGATTCCCATGAGGTGCAATCAATGTTCTCCAAATTGGCGAATACCAAGGAAACGTATCCTTGAGCTTAAAAATATCCACCATTATAACCTCAATCCCAGCATTTTTCATATCTGTAATAAATGGATGCTCAAAAGCCCCGTATAAATTATTATTCTCATCTGAAAGCACATATACCTTCAAATCAGGATTTTCCATCTTCTTTTTAATAAGCCTTCTTGTATACTCCTTAGCAAACTCTGGAAAATGCTCCTTATCCTTATTATAAATGTCATTAAACAAAAACATCTCCACAATCAAATAATCCTTTGCTTCATCCACAACCTTATAAGTCGCCTCCCAAATCTTTCTGTCATATCGAATATTCCCATCCTTATCCAGATAAGTCAAATCATAATGAAACTCAACGTTATCGCTATCTCTCAATGGACCTTCATAATTTACTCCAAGTGGAGGAGTTTTTATTGTGGAACATGAAATTGTAAAGGCTGTTAAAATACCAATTAATAAATACTTTTTTCTTCTTAAATTCATTAATTTATTCTCTCTTTCACCATTTTAAATTTATTTTTTTATTCTCAATTTAACCATCCTTTTTCATTTTTACCAAAATTTCTAACTAACTAGGTTATTTATCCACTTCTTGCTCTTCAATCTCCAGATACACGGAAATATTTTTATAATTTCATCACTGCATGAAAGTAAATATACAAATACAACTGGGAATCCTAAATACAATCCAGAAAAATATGTTACTGGAATCGCAATAAACCAAAGCGGAATCAAATCAACAAACATTGTCCAAAGCGTATCCCCTCCTGAACGTAAAATTCCAACTAATAGCTGTAAACTTATTGCTTTTACAAAAATTACAAATACCTCTGCCTTTACAACCTCTTTTGCTAACGGATAACTTTTTTCATTTACATGCTGCAGTATAAATGGACTGAAAACAAATACAATTGCTCCAATAATAATCCCTGAAATAACAGCTACCTTTAATAAAATTATTGAATAGTCATAAGCATTTTCTTCCCTTCCAGCACCAATCTCGTTACCAATTATAGCCGAAGTTGCACTCGAAAGTCCAAATAACAATGTCAATACAAGACTGCTAATTGATTTTACAACCTGAACTGCGGCTGCAAAATTTGTTCCCATTCTTCCAAAAATCATTACATATACACTTGCTCCAAGTACCCACAATATTTCATGAATAAACACAGGGAGTGATATTTTCATAACTTTCACAAAAAAATCCATTGATAAATCAAATAATTCATTTATTTTCCCTGCAATTGGCAATTTTAACTTATAAATCACATAAATTATATAAAAAGTACTTATAATTCTTGCAATAACTGTTGCAACTGCAGCACCACGCACTCCCATTGCTGGAAATCCGAAATGTCCAAAAATTAGAACATAGTTAATAACCACATTTATCAAAAGTCCAACAACGCTTGAATAGAAAGAATATTTTGTTTTTCCAATTGCACGGAGCTGTATATTAAATGCAAATCCTACTCCCACAAGTGGATAAGCCCAAGCTACTATCCTTAAATATGAAGCTCCAATTTCTATAACTTCTTTGTCATTTGTAAATACTGAAATTACAAGTTTGGGTACAAATAACCCAGCAAAAAGGAACAGCAACGAAAATAAAAAACCGACAATAACAGTTATTCCAAGACATCTCTTCAGATTTTTGTAATCCTTATTCCCAAAATACTGTGCTGCTAAAATTCCTCCACCACTATTCATCCCAAAAAGCGATGTCATAAAAATCATAAACACCTGATTTGCAAAACCTAATCCTGCAACAGCAATCGTTCCAAGCCCAAGAGTTACAATCTCTTTCCCCACCATAAACATATCAACAAAGTTCATGAGTGCGTAAATCATATTTTCAATTGCCACAGGCAATCCAATATTAATAACCTTTTTATAAACCAATTTTTTATTTAATGCTTTTTCTTTCATTTATTTCCTTTCTTTTTTATTGATATTTTTTTAGATTTTCTTAATTAATTTAGTTTGATTTACAATAACTTTTCTATAATTTTTATATTTTTTCTTTTAAAAAATCAGTCATCACTCTTTTTAAAAATATAATAATTTTAAATTTGATTATAGTGACTACTTCAATAAAAAATTTATCAAGCAAAATTTCGTTAAAGAAAGTTTTGCGTCAAACTGGAGTAGTTCGTAGAACTTTCGCCACAACTATTGAGTGATAACTAGTTAAAGATGTTAAAATAAGTGTTATTACGAAATAAGAGATATAGTGTCTGATACCTCTGCTTAAAATAAATTTGAATATAAATAAAATTAATAAAAAACAATTATAAGTTTTTAAAGATAAATTCTTAAAGTAATTTACTAATAAATCTATTTAATCTAAATCCTCCAATGTTGAATATTCTGAGAATATCAACAAATGATCTGACACATATTTCTTTATTATAGCATAGTTATTATTTTTTATAAAGTTATAAACTCCAAAATTTCCAGTAAATTCTTTTGTTTTTTCAAAATTTATGAAAAAATTATCATAAGAACTTACAAGTTTACTATCCGAAAGTGTAGTCAAATTTTCTTCAGGATTTAAAATATACTTGACGTTATATTTATCAGCCATATTTTTAAAAGCCATATTGTCAGCAGGCGTATTAAAATCCCCAGCGATAATTATATCATCCTCATCTGTCAATTTAGAAAAATATTCATAAACATTGACATAATTTGCCGCCTCCAATAGCCTCTGCTTTTCTTTATCACCAAAAACCGAATGTGCAATCACATACACAAAATCAAAATTTCCAGCCTTAAAATAAGCACCATACGGCTCTCTCATAAACTCATTCTCATCCTTTTCCTTATAAAATCCAAGCTCTCTTACCTCAGAAAATCTGCTTTTCCTATAAATAAATGCAAAATATTCACGATAATTTTCACTTCCTACAGAATTTTCTGAAATAATATAATCCCATTTCTCTTTAGTCAACTTTTCTAAATACGCCTGGACTTTCTTAACTCCTTTCTCATTCATGACCTCTTCTAGTCCAATTAAATCAAACTTTGCTAAAATTTTTGAAAGTGTCCGATAATCTTTTTGTTTCTCACCAAGACGCATAGCATTAAATGACGCAACTAAAATTTTATTCTTATCTCTATTTACATCAATTGTCTCGTTTATCTTTTCTTTTCTAAAACAAGAAAATATTCCAAAAACTAAAAATATAAAAACTAACCCTCTAATTATTTTATTCTTCATCTCAATCAACCCCTTAATTTTTTTATTTATTTTCTAAAATATTATTATACCCTTTCTCTTCTACAACAAATTCTATTTTCTTTTCCTGACATATTTTTCGTATTTGTAAAAAAATTGCTAAATAATTTTGAGAATAATCTCTTTTTATAAAAAAATACAAAAAATTTTTATATTTACTGCCATTTTTTTGAATTATTACTATTCTTTTATCATTTAAAGGTTTTGGATGTGTCATTTTTATTATATTTATATTTTCATAAGAAAATTTCTTTTTATCAATCATAATTTCATAGTCATTTAAAATTAATCTGCTCGGAGAATTTATTATCTGAAAATATCTTTTCCAATGTTTAAAACCTTGATATGCAAAAAATAAAAATGTTGAAATCGGAACGCTATAGAATAAAAATTCTGCAACAGAAATTGGTATCGTTAATTTAAAATCTAAGGCAATTACTCCAAAAAATGTAATAAAAGCCATTATGATTCCTGATGTTATATAAAAAACTGTAACCTTTATTAAATTAGACCTTTGTATTTTACTCTTTTTTAAAAATGAATAATCTCCTAATTCAAAAATTTTTTCTTCCATAAATTTCACCTTTCTTTTCTTATTTTTCTATCTTAAATTCAATATTATTCATAACACACCATTTTGGTATTTCTTCCAAAATTTCCAAAAATTTCTTTCGCTCCCTCTTAACCAATTCGTAATCTAGCATCTTTGTAAAAGTTACACCGAAATTACAACGTATTTCCTCTCTTCTCTTAGATATTCTAAACTCCAGATTATATTTGCTCGCTTTATCCACAGCCATACTCATAATTTCCTCAGCTTTTATTCTGTTAATATTATATCCAAAGTTTATAACTATTCTATCTTGATAAAAAGCTATACTGTAAATCATTGCTTCCAGCTTTTTTCTTAAATTATTTTTTTTAATAAAAAATTTTACAATTATTATAAAAAAAATTATTGTTACTATAGCTGGATTTAAAAATTTTATATATGCAAGAATTAGCAATGTTAAAACATAATAAAACACTTCTGTAAACGATAAATTTAGAAAATTTACAAATCCAGAATTTTTCTTAAAATCACTCAAAAGTTCATCTTTTCTGATTTTAAAAACTTTTTTCTCATAATTTGATAAAAATTTTTCTCGTGCCTCATTGTCTTCTATCTGCTCATTATATTTCTCTTGAAGTTTTTCCCTGCTCATTTTTCTTGACTCATGATTCCAAATCCACTCATTTATCAATTTATCCTTCATATGAAATTTTTGTTCATCCAAAATCAGCCTTTTCGTTTTCAAACTTTCGATATAATCCCCCAATTTTTTGAACTCGTAATCATCCAATTCACTTACATCAATTTTATTGCCATTTAAAAATTTTAGTTTCCTATACTTCACTAATTTTTTGTACCTATTTCTATCTACATTTCTAGGATGAGGTTTTATAATTTCCCAAAACAGACTAATTCCTGTTTTATACACATATTCTGTTTCGATAGTTCTTTCATCAAATTCCTCAATCGAAACAGTTTCTTTTAGTTTATCATATTCAAAATAATAAATTATTTCATTTTTTATTATAATTTTCTTTTCAGAAAATGATATTTCATAAATTTTTTTATCCATTTGTCTCAACTTTCATAATTTCAAAATTTATATTTTAGAAAAATTTTAATATCCATTTATTATAAATTCAACCCTATTTTCAAAGCACCAATTTCTAATACTCTTAAACAGCAACACATATTCAGGATATTTCCATTTCGCATTTACTCCACTTGGCACAATAAGAAATTTCTGTTTCCTGATACTACTTTCTATTATCAATACTTTTGGAACATCAAAAATTTTAAAATATGATTTTTCCATAATTTTTAATCCTGTCATAGTTATTTTTTTTACATCAGATTTATAAAATTCTTTTTTACCTATTGTTATTTTTAAATTATCTATCGTTATATTTTGAGGAAGTTTTTTATGAATTTTTTCCTTCATGTTCGAATAATACGCAATATAAAAAATTATTAAAATAGTTTCTACAATAATAGCATAAATCAAATGAATTATAAATTTTTCAGTTCCTTTTTCTGAAAAAAATATAAAAATTACAAAATTAATGATTGATATTACAAAAAATTTTATTTTTATATCCATTTCCTTTAAAATTGAAAGTTTTTCTCTCGGAATATTAAAATTTTTCTCTTCCAAAATATCATTTTCATATTTTCCAACTTTTCTTTTAAATAAATGCTTATATTTCCAAATATATGTCTTTAATTCGTTTCCTTCTTTTGAAGTTATCCACGAAATATTTTTCAAATATATTTTTCCATTTTCTGTAAATTTCAAATATCTCTTTACTTTTATTCTTAAACTTTTTATATGACTTTCTACACTTTCCACTATCCGCACATCATTTTTTATAATATCTAAAACTTTTTCTTCTCCGGCAAAATTAAAATAACTAATTTTATTACGCTTTACGATAATTTCTTTTCTAAAACAACTTATCGAAGTATAAAAAATTATAGCTAAAAATGTAACAGGAAAAATTTGAGGAATCTGCAATAAAAACTCTCCAATAATTACAAACGGTATAAAAGATACCAAAAGATTATAAAATATTATTTGAATAATTTTCCATATTTTTATTTGATATGTTTTTTCCATATTTTTTAAAAAACTCCTATTTAAATTTAAAAATATTCTAAATTATATTCACTCAAATCTTCATAAATTCAGAGTTTGTTATCTTCTCAACATCTTAGCTGCAATCTCCACCATCCTAATTGCCAGTTCATGGTTTTCCCCAAACAAATTATAAGCTCCGTCTTCGCTCAAAACTCCACATTTCAAGTCTTGTGGCAAAACACCGTTATTAAAGTCTTCTACATCTAAAAACCAGTTTTCGCTGCTGTAATATTCATCCAGTTTTTTATAATCTGGCAAATTTTCTTCCAATTTGTCTAATGCTTCATTCAACTCTCTAAAAATATCCACTGATTTATCCATAATTTTTTCCATTTCCTCAACTCTTTTTATTTTATCATTTTTCATAAAATTTACCTCTTTTTTATATTTTAATTTTTTATTAATTTTTTCTTGTCTTTTCAAAAAAAGCTACCGTTTTTTCGATAGCTACATTTTTATTATTATAATTCTAAATTGCTATTAATTTGCTCTTTCAATATATTCACCAGTTCTCGTGTCAATTTTGATTTTATCTCCAATTGCTACGAATAGAGGCACTTGCAATTCATATCCTGTAGATACAGTTGCTGGCTTTGTTGCACGTCCAATTGTATCACCCTTTAATCCTGGTTCTGTATAAGTTACTTCTCTAATTACTGTATTTGGCAATTCTACACCAACTGGAATTCCTTCATACATCAATACTTGAATAATCATTTCTTCTTCCAAGAAATTTACTGCATCTCCTAAATCTTCAGCTGATAAAGTAATTTGCTCAAAAGATTCCTGATCCATGAAATTATATTCTCCGTCAGTTTCATATAAAAATTGCATTTGATTTCTATCAAGAATAATATCGTCCATAAGTTCAGTTGCTAAAACTGTGATTTCTTGTATTTTTCCTGAGATTAACTCTTTTGTTTTAAATTTTACTTCTGCTGCTCTTTGTCTTTTTCCTGATGTTGACTGATGTCTTTCAGCTTTTAGTATTAAATATGGAATATTATCCTTTCTATATGTGCTTCCTTGTCTTAATTCTGCTGCTGGTTTCATTAATTTTTTCCTCCTAAATTTTTACTTTATTTTATGATTTATTTTTTAACTTAATTTACTATTTATTCTAAAAATAAACTTGATTTCCCTAACTAATATTTTATCAAATAAGTTGCAGTTACTACTACTCTCATTTTTTTATAAATTTGATTAGCCTCATTTTCATTAATTTTTCTCACATCTTCTGTATCTTCTAGTATCTCAAATTGCCCTTGACTAATATTTTTTAGTCCACCAATTTCATTATTGTTTACTTTTAACATCTCAATTGCTCTTATTTCTGCATTTCGAGAAGCATCTACTACCATATCTTTTTTATATCTTTCGATATTTGTTATAAAAAATTCCGGCTCATTTACCTGAATATTGTTACTTTGTAGCTTTAACTCTAATAATTTTTGAAAAAACTCTTCGACTTTGTCAATATTCTTCGTTACAATTGAAATTGTTTCAACTCCCTCATAATCTGAAATTTTAGCATTTTGCATAATTGGAGTAGAAATTGCTGTTGTCTGCTGTTTTACATTCGATGAAGCTTCAATATAATTTGGCTGAATTCTTAAATTTCCAATACTATAATCATTTGAATCAATTTTTAGATTTTTAATCAAATCTGTTGCCAATTTTTCTTTTTCTGATATACTTTTTTTCAATTCGTCGAGATTTTCATTTTTATCAGAAATTACGATATTTATGAGTGCCTTATCTGCTTTTATTCTACGTTCCGCTACTCCTTTTACTGTAATTCTGTTTTCATCTTTATTTGCTTTGTTCATGGCATTTGAAATTAATGCCGCAGATATTATTAATCCAAAGGACAATATCGTAGGAATTATTATAAATTGTATTTTTTTCAATTTTTACTCCTTTTCTGAACTTTAAAACCTGCTACATAATTTAAATTACTTAAAACTATGTTAATTTTATTTTTAAAATTTTTACCAAAATTATTTTATTTCAGTAATCCAATACTAAATTATATATGCAAGAGTTCTATCAAATTATAGATTATTTTCAAAAAAAAGTCAATTATATATCAAAATTTTTTATTAAAAATTCTAAAACCTATATAACAAAACAAGGGCAATAACTTCTACCCTTGATTTATAATTTTATTTTTGATTAATTACTTTGTTTATACATTAGCCATCCATTAAAATATAAAGATGTACTGTCACTTCCACTTACTCTTCTAATTTGGCCATTTTCCAAATACCATTTGTTTCTATTCATAACAGCGTTATAATTTTTTTCTTCAGCAAGATTTACAGTTACTGTTACAGGCCCTGTATGTCTTAAAGAACTTCCATTATTAATTACACAGTCCTGAAATGAAATATCAGCCATATATCCGTGCTGTGCATACGAATCTTCTACAGTATCAGTATCGAATGCCGATTCACTGGCACTAGGATTTATACAATAACTTCCTTTTTTTACACCTACTGGACTTTTTACAACTAATTTTTCGTTACTTTCCTTAGGTGTCTCTTTTTTTTCTTCAACTTTTGGCTGTTCTACTTTTTTTGGTTCTTGCTGTTGCACAGTTTCAGGAGTTTGTATATTTGTTACAGCTGGTATATTTTGATTTTGTGATATTGCTGCCATTTCTTTTTTCAGATTTTCTTTTTTCTTCTTATTCTGGCTTCTTAGATAAAAAATTCCAGATCCAACTAAAACAATAAATATTGCAACTGCAGCTGCTAAAATTGTTGTCATTCTATTTGAAATATATTTTTCTTCAACATACTCTTCTTCATCTTCCTGCTCATTTCCTTTTGGGTCACTTGTATTTCTAATAGGTTTTTCCGCTTTACTTGTATTTGTAGCACTACTTCCTGCACCACCACCATAAACTGTTTTTTCCAGCTCTTCCTTCTGTTTTTGTAAATCCTGGATTTCCTTCTGACGTTTCAATTCTTCTATTTCTTTTTTCAACTGCTCTTTTACATTTTCACCAAATTGGTTGTCATCCATAATATCCTCCCATAAAGATTAACAATATTTAATAACAGTAATTTTTATACTGTAATCATTAGATTCTTCTACATATCCAGGTTAAATGTCATCACTTTATTAAAATCTGAATTTGCTTCATCAGATTGAGTCCATTCACCATTTACATTTGTATATGTCAAATCAAACGTTTTCTCAGAATATTTTAAATTGGAATCATTTAATTTTTGGTCAATTAATTCCTTCATCCATTTCATCGTTTGCTGTTCTATTGCCTCTTCCGATTTCCCTTTCAACTGTTGTGCATTATCAGCCGCTTTTTTATTAACGAGTGTCTTTATTTCTGATAAATCAGGATACTTCATTGTTACATTTAAAACAACTTTTCCTTGAGTTTCAGTTGCATTATTTATTTTGTAGTTAATTTTTTTGTATGCTTCCTTAAATAAATTCATTGAATCAAGTTCATTTTTATCTGTTGTTATCGATGAATAATCACCCTTCTGTAAAATATTAATCACTTCTTTTAATGTGTTTTCTGCCGCTTCTTTTCCACTTCCTCCAGCTGTATTTGTTTGCGATGTTGTTATACTTGCCATATTCTGACTTTGTAAGATTGTCGAAACTGCTGATTTTTTTGCACTTTCCTTTTTTTTCTTGTTTTGTGCATTAATATAAAAAATTCCTGAACCTATAATAACGATAAATAATGCCGCTATACCAAATAAAATCATAATTTTCTTATTCGAGAATGATTTTATTTCTTCTTTTTCATTCACTTCATTTTTTTCCTTGACTTCTTCATGCTTTTCGTCTGTACTTCCTCCTATGCTTCCAAACATTGTCTTTTCAAGTTCTTCTTTTTGTTTTTGAAGTTCCCGTATTTCTTTCTGACGTTTTAATTCTTGAATTTCTTTTTCTAATTCCTCTTTTGATTGTTCATTAAATTTTTTATTATCCATAATATATTCCTCCTAAAAATCATATCCATCTTTTACAGTAATTATTATACCATAATGTCTTAAAATTTTCAAGTTATTATAACAGAATATTTTTTACTGTAATAATTATAATTGATTTAATTAGAAAAAATTAGATAATTGTATTCTACATTTGATAATTGAATAACATCACTCTATTAAATTGTGGATTGTCTCTTTCTAATTCCCAATTTCCATTTTGCTTTACATATACCATATCAAATGTTTCTTCTAAACACTTTAAATTGTTGTAATTTAATTTTTCATTTATTACTTCTTTTAAAAATTTAATACTTTGTTTATCCACTTCATCATTTGATTTTCCAGCTAGCTGTTGTGCTTCTTTTAATACTTTATTTTGGATTTTCAAAATTTTTTAAATAATTTATTTTAAGAAATATTATCTTCCCCATTTTTCAGGATTCTTACTCCATTCCAAAGCAACTTTCGCTTCTTCCTGTGTCAAATAATCTGTTTGAGCTAATAATTTTATTAAAACATCAAAATTTGAAAGTGAACTAAATTTACAATTATATTTTGCATAATTTTCTTTTGCACTATCAAATCCATAAGAAAAAATTGATTTTACTTCTAGTTCCTTCACTTCTTCCTTTTGAAGCACATCAACTGCAATAAGGCTGCTTTTACCTGTTGTAATCAAATCTTCAATTACAACGACTTTTTTCCCTTTAACCTCTGAACCTTCAATCTGTTTTCCTGCGCCATGATCTTTTGGTTTATTTCTCACATATGCAAGAGGTTTTTTCATTCTGTCAGCAATAAATGCAGCCCAAGGTATTCCAGCAGTTGCAACTCCTACAATCACATCCACATTTTTGTCAATTCTTTCAACAAATGCTTCTACAATTATATCTCTCTCGTCTGAAAATCCTAATACATAACGATTATCGCAATAAATTGGACTCTTTATTCCAGATGCAAACGTAAAAGGCTCTCCTACATTGATTTTTACTGCCTTCACATCAAATAATGCCTTTGCCACTTTTTCTTCCAATGTTAAATTAGCCATTTTATCATTTCCTTTCAAATTTTGATTTTTTGTTTTATTTCTAAGACTATTTATTAGTTATTAACATATAGGTAAACTATTTACTCTGAAAATTTAATTTCTTTTCCTTTATGAATATCATTAATTTTTCCATTTTCATAAATAATTTTTCCATTTACAATTGTCATTGTGTTTTTTCCTTTTAATTTCCAGTTTTCATAAGGAGTCCAGCCACATTTTGATTCAATTGTGTCATCTACACCGACAATCCACTCTTTTTGTGTATCAACTACAATTATATCAGCAAAAAAACCTTCCTGCAGCTTTCCTCTTTTTTCAATTTTCATTATTTTTGCAGGATTTTCACACATTAACTTTTGTATTGTTTCAAGTGATATTTTCCCTTCGTTAGAGGCATTTATCATAAGTGCAAGTGAAGTTTCGACTCCTGGCATTCCAAATGTAATTTTTTCCAATTTTTCACTTATTAGATGTGGTGCGTGATCTGTTCCAATTGTATCAACTTCTCCTTGATTTATTGCCTCCCACAAAAATTCATTATCAGATTTTTCTCTTAATTCAGGTTTCATTCTTAGAAGCATTTTATTCCGCTCTGTACTTTCACGAATCTCAGTATTTAAAAATAAATGATGAGGGGTAACTTCAGCATAAATTGGATGTTCTTTTGTATTCAAATCATCATTTTTTTTGGCATTTATAACTTTTTTCAATTCATTTTCTGATGGGATATGACAGACATAAAGCCCTTTTCCACAATTTTTATTTAATTCTATTGCTTTGTCAATCATTTCATTCTCAGCGTGAACCAGTACCAATTCAGAATTTTCAAATACCTTTCTCAAAATTTTATCATCTTCAATAAGCATCTCTCCAGTTGTTACATTCATAAAAATTTTTACTGTGTTTGCTTCGCCATTTCTCAAAACCTTTTTTATTTCCTCAATGTTATCATTTTTACTTCCACCAAAATGGAATCCAAAATTTACAATTGACTTTTTACTTGCTAATTTTTTCTTTTCCAGCAAATTTTCTAACGTTGTGGTCGTCGGAATTGTGTTTGGCATATCATAAAAAGTCGTAATACCAGCTTTGGCACACGCACGTGAACCTGTTGTAAAATCCTCTTTGTACGTAATTCCCGGCTCTCTCATGTGTGTATGCACATCTATAACTCCTGGCATTACTAACTTTCCTTCAATATCAATAATTCGTGCATTTTCATTATTTTTAAATCTACTTTCATCAATATTTTCAGAAATTTTTTCAATAATTTCTCCATTTATCAAAATTTCAATTTTTTTTCCAAAAATATCTATTCCATTTTTTAGAATGATAATTTTATCATCTTCCATTTTTGCTCCTAAATTTTATAAAATAGACTCAAACTCCTTTAATTATACAATAAAATTAAACAAATTTATTTTTGAATATACTGAAGGAGCTTTACTAGAGTATCGAGTTTTTTATTTTCCTTCTAAACTTTTTAACATTCTTTCCATTCTTATAAGTTGAAGTCTCATTTTTTCATCTGCAGAAAGATCTTTTTCTGTATTTTTTCTACTTTTTTCTTCTGCTTTTTGTCGTTTTGTCTTAACAGGTTTTTTCTTTTTTTCTGTTCTTGCAGGTGCAGCTGATCTTATATCTTCTGCCTTTATTTCATTATTTTCTGGTGATGAAGTCAATGTTTCTGGAGTTGCACTTTCTACTTCCTCATAATTTTTTTGTACTTTAGAGACTTCTTCTACAGTAGATTTTTCAGTTTCTTCATTTTGAACTTGTTTTACTTCTATTTTCTTTGGTGTTTGAGCTTTTGTATTCTTAATTTCACTATATGCTGCCTGACTTGTTAAAAATACTCCTAATAATAGTAATAATGCTTTGTTTTTCATAATTTTTCTCCTTCTATATCATTTTATTTTTATAAGTTTACTTATTATTTTACCATATCTTTACAATATTTGTAATTATTTTTGTAAAAATTTATAAAATTTATAATGCTTCTGAAATTTCCTCCAAAATTAATTTTGCACTTTCTGCTGGATTTACAGCCCTAGTTATTGGACGCCCGACTACAAGAAAATCTACCCCCTGTTTTATCGCATCTGCTGGCGTCATAATTCGTGTCTGGTCATCATTACTTTTCCCATCAGCATTTAATGTAAATTTAGGACGTACCCCAGGACAAACTGTTACGAATTTCTCTCCTAATTTTTCCTTTACATCCTTTGCCTCCTGCGGTGAACACACAATTCCATGCATTCCATTGTTTCTAGCAAGTGTTGCAAGATTCAAAACAATTTCCTCTAATTTCGAGTCACTTTTAAACATTTCAAAAATGTCATTTTCTCCCAAGTTTGTCAAAATTGTCACTCCAATTAAAAGGCTTTCTGATTTACTTTCCTTTACCAATTCAGCAACTTCTCTCATAGTTTTGCTTCCATTTGAACAATGAATATTAAACATAAATACATTTTTTTTAATAGCATTCGCACAAGCCATTTTTACAGTGTTTGTAATATCGTGAAATTTTAAATCCAAAAATACCTTTTTCCCCTTTTCGTGCAAATAATCTATTAATTTTCCATCTGTATTAAGATAACTCTCAAGTCCAACTTTATACATTGAAATATTATCTCCAAGCTTCTCTACAAGTCTTTTCGCATCTTCCATGTTATCATAATCTAGTGCAACAAATATTCTATCTTTTGCTCTCTCATCAATTCTAGCCATTCTAATCTTCCTTCCTTTTAACTTCCTTTATTTCAAACATTCCCATAAAAATTAGAATCAAAATTTCTAAAATAAATATTGGAATTGCAATAAAAACAGCTGTTTAATGTATATTCATAATTAATGCTGCCATTAAAATCTGAAAGACAAAAATAATTCCCCATGCTTTAAAATGAAGTGTTATTCTGTAGTTTTGATTATCTGATTCCACATTTATAACTTTTTTAGGAGTTTTTATTAAAAAATTATTGCATACTTGAAGTGTCTGTTCTCCATAGTCTACATCAATTTCTGTTTTTTCATTAAATTTTACTTCTACAATTTTTTCATCATTTATTTTTAATTTAAACCTATCTCCTGCACTATTAGAAGATATTTTTGATTCTATAATTATTTTAGGCATTGATCTTTCCTTTCTTTAATAAACTATTCTTAAATTATTGAATTTGTATTTCATCTTCCAAAATTACTTTTTCACAATAAAAACATTTATATTTCGATTTTTCTTCCAAATTATTTTTATCTAAATTTTCAGAATCTTCTTTTATACGAATAAATTTTGTTTCAATATTTTCGTGATTTGAAATACATTTTGGATTATCACATTTCATAAGTCCGATAACTTTATCCAATTTTTCTAATTTCGACTTTTCTACAACTTCATAATTATCAATTATGTTTATTGTGACATTTGGAGCTAGCAGTGAAATATTGTTTAATTCCTTTTCTTCTAATATTTTTTCCTCAATCTTTATAATCCCTTTTCTCCCAAGTGAGCTGCTTGGCATATTTGTTGCGACTGTGATTCTTTCACTATATTCCTTTAATTTTAAAATTTCTACAATTGCAAAAACTTTTTCTGACGGGATGTGATCTATTACAATTCCATGTTTTATTGCCCGTATCAGTAATTCTCTTCCTTCAGACATAACCTTTTCCTTTCTTAGAATATAAATTTTCTATTTTAAAATAATAAATTTACAGAAAAAACTCCTTATCTTTTTTTAAAACAGCCATCATCATTGCCTGTCTTACAGGAATCCCATTTTTAGCCTGTTTAAAGTATAAAGCATATTTTGTGTTATCTAAATTTGTATCAATTTCATCTACTCTTGGCAAAGGATGCAAAATTATCATATCATCTTTACATTTTCCTTCGATATTTTCACGGTTTATAACATAAATACCCCTTACTTTCTCATAATCTTCAATATCTGGAAATCTTTCCTTCTGAATCCGAGTCATGTAAAAAACGTCAATTTTATCAAGACAATCCCTGAAATCCTCTAAAATTTCATATTTTATCCCATTTTTTTTCAGATCTTCCAATAAATAATCAGGCATTTGCAAAATTTGTGGTGCTACAAAATAAATTACTGATTTAAAATGTGTAAGTGCCTTTACTAATGAATGAACTGTCCTTCCATACTTCAAATCCCCAACAAATGCAATTTGTAAATTTTCAAGTGTCCCTTTTTCCTCTAAAATTGTGTACAAATCGAGTAAAGTCTGGCTAGGGTGCTGATTAGAGCCATCTCCTGCATTAATTACAGGTTTTTGTGATGTTTCTGAGGCAAGCCGCGCTGCTCCGTCAAACGGGTGTCTTACAACTATTACATCTGAATATGCTTCCACCATTTTTATTGTATCTCTAAAGGATTCCCCTTTTTTTACAGACGACTGCTCCACAGGCGGTAATGATAAAACATTTGCACCAAGCCGCATTGCAGCAGATTCAAACGACATTTTAGTACGTGTACTTGGCTCAAAAAACAAAGTAGAAATTATTTTCCCACGCAAAAACTTAAATTTTTCCTCTTCCGAACAGTCTTCAATCTTCCTTGCCAGCTCTAAAATATCAAGAATTTCCTTTTTCCCCATATCATTCATAGAAATAATATTTTCCACCACTATCTCTCCCTTGAATTCTTATTTTTTCCTAAATTTATGATAACAAATTTTAATACCATTTGCAAACTTTTCTTTGAATAATAATTTTTTTATATGCTTGGATAAAATTAAATAATCATAACTACTATATTTAATACTAAGCCCCCTTTTGAAAATAGGAATAAATTTTTATAATAGAGTTGTTTGATAATTAATTCATAATCATTCAACTAAATTGTTTTTTATTATTTTTTGGACATTTTATTAATAAATATTTTTTCATATTACTATGTTTTTTCTTTTTTATTTTCGTAGGATTGCTATTGCCTTTTTATTTTCGTAGGATTGCTCATTGCCGCAAAACCTTATCTTGCAGTAAAGGTTTGTCCTAATAATCAAAATTATGGCAAGAATTGCTACGCAATAACCTATTGGCTAGTCTACGACACTTTCTGCACTGACAAAAAACTCGCTATGCTCAGACAGTTTTGCCAGCACAGAAAAATGCTCCGACGGATTAATTTATACTAGAATCTGTTTAAAAAGTGAAAATTATGTTTTAATCATTTGAAAATATTAAGTTTATATCCTTTAATTAGAAAAATTTGTAATAAATTCCTTATTTAAATGAGGTTTAGTATAACTTTAAAAACTTTGATACAAATAAAAATAGAGGGAAAAATTAAAACTCCCTCTTTATTTTCTATAAAAAAACTATTTTAATAACATCATCATTAATGGCAAAAAAGCTACTACTATTACTAATATTAACTCTTTATTTGTAAGTTTGAATTTTTTTAACAAAATATGCTTTAATACTAAAATTAAATAAAATATACTTATATATAAAAAAATGCCCATTTTTTTTAAAACAAAATATTTACTATATTCTTGTATGACACTATCTAAAGTTTTAAAAATAATAAACCAAAAAATAATAGTTATGAAATTTCTTTTTATATTATTTCTTTTTAATAGAAAAGAGTATAGCTTTTCTAAAATTTCACTTATTTTTTTATTATCATTATAATTTTATTCTCCTATTCAATAGTCGTATTTTTTCCATTTTACAAATCATTTTCAATTTGTTTTATAACTTTCGCAGGAACTCCACCCACAACACTATTATCAGGTACATCTTTTGTAACAACTGCCCAGCCGCAATAACAACATTATTTCCTATCGTAACACCAGGCAAAATTGTGCAGTTCCACCAATCCAAACATCATTTCCTATATTTACTGGCATTCCCTGTGCTTTTCTTTCCCGTCATCCTTTTAGAGAAATCGGATGTCCCACTGTTGTTATTAATGTATTAGGCCCAATCATACAGTAATCTCCAATTCTAACTTCTGCAATATCCAGAATTGTAACATTGTAATTTGCTAAAAAATCTTCTCCCACATGAATATTTTTCCCATTATCACAGTTGAAAAATGGCTGCACAGAAGCATTATTTTTTACTGTTCCAAAAAGATCCTTTATAGCGGCAAGCTGTTTTTCATTATCCATCGGATCAATCGAATTGAGTATTTGACATTTTTTCAATGCATTTCCTTTTATACCTGCCACTTCTTTATCATAAAAATTATATTCTAGTCCCGCTTTTAATTTTTCCAGTTCTGTCATTTTCCCTCCTTTACTTTTTAAAAACTATTTTAAGTACTTACTTCCCTCTTCCAAAATCTTTATTTGACAAATTATTTCCTCATCTTTAATAGTTTTTTCTTTACCATTTTTTATTGCCTCATATAAATCATCATAAACTCTACCATAATCACCTTTTTCAGAAATTACTTTTTCCTCATGATAATTTCCTTTTTCATCATAATAAATTAACGTCCCATAATGTTTTGGCAAATCTATTCCAAAATCTGCATTATCTGGCATATAAAACAACTTCAAATGTTCTTCCTGCCTGTCTTCTGTTTCTTTTATAAAGCACCCTTTAGTCCCATATACAATAAATGATGCTCTAGGTTTTATTCTAAAATAGCTTCCTTTTAAACTTACTTTTAAACTTTTGCCATTTTCTCTTTCATAAAACAAGTCCATATCATAATAGTCATTCATCCGATTTGTCCCAAGAAGCTGCCTTACATCATAATGAACTTTATCAGGATTGCCGTATCGTGAAATTATCTGATCCAAGACATGCGTCCCATGCCCATATAAAAATGTATTTGCTTGTTTCCCATCATATTCCTTCACATTTTCAGGCACTTCTGCCCTGTAATAATCATAATTAGATTCAATTTCTAAAATTTCTCCTAATTTCCCGCTTTCAATCACTTTCATTGTAGTCAAAAAATCACTGTCAAATCTTCTATTGTGATAAGGCTGAACAATTAGCCCTTTTTCCTTAGCTAACCTAAATAACTCCTGTGCTTCTTCCAATGTTTCAACAAAAGGCTTTTCCACAAGGCAGTTTTTTCCATGTTCTAGCACTTCTTTAGCGTATTTATAATGCATGTCAGATCTTAGGCAAATAACAACCAAATCAATTTCAGGATTATTATACAATTCTTCAATTTTATCGGTATAATGAATCCCGTCTATTCTCTCCCAAGTCTTATTTTCCAAATTATTTGTAACAATGGTCTTCACTTTTATTTTATCTTTTCTTTGCATTAAAAATGGCAGATGGTATCTGTTTGCACTTTTTCCATTTCCAATAATTCCTATCGTCATCATAAAAATCATCCTTTCTAATCAGTATTATAAAAAATTAGAGTAAAAAATACATAAAAAAATGAATTGGCTGTATATAGCCTAATTCTCTACTCTGACTTTAAACTAAGATTTCTTTTAAAATATTATATAATTTAAAAGAGAAAAATTCAAATAAAATATCACAAAATGATTTTTATTCTAAAAATTTCCCTTTTAAACAATTTATAATTTTTTAGTATCTTTTACAATTCTTTTCCATTGCTTTCAATTACTTTCTTATACCAGTAAAATGAGTCTTTTTTGCTTCTTTCCAGCGTTCCGCTTCCATCGTTATTTTTATGCACATAAATAAATCCATAACGTTTTTTCATTTCCCCAGTTGTGAATGAAACCAAGTCAATACATCCCCAAGGAGTATATCCCAAAAGTTCCACACCATCAATTTCAATCGCTTTCTGCATTTCTTCAATGTGTCTTCTTAAATAATCAATTCTATAATCATCGTGAACTTCGCCTTTTTCATCCTTTACGTCAATTGCTCCAAAACCATTTTCTACAATAAATAAAGGCTTGTTGTATCTTTCATACATTATGTTAAGAGCGTATCGAAGTCCAACAGGATCAATTGGCCAGCCCCAGTCAGATTCTTTTATGTATGGGTTTTTAACACTTCCAACTAATTTGTCCCCACTTTCCACATCTGATTTATCTGCCTTGTCAACTGACGACATATAATAGCTGAATCCAATATAATCAACAGTTCCTTCCTTCAAATCAATCAGATCCTGCGGCTCAATATGTATGTTAAATCCTTTTCTTTCCCACATTTTCTTAGTATAGGCAGGGTATTCTCCTCTTACATGAACATCAAGAAAGTGCCATCTCTTATGCATTTCTTCTACAGATTTCATCATATCGTCAGGATTGCATGAATATGGATAAATCGGTACGAACGCAACCATACATCCAATTTCAAAATCAGGATTTATTTTTTTACCAGCTCTTACGGCTCTCGCACTTGCAACAAACTCATTATGAACGACTTGATACATTGTTTCCTCACGGTTTTCGCCATCTTTGTAAGTAACTCCAGAACAAGTGAATGCAAATATATCAACATCAAGATCTGAAGCCTGATTATTGATTTCATTAAATGTCATCCAGTATTTTACTTTATTTTTATATCTTTCAAAAACGGTAATTGCAAATTTTTCAAAAAAATCAATTACTTTTCTGCTTCTAAATCCGCCATAATTTTTTACGAGATTATACGGAATCTCAAAGTGCGACAATGTAATTACAGGCTCAATTCCATATTTTAATAATTCGTCAAACAAATCATCATAAAATTGAAGTCCTGCCTCATTTGGCTGTTCGTCATCTCCATTAGGAAAAATTCTGCTCCATCCGATAGAAGTTCTAAAACATTTAAATCCCATTTCCGCAAACAATGCCACATCTTCCTTATATCTATGATAAAAGTCTATTGCTTCATGATTTGGATAATTTTTTCCTTCTATTATTCCATCAGTAATTTCTCTGGGAACTCCATGTGCTCCAGCAGTTATTACATCCGCTGTGCTTGGTCCTTTTCCACCTTGATTCCATCCACCTTCAAGTTGATGTGCCGCAACCGCTCCACCCCACAGAAATCCTTCTGGAAATCCTTTATTTATCATTTTTATCCTCCTAAATTGTATTTGTTAAGATAGCATTTTGTAAAAATTTATCAACTTTTATTAGTACACCATTTTTCAATTTTTACTTCCTTTTATTACCTTCTGATTAATACTTTCCCATTTAAAAAAGTTATATTTAATTATTTTGGAATATTGATTTTTATCCCTTGTTAAAAAAGTCTTTAATAACTTTCTTATTCAACGATGTTTAATCTAAATCCCTTTATTATGAATACAGGGTACTCACACATAAAATAATATTTTTATACACAATCGTCCTGTTGATATATTTCAAGATTCAATCTAAAACTATTTTTGTTCCAATCTCTTGTACACTTCGATAAATTCTTTTGCCAGTTCCTTAAACAAAATTGCCGTCATCAAATGATCCTGTGAATGTACCATAATTAATCCAACATCAATTTTTTCTCCTCCAGCTTCCCTTACAATCAAATCTGTCTGTAATTCATGTGCCTTCAGCATTTCCTCAGTAGATTGCTTCATAAATTCTTCCGCTTCATCAAACTTCCCTGCCTTCGCCGCATTCATAGCCTGATAAGCCAAACTTTTAGTTTCTCCTGCCTGTCCAATCAATGTCATTGCAATCATTTCAATATCCAATATTTCTTCAGCCATAGTAAATCCTCCTAAATAATTATTTTTTAGTTTTATCAAATTTTATATTAAAATTTCTTCTTAATTTTGTTATAACACACGTTTCCCTGTATGTCAATTTTTCATACTTTTAATTCATTTTTCGTCTATTTTTGTTAATTTTATTATTAATTAAAGCATAAATCCGATATTCTATGAAAATAAACGATTTACAATTACATCTTTTTTCGTGTATAATATATATTGAAAATTTTAAAAAAATATAAATTTATAATAAAATATTTCACAAAATCTTTATTAAAGGAGAAAAATCATATTATGGATATTTATGCACCAATTAACAAACATTTTTTAGAAAATAAAAAAATAAGAATTTCATTTTCAAAAGTATTGAATAAAAAAGAAAAATATTTTTTAAAGTTTCTTTTTATGGAATATAAGTTGCTGGAAAAATTTGAGAAAGCGACTATTTTACAAGATGTTGATTTAAATGAAATATTAGATGTGCTTAAATTTTCTACATTTGAGCAATTGAAAAAATTTTTGGATAATTTACAAGTGAAAAAGCTGGAGTTCTCAATTTTTAGTAATGATAAAATTGTACTTTACGGACGATTTCCAATTTTGGTGTCTTACAATATTGTTTATTCCAAAATTGAATTTCAATTTGCAAGAGAAATTCAAAATGCTAGGAAAAATAATACTTTATTCTCACTTCTTAGATTTGATTTTCTGGTTTTTATGGGAGATGAGGCTACTTATAATTTTTATGCTTATTTAATTTCTGATAAAAATTATAATAATGATACTGTAATTACATTAGAAAGACTAAAAGAAATGTTTGATACTGGGGATAAATATGAGCGTTTTTTTGACTTTGAGAAACAGATCTTAAAAAAAGCAATTGAAACTATAAATCTTTTTTCTGACATTAAGGTTGTCTATGAAAAAATTAAGGTTGGAGAACATGTAAATAATAAAGTGGAAAAAATCCGTTTTAAGATAATTGATAACAGTAAATCTTCCGAAGAGAAAAACAGGGAACTTGTTCAGCATATAAACAGCATTATGGACTTGATAAAAAATGATATAAAAGATTTTCATGCCACTTATGAATTGATAAAAAAGTATATTTTGAAGAAAAATTACGATTACGTTTATACAAATGTTATTTTTACAAAAAAGCAATTTAAAAACAATATAGAAAAGCAGTTAAAAAAAGTTTTGCTGCTTGATTTGGGACAATCCTTAAAAAATAACTTAAAACATGAATCAGAGGTTTTGAACATAAAAAGAAAATACCGTACTCCTTTTTTTCTTCAGCTTGATATATCCAATCTCATGCGTCAGAATCATTTGGAAAATGAACTTAGAGTACTAGTTGACGATGGATATTTTAACGAAATTCTTACTTTAAAAAATGAACAGATAATGGAACAGAGCTTTACTGACTTCAAAATCTATATAAAGTACTTCCAAAATGCTAAAAGCCAAATAAAAATCATAAAATTCCTATAAAAATTTTATTTTTTTTTGGAATAATCATTTAAAATAATAAACGAAAAAATATATATTTTTTTATCGTTTATTCTAGTTTTTATTTTATAAAAACTTATTTTTCCAATATTTAAAACAGATTATAGACGAAAAAATATTATTTTTTCATAAAATTTGACTTCTAAAAAATTGGTGGTATACTATGAATGTGAAAGAAAATAAAACAATAAAAATAAATTTAGAGAAGAAAGAAGAAAGGATGATTAAAAATGAAAAAAATTTTATTATGCTGTGCAGCAGGAATGTCTACTAGTCTATTAGTAAACAAAATGAAAGCTGAGGCTGAAAAAAGAGGAATTGAAGCTGAAATTTGGGCAGAGCCTCTTGATAAGGCAAAAGAAGAATTTCCAAAAGCTGATGTTATTCTATTAGGACCACAAGTTAAATATGCTTTACCTGAAGCAAAAAAAATCGCTGAAGAAAACAACATTAATATAGATGTAATTAACATGGTTGACTATGGAATGATGAATGGGGCAAAAGTTCTGGATCAAGCGTTAAATTTAATTAAATAGCTCAATTTATACTATACTTTTGTTAGAGTTCAAATATCGGTAAAAATGATTTTAAACCATGGATACCGGTGTTTGTTTTTATAAAAGAAAATTTATTTTTCATATTGAAGATATTAAATTTTAGAATAATCATTTTTTAGGAGGAATTAATATGGCAAACATTATGGACAAATTTACACAATTTTTAGAAGAAAAATTAATGCCTGTAGCTGTAAAAGTGGCTAATCAGAGACATTTAGCGGCAATCAAAGATGGAATGGTTATTACATTGCCATTTATTATAGCAGGATCTGTATTTTTGATTTTAGGAAACTTGCCGATACCAGCATTAGCTAATTTTTATAAATATAATGCAGTTGGACAAATTATCGCAAAATGGTTATCCTATCCTGTTGATGTAACATTTAATTTATTAGGCTTTATTGCGTGTATCGGTATCTCATATAAATTGGCTCAACATTATAAATTAGATGAAATTTCTAGTACAATCTTAGGAGTTTTAGCATTTTTACTGGTAACTCCTTTTCATAATGGTATCCCACTGCCTAGTATGGGAAGCGGAGGATTATTTGTAGCTATAATAATGTCACTTTTGGCAATAGAAATTGTAAACTTTATCGTGAAAAAGAACATTATTATTAAAATGCCTGATTCTGTGCCACCTGCAGTATCAAAATCATTTGCGGCATTAATTCCAGGATTTTTTGTTATTCTAATTTCATTAATAATAAGAATTTTATTTGAAGTTTCTCCATTTGGAAATATTCATAAGGTTGTTGAAATGGTATTAACTAAACCGCTTACAGCATTAGGAGGATCTTTCTTTGGAATGATGGGACTTTCTTTCATAACTAATTTACTATGGACTGCTGGAATACATGGTTCAAACCTAGTAACAGGAGGTATAGCAAGACCTGTACTGGATACATTAATGGATCAGAATAGAATTGCACTTAGTGCTGGAAAACCTCTTCCAAATATAGTTACAACTCAGTTCTTTGATATTTTTCATAATATGGGAGGTTCTGGAACAACTTTCTCTCTTGCTATTATGCTTCTTTTCCTTTCTAAGAGTAAACAGCTTAAAGAAATTGGTAAATTAGCAATTGGTCCTGCTTTTTTCAATATTAACGAACCCATTTTATTTGGACTTCCAATAGTTATGAACCCTATTTTAATCATTCCATTTATACTGGCTCCGTTAGTTACAGTAATGGTTACTTACCTAGCGATGTATTCAGGGTTAGTTGCAAAAGTAACTGGAGTTGCCTTGCCTTGGACAACGCCGCCTTTCATATCTGGTTTTCTCGCAACGAGCCATTGGACAGGAGCAGCCATACAAGTAGTAAACTTCTTCATAACAGCGGCTATTTACTATCCATTCTTTAAAATATGGGATGATAAAAAATTGCAGGAAGAAAACGGTACAGCAAGTACAAATTAATCATTAGCAAAAGTTATGGTTAAATTAATAAAATATATTTTACAAAATACATTTTTTGTGGTATATTATTTGTAGATTAAAATAATAAATAAAAATTTTAAGGAGTGATTACAATGATTAAACAAACTTGGATTTGGTGGAAAAAATTAAATAAAATTTAATATTTTTTTGCCAGCTATGTTGAAATTTATTGTAATTACTATTATTAAATATTGTGAAAAAAGCATTGGTGAAACAAAATCAATGCTTTTATTTTATACAATTCTCTTAGTCGGTAAAACGATTTAAGAGAATTTTTTTATAAATTTCAACTAAAAAAGAAAAAATACTGGAAAGAAAAATACAATAATATAGAAAGTGAGATATTTTATGTTAACAAATAAACCTACTTATTACTACTCTATTATCAGAAAAAAATTTAGCAATTCCTATTTTGCTGAAGATGAAAGGCAAGTTATTGTTGGGATTGACTGTGAATATTTTGATTCTAATGAATATAGCTATGATTCGTTAAAAAAAATATACAATTCTTTTGTAAAACAGAAAAGACTTTCCCCTTTTGCAGGACTTTTTGGGACATTTGCTTATGAGTCAATACATTTTTTTGAAAAAATTGAAAAAATTGAAAAAGAGCAATTTAAATTTCCACAGTTTATTTTTGCCAATGCAAAGGCATATTTACACTACTCTAAGACTAGCAAGGAATTTTCATTTTACGGAGATGAAGAAAAATATTTTAGTTTTTTAAATGATGAAATTTCTGAAAAATTTAATGATTCTGATTTATTTTATGATATAAAAACAGATTTTGAAGAGGAAAAATTACATTATTATGAAATTATTGAAAAAGCGAAGGAATATATTAAGTCTGGAGATATTTTTCAAGTTGTACTAAGCGAGCAGTTAAAACTTACGTCAAATATGGATTCTCTTGATTTTTATGAAAAATTATCAAAGGCAAATCCGAGTCCGTATATGTACCATTTTCCTACGAAATATGGGGACATTGTTGGTTCTAGTCCAGAAATACTAGTTGATATTTCATCGGATAATATTTATATTGCTCCTATCGCTGGAACTCGTCCCAGAGGAAAAGATGCCAACGAAGATGCATTTTTAGCAAACGACTTATTAAATGATGAAAAGGAATGTGCTGAACATAGGATGCTTGTTGACTTGGCTAGAAATGATATTGGGAAATTTGCGGAAAGTGGCTCAGTTGTTGTAAAAAATCTTATGCATATTAAGAATTATGAGCATGTAATGCACATTGTGACGGATGTTTATGGGAAAAAGCGAAAAGATGTTTCGATATTTGAAGTTATTGCTCAGGCTCTTCCAGCGGGAACGCTTTCTGGATCACCAAAAATTCGTGCTATGCAAATCATTTCAGAACTCGAGACATTTAAAAGAAATGTTTATGCTGGCGGAATTGGATTTTTAAGATTTAATGGAGATGTTCAGCTTGCGATTATTATTCGTACTGCATTTTTTGAAAATAAAAATTACGACTTGAATAAAGTTGATGAGGTTCGGAATGTATTTATTCAAGCTGGAGCAGGAATTGTATTTGATTCTGTAAAAGAAAAGGAATATGATGAAATTTGCCATAAAAGAGCTTCTGTGCTAAACATTTTTAAAAAATTCTGTAATGAAGAAAAAAATAAAAATGATAAAAATGAAAGTGGAAAGGATGTGAAATAAATGATTTTGATGATTGACAATTATGATTCGTTTGTATTTAATGTTGAGCAATATTTGAAGGAAATGACTGATGATGAAGTTATCACTATTAGAAATGACGCAATAACAATTGATGATATAAAAAAAATGAATCCTAGTAAAATAATTTTTTCTCCAGGTCCAAAACATCCAAAGGACAGTGGAATTTGCCTAGAAATTTTAAATAATACTGATGAACTTGGAAATATTCCAATTTTAGGAATTTGTCTTGGGCATCAGGCAATTGGAATGAATTTTGGCGGTAAAATAAAAAGGCTTGAAAATCCATTGCATGGTAAAACTTCAGAAATTACAGTTTTATCCGAGAATTCTGTATTATTTAAAAACTTGCCAAAAAAATTTAAAGTTATGAGATATCATTCACTTTATGTTGACGATATTCCAGAAGATCTTGAAGTTACAGCAAAGTCTGAGGATAGGGTTGCGATGGCTGTGGAACACAAAAGTAAAAATATTTTTGGAATACAGTTCCATCCAGAATCAATTTTTACTGAATATGGAAAAAATATGATACGAAACTTCTTGAATATTGAAGTTTCAGAAACTTTGCAAAATAATGAAAATTCTAAAAATAATAACGAGAAAGGAAACTTTATAGATATGAATAAATATTTAAAAAAATTACAGGAAAATATTGCATTAACAGATACTGATTTTCGTGAAATCTGTAAAATTATTGATAGCAAAAATTATGACATCGTACAGCTTGGAGCCTTGCTTGTACTAATTTCGGAAAAAAGCCTTTATCCTGAATCGCTTACAGCATTTGTAAAAAATATTCTAGAATATAGCACAACTTTTGAAGATGATTCTGATATGATTGATGTTTGCGGAACTGGTGGCGATGGATTCAAGACAATAAATATTTCAACAGCTGTCTCATTTATTCTGGGAGCAATGGGAGTAAATGTCGCAAAACATGGAAACCGTGCAATCTCGAGTAAAAGTGGAAGCAGTGATGTACTTGATAAACTAGGAGTACCTCTTGAAAATTCGCTTGCAAATCAAATTGAAAAACTGCACGTAAAAAATCTTGCTTTCTTTCATGCCCCGTTTTTCCACAAATTAGTTGGAGAAGTACGAGAAGTTAGAGGCCGTCTTGGAATCAGAACTGTCTTTAACATTTTAGGTCCACTGCTTCACCCAAACACAAAATTAAAATACCAATTGGTTGGACTTTACCACGAGCCTGTACACAGATTATACGCTGAAACATTACAATTACTGGGAAGAAAACATGCATTAGCTGTTCGTGGAAATGATGGGCTTGATGAAATAACAATTTGTGATGACACTAAAATTATTGAAGTAAAAGATGAACAAATTCTCGAATATACAATTTCGCCTGAAAGTTTTGGCTTTAAGCGGGCTTTCCATTCTGAAATTGAAGGCGGAACTCCAGAGGAAAATGCTGAAATTTTGATAAAAATCTTAAAAGGCGCAGAAAAATCAGCAAAATTTGATATTGTCGTATTGAATGCAATGTTTGCACTTTATACTGCGGATGTGGTAGATCACCCTGCAAAAGCAAAGGATATGGTTTTAGAAGCAATTGAAAGTGGGAAGGTTTATGAGTTTTATAAAGATTATGTGAAAATCACAAAATAATTTTTTGGATATAATTGATAAAATTACTAATTTGTATTTTTTTATAGATTATAACTGATAAAAATTTAAAAAATATCTTTTTTATTAGTTGTAAGTATGATAAAATATTTATAGAGGTGATTTTATGATAGAAAGAAAAATTTATTTTGAAAAAATTAAACCCTTTATAGATAAAGATATTATTAAAGTTTTGACAGGAATAAGGAGAAGCGGTAAATCTGTAATGTTAAAATTGATTATGAAAGAATTGAAAAAAAACGGTGTTAATGAAAATCAATTTATTTATATCAATTTTGAAAATTTAAGAAATAAACATCTTTGCTATGCGGATACATTGAATGAATATATATTGGAAAAAGCAGAAAATATTCAAGAGAAATTCTATTTATTTTTGGATGAAATTCAGGAAGTAAAAGAATGGGAAAAGTGTATAAATTCATTAAGAACAGAAGATAAGCAATTTGATATTTATATAACAGGTTCCAACGCTAAACTATTATCGGGAGAACTTGCAACTTACCTTGCAGGAAGATACGTTAAAGTTGAAATTTACCCTTTTTCATTTAAAGAGTTTTGCTCAATATACCAAAATATAAATAAAAATATTTCAAAAGAAGAAATGTTTGAAAAGTATGTCAAACTAGGTGGGATGCCATTTTTACATAATTTGAATTATGAAGTGGAATCAAGCATGCAATATTTAAAAGATATATATTCATCAATAATATTAAAAGATATTACTCAAAGAAGCAATATAAGAAATACTGAATTATTAGAGCGAATTATCAATTACATCGTAATGAACATTGGGAATACATTTTCTGCAAATTCAATTTCAAAATATTTTAAAAGCGAAAATAGAAAAGTTGCAGTAGATACTGTGCTAAATTACATAAAAGCCTGTGAAAACGCATTTTTGATTCACAAAGTTCCTCGTTACGAAATACAAGGTAAAGAAGTTCTAAATGTGAGTGAAAAATATTATATTGCAGATCATGGAATAAGAGAAGCGATTTTAGAAACAAACGAAAGAGATATAAATCAAATTTTTGAAAATATTGTATATATGGAATTATTACGAAAAGGCTATAACATAAAAATCGGAAAATTGAATAATTTAGAAATAGATTTTGTCTGTACAAAAACAAATAATGAGAAAATTTATATTCAGGTAGCATATTTACTTGCCTCCGAAGACACTATAAAAAGGGAATTTTTACCATTTGAAAAAATTAATGATAATTATCCAAAATATGTAATTTCTATGGATAGATTTGATATGTCAAGAAATGGGATAAAACATTTGAATATTATTGATTTTTTATTGAAAGACTAAAAAAAACTGAAAATATTTATAAATTAAAATTTTTAGAAAGAATGGTGCAAATATGTTAAAAACTTTATACAAAGAAAAATGTTTGAGGTATTTTATAATCCCAGAAATAATACTATTGTTTATATTTTTCTTCAAATTTTCAATATTAGCAGTATATGTAATACTGCCTCTTTATGTTTTTGAAAGTATATTTGATAATATTTTTTTCAATATCCCATTAATTTGGTTATTATTTAAAATAACAACTATGTATTTTTGCTCTATAAAATTTGAAAAAATAAATAAAATTGAAGATGAAGAAAAAAAGAAAAAAGAGAAAATTAGATTAAAGATAATAATTTTTTTATTAAATATAATAGCACTCATTATTTTTACAATATTTTCTATTGATTTAGTAAACAATATTTTTAATACATTATTAAGTTTTTAAATGTGAAAGGAGAAATATGGATATTTTAGAAAAAATAAAAATTAAAAGAGATATACAGCTTGAAGATGAATTAAAGTCTTTTAAACAGCCACCTTTAAAAAAGGCACTTAATCAAAAGGGAATTCAGATTATTGGGGAAATTAAAAGGGCTTCTCCATCAAAGGGAAAAATTGCAAAAGATGATTTTGATTTATTAAAACAGGCACAAAGTTATGTAGATAAAGGAGTTTCAGCTTTTTCGATATTGACAGAAAAGGAATATTTTAAAGGGGAGAATGATTTTATAAAAGTTGTAAGGGAAAAATTTCCAGAAATGCCGATTTTAAGGAAAGATTTTATTTATACTCCGTTTCAAGTGGCTCATGCTAAATTTTTAGGAGCTTCAGCGATTTTGCTGATTGTGAGAATGCTGGATGATAAGACACTTTTGGAACTTCATAAGCTGGCACAGAATTTGGAAATGGATGTTCTGGTGGAAACTCATGATGAAGAGGAAATAAGAAGGGCTTTGAAGATTCCGAATTTGGAGATTTTGGGGATAAATAACCGAAATTTGAATACTTTTGAAGTTGATATTAAAACTACAGAAAAACTGATAAATGAAATTCCAAGCGATGTTTTAAACAATTTGACTATTGTAAGTGAAAGTGGATTTTTGTCAAAAGAGGATGTGGAGTATGCAGAAAATTTGAATGTGGATGGACTGCTAATCGGAGAGGCACTTATGAAAGGGCTTCTTTAGAATTTGATAAAATAAATATTCTGAAACAAGGAGCCAAAAATCCTTGGGGAAATAAAAAACTTAGGTTGTTAAACTGGTCTTAGAAAAATAACTTTAAATTTATGGAAGGAAAAAAATTGGAGAAAAAAGAAAATAATGTGGCAACTGATAATTTCATAGAAAATACTACTAAATTAAAGGTTTGTGGAATTAGGAGCATTACTGAAATTAATGAATTGAAAACTTTGTATATTGACTATTTTGGATGTATTTTTGCAGAAAGTCAAAGACAGGTGGATAGCGAACTTGCTGCTAAAATTACACGGATTGCACACAGGCATGGGAAAAAAACTGTAGGAGTGTTTGTAAATGCGATGATTGAGAATGTTGTAAAAATTGTGAAAGAAACAGATATTGATATTGTGCAGCTGCATGGAGATGAGTCAGTGGAATATTGCATGGAACTTACTCAAAAATTAGAAAAATTGTACGAAAAAAATTGTTTTAGAAAACGTAAAAACTTCCCTGCTAAAACGAAGCTTTGGAAAGTTTTTGGCGTGACTGATGAACTTCCGAATATTGCTGACTACAAGCCATATATTGAATACCCTCTATTTGACGCAAAAGGAATAAATCGTGGGGGAAACGGAATTGTCTTTGATTGGGATATTTTGAAAAAATTGGAAAAATATTCATTTGTGCTGGCTGGAGGGCTTTCGGCTGAAAATATTTGTGAGGCGCTTGAATGTAAGCCTGCGATTTTGGATGTGAACAGTAAGGTTGAGGTCAATAATAAAAAAAATAAAAAATTAGTTGAGGAAGTTGTAAATTTAGTAAAAAAGGGAAAATAATAATTTAAAAAAATAAATGTGAAAGGAAAGAAATATGGGAAATAAACATTTTAATGAAAAGGCATATTTTGGGCAATTTGGTGGACAATTTGTACCTGAAACTGCGATGTTTGCTCTATCGGAACTGGAAACCGAATATGAAAAGCTAAAGAATGACAAGGAATTTTTTGAAGAATTTGATAATTTGCTAAAAAATTATGTTGGACGTGAAACTCCGCTCTATTATGCCAAAAATTTGAGTGAACATTATAACCACGATATTTACTTGAAAAGAGAAGACTTGAACCATACTGGTGCTCATAAAATTAATAATGCGCTTGGGCAAGTTTTACTTGCTAAAAAAATGGGAAAGAAAAAAGTTATTGCTGAAACTGGGGCTGGACAGCACGGAGTTGCTACTGCTACTGCGGCCGCTCTATTAGGTTTGGAGTGTGACGTTTACATGGGAGCTGTTGATATTGAACGGCAAAAATTAAATGTTTTTAGAATGGAGCTTTTGGGAGCAAGAGTTATTTCGATTGAAGACGGGCTTAAAACTTTGAAGGAAGCGACAACTGCGGCTATTCAGTCTTGGGTTGCAGAGATAGAAACTGTGTTTTATGTAATCGGATCTGTTGTAGGGCCTCATCCATATCCGACTATCGTGCGTGATTTTCAGTCAATTATCGGTTACGAAGCAAAAGCACAGCTGGAGGAACTTGGAAAGCATGCTGATCATGTTATTGCCTGTGTTGGTGGTGGAAGTAATGCTATTGGTATTTTTAGTGCATTTTTAGAAGATAGTTCAACAAAACTTTATGGAGTCGAAGCTGGAGGATACGGAATTGACACAGATATGCACGCTGCTACATTGACACTTGGAAAACCTGGAATTATTCATGGAATGAAAACTTATGTTCTTCAAAACAAATATGGACAAATAAGTTCAGTTCACTCAATTTCCGCTGGGCTTGACTATCCAGGAGTAGGTCCCGAACATTCACATCTATTTGATACAAAAAGAGCAACTTACGCACCAATTACCGATGATGAGGCAATGAAAGCTCTAATGCTTGTTACAAGAAAAGAAGGGATTATTCCAGCAATTGAGAGTTCCCATGCGTTAGCCTATCTTGAAAAATTATGTCCTGCACTTTCTAAAGACAAGAGAGAAACTATCATTGTAAATGTGTCTGGACGTGGAGATAAAGATATGCACACTGTTTTTTCTGTATTAAAAGACAAGGAAACTGGCGGAAAAAATGGAATTTATGAGTTAAATGGAGGTTTAGAAAATGAGTGAAAAAAAATTAGATAAGAAAATTATTGATATTTTTAGAGAAAAAGAAAAAGTAAACATTGGTTATATTGTCGCAGGCTATCCAAGTGTTGATTTTACAAAACAATTTTTACAAAATTTGGATAATACAGCTCTTGATATGCTTGAAATCGGAATTCCCTACTCCGACCCTCTAGCCGATGGAAAATTAATTTCACACGCTTCATTTCTTGCTTCTGAAGCTGGAGTTACTACCGATACAGTCTTTGACTTGTTAACAGAAGTAAAAAATGATATTTCAAAACCTCTAATTTTTCTAGTTTATTACAATTTAGTCTTTGCTTACGGAATTGATGAATTTATCAAAAAATGCTGTGAAGCTAATGTTAAAGGTATGATAATTCCAGACTTGCCTTATGAGGAAGCCTTTGAAATGTCGGAAAAGCTACAAGAAAACAATATCGCTCTTATCCCTCTTGTAAGCGTTACTTCTGGAAGCAGAATGAAAAAAATTATTTCTCAAGGCGACGGCTTTATTTACGCAATCGGTTCTCTTGGAGTTACAGGTTCAAAACAAGTTGATTTACCACGTTTGGAGTCTTTTATTAATGAAATTAGAGAAGTTTCAGACTTGCCAGTTTCATTAGGATTTGGAATAAAAAATAATGATAATGTGAATACGATGAGAAAATATGCAGATGGGGTGATTGTTGGAACAAGTATCGTTGAGTTTACCCAGAAAAATGATGTGGATTATGTGATTCAAAAAATTAATGAACTGTTTAAATAGGTATTGGTGAAGATGGTCAGAAATGACTGTCTTTTTTGTAATATTGACTAAATTAAAAAAATACCCCTAAATAATATCAAATATCTAGGGGTAATTTTTTTTTAATTATGACAATCTATTCCTAAAGTCCTCATATTCAAATTTTCTAATAACCTCAACTCCACCTTTTTCTGTATAAACTGCAATCACAGGCAAATTTATCCCATTGAAAGTATTCGTCTTCACCATGCTATAATGTGCCATATCAGTAAAAATCAGCTTATCTCCTACTTTTACAGGATCATCAAAAGAGTAATCTCCAATTACATCTCCAGCAAGGCAAGTAGGCCCTCCCAATCTATAAGTGTATTTCTTCTCATTTGGCATTCCTGAGCCGAAAATAAATGGACGGTATGGCATTTCGATTACATCAGGCATGTGACACGAAGCTGAAGTATCCATTAACAATATATCCATTTCATTTTTTGTAATATCTAAAACTTCCGAAACTAAAAATCCTGTATTCAAGGCAACCGCTTCTCCTGGTTCTAAATACACTTCCACATCATATTTTTCTTTTATATAATTTATGCATTTTACAAGTTTTTCAATATCATAATCTTCTCTTGTAATATGATGTCCCCCACCAAAATTAAGCCATTTCATATTATGTAAATACTTTCCAAATTTTTCTTCAAAAATTTTTAATACATTTTCAAGGGCATCCGAATTTTGTTCACAAAGTGCATGAAAATGAAATCCATCCAATCCTTCAAGTTCATCTTCCTTAAAATTTTCAAGTGTTACTCCAAATCTTGAAAATCTTCCCGCTGGATTGTAAATCTCAGTTTCAACTTCTGAAAATTCTGGATTTAATCGAAGTCCACAGCTAATTTTCTTACCATTTTTTTCTTCAAATTCCTTTACTCTATTCTTAAATTTTTTCCATTGATTAAAAGAGTTAAAAACAATATGATTTGTTATTTCCATTATTTCATCAAACTCATCTTCCCTGTAAGACGGATTAAAAATATGTGTTTCCAATTTTTTGTTAGGATTTTTTAACTCCATTTCCTCATACCCAAGTCTTGCTTCAAATAGTGAGCTTGCAGTAGTTCCATTTAAGTATTCACTAATTAACGGATAGAAATAAAACATCGAAAATCCTTTTTGTGCAAGCAATATTTTACATCCTGTTCTATCAATTACACTTTTTAATGTTTCAAGATTTCTTTTTAGCAGCCTTTCATCAACTATAAAGGCTGGTGTTGGCAAATTTGTTATATCCATATCAAGATACTTATTTTTTGACATTTTTTATCATCTCCTTTTATACTTTACATCTCTTATCAATATTATAATTCAAATGTATCTAAAATTTATTCCTTATTATATCACACTTTTCTCAAAATCTATAAAAAAAGATTATCCTAAATTTAATTTTTTAAGATAATCAATTTTTTTATTTAAACATAATTCTAATCTGTTCTCAGTGCTTCCATTGGCTCCAATGCGGCAGCTTTTTTCGCTGGATAAACTCCAAAAACTAATCCTATCATTGTCGAAACAAATATACACACAAACACTATAACTGGACTTAATATTGGCGATGTCTGTATAAACATGCCAACTAAAAGTGCTAATGAATATCCAATTACAACTCCAATTATACCACCAAAAAATGTCAAAATCACAGCTTCTATCAAAAATTGTATAAGAATGTGTGTTGTTTTGGCTCCAATAGCCTTTCTTAGCCCAACTTCCCTTATTCTCTCGGTAACACTTACAAGCATTATATTCATAACTCCGATTCCACCTACAAATAACGAAATTGCAGCAACTCCACTTATGAAAAGTGAAAGCATGTTAAGAATGTTATTAAATTCATCCAAGCCTTGACTTGTTGAATTTACATTATAAACATTAGGCTCACTTCCTCTTGTCTTCATTTTTTCTTTTACAATTTCCATTATTCTAGCCATTTCATTGGCATCAGTAGTTTTTACCTGCAAAGCTGTATATTTATTCTGCTCATTTCCTTCTAAATGATTTAAGTAATTATTTGGCAGAAGTCCCATTGCAGGCATCTGATCTCCACCTCCTAGACTTGCATACGGATTTTTAAACACTCCAACGATTGTCACTATCTGACTATTTTTTCTAAAATTTAAAGTCAATTTCTTTCCTATAGGATTTTCGCCAGGAAATAACTGATCTGAGGTTGTATTGTCAATTATTACGTATTTTCCATCTTTTCTATATTCATTTGGCAAAAATTTTCGTCCTTTTATTATTGTGTAATTTGAAATCTTAAAATAATCTTCTGTTACTCCAGTTCCAGTAAACATCTTATCTGATCCATCATTTGAAGATAATCTTGCAAAAGTGCTGGAAGTAGGAGTAACTGCTTCGACACCTTCTATACTCTTTAATTCCTTAATATCTTTTTGGGTAAGTAAATCCTGTGATTTATAAGTCTGTCCTGGAGAAGTGTCAATTGATATTTCAAAGTTTGATACTCCTAGCTTATTCAAATCTCCAGTAATATTTTCCTTAACTCCTGCTCCTAATGAAGACATCATTATCACTGAAGATATACCGATTATTATTCCAAGCATTGTCAAGAAGGAACGTACCTTATAGCTAAATAAATTTGATACTGATAATTTTAGCAATTCCATAAAATCCATTTACACTACACTCCTCTCCGATGCTGAACAATTTCATCCTTTTCTATTACACCGTCTTTTAATCTGATAATTCTTTTACAATGCTCTGCCACATCTTCCTCATGCGTAACCATTACTATCGTTGTTCCGTTATCGTTCAATTTTTTAAAAATTTCCAAAACCTCTTCTCCAGATTTTGAATCTAGATTTCCTGTTGGCTCATCTGCAAGAAGTATTTTAGGATTGTTTATTATCGCTCTTGCTATTGCCACTCTCTGTCTTTGTCCCCCTGACATCTCATTTGGCTTATGATGGATTCTTTCACCAAGTCCCACACTTTCCAATGCTTCAGTTGCCCTTTTTAGCCTTTCAGCTTTCTTTACTCCTGCATACAAAGCTGGAAGAGCCACATTTTCAACTGCCGTCATCTTTGGAAGTAAGTTAAAAGTTTGGAATACAAACCCTATTTTTTTGTTTCTTACTTCAGCAAGTGCATCTCCTTTTATAGTTGAAACATCTTGATTATCTAAAATATAAGTTCCAGATGTAAGGCTGTCAAGACACCCCAAAATATTCATAAGAGTAGATTTTCCACTTCCAGATGGTCCCATAAAAGCTACATATTCTCCTTCACTTACAGAAAGATTAAGCCCTTTCAAAACTTTTAATTCCATGCTTCCGTTTTTATATATTTTTACTATATCGCTCACTTTTATCATAAAAATTTACCTCTAAAGTTTATTTTTCTATCTTGGTGGTGGTCCACCAGGTCCTCCACCTTTTCCTGTTTGTTTTTCTTCCTTAAACATTACACCATTAGGAGCTACTTTCTGTTTTGACGGATCGGCAATTTTTATTTTTTGTCCATCTTTCAATCTCTCATCCGCAACAGTGATTACTCTTTCTCCCACTGATATACCAGATTCCACAGCATAAAATGTATCATCATTCATTCCAACTTTAATTTCTCTTTTTGAAACTTTATTACCTTTTCCTACAACAAAAGCATAATATTTACCATTTTCATTTATAACTGAACTATATGGAAGTCTTGGTACATTTTTACTTTCTTTGTAAAAAATAGTCGCTGTTATCGTAGCACCAGGCTTCAATCCCTTAGTTTCATTTATCTGAATTTTTACAGTAGTGTTACTTTCATCAAGAGACGAACTCTTTTCAGCCACTCCAGAAATTTGCAAAACAGAGCCTTCTATTTTCTCTCCGTCCGGCAATGAATCTGAAGTAATCTCAACTCTTTGCCCAACTTGAATATTTTTTACCTCATTGTCTGAAAGGCTTACCTCTACCCTCATGTTTGTTGAATCTGATACTTTAAACAAAGTCGTTTCAGTATTTACACGGTAATTTTCATCTGCAGTCATTTCTGTAATAACACCATCAACTGGACTTGTTATTTCATCTTTTATAAGTGCCAGATCTTCTTGTAATGTTGCCAATTCTAATTTTGCTGTCTTTAATGATGTTCTTGCATCTTCAATGCTAGCCTTCTGCTCACTGTCAACTGTATCCAAATCTAGTCTTGAATTTCTTAGAGCCTTTCTTGCATCATCTACATTAACCCTTGTTTCCCCACCAACTTTATATAACTCTTCTGCGTTATGCAAATCTCTTGATTTTTGTTGAATTTCTAAACTTTTCGACTCTTTTTTTCTTCTAAGTGAGCCTTGAGCATCAGCTATATTTCTTTCATATTTTTGAATTTCCAAAGTTTTCATTTGTATTTTTCTCAAAGTTTCATTTTTATCAACTGGATAAAATGTCAGCACTACATCACCTTTTTTCACATTATCTCCTTTTTTAAAGAACACTTTGTTTACTCTTTGACTTGAAGTTGTAAATACTGAAACCGCATTATCTGACACAACTTGTCCATTCTTTGAAACTGATAACGAAATATCTCCCCTATCAACAGTTGTCACTTCATATTCCGGCTCAGCTTCTTTTTTTCCACATGAAACTGCAGCAAATAATATTACAGCAAATATTGTCATAAATTTATAAAAATAATTTTTATTTTTTGACTCTTTCCTCTTTGATTCAATAGTTTTAGCTATTTCAGAAAATTCTGTATTTATTTCCACAAAATCACCGCTTTCCTAATTTTCGTTTTTATTTTTCATATTAATAATCTCTATTTATAATATTTTATTTTTTTAGTAAATGCTGCAAGTTCATTTTTGGCTGTTTCGTAATCTATTACAGCTTTTTTATAGTTATTCCGTTTTTCCACATAGTTGGAATACGTGTCAACTCCCAGCTCGTACTTCTTAGCATAAATTTCATATTCTTTTTTCTTGATATTCATTGTATTTTGTGCTGTTAATTCATTTGTCTGATAGGTTGTGTAAGTTATCATCTGCTGTCCCGCATTTGACACCAGTTCATTTTTTTTCTGTTCATATTGTAATCTCAATTTATCTGCTTCATTTTTTAGATCTTCAACAGTATCATTGTATCTTTTAAAAGTTTTTGACACAGATAACCCAACAACAACAGAATGATCCTTTAAGGAATATCCAATATCTCCTGATAATTTAGGATACTTGTAATCAATATTTTCCTTTCTTAGCTGTTCACTGTTAAGCTGCGAATTCAATTCTATTGTTTCAGCTTCTGAGAGTCTAAGAGCATAAAAATCATCCTTTTTCAGTTCAATTTTTTTCAGGTCATCAAGCTTCTCTTTTTCAGGTAAAGTTACATTGTAAACTGTAAATTGTTCTCCTAAAATTTGCAGTTCCCGCCCAAGATTTTCATATTTTAGCTGAGAATTTTCATATTCTGTTTTTGCTAGTTCATAATCATACTGTGATGCTGTCCCCAGCTCATATTTTTTAGCCTGAATAGCATAATCTTTTTTAGTATCTTCTAACGCAAGCGCTTCCTGTTCCATTTCCTTCTGTTTATTCTTATAATTTTTATATAAATCAATCAAATCACGTATTTCAGAATTTTTAGTAGTTTCATTGTTAATTTTCTGTATATTTCGTGAAATTTGATTAGTTTTTTTATTATAATTATTATCACTGTAACCAAAATAATCGTTTAAAGTTTTAGAAATACCAATTTTATTTTCTGTAAGCTCACTGCTTCTAAAATTATATGCATTCCTATAATAAAACATCCCATACTTTACATTATTTTGCATAGTTAGACCATTTGCTGCTCCGTGTAACGTATAATTATTATCTGAAGTTACACTGACTTCATTCCACTCCCCATTTTTCAAAGATTTCTCTTTTATATCAAACTTTCTCATATTTTTTTCATTAATTTTTGTCGTATAAGAATTTTTTTCATACTGAGAGATCAAATCATCCACATTAACTGCAAAACTCATCGCACTAAATGTAAATAATGCTGATAAAATCTGTATCTTTCTATTTTTAAAATTCAAAAATATCCCAACCATGTAATCTCCTTTCTTCTAGAATAAACAGCTTATTTTTTATCAAAATCTATTATAACACTTATTTCATAGAATATCATTTTTTTTTGACAAAATTATGACTTTATTTAATTTTAATTTCTTTTTTAAATTTAATAAATATTATGGTTATCTACACTATAATAATTATATAATAAAATCAATAATGAATAAACCATTTTTTAAATTATTTTTATTTCTATAGTATTTAATTTCTTATCTTAAAATTTAAGAATCTCCATTATAGAATAACTCTATTTACAATTCGATATATTTATTATATAATAATCTATAAATAATAAATTTGAAAAATAAAAAAGGAGTATTTATATGGCAAGTTACAAAAATTTTGACTTTAAAAAATTATATTTTCTCGTTTATATTGCTTTAATTCTGCTAGTTGTATTTTTAGCATTTAAACTTGGGATATTTTTGTTTCCATTTACGATAGCATTGTTTTTTTCAATATTGACACGGCCGTTTACACGATTTTTACAAAAAAGGTTAAAGCTTTCAAAAAAGCTGTCTACGATAATTTCTATTGTAACATTTTTATTAATATTTTTTGGAATTATTGGCTGGGGATCATTAAAATTGATAAGTGAAATTTATAAATTATCGCAAAATCTTAATAGTTATAGCGAGATTACACAAAAATTATGGACTGACAGCATGGCAAAAGTTTATACTTATCTTGGAAATTTCCCGTCAGGATTCACAAAGCAGGTAAATGATACAATAAACAGTTTTATTTCCTCAGGCTCTTCAAAACTTGGAGGATTTATAAAAGGGCTGATAAGTTTTATTACATCTATTCCGACTGTAATTCTATATATTTGTATAACGATTCTTGCAACTTTCTTTATAAGTCTTGACAGGGATGAAATTGTATCTTTCCTAGAGCAGCAGCTCCCAAAGTCTTGGCTAGATAAGGTTTTCAATATAAAAACTGATATGTTTACAGTTCTTGGCTCTTATATTAAGGCACAGATTATTTTAATGACAATATGTTTTTTTGAACTTCTAATATGTTTAAATTTATTATCATTTTTAGGGCTAAATGTACCGTATCCCCTATTAATGTCAATCATAATCTGTATAATCGATGCACTCCCAATATTAGGAGCAGGAACAGTCTTAATCCCATGGGCAGTAATTTCTTTTGCACTATCTGACATAACATTAGGTATTGCCCTAATAATAATTTACCTATTTGTCCTTTCTGTAAGACAAATGCTAGAACCAAAGCTGGTAAGCCAAAATTTAGGAGTCCATCCATTAATTACACTAATCTCAATGTACTCAGGATTCAAAATTTTTGGTGTAATGGGATTCCTGATTGGGCCTGTTGTAATGATTATTTTGAAAAATGTATTTTCAAGAGAACTGGAAGTCGGATTTTTCAGAGATATTTTTGGTGATCCCTCTGACAATAGTAAACTTAATTTAGAAAAAAAGAATAAAGAAAATATTAAAAAAAGAAGGACATAGTTTTTACACTTGTCCTTTTTTTACAAATCTAAATTCTACTCTTCGATTTCTTTCTCTTCCCTCTTCCGTATCATTTGTCTTGATTGGATTGTTTTCACCGCGTCCTATTAAATCCACAACTCTATCTTTCGAAAGCCCGATCTCTATCAATTTTGAACTAACCTTTTCTGCTCTTCTTAATGATAATCTTTTATTATACGAAGACGAACCGCTTTTATCAGTATATCCAATAATTGACACAAGAAAATCATTTTTCTCGATATAATCCTTTATGTCTCTCAGTACAGGATAGGCTTCTTTCTTTAAATCTGTACTATTTTTATGAAAGTTCAAATCGTTTGATCTGAGAGTTATAATCTCTGATTTTGATATTTGTACTTTTTCTGGATTATTTATTGGGCTTTCTTGAATTTCAGAAATAGTTGCTGTTGTCTCTTCTGTTGTTTCAGTTTGTGTTGAAACTACTTCTACAGGTTTAACATTTTGAACAGATTGTGCCTGTGTTTTTTGTTGCGATTGGCTAACATGATTTTTTTCAGTATTATAATATGTTGCTTGAATTCTGTTATTAACTATCTTTGTTCCTGTTCCGTCCTGTGTCAAAGCAACCGTAATTAAATCAGGATTATCTGTTGTTACAGCCGTTTTTTGTGGATTTGGTGTATCAAGTGTAGGAACCTCATTTACCGTTTCCTGCTGTATATCTGCCACATTCGCACGAATTATATCCTTTCTCATATCGGAAGTTGTCATTTTTTCAGATACCGTAGGTACCGCCATTGCAACCAATGAAGAAACTGCAACTAATGTAGGCCTTTTCATGATTTGCTCTTCCTCCTATTTTAATAAAGTATTTTATTTTTGACTGTTTTCAAGACCATATTTTTTAATTAATTCATTATATTTTCCATTTTCTTTCATTTTTTTCAATTCAGCATTTATTTGTTTTACCAACTCTTGATTTTTTCCTTTATTAAGAGCCATTGCCATTCCGATTTTAGCTGATTTTTCATCAAAAATTTCCATTTCAGGATTTTTCTTCATGTATTCTTCAGCTACTGCTTTTTCAAGAATAATTACATCAATTTTTCCTGCTTTTAAATCTAAAATAGTATTTACTGTACTTTCGTTTGGTACAACAGTTGCTCCATTAATCTCTTTTGCTTCTATTTCTTGAATTGTTCCAAGCTGAACTCCAATTTTCTTACCACCTAATGTAGTTGGTGTAACTGCAGTATTACCTTTTTTTCTTATGTAAGTTTCTTTTGAAACAAAGTAATCATCAGTAAAATCTACTGATTTTTTTCTTTCTTCAGTTGAACTCATACCAGATACAATAATATCAATTTTTCCCGCTTTCAATGCTGGAATCAATCCATCAAATGATTGGTCAATAATTTCAACTTTATATCCAAGATTTTTTCCAATTTCATTTATAAGATCAACATCAAATCCAGTAACTTGTCCATTTTCAACATATTCAAATGGAGCAAAAACTGCATTTAATCCTACTCTTAATTTTTTCTCCCCATTATCTTTTTTTCCACACGATATAATTCCAAAAATTACTAATGTTATCATCAAAAATATTTTTTTCATATTTTTTCCTCTCTTTCTCTATTTAATTTTATTTAAAATCGTTTTAACTAATAATCTTTTAGTGATTTAACACTTTTTCTAAAAACTCTCTTGCTCTTTCTGTTTTTGGATTGTCAAATAAATCCTGCGGTCTTGCATCTTCTAGAATATATCCTCCATCCATAAAAAATACTCTATTAGCTACATTTCTTGCAAATCCCATTTCGTGTGTTACCACAATCATTGTCATTCCCGCATTTGCAAGCTCCTTCATAACTTCCAGAACTTCCCCTATCATTTCAGGATCAAGTGCGGATGTTGGCTCATCAAACAGAATTACTTTAGGATTCATTGCTAATGCCCTTGCAATTGCAACCCTTTGTTTCTGTCCACCAGACAGCTTATTTGGATAAACATCTTTTTTATCAGCAAGTCCCACTTTTTCCAGTAATTCTATTGCCAGTTTTTCTGCCTCAGCTTTTGGCATTTTTTTTAATCTAATTGGTCCCAAAGTAATGTTTTCCAGTACAGTTTTATGTGGATACAAATTAAAGTGCTGGAACACCATTCCGACTTCCTCACGAATTTTATTTATATCCGCCTTACGTTCCAAAATATTTTTATTATTTATTTTAATCTCTCCTGATGTAGGTTCTTCAAGCCTATTTATACAACGTAAGAATGTTGATTTTCCACTTCCAGAAGGTCCTATAATCGAAATTACTTCTCCTTCTTTTATTTCTGTACTAATTCCTTTTAAAACTTCCAATTCGCCATATTTTTTCTTCAAATCTTTTATCTTAATCATTTTCCTTTAATCTCATCTCCAATCGTTTCCCAATAAATGAGAATAATTTTACGCTGATATAATAAACCAAACCAGTAAACAATATTGGTTTTACACTATAATATACAGCTTGTAAGCTTTTACTGTTCATTGTAATGTCTACGACACTAATATATCCCACAACGGCTGTTTCCTTAAATAAATTTATAAATTCATTTAAAAGTGCTGGCAAAATATTTTTTATTGCCTGCGGCATTATAATTTCATTCATTGCCATTCTATAAGGCATCCCAGTTGCTCTTGCAGCTTCCATTTGTCCTTTGTCTATACTTTCAATTCCAGAACGGATTGTCTCTTCTACATAAGCTGCACTATTAAGTCCTAAAGCAATTAATGCAATCCAGTAATTATTAAATATCACAACTACAAAAGATAGTGTCAAAAGTTGCAAAACCATAGGAGTTCCTCGCATTATATCAACATATTCATCAATAATAACGTCTTTTATCATATCTAAAACTTCTATATTGGTTTTCTGAAATTTTAAAAATGCTAAAAACATTCCCAAAAGAATACCAATAGCAGCTCCTCCAACTGTAAGCCCCAATGTAGTTATAAAGTAACTGTTCGCATAAATTTGCCACTCTTTTGGTTTCATATCATATGGAAACACAAGAAGTACAGCAACAGTTACAACTGCTATAAAAAATGATGTTTTTACTATTTTTCGTGTTTTTTCCAATTCTTCCATTATATTTAATGAACTTTAATTTTTGTTCATATCCTCCTTACCATTAAAAATTATTATAATATTATTATACCTAATATTTATAGGTTTTTCAATAAAAAGTTTTTATTTTATTATTTAATTTAGTACTTTTCTTATCTTTATTCATTTTCAAAGAAGATTAAATATTTTTTCAAAATATTTTTAAATAATTAAGTGATATAGTTACTTGATTTTGGAAATGATGTTTATAAATTCAGTAAAATTTCCAAAACGAAAATTAATTTAAAAAGGAGTTATAACTATGAAATTATTTAAATTTTTATTTTTTTCAGTTATTGTATTAATTGCAGGCTTAGGTTACTACATTTACACTCAAAATCAGTTAAAAATTCCAGATTCTATGGTAAAAAGTGCTGTTGCTTCGAAATTTCCAATAGAAAAATCCTATCCCCTTGGAAAAATTAAACTATTTAATCCAAAAGTACATTTTGAGAATGATAAGTTAATTATTGAAGCAGAATACCTAAATGATGCATTAAATGATCAGATTAGCGGAACAATGACCTTTGCAACTGACATTCGTTATGATCCAATGAAATCAAATCTTTATCTCGAGGACTTCCAAATTGTAAGACTTACAAAAGAAAATAAAGAAATTGATCTTGATAAAAAACCTATTATCAGAACAGGCTTAAATTATGCTTTTAGTCAGCTTGAAAAAAAAGAAATTCTGAATTTATCAGGAGTTGAAAAATTTCAAATGATAAAGGATATAAAAATTGAAAATAATAAATTGACTGTTGTTAAATAAAAAATAATTTTAATTATTATTCAGTTAAAATTTTATGTTTGAAAAAACGTTCCTGAAATTCAACCAGTACTTCCATTTGGGAAACTGTATAATTTTTCCCATCTGGAATTACTATAAGTTTATTTTCTTCATCATCATACCTATACACAATAGCTCTACATATTCCACAAAATTCATCAACAGGTTCAAAAACTCCCAAAATATACACATCTATTTCTTCTCCATCTTCACTAATAGTATTTGGAATATATCCATAATTTACTGGATATAAAAAATTATATTTAGGATGCCTTTCTCCCATTTTTCTATCCATCTTTACATGTATTTTTTGTCCTAAAAATTTTTTATAATTATCTAAACTCATAAAAATCCTTTTTAAATATCAATTTTAATTTATATTTCTTTAAAATTTTTCTGTTTTTATTTAAAAACTTCCTTTTAACATTCCTAAAAAATATATCACTGCAATAGAAACAATTATTATTATTCCCAGATTCGTCTTCCTAAAAGTTAAATATGCCACGATTGCCATTCCAATCAGAACTCTTATTATGTCAAAATTTGTACTTCCAGTAGAAGTAAAAATATCTGGAAATACTAATACTGTCAGTACTGTATAAGGAAGTGCTTCAAAGAATTTATTAACTTTTAGGTTGTTTTCTGGAATTTTTACAAATATTGGCAATGTCCTCAGTATTACCGTCATGATTATGAGTGTCATCAAAATCATTGTTAAAATCCCTAAATTTTCGTTATAATTCAATCTTATCACTTCCTTTCCCTTTATTAATTTAATCGTTTTCCTACTTTTCAGGATTTTCATTATAATAAAGCTGCGCATATATAAAACTTGCCAAAGACATCGTTAAAATCATAACCCATCCTGAACTTACCTTATTTAAAATAGGCAAAAATGAAAATGCCATTTTTATAACAAGTGCCAGCAAAACAATTCTTATATATTTAAAATTTTGGCTTAAAGCCATTATTAACATACTGAAAAATATTGAATAAAGCACAAAATTCATACTAGTCATAAGTGATTCTGGCAATTTTTCACCAAATATTGCTCCAAAAATTGTACCAAAACAGTAGCAAAAATATGGAATTGTATTTACTCCCATCATATACCACGCATTTGTTGCCTTTTTCAATGTCAGATATGTTACAGTTTCATCAGTAAGCCCCACGCCTACCAGAAACTTCTGAAAAATAGGAGTTTTTTCACCAAGCTGTCTAAAAATAACAATATTTAACAATAAATATCTTAAATTGATAAGAACAATAGATAAAATCACTTCAACTGGAGGCGACTTCATCACATAAAGTACCTTTAACAGTAATGAATGAGCCCCTCCTGCATACATTCCAAACGATGTAAGCCCAATCATTGGCAAAATTTGGGAAAAACTTTTGGCTGAAATCAGTCCAATTGCAACTCCAAAGGGTATATAGGCAATTCCGATTCCAGTACCGTCTTTTAATCCCTTTAAATAATTTTCCAGTTTTCTTATTTGTGCCATTTTTTGTTCTGATTCCTTCCTTATATAGTATTATTCTAACAATTTCAAAACAATTAGTCAAATATATAATATATATTTCTATCATATATAAAATATATTATTATTTTAATAATCCCCAATTTTTAGCCACACTTCCATTCGCTTTTAATGGAACTTTCTTAAATTCAACAGTATTTTCCATAATTTTTTCAATTTTTTCCATGTATTCCTTAGCAAATTCATCACGAACTTCAAAAATCAGTTCATCGTGAACTTGAAGAAGCATTTTTATATTTTCATCATTTTTAAACTCCTCATGAAGTTCAATCATAACTTTTTTTATAATATTTGCCGCTGTTCCTTGAACAACAGTATTTACCGCCATTCTTACAGCCTGTGCCTGTACATTTTTATTTGTTGAATTAATTCCGTTAATGTATCTTCTCGTACCGTAAAAAGTTTCTACAAAACCGTGAAGCTTAGCCGTTTCTGTCACAATATCCAAAAATTTTCTGACTCTCGGATATTCCTCAAAATATGTCGTTATATATTGAGAAGCCTCTTGAACTGTAATCCCTAGTTCCTTCGACAGTCCAAACGGTGTTTTTCCATACAGGATACTAAAATTAATTACTTTTGCAATACTTCTCTCGTGCCGTGAAATCTCATCTTCTTCGGTTTTGAAAAATATCTTTCTTGCCGTTAAGTCATGTAAATCCTGATTATCCTGATACGCCTGTACTAAATGCCTGTCTTTTGATAATTCAGCCAGAACTCTCAATTCAATTTGTGAATAATCAAATGAAATCAAGCTATGCCCTCTCTTTGCAACAAAACCAGTACGAATCCTTATTCCATCATCTGTTCTCACAGGAATATTCTGTAAATTTGGATTTGCTGACGAAAGCCGTCCAGTAGATGTCCCATTTTGGTTAAAAGTAGTATGAATCCTTTCCTCTTTATCCGCCAGTTTTGGAATTGGCTCAATGTATGTTGACAATAATTTCTTATAAGCCCTGTATTCCAGCAACTTTTTCCCAATCATCCGTTTGTCTTCTGTCAATTCTCCATTGTTTGCAATCATTTCCAGAACTTCCACATTTGTTGAATATCCAGTCTTTGTCTTTTTCCCCGACGGAATCTGCAATTTTTCAAACAAAACTTCCCCTAATTGTTGTGGCGAATCAATATTAAATTCTCCATCAGCAAGTTTATAAATATCACTTTGAAGCATATTTATCTTTTCTTCCAGCTCATTCTGAAATTCACTGAAATATTTTTTATCAATTTTTATTCCAGTTTCTTCCATTTGTGCCAATACTGGTATTAATCGACTTTCCAGCTTGTCAAATATATTTAGAAACTGCTCATTTTGTAACCTATTTCTAAAAATTGTTTCCAATTTATAAATAAAGAATGTTCTCTTCGATAAAAACTCACAAACCACATCATCAGAAACATCGCTAAAATCCTTCTTTCTTCGTTCCTTTTTAAATTGCTCCTCAAAAGTTGCAATCTCAACACCAAACTCATCTAAAATTATTTCCTCGATTTCCTGCAAACTTTCTGTCCCAAGTACATATCTTGCAAGCAAAATATCAAAATATTCCGTACATTTTATCCCGAATCTCTCTTCATTTATCCCATAAGTTTTTCCACCAACAGAATATCCAAAATACTCACTTTCCCCATTTTTCATATACTCTTTCACATTATAGGCAATAATTTCTTTCTCACTCAATAATTTATAAATATCCTCAATATTTTTTTTATTATCTTCCTTTTCATAAGTATTCTCACCTAAACTGAACAAGTTAATTTGAACTCCAGCTCCTGATTTTTCGTGATTTTCATTTTGTAAAATATTTTTCAATTCACTATCCAAAAGCACAATATTCGTTTTTTCATCACAAATAGAAAGTCCAAGCATATTCTCAAAAATTGCTACTTTTTTATCCATTTTCTCAATCACAGAATAAGCATCATTCCAGCTCACAACTTTTCCATAATTTTTCTCAAAATACACTTTTTCATCTTTAATTTTCTTGGTTTTTTCAGTTTTCTGATTTTCTAGTGCGGTCTCTTCCTGCTTTTTCTTCTGAGCCTCGTATTCCATTGCCAATTTTTCTTTTAAAACTTGAATTTCATCAATTTTTTTGTCTATTTCTGAATTATGCTCATACTCCACATGCTCATAAAAATGTGAAATTCCATCAAAAATCGGATTTTCCTTATCATACTCCAATTCCTGCTTTTCAATTTTTTCTCTTTCAAGTCTCTCTTTTTCCAATTTTTCTTCAGTAATTTTTTTATTTTTTTCTAAAACTAACTTCTCTTCTTCAGTAAGTTCCTTCTGATTACCGTTTTGCAAGAATCTTTCCTTTTCTTCTTCAACAGCTTTAAAAAATCTTTTAAAATCAAGCTCTTCATAAAGTTTTAAAAGACTGTCAAAATCCTTTTCCTCAAATTTCAATTTATTTTTATCATATTCAACATCAAGCTCCCTTTTCACAGTTGCAAGTTCCCGACTTATAAAGGCATTTTCCTTATCAGTTATCAATTTTTCCTTCTGTTTCCCTTTTATTTCGTCAATATTTTCGTAAATTCCTTCCAAATTTCCATAAGTCGTAATAAGTTTCACTCCATTTTTAGGCCCAATCCCAGCAACTCCCGGAATCCCATCCGACTTATCTCCCATAAGCCCAAACAAATCAGGAATCTTATCAGGTGTAACTCCCAAATATTCAACTACATCTTCATCCGTCTTTATATGTTTAAATGCAGAATTTTTATCCCCTTTTCCAAGCAAGGCAATGTTAATTTTTCCATCTACAAGCTGTGCCAAATCCTTATCCCCAGTTATTACAAAAACCTCAATCTGCTCATCTTCATCATTAGAAAATTTAGTGGCAAAAGTGGCAATAACATCATCCGCTTCCTGCCCAGCTTTCTTATATTTCGGAATTCTATACCCATCCAATACCTTCATAATAGTATCAATCTGCATAACCAGTTCTTCAGGCATACTTTCCCTATGTGCCTTATACGTTTCCAGCTCCCCAGTTCTATCCAGCTCACTTCTTTTCACATCTAGACAAGCCACTAAATAATCAGGCCTAAACTCCCTAATCACACTTTCCAGCGTATTAATAAACCCAAATGTTGCTCCAGTAGACATTCCGTTACTATTTCTCATTCCCATTAGTGCAAAATGACTTCTATACATAATCGCACTCGTATCCAATATAACCGCTCTTTTCAACTTAATTATTCCTCATTTCTTTTTTTAATTTTAACAATATTTATATTTATATATTTTACCATTTTTTACATTTTTTCTCAAAGCATTTTTTCTTAATTTAATAGAACAGCCTAAATCTTAATAATTTTATTTTATATATTCAAATTAGTAATTTTTAATCTATAAAAAGGCTGTACTTAGATTTTATCCTAAGCCAGCCCTTCTTATAAGCAAATTATTCTATTATTTCAAAAATTGCCTTTGGCTCTTCAACTTTTTCTGATGTTATTACAAATGCATCTATAACCATATTTTTAGATTCGTTCACATTTTTATCATCATTATAGTAAATTTCAGCAATTTTTTCATTTTTTTCTATTTTTTCCCCAACTTTTCTAAAGATATTTATTCCAACTGCATGGTCAACTTCATCTTCTTTTTTAGCACGGCCTGCACCAATAATCATTGCTGCTTTTCCAATTTCTTCTGTTTTTATTTTTTTTATATATCCTTCATTTTCAGAAAAAATTTCCATTACATATCTAACTTTTGGAAGTAATCCATAGTCATTTATAAGGTCTTTGTTTCCACCACTTTCCCCAATAAATTCTGCCAATATCTTTAATGCTGTTCCGTTTTTTATTACTTCATCAATTTTTTCTTTTGCCTCACTCAATTCTGATATTTCACCTTTTTCTTTCAAGGCAAGTCCTGTAATCGTATAAACAACTTCTTTTACGTCAGAAGCACCATTTCCCTTTAAAAATTCAATTGCTTCTATAATTTCGTTTGCATTTCCAATTGCATGCCCAAGCGGTTCATCCATATTGCTAAGTACAACCTTAACTTTTCTTCCAGCACCTTTTCCAATTTCAATCATTCTTTCAGCCAATTTTTTAGCTTGCCCCAAATCTTTCATAAAGGCTCCATCCCCAACTTTTACATCAAGAATTATAACATCTGAATAAATTGCTAATTTCTTACTCATAATACTGCTGGCAATTAACGGAATACTTGGAACAGTTGCAGTCACATCACGTAAAGAATATAGTTTCTTGTCAAGCGGAACTATCTTGTCGCTGTATCCCATCAGCCCAACTCCAGTTTTATTAGCAATTTTTACAAGTTCCTCTTTTGTCGTTGAAAACTTGAATCCTTTAATTGACTCAAACTTGTCAATTGTTCCTCCAGTATGCCCAAGTCCTTTTCCAGATAACTTCACATTTCCCATCCCAAGTGCTGATAAAATAGGGGAAAGTATTACTGTAACCTTATCTCCAACACCTCCTGTACTATGCTTATCCACAAGAAATCTATCTATCTCATCAAATTTTATCACATCTCCAGAGTCTCTCATTACCATTGTAAATTTCAACAGTTCTTCCTGTGTCATATCATTAAAGTAAACTCCCATAAGAAATGCTGACATCTGATAATCAGGAATATTTCCAGCCAAATATTCATTTAATAAAAACTCTATCTCTGTATCAGATAGTTTAAGGTTGTCACGTTTTTTCTCAATTATATCAACTGCTCTCATAAAATCATCTCCTAAATATTTCTTAAACTATGGCTTGGAAATCAAAATATTCCAAATCATAAATTACTAGTCCAATAAAAAATTGTAAATATAAAAAATTAAAGAAAAGATAAAAAGGTTGTAAAAGAATGATATTTAATTTATCAATTCTCAAACAACCATTTTTATAAATTTTTGCACTTTGAAAAATATTTATAATTACAATGTAGGTTTCACTTGAATTTTACCATCTTTAATATCTTGTTTAATTTGTTCAAGACGTTTGATGTTTTCTTCTCCAATTTTATCTTTTGTAAATTCAAAGTTAGTTGTTCCTACTCCATTTTCCTTGATTCCAAAAACTTGTAATTTTGCTTCAAATTTTCCATCTATAGAAGATTTTACAACATCGAATACTGCATTATCAACATATTTCATCATAGACGTCAAAATTATTCCTGGATACAAATTATCTTGGTTAGAATCCACACCAATTCCATAAACATTTTTTTCCTTAACTGCTTGGAATACTCCTAGTCCACTTGCTCCAGCAGCATGATAAATAACATCCGCACCTTGTTGGATTAGTGTTTCAGTTTTAGCTTTTGCTGATGCCTGGTCGTTAAATGAGTTGTTTCCTCCAATGTATACAGGTAAAACTTTAATATCTGGTTTTACGTATCTTGCACCTTGTGTATATCCCGCATAGAATCTTTTAATTAATTCAGATTCGTTTGCACCCACAAATCCAATACTTCCTGTTTTATCCATCATTCCAGCCAACGCTCCTACTAAGAATGAACCTTCTTGTTCTTTAAACAAAATAGAAGCAACATTTGGCAATCCATTTACAGTTTCATCAATTATTGCAAATTTTTGATCAGGGAAAGCTTGAGCTACAGCAACTAATGAATCTTTCATGCTGTATCCAACCGCAATAATCAACTCAAATTCTCCAGATTCTGCAAATTGTGTTAAAGCATTCTTTGCTTCTGTTGATGGGTCTTTTGGCTCATATTCTTTAAAAGAAATTCCTAATTCTTTCTGAGCCTTTTCTAAACCTCTAAAAGTCGCATCATTAAATGATTTGTCACCTTTCCCACCAGTAGAATAAACTACTGCAACAGCCTTTTTAGAATTTGTTGCATCTGCAGATGTTTTACCATCTTTTACCTGCTCTCCTGTAGCTGGTTTATTTCCACAAGCTACAACTAACATTAATGCAAAAATTACACTAAAAATTGTTATAATTTTTTTCATTTTCTCCTCCTAAAAATTTTTATTTTCTTATGTTTTATTATACCCTATTTTTTTAAATTTTAAAATAGTGTCTCATAAATTTTTCAAAAATTTTTTAAGTATACTAAAATTTCTTTAAAATTATAAAGACTTTTTTTATATTAAGTTGATAAAATCAGATAACTCTAAAATTTTATAATATTTTTATCATAAAAAATCGGAAGACAATCTATACTTTTTAAACAATTCTTCCGATCTTTTATGTTTATCATTCTAAAATAATCAAACTATTAGTAAATAGCTCTAAATCCAATTCCACCTCTAGTATTTTTTCCTTTTATATCGTATCCAGCATTTAGCGTTATTCCAAATTTTGTATTATCTATCCCTACTTTTAAATCGAATTTTCCATTTCCATCTCTATCTTCTTTTTCCCCTCTTATTCCAAACCAGTCTGCTTGTGTACCTCTTACTCTTCCTTTATTGTTTTTTGTTTTTCCTAATTCGTTTTCATAAGACGCTGTTAATCCTATTGATAAATTAGTTCTTACTGCCAATGGCTGAATATATTTAAATTCTGCTCCAATTTCTGGTTTTACTGAAATATAATCATTTCCTTTTACTTCCAGCTTCATTTGTCCACTTCTTTCTTTTATGCTATTAAATCTTCCATATTCCATTTTTATTGAGCCATATGGACGTAAGTGTATTTTCTCGCTCATTCTTATGTCATATTCCAGTTCATTTTTAATTGCCATACCATAAGAATTATAATTTGAACTTGCTTCAAACACATCATCTACAACTAAATATTTCCGATTCATTTCATTAATTCCAGTAAATATATCTCCTGATATTCTCCATTTTAATACTCCGTTATAATCAGAACTTGGTGATATTGTCTTGAAAATCCCTGCTTTAACCATTGTTTGCTTCTCTTTTGAATGTCCAATATCTTTAAATTTAAATTTATTTGTTACAGCTCCAGCATACCAGCCAACTGAATTTCCAAGTTTTAGCGTTTCATTTTCATGAACATAGGCTACACCATAGGCATTACTTGTATAATTAATTATTCCAGCTGTATCTGAATTATACTCATTCCTCATTCCAAATATCTTAATTTTGCTATTTTGTTTTGATGGATTTCTCCAATCTTTTTGTAAATGTTCAAATTCTTTATTTAAAGTATTTCCCGTCGAATTAATTCTTTGCTGAAGATTTCCATATTGATGTCCCATCATTTCATCAAATGCTTGATACAATAGAATTTCTTCGTTGTTCCCAATTGAATTTAGCTTTGTAAATATTTCTCTTTCTCTACTTCCTAAAGCATTTACACCGTATCTTTGTTCCAATCCATCTGCAAAATTGTATGTATCTGTACTTTTTACAGGCGTTGATTCTCTACCAGCCCATGCTGTATAAGGCACTTTTGCCAAGTATAGGCTTGTTATTCTGTTTGTTCCTAATTCTAGTGTCGGGGTAGCCATCCATGTCAATGAAGATGAATAAACAGTCCATTTTATATTTGGGTTATTTTCCATTGCATTTCTATAGGTATCCAATATTCTTGGATCATTTATCAGGATATATTTACTATTTGTAATTTCTGCTGCTTCGGTACCAATTATTAAATCCGCCTCACTTGTTAGATTTTCCAAACCATTTATTACATTTGTAAAGCTTATTCCAGAAGTGTTTACATACATTCCGATACTTGAAGCTGATACTGATATTGGATTTCTAGCTTCCGTATTTATGACTACTGGTATTTGAGGAACTCCATTTACGGTAATTGTAGCAGATAAAACTCCAGATGGTGCTGTAACTATAAGTCCCCCTAGTTCTTTTCCTGTATCTGGTGTTGTAAATGGGACTACAGTCCTGTTTATATCTGTTTCACCATTTACCGTTATATTTCCGTAATTAATTACCGTTCCACCTTTTAAATAAACTCCTTTACCATTTCTAGCATTTATATTTATTGTACCAGTATTATTAAGTGTAGAACCTTCTCCCAGATAAACTCCAACAACATTACGATAAGTTCCAGGTCCAGTAGTTATTGTACCACTATTCACAGCTGCCGCCCCATCTGTAACATAAATTCCTGTTGTATTGTTTTCGTTTAGATTGATTATTGCTGTATTTGTTGCTGTACTTCCAGAACCACTTGCATACAATCCAATTCCACTTTTACCATTTACATTAATCGTTCCTCTATTTACAACATTTCCAGTATCTGTTGTCCCATATCCTGCACCCATTCCTACTGAATAAAGCTTATTCACTACATCAGAAGCACCTACATTGATTATACCTGTATTTGTCGCAGTTCCTCCTCTAATACTGTAAATTGCAACACTTCCTTTACCACTTGATAGATTTATATTTCCATTATTTATTACTGTTCCTGCTGAATAAATCCCGTAATTCTCTTCTCCTGTTGATGTAATATTTGTATTATTCAAAATTAATCCAGCTGTATCATTTGAATAAACATACACATTTTTATTTTCAAGTCCTACATTTGCTATATTTGAAGTTATTTTATTTCCTGTTCCAACATTTACAAATCCGAATGAATTATCTCCAATTTCAAAAGAAGTTGCCATATTTGTTATATTTTGACTAGTTCCTACTGTGTAAACTCCTACTGCTTCATCTGTTCCAGTTGTGATTTTTCCATTAGTTAAACTTATATCACCATTTTGAGAATAGATTCCAATTCCAGCATTTCCAACATTTAGTTTTCCACTGTTTTTAGCTTCGTATCCATAAATTCCAATTGAATTTTTTCCAATATTTAATACCCCTGTATTCTCAAGAGTTGCAGCTTTATTATTAGTGTATAATCCTACATTGGGATTATTGATTACAGCTGAATCCGATAACGTTATAATTCCACTATTTCTAGCTTTGTATGCTGATGTTCCTGAAGCATAGATTCCAGTATTTCTATCACCTGTTAGTTCTATTTTTCCCACATTTTCAACTATTGTCCCAGCGGCAAGTGATGAATCAGGCTTGTATGACATTGCAACTGAGTCAGTCTGAAAAAGCTGAATAATTCCACTATTTTTCATAGCCTGTGTCGTAGAGCCTTCCGAATACATTCCTATTGAATTAGTTCCTATTGATATTTTACCAATATTTTCAAGCAAAGAATCACCTACTCCGTACATTGCAGTTGATTTATTAGCTACTGTAATAACACCTGATGCCTTATTATAAAGTTCTCCAAATTTCGCATAAATTCCTGTAGACCTCGTACCACTTAAGTTAATTTCGCCTTCATTTTCCAATGTAACTTTATTTCGTAAGTATAGATCTTTATTATTTTCCTGAGCCATTGCAACCTGATTATCATTTGTTCCTGCCATAACTTTAGCAGTTTTATTTTTTATTGATGAATTTGAAATTTCCAAATGATTATATGCATCAGAAGTATCGTCCAAATCTACATTCTGATTAATTGTTAATTTGCTTAAATAAAGCATAAACGTTTTATAATCAGTCCCAGTTATGTTAGCTCCAGTAGCACTTGAAATTGTGTCTCCTGTTGTATCAGACAAGTTCATCCCAACATTTTGTGCTATAAACAGCCTTGAACCTGTATTCATTGTCAAATTTAAATTCCCTAAAGTTGAAGTATTACCATCTCCAAAATTATTTTTTGCCCAGTTTTCAATTTCTGAGGTACCAAATGTAGTTCCATTTCCTACATAATAAAATGCGTTACCTCTTTCCACAGGAGTCGTTCCTCCTTCAATAGTTGCGTTCATAGTTCCACCCAATGAAATTTTACCGGTTCCATTTTCTCCAAGATAAAATAATAATGATTTTTTCCCTGTACGCGCTGTTCCTGTTCCTTTTAATGTCAAAGTTGAATTTTTATCAGCATCATAATTTACCGCTCCATCATCTGCATTTACAGTATGATCCTTGACTTCCAGCTTAGCATTCTCTCCAGCATACAGCCCTATTGATTCTGCCCCTTTAACACTTACATTCACATCAACATTATTTTTTCCATCACTTACAAGTTTTGAATTTTTACCAACAACAATTCCATAAGATCCTTTTTTTACAGTTACAGATTTTCCTGATGAACTGTCAGTATAAGTATAAATTCCAGCAGATTGCAATCCGTTATTTACGGTTATTGTTCCATTAGCTTTTACTGTCACATCAGCAGTATTTGATTTGTTATCTCCTATTATTAATCCAGAAACTCCATCTCCTACAGCTGTAATATTTCCACCATAATTTAATGTACCATTCGATATTAACGCTCCTGTCGAATCATTTCCCTTTACTTTGATAACACTTGTTTTAGAAAATGTTCCAGTTGGATTATTAGTACCTTTTGTCATATAAACACCAATATTAGTCGAAACTCCTGTTCCTTCTAAATCAATTTCACCTTCATTTTCAAGGTTTCCACCACGAGTTGCCATTCCAACTCCATTAATAATTGTCAGATTTGTCTTTGTTGCAATCTTTTTACCATTATTATTCTTAACATCAGCATTTGTTCCAACAATTCCCATCGAAGAATCTCCATCTAAATAAATATTACCGTCATTTATTGCTTTAGGTGTTCCAGGAGCATCTGTCGTGACTGTTCCTTTATCCACTCTCATAGCAATATTTTGTCTTCCTGCTACACTACTAACATTAATTGTCCCCTTTGATGCATTTGTTATGTCGTCTGCTGCATTTACAATTAGAACCATTCCAGTATTTCCTTTACCACCAGAAACATTAATTGTTCCGCTATTTGTAACTTTTCCATTATATCCTCTTATAGAAAATGCTGCTTTTCCTTCAGTGATTCCATTTTCTATAACTGCCATTCCTGATGACAATGAATTTAAAACTGTTGTAACTCCAGCTGAAGTGTGTGTGCCTGCATCTCCTGATATTTCAATAGTACCACTATTGTTCATTGTACTATTATTTGCAACTCGTGATGACCATTTCATGGCATAACTTTCAATACCACCCATAAACATTCCTTTTGTTCCTGAGCCAGTATTTGACATTGTGACTCTGCTTGGAGAAGAGAGTGCAAATACTTGCATTCCAATTGATTTTTCACCAAAAAATCTTATTATTCCATTATTTGTCAAAAAATAATTCGAATTAGGATATTCGTCTCTATTTTCATAAGTCAGTATTAATCCTACTTTATGTCCCACATATCCGTTTTTATTTTTTATCTCAATCGACGCAGGACGGTTTGCAAACATTCCAGGAATTAATGATCTTTCTGTATTTAATGGAATCAAAGATTGCAATTCGCTATCGCTTGGTTCCAAAGCATCTGTTATTACTCCACCGTTACCATTCGTTATCTTACGTTCCTTTTGATCAAAATTTCGAGTTTGTTTCAAATAAGTATCCGTCTGAGCTTCAAATCCCACAACTAAGGGTCCTATTAAATTTATAGTACTATTATTCTCCAAATCAACATCAATAACATTATCTACTGTAGCAGCTCTTGAACCACCAACCAAGAAGTCTTGACCATTATAATTTCTTCCCGCATTGATCTCGTCCTGTCTTTGACTGGTATTAAGTGGGTTTTTAGAAGTTACAGTTAAATTATTATTTAATTGAACAGTAGAACCATTAGTATCATTTGATATAACATCAAAATGAATGAAAAAAAGCGCACTTTTTCCACCAGCTTGAGAAGCCCATCCATACCTTAAAGAGGGATTATTTGTTGTAATATCATTTATACTGGTATTTGCTTGAGTATATGTTCTAGGTGTTCCAATTGCAGGATTATTATAAAATGAACCGTTTATTCCGGGCAGTGTAATGTATCCCATAGGATTTTGATAAGAACCTAATTGTATGTTAAAAGTTGGAGGTGCTGGTAGATCTGGTAGTACTGGTAACTTTATTACTGGTTTTGGTGGCGTAAATCTGATAGGTTCTGGTAATATAGGTATGATTGCTGTTTTATCAGCTATTGAAAGTGGAGATTTATTAACTCTTCTTGGCCTGATTCCGGCACTTATTTCAAAACTTACTAATGGTTCGGTAGCTGAATATACACTTATAAGTCCGTAACCATTTGCTAATCCTGTAGCAGAAGCTAATCTTCTTGTCCTTTCAAGCAGCTCATAATTATCACTATTTGGAGATATTGTTCTTTCATAAAGATTCAGACTTCTTTCAAATATTCCTTCGTACGGATATTTTTCATTCTTGTCTCCAATCCCTTTATAAGCTTCGTGCCAATCGTTATAATATCCACCATTAGCAAATTGCCAATTAATCCAAGGTGATTTTACAACATGGTCTCCCTGCTCCATTAATTGAATTAATTCTAAATTTGAGCTATTTAACAATCGCTTGTTTTCTTTTTTTGATTTTTTCACATTTTCCTGCATTTTATTTATAGATTTTAAAAATTCATATCTATAATTTTCAACAGAAGGTTCCTTTGTTTCTGCTGTTAAAAAATTATTTGACATTACTGTTCCACACAATAAAAATGTGAGTAATGCCGAATCTGTATACTTAAAGTTCTTGCATTTCTTTGCAAAACTTTTTAAGTTTTTTCTCAATTGCTTTAATTCATTTGACATTTGTTTCAAACCTTTCTTGATATATTATAAATTATTCAAACATAGTAAGAATTTACTATGAACTATAATATTTAATTTCCCTTTAAAATAACTGTTAAATAATGATTTCCATTAATGTTATCATAATCAAATTCATAATAACATCATATCTTAAAAAAATCAAGTATTTTTAAGAAAAAACATCAATTTATTAATCTATTATTAATAATAAACGCCATTTTTTTATTATTTACCAAAAACTTTATCTTTTCACTTAATATTTCCTAATAATTTTTCTATGTTATTAATTAAAAAATTAATTTTTATTAATAATTTATATTTGTCTATTTGTATATTTTATGCTAATCCCTATTAAAATAACGAATTTATTACAAACTTTTCTAAATTAAAGAAAATGTTTTGAAATAAGACAAATAAAAAATAATCTATCTATAGTTGTAAAATTTATAGAAATGAGCAATTCTGCGAGAAAAATATAATAAAAATAGTAAAAGCTGTTATTAAATAAAATATCTGATACTAAATCCCATTAGAAAAAATAAAAACTATATTTCAAAATTTATTAATTTAAATGGAGATATAGTATTATTAAAAAGAATTATTACACTAAAAAGTCAAAAAAAAATCAAACTACAAAAGAATTTTAAATTAGTAGTTTGATTTTGAAAAAATTATTTTACTGTAAATATATTTTCTTTATTAGTCAACTAACGTTGGATTAAAGTCTTCAACCCAAGGTAGTCCAAATTTATTTAATGCTTCCATAAATGGATCTGGATCCATTTCTTCTACGTTAAATACTCCTGGCTTTTTCCATTCACCAGTAAGTACCATTGCAGCTCCTATCATTGCAGGTACTCCTGTTGTGTAAGAAATAGCTTGTGAACTAACTTCTTTGTAACATTCCTCATGATCGCAAACATTGTATACGTAATAAGTTTTTTCTACACCATCTTTTTTACCTCTAAAAATATTTCCGATGTTTGTCTTACCTTTTGTTCTAGGCCCAAGCGAAGCCGGATCAGGCAACACAGCTGTCAAAAATTGTAACGGAACAATTTTCTTTCCTTCAAATTCTATTGGCTCAATTGAAGTCATCCCAACATTTTCAAGCACTTTTAAGTGAGTCAGGTAACTTTGTCCAAAAGTCATAAAGAATCTAATTCTTTTAATACCTTTAATATTAACTGCAAGCGATTCTAATTCTTCATGGTGCAGTAAGTACATATCCTTTTCACCAATTTGTGGGAAATTGTACACTCTTTTAATTTCCATCGGTTCTGTTTCTACCCATTTTCCATCTTCCCAGTAACTTCCATTAGCTGTAACTTCTCTAATATTAATTTCTGGATTAAAGTTTGTTGCAAAAGGGTAACCGTGATCTCCTGCATTTGCATCAAGAATGTCAATGTAATTTATTTCATCAAAATAATGCTTTTGTGCATATGCCGAAAATACTCCAGTAACACCTGGATCAAATCCACTTCCTAAAATAGCAGTAATCCCAGCCTTTTCAAATTTTTCCTTATACGCCCATTGCCATTTATACTCAAATTTGGCTGTGTCCAAAGGCTCATAATTTGCTGTATCCAAATAATCAGTCTTAGTTTCAAGACAAGCATCCATAATTGTCAAATCTTGATATGGTAAAGCCACATTTATCACAATATCAGGCTTATATTCATTAATCAATGCCACTAACTCAGACACATTATTTGCATCCACCTTTGCAGTCTGAATCTCAATTCTTCCAGCATATTTACTTTTTTCAATTCTTTCCTTGATTTCATCGCATTTTGCCTTTGTACGGCTAGCTATCATAATTGAACTAAATACTTCTGAATTTTGTGCACATTTGTGACACACTACATTTGACACTCCTCCAGCTCCGATTACTAATGCTTTTTTTTCCATTAATTTTCGCCTCCTCAAATTTATTTTATTTTTTTATTTATTAATTCTGAATTTTTTCTCAACATTATTATACTGTAAAATTTTTATTCTGTAAATTACTTTTTTAAAAATCTTGTAAAATCATTTGACTTAGGCTATTTTTATTTGCTATAATAAATTAAAAGATAATAAATTTTAGGAGGAATGTAAAAATGAAAATTGTAGTCTTCGATGCAAAACCTTATGATATTGAATTTTTCGACAAATGGAACGAAAAATTTGGAGCAGATATTACATATTTTGAAGAAAAATTAAGCTTAAAAAATGTGATGCTTACGAAATACCAAGATGTTGTCTGTACTTTCGTAAATGATGACTTAAATGCAAAAGTATTAAATATACTTGCAAAAAATGGTGTAAGAGTTATTGCCGCAAGATGTGCTGGTTATAACAATATTGACTTAAAGGCTGCCCGTGAAAACAGAATTACTGTTTTAAGAGTACCTGCCTACTCACCATTTGCTGTGGCTGAACATGCTTTAGCATTACTTATGACTGTAAATAGAAAAACACATAAAGCATATAATAGAACTCGTGAAGGAAACTTCAGTCTTGCTGGATTAACTGGTATTGACTTGCATGGTAAAACTGCTGGAATTATCGGTACTGGAAAAATTGCAAGAATTTTTATAAAAATATTAAATGGACTTGGAATGAACGTAATTGCATACGATTTATATCCAAATGAACAAGCTGCAAAAGAAGAAAACTTTACTTACGCAACTTTGGATGAAGTACTTGAAAAAGCCGATGTTCTTTCACTTCATTGCCCATTAACACCGCAAACTAGACATATTATCAATGCCGAAAGCCTTGCAAAAGTTAAAAAAGGGGTTATTATTATAAACTCTGCACGTGGTGGATTAATTGAGACAGAAGCCTTGCTTGACGCTGTAAAATCTAAACAAGTTGGTGGAGTTGGACTTGACGTTTATGAAAATGAATCAAGCTACTTCTTTGACGACAAATCTAGCCAAGTATTAGAAGATGATGTTTTAGCAAGATTACTATCATTCAACAATGTAGTATTGACATCTCACCAAGCATTCTTAACAAATGAAGCATTAGATAACATTGCCGAAGCTACATTTAACAACATTTTATCTTATGTAAAAGAAGAAACTTTACAAAATGAAGTTTGGTACGATGAAGAAAATGATAAAATCGTTGAAGGTGTCAGAGTTCAAAAATAATTATTATTTAAAATTTTGATATAAAGTTTTACTATCAGAAAACTTTACGAGAGGCTGTTTTAAAAAGCAGCTTCTTTTAATATTTTCCTAAAAATACTTAAAGTCTCAATTCAAAAGATTTTTTGTATTATATACTCAAACCTATTTTAAATTAAACTGCTAAAATTATATAAATTAATGGTTTGAGTAAAATAGTCATCGCTTTTGAGTTTAGTTTTAAATAAGTTTTACTATAAATTTATTTAATTAACAATTATTTTTTTTCTTGAAAAAAATTTTACTTGTAGTTAAAGATAAAAATTTGAATGTATAAAGAAAGGTTTAAAAATATGGATTTATTTGAAATAAAAAAACAAAATGAAATAAATGAAATTAACATTGAAGAAATTAGGAGGCATCTTTGACATTGAAAATTTAAAAAATGAAATTGATGGCTTGGAAAAAAAGACATTTGAAGCAGATTTCTGGAACAGTGAGAACAGTCAGGAAATATTAAAGACTATTAGTGCAAAGAAAAAGTTGCTTGAAGAATACGAGAAATTAAATGGACTTTTTGAAGATGTTTCCACTATTATTGAGTTTATTGAGATGGGGGACAATTCGTTTGAAAATGAGCTTGAACAGAAGGCACAAGATTTGACAAATGAAATTGATAATTTTAAGACAAAATTACTTCTAGATGAGGAATACGACATGAATAATGCGATTCTTACAATAAATTCAGGGGCTGGTGGAACTGAAGCTTGTGACTGGGCTGAAATGCTTTACAGAATGTACGACAGATGGGCAAACCGGCATGATTTTAAAGTTGAAATCCTTGACAGCCTAGCTGGAGAAGAAGCTGGAATAAAAAGTGTAACATTAAATATAAAAGGGAATTATGCTTATGGATATTTAAAAGGAGAAAAAGGGGTACACAGACTTGTCAGAATTTCTCCATTTGACTCTAATGCTAGGAGACATACTTCATTTGCTGCAGTTAATGTTACTCCAGAAATAGAAGATGACGTTGAAATTGATATTCGTACAGAGGACTTGAAAATTGACACTTACAGGGCAAGTGGCGCAGGCGGACAGCACGTAAACACAACAGACTCAGCCGTTAGAATCACTCATATTCCTACAAACACAGTAGTTACATGCCAAAATGAACGTTCACAGCTAAAAAACCGTGAAACTGCAATGAAAATATTAAAATCAAAATTATTCGAGCTGGAACTAGAAAAGCGTGAGAAGGAAATGGCAGAATTAAAGGGAACAGAATCAAAAATCGAATGGGGAAGTCAAATCCGTTCGTATGTCTTCCAGCCTTATAAAATGGTAAAAGATCACAGAACAAAGGCAGAAGAAGGAAATGTGGAAAAAGTTATGGATGGAGACATTGACTTATTTATAAACGAATATTTAAAATATGCTAAATCCTAATAACATGTTTAAAATTTAAAATAATTTTACTTATACTAACTAAAAAAATTGAAAGGATTAGATTATGAAAAAAACTAGATGTCCATGGGCAAAATCTGAAAATGACATTGTCTATCATGATACTGAATGGGGAGTACCTTCCCACGATGATAATTATCTTTTTGAAATGCTAATATTGGAAGGCTTTCAGGCAGGACTTAGCTGGAATCTTATTTTGAATAAAAGAGAAAATTTTAGAAAGGCTTTTGATAATTTTGATTATAAAAAAATTGCAAAATATGATGAAACTAAGTTGGCTGAACTGGCTCAAAATGATGGAATTGTGAGAAATAAATTAAAAATAGCCGCTTCTGTTAAAAACGCCCTTGCATTTATGGAAGTACAAAAGGAATTTGGCTCATTTGACAAGTACATTTGGAATTTTACAGATAACAAGCAAATTATTAATAACTGGAAAGAGATATCAGAAGCACCTGCTACTACAGAATTATCTGATAAAATCAGCAAAGATTTGAAAAAACGTGGCTTTAAATTTGTTGGCTCTACAATCGTTTATTCTTTCTTACAGGCAATCGGAATAGTTGATGATCATTTAATTAGTTGTCCTTATAAAAAGTCAGCTAAATAATTATTTATAAAATTTTGTAAAATAAATTTTATATTTTATTTGACTTCAGAGATCCTTTTTATTTCGTTATTTACGAGTATATAAGGATCTATATATCTTTTTTTTACTTTTATTTTTTCTTTCAACAATAAAAATTCATCAAATTTTTTCTTATTTATTATATCTTCCAATTCTTTCTTTTTGGACGAAGAATTTATTTTTTTTATTATATATTCATCTGTAAAATTAAAATCCTGAAGCTGAATAATTTCTTCATTCAAAGCTGAAGTCAGTAAATTGCATAACATCGTGTTTATATACATATTTAACGGATCTTGAAAATACTCTACTACTTCCTGAAAATATAATTTCTGAAACCATTTTCCAATTTCTAAAGAATTAAAGCATAATTTATTTTGATATACCGCTAGATTATTAACTATTTCTCTTACGTCTTTATGTGAAATTCTTTTCTGCCTAAACAAATCCCTTAAAGTATAGTCTATTCTATCAAATGACAATTTAGGCAATTCATCATCTAAAAAACTATAATTTTTTGACATTATTCTTTTTATATTATAGATTGTATAATATATTGCGACAAACTAAAAA
>NZ_KI271305.1 GCF_000469385.1 Leptotrichia sp. oral taxon 879 str. F0557
CTTTTTTTAGATTTTTTTCATGCGTTTGTCGTGAAGTTACAGAAGTTCTCTTGACATAATGGATGGAATTAAAAATTTTAAGGGAAGATAAAAAATAAAAAGGATATTGAATATTTTAAGAAAATTAGCAAAAGAACTGCCGTTCAGAAAGAAATTTAGCAGAAGGATAAAGAGATAATATAAGAAGATATTTAAAATTATTTTTTGATATATAGAAATGCTGTTGTTAAAAAAATGGATAAATATAAAGAAATAGTTTAAAATATTCGTGCATTTGCTATGCTCTCTAAATAAAAAAGTTGCAATTTTAAAAAAAATATATTATAATAAACGGTATAAAATTTTGAAAGGAGAATTACTTTAATGTTTAAAGAATTCAAAGAATTTATTTCAAAAGGGAATGTAATGGATTTAGCAGTTGGAGTTATTATTGGTGCCGCTTTTGGAAAAATAGTAACTTCATTAGTTGATGATATAATTATGCCTATTATTGGAATTATTTTAGGGAAAATTGATTTCTCAAATTTAAAAATAGTTATTACTCCTGCTACTGAAACAACTCCAGAAGCTGCGGTAAAATATGGATTATTTATTCAAAATGTAGTCAATTTTCTAATTATGGCATTTGTTATTTTCTTAATGGTAAAATTTGTAAATAAATTAAGAAAACCTGTTGCCAAAACTGCAGAAGAAGTTATTGAAGCTGTTCCAACAAAAGAAGAAACATTATTGGCTGAAATTAGAGATATTTTGAAAAATAAATAATAAAATAATAATCGGAAGTTATTTATATTAGATTTGCTTCCGTTTTTCTATTTGTAAGTTTTGCTGTATATTCCGCATTTTCCAGCTCCTCCAATCAATATCTTCTAAAATTTCTTTTTTCCAAAATTTTCAAACTATGAGATTTAAGCAGTTCGACTAAATATTCGATATAGCATTGTTTAACCTGATAATATTTAGATAGCTTTCCATATGAGTCATCTTTTTTCTCTCTTTCATAAGTTTCAATCTTCTATTCTTTTGTTAACTTACCCATAAAATTATATTTCCTTTCATTGTATAGAAGTCAAACATTTGTTACATAAATATATTAAAAAAATGTTTTTTTCTTAATGTAGTTTTTTTACCTACTTATTTTCATTGTACTCTTTTAACACTTCATTTGGACTCCTGAAGCCTAATACTTTTCTTGATATGTTATTGTATCTAGTATTGTATTTCCTTACTGCTGTTAACAGCTCTTCCTTGCTTTTGAATTTTTTATCTGCGTAGTATTGCTGTCAAGTCTATGGCTTTTTTCACTTTCCCTTCCTCCTCCAGTTTCAGTTCAAACAGTGTTTTCTTCTCGCTTTCTAAATTTGTGAATTTCTTTCCATTGTCTGTCTGAACATTCTTTATGTCAAACCCCAGATCTTTTTCCAGATTCTCAAGAAATTTTGAGGTCTGATAGGTGTTTTTCTCATCTGCTATCCTTAGCACTCTTTTTCTTGTATATTCATCCAGTGCCGTTATCTGATAGTACTTCTGGTCATGTATGTCAAACTGTATACATTCTTCTGGAACATATTTTATGTCTATCTGTACTCTTTCTCCTGAGTACTTTGCCTATTTAATATTCTTTTTTCTTTTATGCGTCTTTTTAGGCTTTTCTTTTACATTATTCTTCATTCTCCTTATTATCCTGCACATTGAATCGTATGTGCGGTTGTAACCCTCCTTTCGGGCCTTGAAAATTGGGCTTAAACGGTGCATACAGCTTTTCGAGGAGCTGATTTTTTTGAATATCATTATACTGTAGCCTCATTTATTGCAAAAACTTACGATGTCTCAAGGGCTACCGTGTATAACCTTGTCAATTCCTTTGAAATGCTAAAGCTTGATATTGGAAGGTTTGAAAAGGATGACAGTTTGCCAGTATATATGGAGATTGATGAGGGCCATATAGAAAATACATCGTGGGATTGAAGAAGTATCAGAGTATCTTGAGAAAATAAGAAAAATCTATACTGAAGAGAATTACATAGTCTCAAGAACGGAAGTCCTTGTTCAAGGTTCCTAGCGAGTAGATCAAAAGGGTAAGATAAGAATAAGAGTGTTATACCACTTTTGCAAACTGTAGGAAAAACAGAAAAAAATACAAACATTCCATATTTAAGGAAACAATAATGTTGAATGAGGGAAGTTCTAAAAGAAATATCACAAAGCAGAAGGATTAAAAAAAGCAGTCAAAAAAGGATTATTGTATTTTTTATGATTGTCGCAATATATTTTACAATCTATGTTTATCAAAAATATTTATCACGACAAACGCATGAAAAAAATCTAAAAAA
>NZ_KI271306.1 GCF_000469385.1 Leptotrichia sp. oral taxon 879 str. F0557
TTTTTTATTCTTTCAACATTGTTTATCATTTTCATCACCAGTATTATTATACCTTAATATTGGTTTTTATACAAGGTTGTCGAACAGGTCTAATAATTCTTCTGATACACTAAATCCACAGTCATCATCATCCCATTCTCTAGGAATATAAACTATATCGAAAATGTTATTTTCTACTTTTTTAAAAACAGGTGGAAATACATTTTTATGCTCTATTTCAGGCATTATCTGGAATTTTGGCAATTTTTTCGATTTTTCATCATTAAGCTCTATATTTAGAATAAATATTTTTTGCTTTCGGCTTTTCATAATCTCACATTTTTTCCAAGAATTCACTGTATCTCTAAAATATATTTCAGGATAACTTTCCAAAGGATGCATATTTGAATCATTTTTAGTAATATAAATATCCATTTCATCATCTAAAAATTGCATTTTATTATTTGTAATTGGATATTTATCAACTAATATTTTAATTTCATAATTTTCAGCTGTATCCGATAATTCCTTTTTCAATAAAGGAGATATATTTTTCAAAAATTCATTATATTGAATTTTATCATACAAAGGTTCTATTTTTAATTTTTCCAAAAGAATATCATCATACAATGTTTCTTCTGTATCCAAATAATAATCTTTAATGTATGAAGTTTTTATATTTTCATATATAATTAATTTCCATTTATTTTCAACTTTCAATTTTTCCATTTTTAAATTTATATTTTCAAAATCTAATAATGAAACATAAAAATCTAATTTCCCAATTTTTATCCATCTACTTAACAAATATTCTGCTTTTTCTTTTACACAATCAAAAGAAGAATAATTTCCTATTATTTTATCAATTACTCCATTTGGAAATAACTTTTCATGAAAAATTTTTATAATATAACCATAACAATCGCCTACTTTTTTTGAACTAACTAAAAAATAATATTCTGTTGAACTTTCATAAACATATTCAAGTCCATTAATCTTTTTTATTTCTGCACTTTTTCCATTTTTCTGCATTAATTCTAAAAAAATAACTGCTAAACTAATTTTTTTCAAACTATTTTTTTCTAAACTCACGAATTGCTTCAATTTAATTAGAAAATCTAATTTATCTGGTAAAGTTTTTTCAAATGTATTTAATTCTTCCATCCTTTTATCACCTTATTTTTAAATACTTCTTAAAAATGGTCATAGTGTTTTTTACTCAGGATAATTTAAATTTTCTTCTCCCAAATTCTCCAGCGTTTCCTCCAAATATTTCTTAGCCTCAAAATTAGCCATCGGCAAGTTTTGATCCAAGTAATTTCCACATTCTATAGCAGTCGCTCCTGGGATTGCTCCTTTAAATTCTGCCATAAATTTGTAAAGTTCCTTCATTAAGTCAACAATGTCCTTTGATTCCAATTTTCCTTTTAAGATAAGATAAAATCCTGTTCTACATCCCATAGGCCCAAAATACACAATTTCATCTTTCCAAGTTGGATGATTTCTTAAAAAAGTTGCTCCCAAATGCTCCATTGTATGAAGTTCTGCGATGTTTATTACTGGCTCTCTGTTTGGCAATTTCATTCTTATATCAAAACTTGTTAAATAATTTCCATTAACTTCGTCTATTCTTGATACATAAATTCCTCTGTTTAATCTGATGTGATCTACTGTAAAACTTGCTATTCTTTCCATGCTTTCCACTTCCTTTTTATATTTTTATTTTCTATATTTTTTAAAATTTTTAAGTTATTTATCTTTCCACTTTTATTGAAGATTCTATTAATAAGTCCAATGTCTGTGAGTAATCATAACCTTTTGAAGCTGTACTTTTCGGCAATAGACTTGCAGATGTCATTCCTGGCGATGTGTTTACTTCCATAAAATACGGTGTTTCTTCATTTACCACCATAAAATCTATTCTTGCAAATCCTTCACATTTTAGTCCATAATAGCTGTCTTTTGCAAATTTATTAATTTCAGCCTGCACTTTTTCAGGAAATTCAAATACATATTCATTTGCCCCGCCTTTTGCATATTTTGATTCATAGTCAAAATAATCTCCCGCAAGAGCCTCAATTCTTATTGTTGGAAAAACTTCTCCATCAATCACAGGCACACTGATTTCCACACCATGCAGAACTTCCTCAATTAAAGCCTCCTTATCCATTCCAAATACAAGTTCCAGCCCTTTTTCAAGTTCTTCCTGATTTTCCACAAAACTTACTCCAATGCTCGAACCACCACTATTAGGCTTTACTACAACACGATTTCCCAATTCTTTTTTTATTGTCTCAAAGTCAACTGTTTCGCCTACACGTACGCTTTTCCATTTTGCAATTCTAACTCCATATCCAGCCACAATTCTTTTTGAAAATTCCTTATCCATGCAGACTGCACTTGACATTACTCCAGGCCCGCTATAAGCCACTCCCAGACTTTGCAAAATTGCCTGTATTCTCCCATCTTCCCCAAATACACCGTGTAAGGCAATATAAACAAAATCGAGATTCAAGTCTTTTACTTTCTCAAAAACTTCCTTTTCTGAATCAATCACAATATCAAAAACCTCATATTTATCTCTATTCAAGTTTGCTACAATTTCACTTCCTGTCTTTAAAGAAACTTCCCTTTCAGTTGAAACTCCCCCGCGTATTACTCCTACTCTTAATTTTGACATTTTCTCTTCCTTTCCAGTTTTTTTATTATAATAAATCTGCATCATAATCAAATAACTGTTTGCTTTTTATAAAAATTTAAAATTTCTAACAACTACAATGTTTTTATAAATCTAATTTTTATCATTTTTTTCCAATATTTTTACAATAAAACTTTTATATTTTAGATTAAAAACACTGTATTCAGTTTGATTTCTGCATTATTAATTCTACAATTACCTAAAACAGTATAAACATAATTCCAAGCAAATCTATTTTATAAATTTTTAAAATCTTCTTTTCCAAAATCATATTTTTTACCGCAAAAATGGCATTCTACTTGAATTTTGCCTTCCTCTTCCAGAATTTTATCGATTTCTTCTTTTCCAAGCGTGATTAATCCCTTGTAAAACTTCTCTTTAGTGCAATTACATTTATACTCCAGCTCTGATTTTTCCAAAATTTCAAAATCTTCTACATAAACCTTTTTATGAGCACCATCAACATCTGTCTCTTCCTCAAATACCGAAATATCCTCATAGAGCAGTTCTACAATCTGCTCAAGGCTCATTCCACCTTCCAGAAGTTCAGTAATCGTCCTAATCTGGTGTAATTTATTTTCCAGTTTATCAATAAATCCGTCTTCCACACCTGGCAACAGCTGTATCAAATAACCTCCAGCCCTTTTTACTTCTCCATTTTCATCCAGTTTTACACCAAGTGCGACAACTGATTTTATCTGCTCTGACAAAAGAAAATAATGAGCAATTATATCTGCAATATCTTCTTCATTTATTTTTGTAACGCCAGAAAACGGATCACGCAGTCCCAAGTCCTTTATAACTTGCATCGTTCCATTTCCAATAAATCTCACTTGCCCAGTCTCATCTTTTATAAAATTTCCATTTTCGTCAATTATCTGATGAAATTTATCTTCAGGATTTCCAATATAACCTTTTACTTCCCCTTTCATATTTCCAGTTGCAAGCGTATTTCCATAAGGTCCATCTCCATTTACTTTAACTGTCACTAAATCTTTCTCGTTTTTCAAATCTTTCCCCATCATAGCTGTCGCTGTCAATAGTTTCCCAAAAACAGTTGTCGCTATCGGATCAAGTCCATGTACTTTCTTTGCCTCTTTTACAATCTCTGTCGTATCACAGACAAAAAATCTTGCACATTTGCTTGTCCCTCTAATTATTTCTGATTTTCCCATATTTTATAACATCCTTCTATTATAATTATTCCTATTCAAATCTAAATTCACTTAATTTTTATCAATTCAATCTCAATTTGATTAAAATTTATTTTTAAGAATTACATTATTAGAATATCATATTCTATACAAAAAAACAAGATAATTCATTTACAAACCCAATAGAAAACAAAAAAATACCACCGTCTAAATCAACAGTAGTATTTTTCATTCTCAATCAATTTTTCCTATCCAATTTCATCATCATAACAACCAATCCATCTTTAGAAATAAAATTATCTATCTTCTCAAAGCCAAATTTTTTATAAAAATCTATAAATTTCTCTGAACTTTTACATTCCAACCAGACATACCTAGCTGTCATAATTTTTTTTACTTCCAATAGCAAATTAAACGCCAAAGTAAGTAAATCTACACCTTTCACTTGAATTTCTTTCGGTAAATCATAATTTTTTCCTAATTGCCCTATTAAGTAACTATTTACAATCAAATGTACATTTTCAAGTGTTTGTCCACTTTGCAACAATCTTTTCCTTTTACTGTTGCTTAATTTCTCTATTCTTTCTTTTGGTAAAATCAAACTTTTATTTGATAATGATAAATATCCAACTAATTTTTTATCATCAAATAACAAATGAGTTGTAGAAATAGACTTTTTTTCAATTTCTATTGCTTTATTATGTAAAAATTTTTCCACATCATTATTTGTCAAACTTTTAAAACTATTCAAAAACTTATTTTTTATATTTTCTTCAGTATCATATCTCAACATTTCATTTAGTGTTATTATTTTCATCTATTAACCCCAATAATTCCTTTATTTCCCTTTCATCTGTTATTGTCTCCACTTTCACATCTGTTAAATTTGGTTTTCTGTCATTCTCCAACGCCTTTATTAAACCATCTATCTCCTCATCAGTCTTAAATTCTGGAAATATAAAAAAACTCGATGTAGCCATTACAATTTCTCCCTTTTTTATTTTTTACACTACAATTATACAATGAAAATATTTAAAAATCAACTTATTTTAATTTTATTTTAACAAAAAGATAAATTAAAACTTTCTGGAAATAAAAAACAACCAGACTCACTTATAAAAGTAAAAGAATGATTGCTTTATTTATTACTTTAAACTATTTTATTTATTTTGATTTCTAAGTTCTTCTGGCTTTTGTGATAATCCAGTTGATGGTCCTGTTTCTGGTAATTCTACTGCTGTTTCTTGCTCTGTTCCACCAAGTGTGTTTAAATTTGATAATGTTGTGTTTAATTTACCGAGTAAAACATCAATATTTTCTGCTGTTAAAACAATTTTTTCTCCATTTGCTGTTTTTTTAACTACAAATTTTGTAACATTTTTTGATTTTGGTTTTTCTTTTGCTTCAAGTTCCTCTTTAAATCTTTCATCAACTGTCATTGAATGAGAACCGTTTCCTGAAAAAGTTTCCTGTGTCATTTTTTTGAAAACTTGTAAAAATATTTTTTCAACATCCACATTTGTTACTTCTACTGTTACAATTGTTGTTTCACTATCTTGTTTCTCCGACTTAATAATTTTATATTCAAGATTTTTTAATAATGTTTTAAAAAGTAATTCTTGAAATTTATTGTTGTACTTAACATCTAAATTCCCCTCAAAACTATCGTCAATCACGTATTTTGCTGCCTCTTTCGTTTTTTCAGCTTTTATATTGTCAATAAATTTTGAAACTGTTCTGTCAGGTCCAGATCCGCAGCTAACTATACATAAAAGCATAAGAATTCCTAAAAGTATTTTTTTCATCTATAACTCCCTTCTCTTTATTAATGATATTTTTTATTCTCTATTGTTTATTCTACATCATTTGAATTAATAAGTCAAGGAAGTTTTGAAATTTTGATAAACAGTCATAGTATATAAATTTTTTCTCTTTTATTTTTTTAGTTCTTTTTCCAATTTTTTTACTCTTTTTACAAGTTCAGGTACTTTTCCCATAGCCATTTTCACTCTCAAATCCTCCATATGTTCACGAAGTGGATAACCAGACATCTGCTTTCCATCTGATACATCGTTAGTAACTCCAGATTTTGCTGCAATTACTACATTTTTTCCAATTTTAAGGTGTCCTGCCACTCCAACTTGCCCTGCGAGAGTCGAATTATCTCCAACTTCCACACTTCCAGAAATACCTGTTTGAGCTACAATCAGACAATTTTCTCCAATTATATCATTATGAGCAATATGAACGAGATTATCAATTTTTGTACCTTTTTTTATAATTGTATCTCCAATCGCTCCTCTATCAACACAAGAATTTGCTCCAATTTCAACTTCTTCTCCCAAGACTACATGTCCAATCTGCTCAATTTTCACATTATTTCCATTAATTTTTATAAATCCAAACCCGTCAGATCCTATCACAGCTCCCGGCTGCAAAATTGTACCTCTTCCAACTTTTGTAAATTCTCTTATCGTTACATTTGAATAAATTATACAGTCATCTCCAATTTCAGTTCCTTCAAAAATCGATACATTTGGATAAATAACAACATTTTTTCCAATTTTTACATTGTGTCCAATATAAGTGTTTATTTTTGAGACATTTGCAGTTTCATCAATTTTTGCAGAATTTTCTATCTGATTTTCAAACGGCTGCAATTTAGGCTTGAAATAATTTAATAGTATCGGCATTAATTCTCTTGGATTACCTTTTACAACAATAAAGTTCTTATTTGTAGGTAAATTTGGCAAATCAGGAACAATCACAGCACCTGCATTACATTTATCCATATTTTTCAACATTTTCTCATCCGCGGCAAATGTTAATTCCTTCTCATTTGAATGAAAAAATGGAGTAAGCCTTGTAAAATTCAATCCATCACTTCCTCTGATTTCTCCATTTATCAGTTTTGCAATTTCCTTTATATTATACATTTTGGATCTCTCCTTCTTCATTTTTTATAAAATTATAGGGATGAAATTAATCACCCCTTATAATTATTTAAGTTTATATTTTGATTTTTCTAAAAAATTAGAATGATTGTCCAAAGCTAAAGTAGAATTTACCTTTATCTTTTTTCTCACCTTTTTTCTCAGGATCCATTGGCCAACCATAATCAAATCTTAACGGTCCGATTGGAGTATTTAATCTTACCCCAACTCCATAACCTTTTTTAAGATCTTTAAAATCATGAGCATCTTTTCTGTTTGGTTTGTAAATTCTTTTACCAGTACGAGGATCTCTTGATTCATTTTGCCAAGCATTTCCTATATCAAAGAATGCTACTAATTGTAATGTATCATTGATTTTTGTTCTATTTTCAATAGTTGCGTGGAATTTATCATATCCATCAAATGCACCATATTCATATCCACGAACTGATTCAGCTCCACCAATGCTAAATTTCAATGCTTCTGGAGTTCCACTTCCTGTAGATCCCCAAGCTACTCTATATGCCATTACATTCTTATCACCAAAGAAAGTTGGATGGTAAGCTCTCAAATCTGTTTCAAACTGATCATATTTTCTAGAATCTCCTATAAGTTTACCTCTTTCATATGACATTGTTGAATAAATTCCTTTTGATGGACTATAGGAATTATTTCTCGTATCATAAATTAATGAAGGTCCTATCGCAAGTAAGTTATATTTATCATTTACTTCTTTGCTTCCAAGCAATTCTTTAAAACGATCATATCTTGCTGCTAATCTTACATAAAGATTGCTGTTAAGTCCCTTACCAATTGTCCAACGAGTTCCAGATTTTCTTACTTTTTCAACTTCATCTCTGTCCGCATTATCATTGACAGACTCATTCCAGTAAATATTTCCACCTATTTGTACACGCTCAGTATTTTTTACCCAAGGATCAAACCAGCTAATATCAAATGTTTTATCTCCTTTGTTTGAGGCCGAAAGTGTGATTGATGCATCTTGTCCTCTTCCAAGGAAGTTAGAGTCAGATAATTTAAGTTCTCCAACTAATCCAACAGAAGTTCCATAAGAAATACTTCCATTTATTGTAGTTGTTGAACGTTCTTCTACAAGAAATTCAACTGCTCTTGCATTTGGATCATCTTCTTTTCCACTAAGTACAGGCTCTATTGAAGTAAATATACCTGTTTTATAAAGCTCTCTCATTGTATTTTCTACATTTTCTCTCTTGAAAATTTCTCCAGGTTTTACTTCTTGCACTCTTTCAAATATATAAGGTTTTGTTCTTAAAGTCGTAGCCTTCAATGATTGTCTTTCATTATCCTTCTTCGATGGGGCTTTCTGGAATTCAACAGAATCAACCATTCCTTCTGTAAGTCCCATATTTACAACTCCTTCAGGTGAAACGTTTATCGTTTCTATTCTTGCCAAAGTGTATCCATCTTTTGCATACAGCTTGATTACTCCATTTTCATCAGGATTTAACATATTACCATTTAAGATTTCTCCTCTTTGCACACCAAGCGCTTTTTCAAGCTGATCATTTGTGTAAAGTGTATTTCCTTCAAAGTTTATGCTTTGAATAATTGGATTTTCCTGTACTTCATAAATGATAGTAACTGTATTGTCAGCTTTTCTGTCAATTTTTGGCTCAACTGCTGAGAAAAATCCTGATTGGAATATTTTTTGAGCACCATCAACAGCCTTTTGAGGTATAAAACGATCTCCTACTTTAATTGGAAGGTCTTTTAAATAGTCCTGTCCATTTTTTATTTTTGTTCCTTCAATTTCAATTCTTGCAATTGTAAATTCTGTTTCTTTTTTCATATCTTCACGCATTTGAAGCCTTTTTCTAACAGCTTCAGCATTTTCTACTTCACTTACTTGTATTAAAATGTTTACTGTATCTCCATCAACTTGTGGAATTACATTTGCCTCAGCAATATATCCAAGACGTTTTACTGCAAGGTAAATATCACTTAAGCTCTTATTTGAATAATTATCTCCTGATTTTACAGGAATCTTTTCAAGTATTGTGTCAGCAGATATTTCATTTAAGTTCGAAACTTCGATTGTTCCAACCTTTAGCTCAACTTTTTGTTCAATTGCCTGCTGAGCCTCAATTGTATCTCTTTTACTTCTTTTGCTTTTTTTAATTTTTCTTCCTTTAACTCTAATTGGCTCAACATCATCAAAATTGCTTAAATTTCCAGTTTCATCAGTTGCAGATGTCTCAATTTCTGTTTCTGTTTCCCCATCAGCTAAAAGATTTTTGTTATCGGCTAATTCACTTGTTCCAATTGTTCTGCCTTTTTCTTCCGCCTGTGATACGTTGTTCACAGATACAAATAATGTTACTACAACGATTAAAGCATAAATCTTATTTCTCACTTCTTGTTTTGACATTTTTCCTCCTATTTTTTTAATGTATCAAGTTTTCTTTTTCTAAATATTTTTCTTAAAATATCTCTAAATGTATCGGCTCTTGCTGAAAAATCAACTCCAAAATAATAATTTACTCTTGCACCATTACTCATGTCCATGCTGGATTTGTTTTTATTTATACTTTCACCTCCAAGACGTAAATCTAGTCCATTTGTAACGTTATAGCTAAGCCATGCGTTATATCCTACTGGATTTTTTCCTTCAGATTTTGAAGTCTGATACGGAAATTTAACCGCCGCATTCCAGAACAGCCTATCTTTATACAGGTTATCCTGAAGAGTAAGCGTTGTTGCTGCACTATATTCTCCTGTTTTATCTGAGCGATTTAAATTTGTTGAAACAGATACTTTGGACATACCTAATACCTCTCTAATTTTACCAGTTACTGACGAAAAAATCAACTCATTTAATGCAGTATTAACTAAAGAGCCTGCAACTACTAATCCATCAGCTGAATTTCCATTGCTATTTTTACCAGTTTTTTCTCCATTTCCAACTATTGTGTTGAATGCGAGCAGTGATATAATTTCCTCTTTTGATTTACCTGAAGAGGAAGCAAATTTTATTTCAGGTTTACTTACATTTCCGCTTACACTTATTTCTATCCTTTCTCCGTTTATTACTGTGCTTGCATCAAATACAATAAATGGATTCGACACTGATGATGTAGTGCCATTAACAGACGGGATAAATCTTATCTCCGCACCTTCTATTTTAAAATCGTTTCCATTTGCAGAAAATGAACCTCTTGTAATTGTATATTCTCCATCTATTCCAATTTCTCCATTATTGTAAGTAATATCAGAAGCTCCTTTTACAGTTCCCTTTATATTTTTTACAATGCTCACATTTGGAATTTTAATTTTTACGTTATTTCCAGTCCGAACATTTACGTTTACTGTATATTGCTTCATTATCTTGTCAATAACTTCTTCTACTACTCCTTCAACAATTGTCTTATCTTTAGAGTTTTTAACAACTTCTTCTTCTGAAAGTTCAGTTTCTTGTTTATTTTCTGTATTTTTTGAATCAAAGTTAGGTATTTCACGGATTTCTGCATCATCCACAAGTAAATTTCCAAATAATCTATTTTCAGTAAATACTAAATCTCCAGTAAGTGCAAAATCAATACCTTTTCCATAATGAAGTCCAACTTTATTAAGATTTGTATTTAATTCAAATTTTCCAAGTTCCAGACGTTTTGTCTTCATGAAGTCCGATGGTATTTTTGGAACATCTAGATCTCCATTTACTTTAAAGGTTCCTCCATTATACCCTCCATCTAGACGATTTACAACAAGCTTGTTATTACGTAACTCAATGTTGGCATTTATATTGTCCACAAGTGTCTGTCTGTCTTTTGTTTTATAATTAAAATTATCCAGAAGAATGTGTCCTGTTGTTGCCTCATTTGAGAAAACTGCATCTATGTTTGCAATCCCACCTGCCTGCTCTATATCCTTATTAACTCCAAGAAAGTTTAAGTTAAAATCCTTAGCAAGCATAGAGACATTGTATTTTACTGGTGTAAACTGCACATATCCATTTACGAGCAATGGATTATCTTCATATTCTAGATAAAACTGTCCAATATTTAGGGTCTTTTCATTTGCCTGTAAATCAATATCCACATTTTTTACTGGAAATCCACTAAGCTTGACCTCATCTGATTTTATCTGAACTCCTGTTATGAAATTTTCAAAACTTCCACGATACATGAATCCAAAATCAATATCGCCACTGTATCCTTTATCCTTTAAATCTTGTACCGAATCAAGCGAGAACTTCTGTTTTTCTATCTGATAGTCAATATTTACATTGGCAAGATCGAATTTTGTCTGTGTTTCAAACAGCGTTTCATTATTATCTCCGACAAATTTCAGTTTCTGCAAGTCAAATGTTCCATATTTAAAAAACTTGTCTATATCCCCATTGGAATATTCAAGTTCTGCGACAATATGTGGAATCCTATAAGTTTTAAAGCTCATATTTCCGAGAATTACCTGTCCTGCCAGATTGAAATTATTCAAGTCACCCTTAAGGCTAAGATTTGATCTTGTCCCAAATGTCAAGTCCTTCATTTCCAAAAGTTTTGGAATGTCAGGTTCATTTAAGCTAAGCCCAATATCTGAAATTCCAGTTTTCAAATCATAAGTTCCATAAAGGCTATTTTCACGCAAAGTCACATCCTCAAAGTTTATGACTCCGTCTTTTATGCTTAGACGTGCATTTGTGTCACCCACATATCTTGAATTTACAGTTGTCGGTGCAGACGGCATAGTTATTGTTCCTGAAAGCTTGTCAACCGTTCCTGAAAGATTTGCATCCAATGTTCCCACTTGCAGGTTAACCTTAGGTCCTGAAGTATTGTAAAGCCTGTAGTCTTTCAACCCTGCATTTATATCCATTCTTCCTGTTTTCAGATTGAACTTTCCATTCGCATTAAGGTTTTCGTTGCGGATATCTGTAATATTTACAACATTGTCCTTTATATGCAAGTTTCCACTTACATTTTTTAGACGCTGGTATCCAAGCCACAGTTCATCCATATTTGTATTTACAGTTATATCCATATTGGCAAGATCATTGATTTTACCACTAGCATGAAGCTTTTCGTATTCTCCGATATATTCTCCATACGGACTGTAAAGCTCATAAGTTCCTGAAATTTTATTTCCACTTCCACTAATTCTTGCTGTAAGTGTTGCTGGCAGCTTTGCCTTGTCCAGTCCCTTGAACTTATATCCATTGGCTCTTAACAGCTTTGCTATGTCAATGTTTTTTGGCAGATTTAACGAATATGAATGTTTCATATTGGAAGTTGTTGTCCCATTTATACTTACTGTTCCGCCACCATTGATTCCAGCTGTTCCACTTATCGTATAATTCCCGTTATGGATTTTTACACGGGCATTTACGCTATGCACAAGCGGAATTGACAAATCCTTTATTTTTGCATTTATTAATCCTGAACGGAGCATGTTTTTCCCATTGAAATTTACGACCAGATTATCCACATCAGGGCTGATTGTGTAACTTTTGCCACCGTAATTTACCGTAAAATACCCTTTGCTTCTGGCATTTACCACAAGAGTCCGTCTGCTTGGATTAATTGTATAATTTCCATTCAGCACATTGGAATTTACATTCCCAGATATAATATTTTTGGCTGATATTTTGAGATTTCCTGTTATAGTTCCAATGCTAAAATCTGAACCAAGATTATTTAGGATATAGTTTCCATTCCCTGTTTTATTCTTCAAGTCATAGACAAACTTGCTGGATTTTACATCTTCCTTAATCTTAAATCCTGAAATCGTTTCATTAAATATAAATGACGTATCTGTCAATGTTAATTTTTCATCAGCGATTTTCATTGTTGTTTTTATATTTCTAAAATTATAATTTGCAAGATTTATATTGTCTGATGAAAATTTCCCATTAAGTGTAGTCTTTTTCTTTTTTATATCTGAATTTACTTCAAGATTAGCTGTAACCCTGCCTTGCGCATTAATTTTCGCATTTTTTATAATCTTGTATCTTGCAACCTCTTCAAAAGGCAGATTGTCAGCAGTCAGCTTCAAGTTCAATTTTTGATTCTGAACAAAATAAGCAAGCACAAAAGTTACTGGACTTTCTTTTAATTTTGTGTTAGCATTTACAGTAATTTTATCCTTTTTCAAGTCAATTACTGCATTAGCGCCTTCAATATCGCCATCCAAATCAACATAGCTAACCTTTCCGTTGCGTATTTTCAGACTTCCCAGAGCATTTGTAGTTTTTTTCACTTTGTCATTTTCAAGCTTAAGGACTCCATTTAATATTCCACCTTTCGTTTTTATCATTTCAAGCGGTACATACTGCCCCAGCTCCTCGTTTATGCCAATATTTTCAAAACTAAAATTCAGCCGAAAATCCTTCCTTCTTGCATCACTGTTCTTCATTTTATCAAACATCGAATAAATAGACTGCTTTGATTTCAGAATTTGTTTTAGTTCAATCTTTAATGCTTCCACTGTACCATCTTCATTTTTATTTCCAGAACCTTTTACAACAATCGAAAAACCTCTTGATTTTGCCGTTTCCAATTTACCATTTACTTTTTTCAAAGTTTTTGATATCTTTTTTTGAAAACTTAAATCTGTATAATTTACAATTGCATTATGAATATGTAACTTTCCGATTCTGCTTGTAGGATCGAATGTCTGAGTTTTTTTCGGATCTTTTTTTATGACATGGAAAATATTAAAGTCATTATTTTTTCTTCTTTCCAAATTCACAATTCCGTTGTAGACGTCTATTCTGTTAAGTCGTGTAGGCATAAGAAGACTTATTCCAGCTGTAGTTTTCTTTCCATAAATAACGACATTTCCAGCCATATCCTTAACTTTCAGATCATCAATTTGAAGAGTATTAAATCCTATTAATTTAACATTCTTAAATTCTACATTTAATCCACTAGCTTTTAATATTGAAGTCAACATACCTCTAAAATTTCGAGTAGAAATACAAAGCTTTATTCCGAATACGGTTATTAGAAGAAAAATGAATACAATCAAAGATTTCTTTATATATCTCATCTCACGTTTTTTACCTCCTCTTCTGTTTTTTTGAAAAGGATAATTATTTTCATTGTCCTAATATTTCATTTTATCTTTTTTAATTTTTTACAATTAAAAAGAAATATCCTTTTTATTTTATCACAAATTTAAATAAAAATCTATTATTATATAAGTTTTTTTCACTTAGAAAATATAAAAATAGTTTTATCATCAAAATAATTTTGTTGACTTTTCATATAACGCGTGTTATATTGTGTTATACCTAGATTTTAACTATGGTAACATTTTTAAAATAAACTCATCTATGTAATTAAAGGAGAATTTTATGAAACTAAAAATAGCAATTATATCAATTTTAACAGCAGTTTTTGCAAATGCAGCAAGTGTTGACTATTTGTCAAACAACTCTGCCTCATACTTTCAAAATCCATCTCAGACTGGTAAAATTACTGTGGAAGGTGTTTTTTACAATCCTGCTGGAACTGTATTTTTAGATGACGGAACTTACATCAATGTAAATATGCAAAATTCAATGGTTGAGGAATCAATGACTCTAAATGGAAAAAAACTAAAATCACGTAGATATGCAGGAGCTCCTTCATTTAACCTTCTGTATAAAAAGAATAACTATTCACTTTTTGGAAATTTAAGCGTTATTGCAGGCGGAGCGACTCTGCGTTATAATGAGGGTGTCGCAGGAATCGAACTTGCAGGGGAAACTTTCAACAACCTGACAGGCGGAAGACTTGGAGCAAAAGTTGTAAAAAACCGTTTTACTGGACAAAACCGTTACTATCAGCTAATGCTTGGAGGGGCATATAAAATTAATGACAATTTCTCTATGTCAGGAGGATTAAAATATGTTTACGCCCACAGAAAACTTGACGGAGAAGCTCAATATGACTACAATGACCGTGTAGGAGCCGCAATCGGGCTTAGCAAGAACTATTTATCAATGAATTCAAAACGTAATGCAAAAGGTGTTGGAGGAATTATAGGCTTTGACTATAAGCCTACTGACACATTAAATTTTGCCTTAAGATACGAAACTCCAGTAAAACTAAAATTTAAGTCAAAAGCACAAGAAGATAATAAAATGCTGCTTGCGGGACGTCCTCTTGGAATCTCATTCTTCTATCCTGAATATGCAGATGGTGTACATTCAAGACGTGATTTACCGGGAGTCCTGGCACTAGGAGTATCAAAGGATATAAACAAATGGACACTTTCCAGCGGATATACACATTACTTCAATAAAGCTACAAAAATGGATAGATTCAAGTATAACGACGGGTATGAGGTGAATTTTGGAGCAGATTACAAAATAAATGATAAATTTACTTGGCACGCTGGATTCAATTACGCAAATACAGGAGCCAAAAAAGAATCTTTCTCTGATGTAGAATACGCGATAAATTCACAAATTTACGCAACAGGACTGACATATAAACCTACAGAATCCTCAGAGTGGAAATTTGGAATCGCCCATGTAAACTACAACGCCTCCAACGGAAAACGTGAACAAACTTCACTTCCAGGAGTCTACATTGATAAATCAAAAGTAAAATACGACAAAAATATAAACGTATTCACAGTTGGTTACACACATAAATTCTAATTATTGCAAAAACTTTAAGAACAGACTAAAAAAATTTGTTTTTAAAGTTTTTTTATTGTATAATTTATTTAAAATCTATTTTTTGTAATCAGCAATTAAGTTATTTTCTTAATTTTTTTTAGATTATTTTAGTTAATAAAGATTTTTCTATTAATTTATATTTTTTCTTTTTTTTTACGTAAAGGGGATCAGTCGCCATCCCCTTTACAATCCCCGCTCGTCT
>NZ_KI271307.1 GCF_000469385.1 Leptotrichia sp. oral taxon 879 str. F0557
TGTGGACTTTTTCAGAAGAGAATAATCAGAAAGATGAGTATACGGTAAGTGATGTTAATCCAGCAAAAGTAAAATCAGCTTTAAGCAGTGCATTTTTGAGAAGAAATAAGGAGCTTGGACTAATTGCTGGAACTGATGAGTATAAAAAGGCGTTTGAGGAATTTAAGGTTCAGGAGAAGCCCAAAATCATTGAAAGGCAGTTAGCCAAGATGAACAAAAATAAGTCAGATAAAAAGTTTAAATTTGAGAGCGGGACTTCTCCGTTCACTAAAGACTTTTACAGGACTTTCAATGAAGAATTTGTAAATGATTTTATGGTTAAAAATCCTTCCATTAATGAGTTAAAAAATAAGGTTAAGGTGTTTTCAAATGAAGGTGCGGAAGTTGTAGTCAGAAGGACTGAAAAAGTAAATTCTTCTGAAGATCTTGACAGGACAAAATTCGCTATGGAAAAGGAGAAAAAGGAGCTTGAAAGTAAGATTGGCAGCAATGATTATTCAAAAAATGAGTTTATGAAATATACAGAAATTCTTTCAAAAAGGGAAATTATTGACAAAAAGAAAAAAATTTCAAAGGAAGATTTCTTGAATGAATTTAAAAACTATGAAACAGATTTTAAGGCAAGAAAAAGTAATAAGGAAATTACGGATTTTAAGCGTATTTTCAATATAAAGAAGATAATCAGGGACAAATTAAATCAGAGACAGAATAACAAAAATTTCAAGAAAAATCTTAAAAAAGAAATAAAATTATTTGATGAAATTTTCAAGAATGTAGATTTTGAAGCAATCAATAAAAAAATAGAAGATTATTCAAAAAGTGAAAAAGTTGAAGAGCTGATTAAGAACAGGGAAAATCTTTATTTTGAGATTAAAACACTTGAAACTGAAGCGAGTAATTTAAAAAGTTCAATTAATTTTTTGGAAAAGGAACAAAACAGCAAAAATAATGAAATACGTAATCTTGATGAACAAATCTGGGAAAAGAAAATGGAAGCGGAAAAACCTTATGTCGTTTCAGAAAGGCGAAAGCAGGAACTTATTAATGAAGTTCTTAATGAAGCAAGAAAACGTGGAGATACCTTGATGAGAAATATTAAGAAGGACGTAGAAAAGGAGGAAGCCAAGAATAATGCTATAAAGCAGGATATTTTAAATGAAAGACTTCAAATGGAACGAGAACTGCAAGAAATTAATAATAAACGTAGGCAGCTTAATGATAGCTATGCGGACTTGGAAGAAAAGAAAAGACGTAAAAAAGCCGAGCTTGAAAAACTGGCCCAACCAATTATACAAAAAGAAGTTGATGATCTGGTTCGTGAACATTTGAGATACTACGAAGTTACAGACAAGGATATTTTAAATTTTAAAGCAAATAACAAATCTGAATATGATAAGTTGTTTGGAGAAGCTCAAGCTAGAGCAGATGAGAAAATTAAGGGAGCTTATATTAGGCGAAAACATGATGCAGGCAAGAAATTCATTAAGCAAATGACAAATATGCTTCACGAATATATCAATGTGAAACTTTCACTTTTAGAAATTGAAAAAACAGTAATAGCGGCAATTGAAAATGTTCCAGACAACACTTATGGCTGGTGGGATGATTTTAAGAATAATCTAAATATTGAGCTGGAAAATACAGTTAGGGAGAGAAACGCTGTACATAATCGAAGTAGTTCTCAATATGATAGAAGTTTATAATATTCAACAAAAAAAGGACTTCAAGTCCTTTTTTATTTGTAAATATTTTTTTCTCTGTCCTGTATATTTATTTTATTTTTCCATCTTTGTATGTTTTTCTCTTTTTATCTTTATAAGTTTCTTTTCTATCTGAAATTTCTATAATTAATATTAA
>NZ_KI271308.1:0-13315 GCF_000469385.1 Leptotrichia sp. oral taxon 879 str. F0557
GAGTTTTTACATTTTTTAGTTTGTCGCAATATATATTATACAATCTATGACTTGTAGTGATAGAAATAGTTACTTCAAAATTGATAAGGAGATGATGTTTATGAGAATGAAAGAAGATTGTATGAAAAAATGGCCAGCTGAGACCGGTATATAATTTATAGAAAGGTGTGAATTCTGAATATATTATAGGACTGGATTTGTTCCCTAATGTTATAGATATAGAATTTCCTTATATTTCTATTAGTGTTAGAAAGTAAAAACATGAAATCTAAAACTAAAGTTGATGTTTTACTGTTTGTTATTAAATATAATTTAAGAAAATATATTTATAAAGAAGTACAAAAATATGAAGATATAAAATTCTATAAACTAGTTGTTAACTAAGTTTAAGAGAAATAAGGTTCTCTAATTTTTTAGTATAGGAAAAATTCTAATCGAATAATCACAATAAATTAAAGATTTTTTAATTTAGATAAAAAATAGAGGCTGAACTCAAGATTTTAATCATTTTGAGACAGCCCTTTTTTATTCAATTTACGTATATCAAAATTTTTCTGATAGTTTTATTTTTTTATCATTATTTATCACGAGTATTATTGTTTCCTGATATTATTCTTTAATTCGAAACAAGTTTAGTAAAAAGAGAATTAACCAGCTATTTTAGATAAAATGAGAGACTTAATGACTTTATAGTTGCCAATGCAGACCACCTTTTGAAAGATAATTTTGATATAAAGTTTTTTATATTTATTTTAAAATTCCTATTAAATCAGTTAGTATAAATGGAATAAACACTTGTCCATCAGCAAAGTTTGTACCTTCTCCTTGATTATATATTAGAACCAATGAATCATTTTCTAAGTAGAAGTTTTGTTTTTTAGAAACAGCATCAAATTTGTCTACTTGAGGCAGTCCAAACTGTCTAAACTTATCATTAACAGCATCTGTCAATGCGTCATTAAATCCATCTACAAGGACATCCTTTAATTTTAATGGTTTTCCATCTTTTACATTAAATGAAATTCCATCATAAGATGTTGTTTTTTCACCAGTTTTTGTGTCTTTTTCTTCTACTGTGAACAACACGCTTACGAACGCACTATTATCACCTTTAACTTCAGAAGTAACTGTGTAAATTTTATTTCTTGAAGATTTGTAGTCCGAAATGAATTTCTCCATGTTTTTGTTCATATTTTTAGTAATATTTCCACTTTTACCAAAAAACATTGGATATGAAACTCTTGATTTTCCTAAGACTTTCACTCTTTTTGTCGATTTTACAACACTTGGAGAAACAGGACTAAATCCTTGGAAGGTAAAAGTAGTATCTTCCGCTGCAAATGACAAATTAAATAAAATTAATGTCATAAAAAACAATGTTAATTTTCTCATTTTTATAATCACCTCAAAATTTTTATTTTTTTATTTTTAAATAATAACTAAAAAGTAGATTTTGTTACAATGATTCAAATTTTTAAGTTATCTTAATATATTATATACTAAAATTGATAAATAAGCAAACTTTTTTATTTCTTTGAATCGAATTGTCAGACTAGAAGATTAAAGATTTCTTTTTTATAAAATTTGTTTCAATTTTATAGATACCTATTTAAAAAGTCAAATAAAAATCGTTAATTGAGAATATTTTTTAGGTAAAATTATAAAATAAATTATAAATTTTGAATATCAAAATAATATTAATTATGGAAGTTTTTTTCAAAAAATGTTAAAATAATTGTATATACAAATAATATTGGTGAAATTTTTGGTTTGTGAAGAAGAGAGGAATGTTGGAATATGAAATTGAATAATTATGAAAAAATCAAGGATTATGAGGCTGAGAGAGAGAAAAAAGAGCTGGAGTTTATTATAAATTTGACAAGGGAAGCTTTAACTGATCCTGAAAAGGAGAAGGAATGGAATGCAGTTAGGACTTCATTTGCACTTTATACAGAGGGAAGAAAAAAAGGGACGTATATGATAAGACCTCGTTTTTTTGAAAGTAAAATCGACATTGAGGACTTTGAGTATTTATTAGATGTTGTGCAGAAGTATTGTGATAAAAGGCTTCATCTTACGACAAGACAAGATTTTCAGCTACATGGAATAGAAAAGGAAAATTTGCCAGACTTATTGGAGGCTATTTCGAAAAGAGGATTTTTTACGAAAGCGACTTGTGGTGATTCTACAAGAGCAGTAATTACTCCTGAAACAACTGGATTTGAAGAAGAAGTTTTTGACGTTTCACCTCATGCAAAAATTGTGACAGATTATATTTTAAATGGACGTGAATTTATGCATTTGCCGAGAAAATATAAAATTGCTTTTTCAAATAAGGAAGAAAATTCACTTTATGTAAAAATAAATGACATTGGATTTCAGGCGGTAATTCAAGATGAAAAAAAGGGATTTCGAGTATATGTTGGCGGAGGAATTGGACCAATTTCAACTAATGCTATTATTTTGAGGGAATTTATCGAGGAAGATGAGTTTTTATATTATATTCATGCAATAAGAAATGTGTTTAATGATCATGGAAATCGTAAAATTCGTGCAAGAGCAAGGCTTCGTTACATTATGCTAAATTTGGGAGAAGAAAAATTTTTAGAATTATGTAATGAATATATTTCTAACTTCTATGTTGAAAAAGGGGATAGCCTTAGAGTTTATACGAAAAAATTACTTGAGGAAAGAGAAATTTTGGATAAGGAAAAAGAATTAGAAAAGATAGAAACATTTTCTGAAGGAGAAAATACGGATGAAAATGTTAAAAATGATGAATTTGTGAAAAATAATGAAAATATCGTGGTAGGAAAGCGTAAAGGAGAATATGGGTATTATTTAAGACCTGCCAGAGGAAATATTTACAAGGAAGATGGAGAAAAATTGATTAAGTTTGTAAAAAGCCTTGATTATAAAATTGAATTGAAACTTACAAGTTTTCAAAGTATTCTGGTTCGAGGATTGAAAAAAGAAGATGTTTTAAAATTAAGAGAAATTATGGAAGAATATTATGGCGAAAACGAATTTTTTAATTCATACTCGTGTATTGGGAGTACAACTTGTAATGTTGGAATTTTAGATACTCCGCCGATACTGGACTATATTTTTAAATATTTTGAAAATGAGGAAAAGAGGGAGCTTACAAATTATTTGCCACAAATAAAGATTGCTGGATGTCCAAATTCCTGTGCGACACCGCAGATAGCAAAACTTGGATTTAGCGGAAGAAGAAAAAAAGACGGAGAATACTTTGCAATTTTTGCAAGAGGAGAATTTACAGGTAAAACTGTCAAACTGAATGAAATCGTGGGAGAAATAAAGGCAAGTAAAATTCCGTATTTTCTTGAGGACATTGCAAACATCATAAAAGAGGAAAACATTGAATTTGAAGAGTTTGTACATGAAGAAAGGTTTATTGAGCTGATAGAGAAATACAAGGAATTTGAACTTGAAGTGGTTGATTTCAATGATTTCCGTAAAGCTGATATGGAAAGGGCGTGGTAGATGAATGTATGTGGAACTAAAAAATATTAACAAAATGTATAATAGCTACAAAGCGTCAGATAATATAAATTTAGGGATTAGAAAAGGAAAGCTGGTAGCTTTGCTAGGACCAAGCGGAAGTGGAAAATCCACGATTTTACGGATGATTGCAGGACTGGAAACACCTGATACTGGGGAGATTATAATTGACGGAAAAGTTGTAAATGATGTTTCTCCAAGTAAAAGGGGAATTGGCTTTGTTTTTCAGAATTATGCGTTATTTCGGTACATGACTGTGTTTGACAATATTGCATTTGGATTAAAGATTGCAAAAGTGAAAAAGTCCATTATAAAGGAACGTGTGGAAAAACTGATGGAGCTTGTGAATATAAAAGGACTTGGGAAACGGTATCCAAACCAGCTCTCAGGAGGACAGCGGCAAAGAGTGGCATTTGCAAGGGCATTAGCTCCTCATCCTGAATTATTGCTGTTAGATGAGCCTTTTGCTGCAATTGATGCTAAAGTTAGGCAGGAACTTCGGAACTGGCTACGTGAAACAATTGATAAAGTGGGAATTACGAGCATTTTTGTAACACACGACCAGGAAGAGGCAATAGAAGTGGCGGATGAAATCATTGTAACAAATAAAGGAAGAATCGAACAAATTGGAAGTCCAAAAGAAATTTATTCCAATCCCAAAACAGCATTTGTAGCCAAATTTATGGGAAACCCAATAGAACTGGAAAATATAAACAGATTTAAAGGTTTTGAAAACTTGAAAAATGGACAAAAAGCAATAATCCGTCCAGAAAACGTAAGTATTATAAAGGCAAATGAAAAATTTAGATATTCAGCTTCAACAGAGAACGGAATTGTTAAATATACATTATTTCGTGGAAAAGAAGTAGAAATTGGCGTACGAATAAACGGAATTTTGATAAAAGGAAACCGAAAAATAGAGGAAGATACGGTATCTGTGGGAGAAGAAGTCAATATTTACATATATCGTGCCTATGTTTTTGGGAAAAATGAGGAAGTGGAAATTGTGGAAAATGAAAATACAAGAAATCAAAATGATGTCGTTATTTAAAAAAACTGAAAAAAGATTTTTTAAATATCTAAAAATGTTTTTATATAAATTTTTTCAAAGAAATTATGATTAATAGAGAATTTTTCTGTAATTTTTAAGTTTTTTCTTTTTTATAAAGCAAAGGGAAACAGTCGCCATCCCCTTTGCAAACCCGGCTTGTCTAAGCATTTTTTGGAAACAAAAATGAAACTCGCTTCGCTCAGACAATAATTTTTATTTCCAAAAAATCACGACATTTTTAATTATGAAAATTAATTTGATTAAAAAGATTTTAAAACAAAATATTGATAAATAAAAAAAGAAAAATAATACAGTTTAATAGTATTGAATGGAGTAGCTAATATCATTAAAATTAATAAAAGAGGTGATTTTATGGCAGAGAATAAGGAGGACAAAAATAATAAAGAAAGAAAAAAACTTGAAATAAAGGAATTGGAAACGGATGTATTGATTATTGGTGGGGGAACTGCTGGATGTTATGCAGCTATTACGCTTGGAAAAAATTCTGATTTATCGGTAATTGTGGCAGAGAAGGCGAATATTAAGAGGAGCGGGTGTCTTGCGGCTGGGATTAATGCAATAAATGCGTATAATGTGAAAGGACGTGTGCCACAGGATTATGTGGATTACGCGGCAAAGGATGCCAATGGAATTGTGCGGCACGATTTGTTAATTACTGCTGCGAATAGATTTAATGAGATTACCGCTGAAGTGGAAAAGTTGGGGCTTGTGATTTTGAAAGATGAGAATGGAGAGTATGTTGCACGTGGAAATAGAAATATAAAAATAAATGGAGAAAATTTTAAGCCGATACTTGCTGATGCTGTGAAAAAAACAAAAAATGTGAGAGTTCTGAATACACTTAATATTACGGATTTACTTGTGAAGGACGGAAAAGTTTATGGCGCGGTTGGATTTTCTATAAAAAAAGAAGAAGTATTTGTGATTAGGGCGAAAAAAGTGATAATTTCGACTGGAGGAGCGGCTGGACTTTATAAGCCTAATAATCCTGGATTTTCAAGGCATAAGATGTGGTATCCGCCATTTAATACTGGAGCGGGATATGCGATGGGAATTCTGGCTGGAGCAGAAATGACAACTTTTGAGATGAGATTTATTGCTTTGAGATGTAAGGATACAATTGCGCCAGTTGGAACGATTGCCCAAGGAGTTGGAGCGAAACAGGTAAATTCAAGAGGGATGGTTTATGAGGATAAATATGGGCTTACAACGAGTGAGCGTGTTTATGGGACCGTGCGTGAAAATCAACTTGGAAATGGACCTTGTTACTTGAAGACAAGTGGAATTAGTGAAGAAGAAAGTGAAAGTTTGTTAAAGGCATATTTGAATATGGCGCCAAGTCAGACATTAAAATGGATTGAAAGCGGAAAGAATCCGAGTGAGCAGGATGTTGAAATTGAAGGGACAGAGCCGTATATTGTCGGTGGGCATACTGCAAGCGGCTTTTGGGTAAATACGAATAGAGAAACTACAATTAATGGACTTTATGCAGCTGGAGATATAGCTGGAGGTTGTCCGCAGAAATATGTTACAGGTGCACTGGCTGAAGGTGAAATTGCGGCGCTTGACATAATTTCAAAGTTAGCTGATAAAAAAAATATTAATTGTGGAAAAATTGATGAAAATGTGGAAAACTTCTTGAATGAACAAAAGAATCAAATTATTAAGCAGTATGAAAAAATAAGAAATACAGAAGCCAAAAGATTTTCAACGGAAGATATGGAAGAAGGAATGCAAAAAATTATGGATGAATATGCAGGTGGAATCTCAACAAACTATCAATTTAATGAAAAGCAGCTAAATTTGGCAAAACAGAAAATTGATCAGCTTATAGAGCTTTCTGATGAGCTTTCGGCAGAAAATATGCATGATTTAATGTTTGCTTATGAGCTGAAAGAGAGATTGATAGTGTGTAAATCGCTAATTGAGCATCTTTTTTTCAGAAAGGAAACGAGATGGCATTCGTTTAATGAAAATCTGGATTATCCTGAAACTGACGAAAACTATTTTAAATATGTGAATTCGAGGTTAGTTAACGGAGAACTGGAAGTATTTATGAGGGAAATTGTTAAGGAGGAGAAATATGAGCATAGTAATTGATCCGTATGTGTGTATAGGATGTACAAAATGTACGCTGGTATGTCCGGGGACTTTAATTGAAATGCAGAAAGTGGATGACATGAAAATTGAAAAGGCGGTTATGCAATATCCGAAAGATTGCTGGGGCTGTGTTTCCTGCGTGAAGGAATGCCCAGTTCAGGCAATTTCATTTTTTCTTGGGGCAGATATTGGTGGAAATGGAAGCACAATGACAACTAAGGAAGAAGGAGATGTTCTGAAATGGATTATTGAAAAAAGAGACGGAACTGTGGAGGAAATTGATATAAACAGGAAAGATGCGAATAAATATTGATAAATATAATGAATAATAAAAATGGCTACCCCAATTATGAGATAGCCTAAGTTGATCTTTTTTCAAAAATGCTACGTATTTTGTTATATTAATTATACAACATTTTAGAGAAAAAAACAATAGTAATTTTTAATAAAAAAAATGATTTTTTGAGTTTTTGTAGAATTTAGATTAATTTTATTATATAATGTAAGTGGCTTAAAAATAAGTTTGATCTCTTATTTTAAGTATCTCCGTAAAAAGGAGGTGCAAAAATGCTACGGTATATAAAAATAACAATACTGATTATAGTATTATTCTTTTTGATACAAAATAATGCTATGTAGCAGTATTTTTTCTCACTATTCTAAATCTGAGTAGTGAGTTTTTTTTAAACAAATTAGTTTGATGTAAAAAATATTTTTATCACAAATTAAAAATAAATTGTATATACACTTGACTGTACAAATGTAATGTGTAATAATATAGAAAAATATAATATATTAAATTTTTTTATTCATAAGTTTGAAAAAATAAAAAAAGAAAGGGTGATTTATAATATGAATGAATTATCTCATTTAGATGAACTGGAAGCGGAAGCAATATATATTATTCGGGAAGTTGCGGCTGAATGTGAGAATCCTGTCATGCTGTATTCAATTGGTAAGGATAGCTCGGTTATGCTGCATTTGGCGATGAAGGCATTTTATCCTGAAAAGCCGCCTTTTCCGTTTCTTCATGTGAATACTGGATGGAAATTTAAGGAAATGATAAATTTTCGTGACAGAAGAGCAAAGGAGCTTGGGATTGAAATGATAGAGTATATTAATCCTGAAGGAGTTGAAAAAAATATTAATCCGTTTGACCACGGAGCTTCATTTACAGATATTATGAAAACGCAGGCGTTGAAGCAGGCGCTTAATAAATATGGATTTACTGCGGCATTTGGGGGCGGTAGAAGAGATGAAGAAAAAAGTCGTGCAAAAGAAAGAATTTTTTCATTCAGAAATGCGACACATGCTTGGGATCCTAAAAATCAGCGTCCAGAGATGTGGAAGCTTTACAACACAGAAATTAACAAAGGAGAAAGTATCAGGGTTTTTCCAATTTCCAACTGGACGGAAAAGGATATTTGGGAGTATATTCAAAGGGAGAATATACCGATTGTTTCACTTTATTCGGCGGCAGAACGTCCTGTTGTGGAAAGGGATGGAAATTTGATAATGGTTGATGATGAGAGAATGAAACTGGAAGAAGGTGAGGAGCCTGAAATTAGGATGGTTCGTTTTAGAACTTTAGGAGATTATCCGTTATCAGGGGCTGTGGAGTCAAATGCTGTAACTTTGGAGGAAATAATAGATGAAACGTTAAGTTCGGTGGAATCTGAAAGAACAAGCAGGGTTATTGACAAGGACAGCGGAGCGGCAAGCATGGAAAAAAGAAAAAGAGAGGGGTATTTTTAATGGTAAGATTATTAAAATTTATAACTTGTGGAAGTGTGGATGACGGAAAATCGACATTAATTGGAAATATCCTTTACAATTCTAAACTGCTTTATGCGGATCAGGAAGAAGCGTTAATTTTAGACAGTAAAGTCGGTTCACGTGGAGGTGCAATCGATTATTCGCTACTTTTGGATGGATTGATGGCTGAAAGGGAGCAAGGAATCACAATAGATGTGGCATATCGGTATTTTACAACAAATAAACGGAGCTTTATTGTGGCTGATACGCCAGGGCATGAGGAATATACTCGAAATATGGCGGTTGGAGCTTCTTTTGCGGAAGTGGCAATTTTACTTTTGGACGTTACAAAAGGGGTACTTGTACAAACAAGAAGACATGCGAGAATATGCTCGATGGTTGGAATACGGCACTTTGTCTTTGCGGTAAATAAAATGGATTTAGCAAAATACAGCGAAGAGAAATTTAATAAAATTGTCAATGAAGTGAAAGAATTAGCGAAGGAACTGGAATTAGAAAATATAAAAATAATTCCCGTGAGTGCCACGGAAGGCGATAATGTTACAAAAAAATCTGAAAATATGGACTGGTATAAGGGCGAGAGCATTATAGAATATCTGGAAATAGTGGATGTGACAGAAAATAAGGAAAATTCAGACTTTTATATCCCAATCCAGCGTGTATGCCGTCCAAATCACGAATTTAGAGGATTTCAGGGGCAAATTGAAAGTGGAATTATACGAACTGGAGAAGAAATCACTGTTTTGCCAAGTAATGAAACTGCGACTGTCAAAACGATTTTGAATGGAGATAAAAATGTAGAAGAAGCATTTTCTGGACAGGCTGTTACAATTCAGCTGGACAAGGAAGTGGATGTGAGCCGTGGTTCTGTTATTACAAAAAATAAAAATCTTCCAGTTGCAAAATCGGTTGAAGCAGCACTTCTGTGGATGGATGATGATGAAATGACAGTTGGGAAAGAATATTTGGCAAAACTTGGAACGAAAAAAGTTCCCGCAGTGCTAAAAGAAATTATTTATAAAATTGATGTGAATACAGGAGAAAAAATTGAAACACAAAGTATCACAAAAAATGAAATTGCATTTTGCAAAATAGAATTTTCAGATAAAGTTATTGTTGATTTGTTCAAAAAAAATAAGGCTTTGGGAGAATTGATACTGATTGACAGGCTTTCACATCAGACTGCCGCTGCAGGAGTAGTGGAAAATATTGATACAATTGGAGAAAAACCTTATTTTGAAAAAGATGATATAAAAATTTACGGATACATTTTTGAAGAACTATATTTCGATTTTGAAAATGCGAGAATGTCTAAAGAAGGAACAAAAGAAAAAACATACCATGTTGGCGATGAAGTGCCTCAAAAAGGAGATAGCTTTAAATATCCGCAATATTATGACATTATATCACTTGAAAGTGAGGCGGCAGTTTTAGTGCGAGACTGTAAAATTTTTGATATTGTTAAATTGGAAGATTATCATTTTACAGGACTGCCAATATTAGACACAGCAGGATTTGGATTGCAGATTAAAACTAGGGAAGATATGAAAAATTATCTTTTAGACTACAATCAAAATGTAAATAAAGTGGGAATTCACAAAAAATGGGCTAAATTTGAAACTTACAGAAGAGTAGTAAGTGGGGATAATTTTTATATGATTTAATATTAATCGGATTATTGAATAGACAGATTTTATAAAAAGGGGGAAGGAAAATTATGATAAAAAAACTAAAAATACCAATTATATTTATTTTAATCGGAATTTTACTATATTTTATTGGCATTCTACGTCAAAATAGCAAATTTGAAAAAAGTAAGAAAAAATTGGAAATTGTAAATGTTTCCTATGATCCTACCCGTGAACTGTACGAAAAGTATAACAAGCTGTTTATAGAATATTACAGGCAAAAATATGGACAGGATGTGAAAATTTCCCAATCGCATGGAGGCTCAGGCTCACAGGCACGTTCGGTAATTGAGGGGCTTGATGCGGATGTGGTAACTTTAGCACTGGAAAATGATGTGGCACTTCTTGAGAAGGTAGACTTGCTTGAAAAAGGCTGGGTAAACAAATTTCCAGGAAGCTCTTCTCCGTATACCTCTACAATCGTTTTTCTTGTAAGAAAAGGAAATCCGAAAAATATTAAGGATTGGAACAGTTTGACAGAAAAAGGAATAAAAGTGATAACACCTGATCCGAAAAGCAGCGGTGGAGCTTGCTGGAATTTTTTGGCAGCGTGGTCATACGGACGTGAAAAATTTGGAAATGATGAGAATAAGATTCAAAATTTTGTGAAAAATATCTATGACAATGTGACAGTAATGGATTCGGGGGCAAGGGCAGCAACTACGACTTTTGTGGAAAATAATCAGGGAGATGTACTGATTGCGTGGGAAAATGAGGCGATTGCTACGGTTAAGGAATATCCTGATAAATATGAGATTGTCTATCCGAGTGTGAGTATTTTGGCACAGCCTACAGTAGCAGTAGTTGACAAAGTTACAAAAAGCAACGGGACTTATCAGATAAGTACAGAATACTTGAAATATCTATATTCAGAAAAAGTACAGGAAATAATCGCTGAAAGTGGCTATAGACCCTACAATCAGAAAATTCTAAAAAAATATGAAAATAAATTTGACTTAAAAATGAAACTGACAAAAATAGATGAGTTTGGCGGTTGGAAAAAAGTCTATGAGAAATTTTTTAATGAAGGTGCATTATTTGATAAAATTTATGAAAATTAGAAATATTATTATGAAGGGAGCATAAAAATAATGAGAATATTAGCTTTAAAAAGAAAAGAGCAGTCTGTAATTCCAGGATTTAGACTGACATTTGGAATATCGTTGACAATGCTGTCAATCTTGATATTAATTCCGCTGGCCTCGATATTAGTTTACTCCTTTCGCCTATCACCTTCTGAATTTTGGAAACTTATAACAGAAAAACCAGTTTTGAATGCGTTTTTTACAAGCGTCATCTGTTCATTTATTGCTGCCGCTGTAAACTGTGTTTTCGGAGTAATTTTAGCGTGGGTGCTTGTAAAATACGACTTTTTTGGAAAAAGATTTTTAGATGGAATGCTTGAATTGCCTTTTGCTTTGCCTACTGCAGTTGCAGGAATCACACTTTCAAAAATGTATTCTGATACTGGGATGGTTGGAAAATATTTTGCAAAAATTGGGATAAAAATTTCATATACTCACATTGGGATAATAATTGCCTTAATCTTTGTAGGAATTCCTTTCGTGGTAAGAGCAGTTCAGCCAATTCTGGAAAAACTGGACAATCAGTACGAAGAAGCGGCATACATCTTAGGTGCAGACGGGAAGACGACTTTTTGGAAAGTAATTTTCCCTGAAATAAGACCTGCTTTATTAACAGGACTTGGACTTGCCTTTTCAAGAGGGCTTGGAGAATATGGAAGTGTAATTTATATTTCAGGAAATAGCTTGAAAGAGCATACACAGGTTGTTTCCTACGTAATTATGCAAAAATTAAATTATGTCGACTATCCTTCAGCGACTGTAATTGCTCTAGTTATGCTAATATTTTCATTCATACTTTTATTTTTAATAAATTTAGTTCAAATGAACCAGTTCAAGCGGACAAACAATATTTAAGGAAGGGGGAAAAGTGATGGATAAAAAAAATAATATTATAAAATATGTATTGATAGCAGTAAGTATTTTATTTATCGTAATCATGCTCATACTGCCATTAGTTGCAGTTATCATAAACTCACTTCAAAAAGGCTGGGTATTCTACATAAAAAGCCTGACAGATAGGTATGTTCTTTCAGCGTTGAAAGTTACAGTAATTGCAACAATTTCAGCATTAATTATAAATACTTTTTTTGGAGTGGCAGCAGCATGGCTTCTCACAAAGTTTTCATTTTGTGGGAAACATATGTTGGCAACACTAATAGACATCCCTTTCTCGATTTCTCCAGTAATAGCAGGTCTTGCCTTCATTATGACTTTTGGAAGAATGGGATGGGCAGCACCTTATATTGAGCATCTAAATAAATTTTTTGTACTTGACATAAAAATAGTGTTTGCAATTCCAGGAGTAATTTTAGCTACTGTATTTGTAACTTTCCCTTTTATTTCAAGAGAAATCGTTCCGATTCTGAATGCACAGGGAAAAGATGAGGAAGAAGCGGCTGCATTAATGGGAGCAGACGGATTCACGATTTTCAGAAAAATAACATTACCACAAATAAAATGGGGACTTCTTTACGGAATTATCCTTTGTACAGCAAGAGCATTAGGAGAATTTGGAGCAGTAAATGCATTATCAAAAGCGAGAGGAAAAACATTCACTTTACCACTAGAAATAGACGCTTTATACCTATCAGGTTCATCAGAGTCAATAGTATCAGCATTTGCAGTATCTTCACTTTTGGTAATAATTTCGATATTTATTCTGATTATAAAAAATATTATTGAGCATAAATCTACAAAAAAAGGAATTTAAAAATGATTTTCTTAAATAATTTATTTAAATTTATTTTTAAAAATTTAAACTAATAACTATTTCTTAATTCTTAGAAAATATATTGTTGTTAATAAAAATTTTTCTGTAATTCTTATGTTTTTCTTTTTTGAATACATAAAGGGGATTAGTCGCCATCCCCTTTACAATCCCGGCTTGTTTAAGCATTTTTAGTTTAATCATAACAGGTAATTTTATTAAAACAAAAATATTTTTTATAAATTTTTGAGATTTTAATTTTTCAGTAAAAGACAACTTGTTTGAGCTTTTCTATTTTATTTGAGTAGACAACAACTTAATGAGATGAAAATAACTTTTGTTAAAAGCGAGTTTTGTCTTT
>NZ_KI271308.1:13415-21943 GCF_000469385.1 Leptotrichia sp. oral taxon 879 str. F0557
GAGGTATGGCGTCTGATACCTCTGCGTTAAAAAAACTAAAATAAATAAAATTAAGAAAAAACAGTTATTAATAAAACTAATCTATAAGAATAAAAAAATTAATAAATAGAAATTAGGAGATAAAAAATAATAGAAAGAAAAGTTAAAAAGTAATTGCAAATTTGAATTAGAAAATATATAATTATATATAGCTAGAATTTTATAAATGTAAGTTAAGTAAAGAAATTATAAAATTCTTTAATTTGGAGGGAAAAATGACAAAAAATATGAAAACAATGGATGGTAACCAAGCTGCAGCTCATATAGCTTACGCATTTACGGAAGTTGCTGGAATTTATCCGATTACTCCGTCGTCAACTATGTCAGAGCTTGTAGATCAGTGGGCATCATACGGAAAGGAAAATTTATTTGGAATGCCAGTAAAGGTTGTGGAAATGCAATCAGAGGCTGGAGCTGCAGGGATTGTACACGGATCGTTACAAACTGGAGCTTTGACCACGACATTTACTGCTTCTCAAGGATTACTGCTAAAAATACCTAATATGTATAAAATAGCTGGAGAATTGCTTCCAGGTGTAATGCACGTGGCGGCAAGGGCTATTTCTGCACAAGCATTATCAATATTTGGAGATCATCAGGATATTTATTCTGCTAGAATGACAGGATGGACTATGCTTGCGACAAGTTCGGTTCAGGAAGTTATGGATTTAGCTGGAATTGCACATTTAACAGCAATTAAGTCAAGAGTGCCAGTAATGCATTTTTTTGATGGATTTAGGACTTCGCATGAGATAAATAAAATAGAGGTTATGGATTATGAGTTTCTTGAGAGCCTGCTTGATAAAAAAGCTGTTCAGGAATTTAGAGAAAGAGCATTAAATCCAGAAAATCCTGTAACAAGGGGAACAGCTCAGAATGACGATATTTATTTTCAGGCAAGAGAAGCCCAAAATAAATTTTATGAAGCTGTACCTGATATTGTAAATGACTATATGAAAAAAATTAGCGAAAAGACAGGACGGAACTATGCACCTTTTGTTTATTATGGATCAGAAACTGCTGAAAGAGTTATTATTGCAATGGGGTCTGTAAATGAAACAATAAAGGAAGTTGTGGATTATCTGAATAAAAATGGGGAAAATGTAGGTGTACTGAATGTTCATTTATATCGTCCTTTCTCCAGCAAGTATTTTTTTGATGCAATGCCAAAAAGTGTGAAAAAGATTGCTGTGCTTGACAGGACAAAAGAGCCTGGAGCATTGGGAGAGCCATTATATATGGATGTAAAGGCACTTTACTATGGACGTGAAAATGCACCTGAAATTGTCGGTGGAAGATATGGACTGTCATCAAAGGATACAACGCCAGAACAAATTATAGCAGTGTTCAAGAATATTGCACAAAAAGAGCCTAAAAATAATTTTACAATTGGAATTATTGATGACGTAACATTTACATCTCTTGCACTTGAAGATGAAGTGTTTACAGGAAATGAAGATGTAAAAGAATGTTTGTTCTTTGGGCTTGGTTCAGATGGAACAGTTGGAGCAAATAAAAATTCGATAAAAATTATTGGAGACAAGACAGATTTGTATGCACAGGGGTATTTTGCATACGATTCAAAAAAAGCTGGAGGAGTGACAAGATCTCATTTGAGATTCAGTAAAAGTCCAATTCACTCAACTTACTTAGTTACAAGACCTAATTTTGTGGCCTGTTCGGCACCTGCATATCTTGGAAAATATGATATGATTTCTGGATTAAAAGAAGGAGGAACATTCCTGCTAAATACAATTTGGGAGAAAGAGAAATTGATACCAAGTATTCCGAATGAGATAAAAAGGGAACTGGCTAGAAAAAAAATCAAATTTTTCATTATAAATGCTACAAAATTAGCTAAAGAAATTGGATTAGGAAATAGAACAAACACTATTATGCAATCAGCATTCTTTTATCTTTCGGGAGTAATTCCTCACGAAGAAGCAAAAGAATACATGAAAGAGTATGCAGAGAAAAGTTACGGAAGAAAAGGACAAGATATTGTTCAAAAAAACTGGGATGCGATTGACAGAGGAATTGACGGCCTGGAAGAAGTTGAGGTATTGTCAGAATGGGCAAACCTTGAAGTCAATGAGCAAATTATTGAAGCTGCAAAACCTGAATTTATCAAAAAGATTGCAGATCCGATTAATCTTATGAAAGGTAATGAATTGCCAGTTTCTTCAATTATAGAAAATGGAATGGTTGACGGAAGCTTCCAGCATGGAACGGCACATTATGAAAAAAGAGGAATTGCTGATGAAGTGCCAGAATGGCAGCCAGACATGTGTATCCAATGTAATCAATGTGCTTATGTATGTCCTCACGCTGTAATACGTCCGTTTCTGCTTGATGAGGAAGAAATGAAAAAGGCACCAGAAGGAATGCCTACAATAAAAGCTCTTGGTAGAGGAATGGATGGACTTGAGTATAAGATTCAGGTATCGCCTCTAGACTGTACAGGATGTAGTGCCTGTGTAGATGTTTGCCCTGCACCACGTGGAAAAGCCATTGTTATGAAATCTACTCAGTCTCAAATTGAAAGAAATGAAATTGAATACACAGATTACTTATTTAATAATGTTTCATACAAAGATAAGATTTTAGGAAAAAATACTGTAAAAGGCTCACAATTTGCAAAACCTCTATTTGAATTTTCTGGAGCGTGTGCAGGCTGTGGAGAAACACCTTATATTAAATTGGTGACACAGTTATTTGGAGAACGTATGATTGTGGCAAATGCGACAGGATGTTCTTCAATTTATGGAGCTTCTGCACCATCTTCACCTTATACGACTGCTGAAAGTGGTTGTGGGCCTGCATGGGCTTCTTCACTATTTGAAGATAATGCTGAATATGGGTATGGAATGTTTCAGGCTGTAAATACAATTCGACTCAGAATTTTAAAAAGAATGGAAGAAATAAAAGCAGATGTTTCAAGTGAATTAGCTGATTTATTTACCATTTTTGCTGAAAATTTTTATGATGGAGATAAAACTACTGAAATTCGAGATGAACTGGTAATCTTATTAGAAAAGGAAAATAACGAAAATCCGAATGAAAAAGTAAAAAAGAATACTCAAGAAATATTGGAGCTAAAACAATATTTAATAAAAAAATCAATGTGGATGTTTGGTGGAGATGGATGGGCTTACGATATCGGATTTGGAGGTCTTGATCACGTCCTGGCTTCAGGAGATGATGTAAATGTTCTTGTACTTGATACGGAAGTTTATTCAAACACAGGAGGACAATCTTCAAAATCTTCGAGAGCAGGAGCAGTTGCAAAATTCGCAGCATCGGGAAAACCAGTCAAGAAAAAAGATTTAGCTGCGATACTAATGACCTATGGAAATATCTATGTTGCTAAAGTATCGATGGGTGCAAATCAAAATCAGACACTAAAAGCAGTAAGAGAAGCTGAGGCTTATCCAGGACCATCAATAATAATTGCTTATTCACCTTGTATAGAGCATGGAATAAAAGCTGGAATGGGTAAATTCCAGACAGAAGAAAAACTTGCAACAGAAGTAGGATACTGGCCAATTTTCAGATATGATCCAAGACTCGCTGAAAAAGGGAAAAATCCACTGCAGTTAGATACACGAAATCCTGCTTGGGACAAATACGAAGATTTCTTGCTAGGAGAACGAAGATATGCAACTCTAGCCGCAGAATTTCCTGAAAAAGCCAAAGAATTGCTTGAAGCAAACTTAAAGAATGCCAAAGACAACTGGAACTACTATAAACGAATGGCCGCAATGGATTATTCAACAGAAGAATAAAATAAAATTAAAATAAAATTTATTTTTTATAAAAAGAAATTCCCCTTTATTTTAGGGGTTTTTCTTATTTTTTAGAAAAAAATTAGAATAACTGGCATTTATTTTGATAAAAAAATGTGGTAAAATTATGTAGATGTTTAAATAATTTATTTTAGTTTATTTAGGTTAATAATTATTTTTTTATTTATATATTTAAGGGGAGAGTTACAAAAAAGTTTATTAAGAGGGGAAAAAAACTATGAGAAATACGAAATGGGCTGCAAAAATTATTCCTAATCCACGACAGGAGAGGGAATATATTGAAAGAGACAACAAGCAGAAAAATGATGAAAAAACAAAAAAATTGAAAAAAAGTAAGACTGAAAAACAGAATTTTGAAAATATAAATTTGAGTTCAGTAATTGATAATGATATTTTGAAAATACTTTATTCACGTGGCATAACTACAGAGAAGGAAATAAGAGAATTTTTGAATCCAAAACTTGAAAATATCCAGAATCCTTATGGACTGCAGGATATGGAAAAGACAGTTTTGGAAATTGAAAAGGCGATAAAGGAACAGAAGAATATTTGGATATATGGAGATTATGATGTGGATGGAATTACTTCGACATCTATTTTGTATATGGCATTAAAAGAGCTTGGGGCGGAAAATGTGAACTACTACATTCCTATTCGGGATGAAGGGTATGGATTGAATAATGAAGCATTGAAAAAAATAAAAGAATCTGGGGCAGATTTGGTAATTACTGTGGATTGTGGAATTACAGCGTTTCCTGAAGTGGAGTTTGCAAATTCTATAAATTTGCCGATAATTATTACAGATCACCATAATTTACATGGGGATAAAGTTCCAGACGCTATTACAGTTGTGAATCCAAAACGTCCTGAAAATGAATTTTCCTTTGAGTTTCTAGCGGGAGTTGGGACTATTTTTATGGTAATTCTTTGTCTTTATGAAAGAATTGGGAAAAAGGCAAAAGCATATAAATATCTAGATTTAGTAGCAATTGGTACAGTTGCGGATATTGTGCCGCTGGTGGAAGAAAACAGGATTTTGACTAAGTTTGGGCTGGAGCAGCTTAGCCGTTCTAAAAATAAGGGGCTTAGATTTTTGCTGTATAAATTGTTTAGTACGCAAAATTCAGATTTTAATGAGAAAACTGAGTATAATTCGTATGATGTGGGCTTTATCATAGCACCTGTCTTTAATGCGGCTGGAAGGCTTAAAGATGCAAAAATGGTAGTAAAATTACTAATTTCAGATAATGATAGAGAAATTGAGATAATCGTAAAGGAATTGATTAATAAGAATTTTGAGCGAAAAGAATTGCAGAATCAAATCGTCGAAAAAGTGGAAAAACATATTGAAGAAAGCGATTTGAAGGAAGATTATGTGATTGTGGACTATTCGCCTGAATATCATCACGGTGTAATTGGTATAGCGGCTTCCAAAATTGTGGATAAATATTACAAGCCTGCGATTATCATTGAAGTGAAGGAAGATGAAGGAATAGCAGTTGGATCGTGTCGAAGTATTGGGAACTTTAATATTTTGGAAGCGTTGCAGTCAATGCCTGAACTTTTTGTAAAGTTTGGGGGACATTCTGGAGCGGCTGGATTTACGATTGGAATAAAAAATTTGGAATTATTTAGGAAAAAAATAAATAAATTTGCAAAAACAAAACTAAAGGAAGAGGATTTTGTAAAAATAATAGAAATTGATAAGCAAATCCCAATTCAAAAGGTTTCCTACGAATTTTTCCAAATAATAGAACTTTTAAAGCCATTTGGATTTGGAAATCCAATGCCGACATTCAGGACAAATAACGTACTTTTTGAAAATATAAAGTTTATTGGAGAAAATAAAAATCATATAATGTTTGACATAAAGCAAAAGGGATTTTTTAATAGAAATGCTGTCTGGTTTAATTCTGGCGAGTATTTTAAGGAACTGAACGAGAATTTGTTTTACGATATTGTTTATAAATTAAAGACGGAAATGTTTCAAGATAGATATTATACGAAAGTGTATGTTGAGGATGTGAAGGTGTCACAGTTGAAGGACGATACTTTATCTTATTATCATTCGCTTTTTAACACATCTTTCCCGATGAAGTCGGTATTTTATACAAATATTGAGCTGGAAACGGAAAAGAAAATTACAATGAAAATGGAATTTGACCAGATTTCGCTTTTTCAAGGAAGAAAATTCATTGGACGGCTTGATTACAGCATTTCCAACTTATTAATACTTTTAAATCGGTATTATAACTGGAATTTTACCGTGAAAATTGAGAATGTGAAGCAGGCTTCAAATCATAATATTGTAAATATACTGATAAAAAGAGATTATAATTTTAAATGTTATGATCACACGCAAATTGGCATTTTTAAGAAGATAAAAGAATTTTTGATTGGGAAAATGGAGTATAATTCACAGACTAAAGAATTGCTGGCACAGTTTTTTAAGCAAAATAAAAACTTGATTATAAAAAATATTTTTGATGAAAATGAAAAATATAAATACAAAATGTCAAATTTTGAAAACTTTTTACTAACAGTTGGAATTTATTATAAAAAAATGACTGATAAAAAAAGTCAAATTGTAATGAGTTCAGATAAAAAGCCAGCTTTTAACAATTTTATAAAATCATATTTTGATATAAATGAAGAATATTCTGAAAATGACTATCCGTTTACATTATTTTATAATTACAAAGATATAGAACGGTTGGAAAATATTATAAAAACAGATTTTTCAATGCAAAATGAAATTTTTTATAAGACAGAAGATAAAAACGCTGTGGAAAGTGAAATTAACGAAGAACCAAAACAACTGGAGTATAAAAAAGTTGAAAAAATAGAGTTTAAAAATAATGTGAATGTGGAAAACTCTGAAAATATTGTGGAAAAACATCAGGAAAATACTGAAAAGTTAAGTGAAGATGTAAAACAAGAAGAGAAGAAAAGATTTTGCATAATAATAAATTCTGAAGATTTTTTGGTAAAAACAGATGATTTAGATAAAAATAATATTAAAGAGATTGATACGAAAATTGAAGTGCCAGAAAATATAATATTTTTAGAAAATTCAACGAAGAAGGAGAGAAAAAATGCAAAAAATATTTTTGTAGAATATTTACCGATTGAAGAAAAAATTAAATTGAAAAAGTTGCTTACTGATGGAGAAAAGATTTATTCTGATTATTCGGTTAATGAGATTTTGTAAAAGTAAATAATGATACAGATATCCGAATAGCAAGAAATCTTGATTTATTGTTAAAAAATTATAAAAAAAGTGATGTGAGATAATATCTATGTGACAAGAATATAAAAAATATAATATTAATAAGATTTTATAAACTCTTTCAAATAATGAATTAAAAAAATAGGAGAATATATGAAAAAATTAAAAAAGGCTATTTTGGTTTACAATCCAAAATCTGGAAATGCCAATATGATTTTAAGCAATTTTGATTTAATCACGACAAAACTGCTGGAAAAAGGGATTACATTGACACTTTATAGTATAAATAAGGATTATGACCTGTTTACAGAAATTTTAAAAAATGAAAAATATGATATTTTGATTTTATCAGGTGGAGATGGAACATTAAGCCGTTGTTTAAGCGAACTTTATTCTAAAAATATTGAATTTCCAGAAGTTGCAATATTTCCGACAGGAACATCAAACGACTTTGCGAAAGCATTGAAAATCGAAGAAAACATTGGGAACTGGATAGAAAAAATTACAGATAAAACTGCCAAAAATATTGATTTTGGATTAATTAATGGAAAAACTGTGTTCTTGTCTTCGTATGCTGGAGGACTATTTACTAAAATTTCCTACAATACAGACAAGGCACTGAAAAAAACATTTGGGAAAGTCGCCTATTATATAAATGGACTTGGAGAACTTACAAATATAAAGACTTTTGACTTGGAAATTGTGCTGGATGGGAATGAAACAATTAAGGAAAAGGCTATTTTATATGCAATTCTGAATGGGAAAAGTGTTGGAGGATTTGAAAACGTAATTGATGAAGCCAGTATGAATGACGGATTTATGGATATTCTAATCGTAAAAAACATTGACAACCCGCTGGATATTCCAAAAATCCTAATAGATTTAATGAACAGCAATCTAACAAACAACGATTACATCCGAACTTTACAAGCCAAAAAATGCGAAATAAAAAAAGTTACAGAAGAAATTGACGTAAGCATTGATGGGGAAGAAGGGAAAAATATAGATGTAACAATTGAGTTTATAAGTGGGAAATTAAAAGTTTTTTGTTGAAAAATTTGCAATATAAGGATTTGCAACAATGAACAATCCTAAAAAAAATAAAAAAACATTAATAAGATTATAAATTAATTTAAAAATAATAGAAAAAATTTATACATAGATATAGAATTTTTTTTAAATATATTTTAAATAATATTTTTAAATTTTAAAATTATACTGGCTAAAAAATGAAATAGATAAGAGTCGGGAATTTTTATTAAATAGTAAAAATTAAAATATGAAATATTAGAGGACAATAAAAAAAGAAAGTTTAAAAATTCAGTAAACTTTGTATCACGACAAACGCATGAAAAAATCTGAAAAAAAAGGGTATAATATTACTGAGATATCTTATGAAAGAAGCTGGTAAAAATGTTGAAAAATAACCAAAATCTAAAAGAATTGCTAATATA
>NZ_KI271309.1 GCF_000469385.1 Leptotrichia sp. oral taxon 879 str. F0557
TCTTTCTGATTATTCTCTTCTGAAAAAGTCCACATTGACTGCAAATGAGGCGTGCTTTCATCAAAGTGAATTACTGCATATACACAACGAGCATTTTTACCAAATTTTTTATTTAAGAACTCAAGATTTTCCTTGTAATACTGCTCCCACTTTTCAAGGGAAAGTATATATGTCAAATCCACTCCATTCCTTGCTTCAAAATTTCCTGTCTGCACCTGCGATACGACGCTTACCACATCCCTGCTCCTGCTGTCAACTTCTGTATCATAATACTGCTGTTCAAGGACAGATAAATTCTTGTCAAGGATTTTGTTAAACTGTGTCAGTTCCTGATTGACATTGTTCTTAAACTTCTCAAGTTCACGGAATGCTTCCCTGACTACATTGTTAATGCTGCTCCTGCCTGATCCAGAATTGTATTTCTTGAAATTGTTTATTGCTGAAATCTCAGCCATTTTTATTCCCCCTTTTATCAAAAAATGTTTCTCCATTTTTCAATTTATTTTAATTATACTTCTTTACAATTTTTTTTGCAAATCGGAGGTTTCTTGACTGTTCAATTTCTGCATCGGCCAGTCGCAATGCAAGAGGACAAAGCCCTTTGCAAAGCTCCTCCATTCATTAAAAATGAATGGCTCGCCTGTCATTTTTTTCAAAAATTACTGCCGAGCTCTCAAACGCCGAGGGCTTTTCAGGCAAAAAAATGAGTTCGTAATGCGAGCGTTCCACTTCGCAAAGCCGAATCATTTTTCTGCCAGCTTCATCTGAAAAAATTTAGTAAAAATTTGTTGTTTCGGTTAAAGCCAAAATTCAAAGTAAAAATAATTTATTTCCATATTAAAAGAGCAGCCTTTTAGAACTGCTCTTCATCATCACTACTATGAGTTTTTAATCTGTAAGTCATTGTCGCTATGAACTTTTAATTTAAAGATTTAATTTTTTCCTCAATATCTCTAATTTCTTCTCTTATTTTTTTTATCAAATGCTGTCTTTTTACTTTCTCTCTTATTAAAAAAATTCTTTTTTCTTCTATATCGGATAATTTTATTGCTTCTTTCTGTTCTTCTATCTCTTTTAATTTTGAAGTTGGATTATCTGATGTAATTACTTCTATAATTTCAGTTTCTTTGAAGTCATCTTTTTTTTGCCCTGTTAAAGTTTTTACAGTTCTGTTAGATAATGCCAAAACTTTTTCAGGCTCTTCAAGTCCCTTAGTTTGATATTTTAAGTATAAGGAATATTTTCTTATTGCTACATTTGCACTATCCCTATCTACACCTAATTTTTCTATCCATTTTCCAAAAAATCCATTTCCTTTATTTGAAAAAATTTGATTGGCTTCAAATATTGCTTTTGAATATTTAAAAATATGTTCCATTGACTTTTCTTTATGGAAAGTTATGTCGTTTTCATACTTTATAAGTTTTTCTTTTTCTATTCCCGATATATCAAGTTCCTCATAATTTATATCATAAATACTTTCAACCTTTGCAACTGCTGGAACTTTTTTACTGTTAATTTTACTAAGATCTAAATTAAATTTTTTACTCATCTTATACCCTCTTTTTTCATTATTTCTTCTGCTAAGTTACTATAGTCTTTTGCTCCATTTGCATTTTTTGAATAGTCAAATATTGACTGATGTGTAACAATGCACTCAGAAAGAGCTACATTTTTTCTTATTATATTTTTTAACAAATAATCTTTGTATTCTTCTTGCAACTGTTCCTGTATCTGATCTGACAATGCTGTTTTTTCTTTTCTAATTAATATAATTCCTGAAATATCCTTTCCTAATCCTTGTGTAAAGTTAATCGTAGCATTAAGCCCTAAAAGTTCATTTATTCCAGGTAATATTACAGGATAAACACTTGAAGTATAAATTGCTGAAGTTGTATAAGCGTTAAATGCTGGAGCTGTATCAAATATTACAACGTCATAATTTTCTGATAAATTTTCTAAAAAATTATTCAATAATTGGTAATAATATGGTCCTTGATTTTTTAATTCTTCCATATCTTTTTCTGCTTCAGGACCTGCACTTATTAAATATAAATTTTCATTTAGCATTTCAGGTTGGAAGCCATTTGCTCTTTCAAGCAAGTAATCTCCCAATGAAAAATTTAATTCATTTACATTTACTCCAAAATTTGTGGAAAGATTAAGTTGTGGATCCGTATCTACTGCCAAAGTTTTTAATCCCTGTTTTGCAAAATAGTGTGCTAAATTGAAAACAGTTGTTGTTTTACCACAACCACCCTTGTTATTTACAATTGATATTTTTTTCATAATATCCTCCCTGAAATATATTTATCCTTTACTTTCAGTATAACACTATTTATGAAAAAAGCAAATTTTTT
>NZ_KI271310.1 GCF_000469385.1 Leptotrichia sp. oral taxon 879 str. F0557
TTAGTTCAGTTTTAAATAGGTTTTACTATAAATTCATACTTTTCTTTCGTTGGAATGGAAAAAGCTAACATCAACTCTTTTGACATAAATTCTAAAGATTGTTTCAAAAGCCTTTGCGATAAACAGTTTGAACTGCTGTTCAAACGGAATTAAAAAAATAAAAAAACTCTTTACAAGCGAGAAGGAATCTGATCCCCTAATTATTGAGGAAGCACTTTTCAATAGGATTTAGCGATTATTTATATTGTAGCTGGTTTCCTCTTTTTTGTTATTGACTTTAGTTAGTTGAGTACGCAAAGCGTGCGAAACATAAAACCATCCGCATAGCAAGTGCGAAAACATAAGTTTGCAACAAAATACATCTTTCATTATAATAGCGTTGTTCAAGTTACTATTAATGAAAGGAAGGTGTTTGGTTAATAAAACTAATAGCCTGTCTCATACTAAATAAATGTGTAAGTAACATATATATTTACATCTAAGTATAGACGAAAAATTATATATAGTCAATACAGAAAAAGTGTGGGAAAAATTTTAATAAGATTATATGAGTATAAAGGAGTTGAAATAATAGAAGGACATTTGATGAAAGATCACCTGTATATGCTGATAAGCATACCACTGAAAATAGGTGTATTAAATTTTATGGGATATCTGAAGGGAAAAAGTATATTGATGATGTTTGACAAGCATGTAAACTTAAAATATAAATTTGGAAACAGACATTTCTGGTCATAAGGATATTATATAAGTACAGTAGGCTTAAATGAAGCAACAATAAAAAAATATATAGCCAAACAGGAGAAACATAATATAGCAATGGACAAATTAAATGTAAAAGAATTGAAGACCCTTTTAGGTGTAGCGAGTAGTACGGACACCTCTTTAAGAGTAGCAACGAGTCGAATACAACATATCTTGAACGTAGGTTAAGTATTGTCTTTAGGTGAAGAGCCCCGTCGTCTTATAGCTGCAGAGCAAGCCACTCTTCAGAAGAATAGTCTTGAATAATTAGAAATTTGATTGAATTTATTTTTTAATATATCTTAATAACCTCTTTTTCTATTTCTTTCAATTTTTTTATTTAAAGAAGTGCAAGGTGTATCATTCACTGAATTATAATACAGTCTGTCTCCTTCATAGTAAGAACAATTTCTTAAATACCACACCGTACAGCTTATTGTTAATGCTGACAAAAATAATAAAAGCATTAATGTTTTCATTTTTCTTCTACCTTCCGTCTGTAATAACAATACCTTATAAAATTTGAATTGTCAATATATTTATATATAAAATTTTGAAAAAAACTTTACAAATGTGAAAAAATTAGTTATAATAATAAATATTATGTGATAGAGGTGCAATTATTAAAAGTAAATTTACGGAGAAAAGTCGATTCTGTGAAATAAGTTGAAAGGAATAATTGCCGAAGCGTAGGGATTGACTATCTTTATTGCTGGGGCTATGGAGAATATCCATAGGACTGTCATTATCAAAGGATAATGGGGAGCTGTCAGATATAATTCATATAAATTTTTTAAGTTTTTTAGTTTTAAATAAAAATTTTTAGATATATGTTTTATATGCTGATGCTTGTTATCGGCATTTTTTATTATCCAAAAAAACAAAAATACTGAAAGGAGAAGGAAATTTTTTATTTTTAAAAAGTTTCTGTGGAAATATGAAATTATTTGGAACGTCGAAAGTTAATGAAAATGGTAATTTATCAATAGGAGGAGTAGATACAGTTGAACTCGTGAAAGAATTTAAAACGCCACTTTATGTGATGGATCAGGAACTTATTGAAACAACGATAGATAAAATGAAAGAGGCATTTAAGTCAACGAGATTTAATACAAGAATTGCTTATGCTGGGAAAGCGTTTTTGTCAACGGGGATGATTAAACTGGTTGAATCAAAAGGGCTGGATTTGGATGTTGTTTCGGGCGGAGAACTTTATACTGCTCATAAAGCAGGATTTCCAATGAATAAAGTGCATTTGCATGGAAATAATAAATTGGTAAATGAAATTGAAATGGCTGTCGAATTTGGGATTGATACAATTGTTGTTGATAATGAAGATGAAATTGATAAAATTGAGAGAATTTGCCGTGAGAAAGGGAAAAAGCAGGCTGTGCTTGTGAGAATTGATCCAGGAATAGAGGCACATACGCATCATTATATAAAGACTTCAGGACTTACTTCAAAATTTGGAATTTCATTGTTTCAGGATAATTTATTTGATATAATTAAAAGGCTGAATGATAGCGAATGGATAGAATTTAAAGGATTTCATACGCATATCGGTTCACAAATTTTCCAATCGGCGTTCTTTATATTTGCTCTAGATGAGATTTTTAAATATTTGGATAAATTGAAAAAGGAATTGGGAATAGTAGTTCACACAGTAAATATGGGTGGAGGATTTGGAGTTTACTATAAGGAAGGAGATGATCCGAAACCGATAGAGGAGGTTCTGAGTGAAATAATAACATATACAGAAGCAATGGAAATTAAATATCAGATTGGATTTAAGGAACTTTGTATTGAGCCAGGAAGAAGTATTGTCGGAAATGCTGGAACTACTTTGTACGAAGTTGGAGGAATTAAGGAAACAGTCGGCGGAAAAACGTATGTATTTATAGATGGAGGAATGTCGGATAATATAAGAACAGCATTATATCAAGCGGAATATGAGGCTGGAGTTGTAAACAAGCTAAATGATACAGATGTAAGAGAAATAACTTTGGCAGGAAAACTGTGTGAATCAGGGGATATTATCATTGAAAAAGGAAAATTGCCAAAAGCAACAGAAATTGGAGATATTGTGGCAGTAACGACAACAGGAGCATATTGTTACACAATGTCAAGCAACTATAATAGAATGATGCGACCAGCAGTTGTATTCGTAAAGGATGGAAAAGCTAAAGTTGCGGTAAAGAGAGAAACATTGGATGATTTAATTAGAAATGATGAAATTTTTGATTTATAAAAAATAAGAAAGAGGTGAATTTACTGTGATTATTGTGCATAAATATGGTGGAACTTCGGTTGCTACAACGGAGAAAATAATGAATATCGCAAAATATTTGGGAAGTGTGAAGGATTCTGGAAACGATGTGGTTGTCGTGGTTTCAGCAATGGGAAAAACTACAGATGCCCTAATAAAATTGGCTCACGAAATTACCGATAAACCTGACTTGAGGGAGATGGACAGGCTAATGTCAACTGGAGAGCAGCAGACAATTGCATTGCTTAGCATTGCTTTACAGACGCTTGGATACGAAGCTATCTCGCTTACAGGAGCTCAGGCTGGAATAAAAACGAGCGGACATTATACAAAAAACAGAATTGAGGACATTAACGGAAAAGAGATAAAGGAACATTTATCAAAAGGGAAAATTGTAGTTGTAGCTGGATTTCAGGGAGTAAATGAAGCTGGAGATGTGACAACTTTGGGACGTGGAGGATCTGATACATCGGCTGTTGCTCTAGCGGCTGCACTTGGAGGGAAATGTGAAATTTACACAGATGTAGATGGAATTTACTCAATTGATCCAAGAGTTTATAAAGATGCCAAAAAATTGCCAGTTGTTTCTTATGATGAAATGATGGAGCTGGCTTTTTTAGGAGCTGGAGTAATGGAGCCAAGAGCAGTTGAGCTTGGAAGCAAATATGGTGTAGAAATTTACGTTGGAAAATCGCTTGGAGAAAAAAACGGAACGATTATAACGTCAGTAGAAAAAACAAAGGAGAATAAGGAAATGGAGCAAAAAGTAATAACTGGAGTATCAATCAATGAAAATATGGTAATGGTAAACGTAGAGGAAATCCCAACAAATGCACAAAATGTGTATGAAATTTTTGAAAAAGCCGAAGCAAATGGAATAAATATTGACATAATAAGTCAAAATGACGTAACAAGCCATCACGGAAGTTTTGCCTTTACTTGTCCAAAAACAGACATTGCCGCACTTGAAAAAATTGGTGCAGAAATAGAAGCAGAATTTCCAAGAACATCGTTCATAATAAATCCTTACATTACAAAAGTTTCTGTAGTAGGAATCGGGCTGATAAGCAACATTGGAGTTGCTGCCAAGATGTTTAGAATCCTTTCAGAAAATGACATAAGTTTCCATCAGGTTTCTACTTCTGAAATCAGTATTTCATTAGTTGTAGACGAAGTCATGGGAAAAAAAGTGGCTGAGTTATTTGCGAAGGAATTTGATTTGTAAAAGATTTTAAGATATGTTTTGAAGCAATTCAAAGATTATTAAATTTAGAATATAAAAAAATAATGGAGGTTTTTGAGATGTTAAAATTTGAGAAGTATCAAGGTGCAGGAAATGATTTTATTATTGTTGCTGAGAAGGATCTTATTGAAAAAGGAATACCTGAATATGGGGAATTTGCTAGTCAGATTTGTGACAGGCATTATGGAGTGGGTGCGGATGGTCTGATTATTTTAAAATATGTGGCAAGTATGCCATTTATGTTTTTCTTTAATGGAGATGGAAGTCAGGCGCCAATGTGTGGAAATGGAATAAGATGTTTTTCACATTATCTTGTAAACAATCACCTGGTTGAAGGAAACGAATTTACTGTAAAAACAGTTCCTGGCGATTTGACAATACAAGTAAATTACGATGAGGAAAAGGATGATTTTACAGCAAGAGTAAATATGGGAAACCCTGTTTTTAATGTAACAGAATTAATAAATATTCAAAAAGAGCAGTTTTTAAGAGAAAAAATTAATATTGACGGAAAAGAAATTGAAATTTCATATATTTTTATGGGAACTGACCATTCTGTAATATTTGTAAATGACTTTGCAGATTATAACATTGATGAGCTTGGTAAAAAAATTGAAAATTATACTGACTTATTTCCCAAAAAAGTCAATGTAAACTTTGTAAAGGTGTATGACAGGGAGCATATAGAAGTAATCACTTGGGAACGTGGAGCAGGAAGAACATTGGCTTGTGGAACTGGGGCTACAGCTTCGGCTGTACTTGCCAAAACTTTTGATTTTGTAGATGATAAGGTAAATGTGAAAGTTCCAGGAGGGCAGCTTGTTATTGAGTACGAAGGTGGAGAAAATGATGTATTTATGACAGGACCTAGTGAAAAAATAGCTGAAGGAATGTATAAATATCAAAGATAATTAAATTTCTAATTTAGGAAGTTAAATTAAGGAAAGAAGGGATAAAATGAAATTTGAAGGTTCGTATGTGGCGCTAATTACGCCATTTAAAAATAATAGAACGGAATTGGATGAAGATAAATTAAGAGAATTGGTAAATTATCACATTGAAAATGGTACATCTGGAATTGTACCTTGCGGAACGACTGGAGAAGCTCCCACTTTGACATTCGCAGAACATGAAAAAGTAATAAAAATAGTTGTGGAAGAAGTGAAAGGGAGAATACAGGTAATCGCAGGGGCAGGATCAAATAATACAACAAGAGCGATAGAACTTACAAAATACGCAAAGGAACTGGGAGCAGATGCAGCGTTAAGCACTTGCCCATACTACAATAAACCAAGTCAAAGAGGACTTTATGAGCACTACAAAACAATTGCACAAGAAGCAAAATTTCCTATAATGCTTTATAATGTGCCTGGAAGAACAGGAACAAATATTGAAGCGGAAACAATCGCAAAACTGGCTGAACTGCCTGAAATTGTAGCTGTAAAGGAAGCGACAGGAAGTCTTGAACAAATGATAAGAATTCAGGATTTATGCGGAGATAAAATAGAAATTCTTTCAGGAGAAGATCACCTAATCCTACCAATGCTGTCAATCGGTGCAAAAGGAGTCGTTTCTGTAGTTGCCAACATAATGCCCCAAGAAATGAGCGATTTAATCAGTTCATTCTTAAACAAGAACTTTGACAAGGCGTTTGAACTGCATACAAAATTATACGATGTAAGCAGAAACATGTTCGTAGAAGGAAATCCTGTAACTGTGAAAGCTGCTATGAAAATACTTGGAAAACTTGACAATGACATAGTAAGATTGCCATTGGTAGAGGCTGAGGCGGATACTTATGGAAAATTGACAAAAGTGTTTAAAGAAAAAGGGATTTTTTAATTTTTTATTTGTTGGAAATTTTAGATTTACAAATTGCAATATTAATTACGGTATTTTCCTAAATTTTTTAAAAATAAATTTATTCTACAACCTTGGCTAAAGAATAATACTAGGGTATAATATACTGATGACGAAAATGATAAATAATGCTGAGAGAACAAAAAATTCTTAAAATGAATACAGAGTAGCAAAAGTAACAATTAGAAAATGGAAAAAAGAATCTAAAGGAATTATAGATAAAAAATTACAGAAATACCTGAATAAAAGGAACTAGAATTGATATATTAAAAAGACATCAGCCGTATTAATGAAAAAATAAGGACTGTTGACAAGTATGCATGAGTAAAAATTTATTCGATCAGTAATCTTTTCTTTCATGCCCTTCACATATACAAAACTTGGCGCTGAGAACGAGAATACTATTAATCTTAAAAATAATCCTGGTAACATCTTTTTCACATAAATTCCTCTTGAATTAATCTTTTTGTATTTTTATTATTTAATATATTTTACAGTAAATATCATATTTATATAAAAAGTCAATACTATTAAGAAATAAAAGTGAAAAAATCCTACACGATAAACGCATGAAAAAAATCTAAAAGAATTGATAATATATATTACTCA
>NZ_KI271311.1 GCF_000469385.1 Leptotrichia sp. oral taxon 879 str. F0557
TCACTAACTCCCACTTTCGTGCCTGCTCGACCCGTCAGTCTTGCAGTCAAGCTCCCTTATGCGTTTACACTCTTAGGCTGATTTCCATCCAGCCTGAGGGAACCTTTGAACGCCTCCGTTACTCTTTGGGAGGCGACCGCCCCAGTCAAACTGCCCATCTAGCACTGTCTCCGTTTCCAGATTAGAATTCCGACGGCATATGGTTGGTATTCCAACAGCGACTCTGCCAAGACTGACGCCTTGGCTTCATAGTCTCCCAACTATCCTATACACATGCAGCCAGAACCCAATGCCAAACTACAGTAAAGCTCCACGGGGTCTTTCCGTCCTACTGCAGGTAGCCGGTATCTTCACCGGCATTACAACTTCACCAGGTCTCCAGCCAAGACAGCTCCCAAATCATTTCACCATTCGTGCAGGTCGGAACTTACCCGACAAGGAATTTCGCTACCTTAGGACCGTTATAGTTACGGCCGCCGTTCACCGGGGCTTCAATTTGAGTCTCTCAACCCTCCTCTTAACCTTCCGGCACTGGGCAGGTGTCAGCCCATATACGTCGCCTTTCAGCTTAGCATAGACCTGTGTTTTTGGTAAACAGTTGCTTGGGACTCTTCACTGCGGCCTGTTTCCCCTCAGGGTGTTTCTCCCATCAGGTATATCAGGCACCCCTTCTCCCGAAGTTACGGGGCCATTTTGCAGAGTTCCTTAGCTAGAGTTATCCTGTCGGCCTTAAGTTTCTCACTCTGTCCACCTGTGTCGGTTTACAGTACGGGCGCTGCTTCTCATCGATAGAAGTTTTTCTCGGCAGTGTAGGATCTGCAGCTTATGCAGATGCACTTACCCATCAGGTCTCACATTTAGGCATGCGGATTTTCCTGCATGCCCATGCTACGCCCTTAAAAAGGCTATTCCGTCAGCCTTCCTGCATACCTTCCTGCGTCACTCCGTCTCTCAAGCGATAACAGCGGTACAGGAATATTAACCTGTTTTCCATTCGCCATCACATTTTTGCTTATGCTTAGGTCCCGACTCCCCCAGGGCGGACAAACCTTCCCCTGGAAACCTTGGACTTCCGGCCGGCGGGATTCTCGCCCGCCTTCTCGCTACTCATTCCTGCATTCTCACTTCTGATACCTCCAAGACTGCCTTACGGCGTCTCTTCAACGGCCTACAGAACGCTCTCCTACCAGGCGTAAAAACGCCTCCGCAGCTTCGGTTTATGTCTTAGCCCCGTTACATCTTCGGCGCAGATACTCTCGACCAGTGAGCTGTTACGCACTCTTTCAAGGCATGGCTGCTTCTAAGCCAACCTCCTGGTTGTCTGTGAATATCCACCTCCTTTCCCACTTAGACATAATTAGGGACCTTAGCTGGCGGTCTGGGCTGTTCCCCTCTCGTCCGAGGACCTTGTCATCCACGGACTCACTCCTGACTATTAATATGCGGTATTCGCAGTTTGCTTGATTTCGGTAAGCAATACGCCCCCTAGACCATACAGAGCTCTACCCCCGCATATCTTAATATCAAGGCTGCACCTAAATGCATTTCGGAGAGAACGAGCTATCTCCTAGTTCGATTGGCTTTTCACCCCTAGACCTATCTCATCTCCCAACTTTTCAACGGCGGTGAGTTCGGCCCTCCACTGAGTCTTACCTCAGCTTCAGCCTGGACAGGCCTAGATCACTAGGTTTCGCGTCTACGACTAGCGACTTAACGCCCTATTAAGACTCGGTTTCCCTTCGGCTCCACTTTATTAACCTTGCCACTAATCATAACTCGCAGGATGATTAACCAAAATCCACGCAGTCACACATAAAGTGCTCCTACCGTTTGTAAGCACACGGTTTCAAATTCTATTTCACTCCCTTGCTCAGGGTTCTTTTCACCTTTCCCTCACGGTACTCTTCACTATCGGTCAACAGCAGTATTTAGCCTTGCGTGATATGGTCCACGCTGATTCACGCCAGATTCCTCGTGCCTGACGCTACTCGGGTGCTTCCAGTCACAGCATATGTTTTATGTTCTACAGGACTATCACCTTCTTTGGTCCAGCTTCCCAGCTGGTTCTACTTACACACATGCAGCTTAAACATTATGACAATCCGTTAATGGAAGTCCCTCAACCCCGTGCCAGCAACGCTGTCCGCTTGGCACTGACACGGTTTAGGCTCCTCCCCGTTCGCTCGCCGCTACTTAGGGAATCGTTTTTACTTTCTTTTCCTCCCGCTACTTAGATGTTTCAGTTCGCGGACTTACCGTTTTCACACATATCCTTCAGATATGTAGGTTTACCCATTCGGAAATCCAGGGATCAATAATTATGTGCATCTCCTCCTGGCTTATCGCAGCTTATCACGTCCTTCATCGGCTACTGTTGCCTAGGCATCCTCCGTGTGCCCTTATTAGCTTTTTCTCCAGAATAACTTTTACTCTAGTTTTATTGTAATCTTTTACCTACTATTCATTTCTCATTGTCCTATATAAGAGTTGGTGGAGATAAGCGGGTTCGAACCGCTGACCTCTGCCTTGCAAGGGCAGCGCTCTCCCAACTGAGCTATATCCCCAAGACATAATATGGTGGGCATGGCTGGACTCGAACCAGCGACCCCTGCGTTATCAGCACAGTGCTCTAACCACCTGAGCTACACGCCCATAAGATATAAGAAGAAGCTGTGTTTATTTCTCCTTAGAAAGGAGGTGATCCATCCGCACCTTCCGGTACGGATACCTTGTTACGACTTCACCCCAATCACTATCCACACCTTAGATGCCTTCCTCCTTGCGGTTGGACCAGCAGCTTCAGGTGCAGACAACTCTCGTGGTGTGACGGGCGGTGTGTACAAGACCCGAGAACGTATTCACCGCAGCATTGCTGATCTGCGATTACTAGCGATTCCAGCTTCATGAAGCCGAGTTGCAGGCTTCAATCCGAACTTGGACCGGCTTTCAAGATTCGCTCAGCGTTGCCGCCTGGCTGCTCTCTGTACCGGCCATTGTAGCACGTGTGTAGCCCAGATC
>NZ_KI271312.1 GCF_000469385.1 Leptotrichia sp. oral taxon 879 str. F0557
TATCTCAGTAATATTATACCTTTTTTTTAGATTTCTTCATGCGTTTGTCGTGGCCTATGGATATTAGAGTTAATATCTCCGAATCATCGCCTGTTAGAGTAATTAGCAAATTATTGGAGGGATTGGACTATAGATTTTTAATGCAAGTATACTCTAAAATAAAGGTCGTAAGCGAAAAATTGAAGCCAGCAAAATGTTTTTTATCATTGCATATGCCATGTTGGACGGTGTTAACACTACTAGAGCTACAGAGAAAAATTGTAGGGAAAATATTAATTACATGTGGATCCTTAGAGGAAGTTCTGCCCCTGATCATAATACGGTTGCCAGATTTATCTCCAGCTGTAAAATAGAAATTGAAGATAATGCAAATAAATATACATTTGTGTGGAAGAAGGCAATTAATAAATTTTATGAAAAATTAAAAATTAAGGTAAATAATCTCCGATATTTATGAAATAAGAGAGCATCTGGAAAAAGAAATCTTAGACAGGGATATTGAATTTGTTTCCTAATCCTACGGATGTAAGAACGCTTGTTCCATTTTTATCAGTATTGGAAAGTAAAAACTTGAAATTTGAAAATATTGTTGCAGATGCAGGATATGAAAGCGAAGAGAACTATGAATATCTTTTTAATAATAACTATACTCCATATATAAAGCCACAAAATTATGAAAAACAAAAAACCCGAAAATTTAAGCAGGATATTTCAAGGGCAGAAAATATGTCATTTAATGAAGAAACAGATACGTATACATGTGCAAATAATAAGAAACTTGAATTCAAATATATTTCAAAACGAAAAAATAAAAGCGGACATATATCGGAAAAGAAAGTATACGAATGTAATAAGTGTGAGGGATGTCCTTTTGCAGAAAAATGTAAAAAGACATC
>NZ_KI271313.1 GCF_000469385.1 Leptotrichia sp. oral taxon 879 str. F0557
ATGCAAAAGCTGCTAATAAAGGAAGAAATTCAAAGATAACCTCCGAACTGAAAAATCTGATAGAAGACAGGCTCTGCAAAACCTGGTCACCTGAACAGATTATTGGGAGGGAATTAAAAGGAATCCTGTCCTTTAAAACTATCTATAACTGGCTGTACAGCAATTTTCTGGATGTTTCCCTGAATGTTTTAAGAAGAAAGGGAAGGAGAGCTAAAATTAAAGAGACGAGAGGAAAATTTAATATTGGAAAAACAATTGAAGAAAGGCCGTCTGAAGTAAGTACAAAGGAAGTTTTTGGGCATTGGGAAGTGGATTCTGTAGTTTCATCAAGAGGGGAAAGCAAAGCCTGTTTTGCAACATTTGTGGAGTTAAAGACACGGTTTTATGTAGCAATGAAGCTGGAAGACAGAAGTAAAAGTTCAATGCTTGAAGCAATAAAGTAGCTGACAACCAGTATTCCCAAAGGAGCATTTAAGACTTTTACATCAGACAGAGGAAAGGAATTTTCATGCTGGGAAGAGGTGGAAAAGCTGGGAATAGATTTCTATTTTGCAGATCCGTACTGCTCTTGGCAGAGAGGCTGTAACGAAAACAGCAATGGTCTTCTGAGAGAATTTTACCCTAAGAAGACCGATATATCAAAAATAGAGACGGAAGACCTGATAAAGAACTTAATGCTAATAAATTCAAGACCAAGAAAATGTTTAAACTATGCAACAC
>NZ_KI271314.1 GCF_000469385.1 Leptotrichia sp. oral taxon 879 str. F0557
TTTAGTTTGTCGCAATATATTATACAATCTATGAATATCTATTACGTATTTCTTAAATATTTTTTCAAATTACAAACACCTCTTTATTTTTCATTAAATACAAGATTACTAAACAAATCTGGTAGATAATACTTTTATAAAAATTTATCTTCCAAAATTCTTTTGAATTTTCTTCATATCCCTGTCAATGTCTTTTCTTTTCAATGATTCCCTCTTATCATGCATCTTTTTACCTTTTGCCAGCCCTATTTCCATTTTTACAAGCCTTTGCTTTGTATAAACTGAAATTGGAACAATAGTGTAGCCTTGTTCTTTGATTTTTTCACTCCATTTTTTTATTTCACGTCTATTCAAAAGCAATTTTCTTACACGAGATTCTGCAACATTATTAATATTCCCAAATTCATAAGGCGTAATATGCATATTCATCACAAAAACTTCATCCCGTATAATTCTTATAAAACTTTCTTTTATGCTGACTTTTCCAGCTTTCACCGATTTTACTTCCGTTCCTACAAGTTCAATACCTGCTTCCAGCTTGTCTTCTATGAAATAATCGTGAAAAGCCTTTTTATTCCTAGCTAATACTGGCATTTTCCCTCCTTCCAATGTTTTCTTTTATTCTTCTTCTATTTCCTCAATTTTTACTCTTTCTTCCACATAAGGTATGACCTCAATTTCCATTTTTGTATAACTTGCACTTACAACACTTACTTTCATTGTATTTCCCATAGTGTAGGACTCATTATTTCTTTTATCTACAATTTTAAAGTTTTCCTCATCATAAATAAAGTTATCACGTGCTGTTGTAACATTGTAAACCACTTCTATGTGATTTTCCAGTTCCATAAATATCTTATTTTTATTCATCCCGCTAAGTCTAGCAATATAAACTTGTCCAATTTTATCTTGCATATACTCAATCAACTTGATTTTTACACTGTCTTCTTCCAGTTTATCCGCTATTCTTTCCGTTCTCGAAATACTTGAGGCAATTGCTTCAAAATTAGCTCCATATTTAGCCTTTTCTTTTTCGTTCATAAATTTTTCAATCGAACGTCCAAGCATTCTATGAACAATTAAGTCAGAATAACGACGTATCGGTGATGTAAAGTGCAGATAATATTTAGAAGCAAGACCAAAATGTCCCAGATTTTTGTTGGCATATCTTGCACGCTGCATTGCCCGTAAAATCAGTTTGTGAATCAAATACCCTTCTGGCAGTCCTGTCGTTCTTTCTATTATGTTCTGGAATTTGCCAGGATGCATTTCTTCCAATCCTTTTAGGGAATATCCAAATTTTATCAGTGTTTCATTTAACGCTTGAACTTTCGCCTTGTCAGGATCTTCGTGGACTCTGTAAATTGCTGGAATTTCTTCCCAGAAAAGTTTTTCCGCCACAGTTTCATTTGCAATAACCATAAAGTCTTCAATAATTCTTTCAGCTTCCCCTCTAGAACGCAATACAATGTCCTTTACGGCCTTATTTTCATCTAAGATTACCTTTATCTCAGGTAATTCAAAATCAATGCTCCCACGTCTCTTTTTGTTGTTTCTGATGATTTTAGATAATTCCAGCATATTTTTTAGCATTTCATCAATTTTTCTATATTTGTCATAAAGACCTTTGTATTCTTCAGATGCTTCATTTTTTTCCAAAATTGTATTTACATTTTCATAAGTCATTCTGTATTTTGATTTTACAACCGATTTGTAAAAATCATTTCTTACAACTTTACCTTTTTTATCCAAATCCATTTCTACAGTAAAAGTTAGCTTATCCTCATTCGGATTAAGTGAACATAAATTATTTGACAATTTTCTTGGCAACATAGGAATTACCCTGTCTACAAGATAAATTGAGTTTCCACGCTTCAATGCTTCTGTATCAATCTCGCTATTTTCCCGTACATAGTAAGAAACATCGGCAATGCTTACAAAAAGTTTATACCCATCTTCTGTTTTTTCCACATAAACTGCATCATCCAAATCTTTCGCATCAGAGCCATCAATTGTAATAATGTCAAGATGTCTCAAATCTTTTCGATTTTTTAGTTCTTCCGAAAAATCTTCATCAATTTTGTCCAGTTCCTGCAAGACTTCATTTGGAAATTTCTCCTCAATTCCTTCATTCAAAAGCAATGATGAAATTAGTGCCTCTGTATCCTTAGGACTTCCCAGAACACTTACAATCTCTCCTTCAGGCTTTCTTTCCTCATCTCCCCAAAAATCCACCTTTACAGCCACTAAATCTCCAGTTTTTGCACCTTTTATCAATTTTTTCGGAATATAAATATCCTTCGAAGAATTTCTTGGACGCACAAAGCCAAAACTTAAATTATGCTCAAAAACGCCAACAATAACATCCCGATTTCTTTTTACAACTTTGTAAACTTCTCCTTCACGTTTCTTTCCATCTGAACTTTCCTTCAAAATACGTACCAAAACAGTATCTCCATTCATAGCTGTATTCAAATAAGCTCCAGGAATAAAGACGCTAGCCTCTCCATTAATATCAAGAAATCCGAAATTTCCGTTAGAAATAGAAATTTCCCCTTTCACAAACCCTTCCTTCTCAGGCAAGGTATATCTTCCATTCCTTTTCAAATAAATATCGCCACTTTCTTCCCATGCATTTAAAAGTTGCTTATACATTTTCCGTTTTTTCTGGCTCCATTCCAGCAACTGCAATATTTTCTGAAAAGTAAACTCATACTCTGCTAGTACTTGTCGCAAATATTTTAATTCACGCTCTTCCTTGAGTTCCATTTTCCGAGTTTTTTCATTTTCTTTTTTTATATTGTAATTTTTTCCACTAAATTTTTTTCCTTTATGAAAATTTTTATCGTTATTTTCAATATTTTTATGTTTTTCTTTCTTTTGTTTATTTCCCATATTTTACCTCTGTCTTATTCAATACATCAAATTATACTATTCTTCATTTAAATCAGATACTTCATAAATTTTGAACTACATTATTCTAACAAGTCAAGTATTGAAACTTCTTATAATTAATATAATTTGTATTTTTTAATGAAATTTAGTATTAGTCTAAATTATAAAATTCTAACAAAATATACCTATATATTGAGAAAATAATAAAATTTCAGATATATTTTAAATCAATTTTTATTTTTTAGATTAAATTTGATTTTTTTAATTTTAGAGTTGATTTGCTATTATTGAATTTCTAAATTTTATAATATTGGGATGAATAATTGAATCCTTCGAAAGTAAATATTTCAATTTTTCCTCAATTTCAAATTTTATTGCTTTATCTAAATCAGTTTTTGCAAGTTCTCTAGCTGTTTCTACACCTTCCCAGCTTCTCCCTTCCTCAATCGCATCTGAAAGATAAACAATCTTAGCAAGAGTACTCATATTTTCTTTACCAATCGTATGATATTTTATTCCATCCAAAATTTCTTCATCATCAATTCCAAACAAGTCATAATTTTGCCGTACAAACTCAGCTCCTGCAAATCCATGAAGCACAGCTGTAGACTTCGACATCTTATCCTCTACTTCAGGATATTTCCCCTTCGTCAAGTCAATCATAACTGACAAGTCAAAAAATTTTGCCACATCATGAAGCCAAGCTGAAGCTGCAACTTTTTCCACATCTACATTATAAATTTTTGCAAGTTCTACAGCACATTTAGCAACTCTTTCCACATGATCGTATCTTTTTTCATCCAAATATTTTTTTACATTCTTCTTAATTACTTCTATATTCATAATACCACTTCCCCTAATTTACAACAATTTTCAAATATAGTAATTCCAGCTTAAATCAAGAATAAAGATTAGCCTTCTCTACAGCCAATCCTTTACTTTTACATATTTTTACTCTAATTTTTGAACATAACTATAAATCAACATCTATTGACATTATTATACTACACTAGAAAGAAAAAAACAAGAAATTAAGGATTAGAGGAATTGAGATATATTTTGAAAAGATTTAAATAAAATGTAATGAAATAAATTAATTTATAAATAAAAAACACTCTAGGAGTATAGAGTGCAATTTATTATGAAAAAATTTATTATATTATTGGTGCCCGAGGCCGGAGTCGAACCGGCACGATATAAAATCGACGGATTTTGAGTCCGTTGCGTCTACCAATTTCACCACTCGGGCATATAGATTTAATGTTACTTGATTAGTATAATATATTTTTGAATTTTTGTCAACTTATTTTTTCAATTTTTCAAATTTTTTAACAAAAAAGAGATGAAAAAATATCTCATCTCTCTTTCTATGAATCATTCTGAATAATTAAGTAACTATTTAACTTCTAAACCAACTTTTACTCCAGCTCTTAATTCATTATATTCTCTTGTATATTGTTCTCTGTTACTATTGTAGTAACGTCCATCGTTATATACACCTTTAACAGTTTCTTTATTAACAACTCTATATTTAACTTCTGGATTTATAGTTAATTTTCCTACTGGAAGGTCAATTCCTTTTTTGTATCCTAATCCAGTCCATACTGAGAAATTGTTTTGGAATCCATGTCTAGCTGTTTGTCTTTCCCATTCATTTTCAAGATTAACCAATCCGTAAACTCCTGCTAATGAAGGTGTATTGTAGTTTGCTCCAACTGCATAATCTAAGTATACAGTAGATTTTGCATCTTTTCCAGTTTCTTTTAATTTACCTTTAGCATCTCTTAGATGATTATTTAAGTTTACATAGTATTTAAAGTTTCCAGCAGCATTATCAAGTAATTTACCACCAGTTTCTAAATCAAAGTTAGCTCCCCATCCAGATACTTTTTCTTTTCTGAAATCATTACCGGCCCATGCATTATCTGCAGATTTTCCTCCAGCTTGATCAAAGTAAACTAATTGAGATTTACCTTTGAAGTTGAATCCTAACAAGTTAAGTCCAAACGCTGGTCCTACATAGAATTCATTTGATGTTCCTCTATGTCCTCCATAAACACCTTTTCCACTTGTAGATTTATATTTCCATCCTAAATCCCAAGCAGCAGTCCAATTACCTAATGTTACATCTTTGTATAATGCAATATTGTTTTCCCAAGTTTGAGATTTATCATAAGTTCCTTTGTCATTAGTTCTAGTTACATAATCAAAATCATTTCTCACTCTGTCTTGGTCATTTTGAAAGTCAAATCTTAATCCTAAGTTTCCTTCGTCTACTAATTGTAAATCTCCACCAAAAGCATTTCTCCATCTGATTTTTTCTTGATTGTCTTTTCTAAATCCAGCGATTCCTAATCCATTTCCAGTATTATTTTTCTTATCTGTGTATGATCCTCTATATTCGCTAGAGAAATGAAATTCTTTTAAAGTATCTTGACTTTTATCCGCTAAAGCGAAATTAGATACTACTGCTAATGCTAATAATCCTAATAATTTTTTCATTGTTTTTCCTCCTAAAAATAATTTTAACAAATATACATCTTAACAATTCACAGCTAATTTTAGCACAATAATATGGATTTGTAAAGTTTTTTTAAAAAAAAGATATTTTATTAAAATCACATTTAATAAATATAGAGATTTTAATTAAAAAGTTTTTTACAAAATATACTCTGTTTATCTGAGTAAACTGTCTTAAAACTCAGATACAAGTACTATTATTGAGCTATTTATTTCTGAATGTAAGATGTATAAGACATTTTAATATTTTTTTGTTACATAGTGTAATCCAACACTTAATAATTCCTATATTAAGTATACCTCATATTTTTAAAAAAACAATAGCACTACGAATAAATTAATAAAAATTTTTTTATTAATTTAATTAAGTGCTATTTTTATTATGTTTTGATTATAAATAACTTTATTTATTAAAAATAACATCAAATAATTAAAAGATATTTACTAATTATTTAAGAAAGTTTCTTACAAAAAACTATTTAGTAATAGTTGCTACTACTCCTGA
>NZ_KI271315.1 GCF_000469385.1 Leptotrichia sp. oral taxon 879 str. F0557
GCCTTGAAATGAAAAAGTCTACCAGAACGATACTGTTTAATTTGTTGCAATATATTATACAATCTATGTTTATAAAAAATAATTTTAAAGAAAAAATCACAGATAACTAAATAACTATGATTTCAAATTTTTTATTAAAATAAACTGCTAGGAGTTTTTGTTTTCGTTGTTAGTAATATCAATTCCTTGTCTATTATTTTATATACTAACAACCAATCAGATGTTATACAGCACTCACGATATCCTAAATATTTGTCTTTTAAAGCATAATCTTTATTTTTTACAGACAATTTTTCACTATTAATCAATATTTTAACTACTTTTTCAAGTAATTTTAGATTATACCCACGTTTTTTTATTAATTTTAAATCTTTAGAAAACCTATTTGTATATTTTAAATTATACTTATTCATCTTCATCTTTCAAAATATCCTCTATCATTTCTCTAGCACTATGATAAGACTTACTCAAATTCTTACCTTGCTCTACATCTTTCATAGCTTGATAAACTTTTTCTTTATATTTTGGTTGTCCAACATAAAAAGGTATTCTCTGCTCTCTTACTGCTTGTTTCAAGAATATATTTATTGCAGTAGTTAAACTCATTCCCATATCTTTAAATAATTCTTGTGCTTCTTTCTTTGTTTTGGCATCTATTTTTATACTTGTACTAACCGTTGGCATAAAAAAATCACACCTTTGAATATTTTATAAAAAAACATTACCATATAATAATCAGTAGTATTTATTTTTCATCCAACTTCATTATCATAACAACAAATCCATCTTCAGAAATAAAATCATCTACTTTTTCAAATCCAAACGTTCTATAAAAATTTATAAGTTTTTCAGAATTTTCACATTCTAGCCAAACATAACGTGCCGTCATTATTTTTTTTACTTCCAGCAATAAATTGAATCCAAATGAGAGCAAGTCTTTTCCTTTTATTTGTTCTTCTTTTGCTAAATTATAGTTCTTTCCTAATTGTCCAATTAAGTAACTATTTACAGCTAAATGTCCATTTTCAAGTATTTGTCCACTTTGCATTAATTTTTTCTTTCGGCTATTACTTAATTTTTCAAATCGTTCTTTGGATAAAATTAAACTTTTATTTGACAACGATAAATAACCAACTAATTTTTTATTGTTAAATACTAAATGAGTTGTTGAAACAGATTTTTTCTCAAATTCAATTGCTCGGTTATGTAAAAATTTTTCTATATCATTGTTTTCTAAACTTTTAAAATTATTTAAAAATTTATTTTTTATATTTTCTTCTGTATCATATTTTAACAATTCACTCAACGTTATCTTTTCCATCATTTAACCCCAATAATTCCTTTATTTCCTTTTCATCAGTAATTGTTCTTATTTTTACATCTGTTAAATTAGGCTTTCTATCATTCTCTAAGGCTTTTATTAAACCATCAATTTCTTTATCTGTCTTAAATTCTGGTGTTCTAAAAAAACTTATTGTAGCCATAAAAATCACTCCTTTTATTAAAAAAATACCACTATAATAGTGGCTCTGTGGCTGGTGTTCTTACATAACACTTAAACTTTCATTCAGTTACACAGATATACAGTCTAGTCTCCTATCTGCAATATAATTGTATAATAAAAAAATATATAAGTCAAGATTTTTAATTTCATAATTTTTACAACAATTTATACAAATTAAATTAATGGTTGCTAATTTTCTCAAAAAAAATTATTTGTATTTCAAAGCCACACTAATTAGAATCAAGAAAATAGTGCCATATTTATAGGGATAGCTTTGCAAAATACTGGGCCTTTATCTCACAGACTATGTCAAAAATACAATCTCGGATAACTCTGTATAAGCCCCATAGAGAACGTTTAAACTTATTTTTGATATTTCCCCTTAAATAACAAAAATAAACTCTTAAATCGGCTCTTACAAGAAAAAAAACTCACTATCTAAATTAACATAGTGAGAAAAAATGATATAATAACTAAATTTAATATTGTTTCTAGTTGGATTTTCTATTTTTAAAATTTACAGATAATGTCGAATTTTTTTATAAAATTAGAGATTTTTTCTTAAAATTTCTTATTGGACTAACGTTGGACTATTTTTTAAATTTAGCCCTTATTTTACTAGGTTTTCTTTAAAAAGGATGTTGATTCTTCAAAACTCCTTTTTAAATATGCTATCACAAGGGTAGCATATTTTTTTATAGCTATTCTTCCTACTAAGCCAAATAATACGGTATTTTGAGATAATTTTTTTTGAATTGCTAAACATTACCATATTTTATTATATTTTTTTAAAAGTTTGGAAAAATAACCATTTACCTTATGCGTTGGTTACCTATTGGTTACCTTTTTTGATATATTCAAAGTATGATTTTTAGACTTTTAAATAATATTTTTATACTACATCCTTTAAAAAATCTATTTTGTTAATGGATTTTTTTAATTCCTGCTCATCTACTTTAATATAATAATCATTTGTTGTGTTTATATTTTCATGTCCTAATATATCTGTTATTTGAACTTCATTTAATTGATATTTACTCATAAAAGTTGCCAATGTTTTTCTGCAATCGTGAGTTTCGTGTTTTTCTATCCCTAATGTTTCAAGTGTTTTATAAAATTTTTCACGAAAATAATTTTCTCGAATTGGCTTATTTTCATTATTTTTTTTCTTAAATACCCAATTCTTATTGTAAAATAAATAATCTGTAGGACTATCTTTATAAAGATTTTCTATGATTGGGTAAATATCATCACGAATTGGGATTTTTCTATTCATTCCTTTTTCTGTCTTATTTCCACCAAATATGATTCCATTTATCAAGTCAACATTCTCTTTTTTTAAATTGACAGCTTCCCCAATTCGCATTCCTGTATAAATCATAATTAAAATGTATTCTACCCAATCAATTTTAATATTATCCCACAATTTTTTAATATCATAGCCAGTAAATATATTTATTTTTTTAGGTTTGTTTTCTTTTGGTAGTTTTATATGTTCCGCTCTATTTGTAGTTAGTATTTCCATTTCTATAGCATATTTATAAAGTACACTTAAAAACCCTTTAGTAATACTTTTTGTTCCTTTGCTACAATTTAAACTATTTATAAGACTTTGTAATTGTGGAGCTTTTATATCCCTAAATATCAGGTTATATAATGGTTTACATCTCTTATAACTGTTTATATAAGATTTAAAAGTTGCCTTAGCAACATTTTTTTCTTGAGCTTCTTTAAATAAATTGAATATTTCCTCAAATGTCATTGTATGTGTTTCTAAATTGTAAGGATTAAATAAATATTCATCTAATTTTTGCTGTGCTTCCTTTTTCGTTTTATACAGTCCTAACGATACTCGTTTTTTTGTTACTGAGTCTGTAACTCGTACCCAGTAAGGTTTATTCTTTTTAGTTTTTGTTATACTACCTCTACCATTTCCTTTCTTAGTTCTATTTTTTGCCATTTCTTCCCCATTCTAAAATCTAGCTATAGGGCAGTATCATTCTACCCTATAATTTTAATATTATTTTTCTTTCATTGCAATATATTTATTTAAAAAAATATCTGTATTAATTCAGAATTTTTCAACTTCAATATCTTTTTCAATAAAAATATTTCTTCCTGTGTAAAAAAATACTTTCCATTTCATTTTTAAAAAACTTATTTATTTTTTTTGAAGAGTGTGATAGAATAAAAGTGCTTACGAGGGGCTTTTGTTAAGTCCTTCCTTTTATTTTTATCAACACTCATTCTACTTTCAACTCCTAACTAATTTACTTAGTAATTTAAAGCATTTTTTCAATGCCCCTGTCTTGATTTATAACTATTTTTTACTTAATTATCCCGTGTATTACCTAACTTATCTGTGTAAATTATCCTTTAAAATTTCATATATAGGTTTCACAATTCTTTACTTTTTCGAATCTTTTAACTCTTTTAGCCTATATTTCCACAAAGGACAATTTTTATAAGGGCAATTTATAACTTTTTGCTTATTGTCATCCCAGCACTCAAGACAATGCTTTTCAATGGACTTCTTCATATCATCTTTTTCATCCATTTTTTCCTCCTTTCTCTGATTTTATTCTGTTTTTATCAGTTTTTTTTCTCCAAATAAAAAATCTCTTCTTATTCATAATTTCTAAATGAATTTTCAAAATATTATGATTAGAAAATAAAGTGCCTAATTCTTTTTTTTTCGCAATTGTCAAATAATTTATTGTTTTTTCTAGTTTTTTTTGTGTTCCAACTTTCTTTAATTCTACATTAGCATTAAATCCTTTGGATTTTTTCCATTCTTGAGTAATTAGTTGTCTTAATTCGTTTATTTTAAAATGTTTATATACTCCTTTTATAACAAACAAAACAATGTGTATATGTGGAAGTGAATCATAATTAGTATACTTTATTTCAGTTACTTTAAAGTATTCTCTCACAATCCTTTTCATAAAGGGTCTATTTAACAACTTTTTCAAATTTTTGTTGTTATCGTCTATTTCTTTTATTATTTTATTTGCTTCAATCTCAACATTATTACCATTTAAAGTTAAGCAAAACACCTAGTACTCTTTCATCAATTCAAAGGCCCTATCTTTAAAATTATAAAATTTAATTGCTTTATTTTTTAAATTACACACAGGACAAGCTGATTTCTTACATCTGAAAATTCTATGAAGCCATTCAGAATGATTATACCAATATAAATACTCATTATAGCAATTTTTTATGTTCAATAATCTCTTTTCTGAAATAACATCTTTAAACTCTTCTTTTTCATATATTTTAATGCCTTTCTCATAATACTCAATATACTTTTCTTCTTTGTTCAATTATTATCATTCTCCTTTCTAAATTCAATTCTCATTTTTTCTACCCCTCCTACTTACAAAAAACATTGTATTTCATTTATAAAAATGTTTTGTTTTTTCTTTTTCTCTATACTACTATTTAATAATAGAGAAAAAAATAATTTTTAACATCTTATAAAGTCTCAAAATATCATTTTTTTTATAAAAAATAATACTACTTACTCTTGTTGTAAACCTATTATACAATTTCTTTTATGATATTTAAACCTAATTTTTTTAATTTTATATTTTTTTAGATGTAAAATTTTAAAATATCATTTTTTGTCAAAAAATGAATAAATTTAGTAAAAATAAATGAAAAGACATCAGAAAATCAATGATATTAAAAAAGATAAAACATCTTATAAGATGTTTAAATGTACAATTTATTATTGTTGATTTTTTATATTTCTATATTTTATAAAAATAGTACTTTTATCATTGTTTTTAACATAATTATATAGTATAATATGTATAACTAATAAAATAAGAGGTATAATATGGATGAAAAAAATAAAGAATATAATGTAGAAATAGGGACTATAATACAAAATCATAGAAAAAATAAGAAAATTACACAAATAAAGCTTGCTGAAAGAGTAGGATTGGGAAAGGTTAGTATTCAGAAGTATGAATCTGGAGAAAGAGCTGTGCCATTTAATGTTTTGGTCAATATTTTTAAAGAGCTGGATATTGATATAGATGTGTTGAAAAAATTTTTTAAAAATGAGGAAATTAGTGATTTTAAAAATATTCTTTCATCTTTACTATTAGGCGAAAAATCAAAAAAAAAATTAAAGCAAATATTACTTTTTATTGATTATTTTGAATCTCTAGGATTTTCATTTTTTATAACAAATACTTTGGATAATGAAAATAACTTAAGGTATGGAACTCTTGAGGATTTTATTAGAAATCCAAAAGTTGTGATAGTTAAAGCTCCAAATAATAATTATTTTAATATTGGCATTAAGGATTTTTTGCGTTTTTTAACTCTGTATTCTACCAATAATATAAAAAATTTGTATAGTTTTTTAGAAATTTATCATTTGGATAGAAGTGATACTATTAATGACCCTTCTGAAATAGATAGAATTCAAGACCTTTTTAGTGAATATCCTTTAACCCAAGAAAGTAATTTTGAAGAAATTTTAGAAAAACTGGATAAAAAAAATAAGGGAGTTTAATTTGGCTCCCTTTTCAGTTTTTATATTTTATTATTTTAATTTCCTTAATAGTATTCTGTATAGTCTTCATCTGAATTTTCTATTTCCGAATTATCAATTGTTTTACCTTCATCAGTTTGAACTTCATTATTTGAATTTTCTTCTTTTCTTTTAGGAGTGGAACTAGCATTATTTTTTATACCATAACCATGATTATTAAGATACTTAATTATAGAACTGTCATAAAATTGTTTTGCTTTATATTGTGAATTTGCATTATTCCAATAAGTACCTTTATAATAACATCCAGCTCCCGTTTCTAAAGCATTATCATTTCCATAAATCGTATCAAATACCTGTCTAATTTGTGTTATTTTTTGTAAATGTTCTCTGTAAGCGTCATCTACTTGAGTATAGGTTACTTCTTCAAAAGATTTAGTTGTACCTGGCATTATTCCGTTATCCACCTTAACAATTTCATTTACTATTTCACAATATTCTTTTCGTAAGTCTTCATAAGAAACTAGGTTACTAATCAAATTTTCAGCATATCCAAGATTTCTTAGAGTAAAGGTTGAACTTTCTCCATTAGATTTTTTGTATTTATATCCTGATTTTACTTCATATTCAATATTATTTTCTGTAGTATTGTTATTATATTTATTAGTTTTATTTTTTAAGTTTTTAACTTTTGAAACTTTTGGATTTTGTTTGCTATATTTAATTATAAAATTAGTCCATTCAAAAATATTAAATACAACAATCAATCCCATTATAATTCCAAAGATTAAATTACGAATATTTGTTTTATCATTCATATTTTTTTATTCCTTTTCTCCATATTTTTATTCCGAAGTAATATTTTCATTTGAATTATTAATATTTGCTTTTTGTTCTAAAATATTTTCCTGTTTTATATTTATATACATTTTAGAAAATAAACTAAATAAAATACCTATAATGATTATGACTTTTTGAATTTTACTAAAATTTGTGTAAGATTTTATTTGAGGGAAAATAACTCTTAAATTCACTATAATTGTGAAAATTAAGAAGACAAATACTGCAAGGACAGGAACTTTGATAAATAAAACTGTTTCTAAAAAACATATTTCTGATAAAAATAAAAAAAGATAATTTATACTTAGAATTTTATTTCTCCTTTTTATATATTGATATATCAATATTGTTAAAATTCCTGGTAATAAAACTAAAATTTTCAAAAAAAGATTTTCTACAAATAAAAACAATATTAGATTAAAACAAGGAATAAAAATTCCCAATAACGAAAACCAAAAATCCTTTTTGTTTCTTGAAAATATTTTAACACATTTAAAACATTTATAAACATTTGTTATCAAAGATATTGCGAATATTGCTCCAGGCATACAAAATCCTATTACTAAAATTAATAACATGTAGTTCAATTTAAAAAATTTATTAATTTCTCCATTAATTCTGAATTTTAAATAAATGATTATCAATATATTTTCAAGTAAAAAGCATACCAACAAATAGAAGATTCCAATAGATATGGCGAATGCTTCATTATAAACATTCTTAACATTCTTATATCCATTTACTACTGGAATTAATATGAGCATACTAACACATATGATTATTGCTATTTTTAACAAAATCATTTTTTCATCTTTTTTTGATAATTTGATAAAAAAATCATTGTTCATAAATTCTCCTTAATTTTATAATTTAATTCTTTTTGCTTAATTTTCTTCTCGATAAGTTATCCTATTTTTTAAAATTTTTCCCAAATATTCACAATAGAAAAAACTTTTTTTGATAATTTTTTTAGAATTTTCAATTGTAAAATTTCTATCTGAAAATAGTATCTCTTGAATATTATCATTACTATCAAAATAGAATATTGCCAATTCACTCCATAAAAATGTATGTTTTACAAGAGTGTTTGAAATTACATCTTCATAATCTTCTTCTTTTATTCCATAATTTACTTCTTCAATTTTTTCAAAATTTAAAAAAATTTTTCTTTGTGAATCGCCTATTTCTAGTTTATCATCAAAAATTTTAGCATAAACATCTTGTTCTTTTTCAAATTCTAATCCTTCAAGATATTTTAATTCATAATAATTATTTTTATTAACTTCATTCATCTTTTTCATAATAAAATCATTTAAAGTATTAAATTTCATTTTAGGTTTTTCAATATTTTTAATTATAAAAAACCAAATAATAAACGTTATGATAAATAAAAAATTCATTAAAAACTCCTTTCCTTAAATATATTAATAATTTGTTGCTTAGTAATTATAATTTTTTTAAATGCTTTATTGTTTGTTTTACAGTATATAAAAATAATGCTAATACCAAAACATCGATTATCCATAAAAAAATATTCATCTGAGCTTCGCTGCTATACGGAAGATTTTTAAGTATTTCAAATCCAATGGAAGACATAACATTTAATAATAAGGCGTCAATAAAAACTAATAAAACATACATCCCTACACTTAGTATTGAATTGTCTTCTTCATTTTTATTTTCACTATAATATTGCTTTAACATTTCTTTTCTTTCAATTTCAGATTTAGTACCTTTTTCTTCTTGATTTTCATTGTAGTATTGTTCCAATATTTTTCTTTTATCCATTTTCTCACTCTCCTATTAATCTAAATTTTTTTATTTAATGTAAAATTGTATTCTAAATAAATTATCATCTCCATTCTGTTTATAATTTTACCATTCAGCAATCAATTATTAAAAAAAATATCCAAAAACTCAACATCACTCAATCCATACTCCTTCCTAATAAACTTCATTTCTTCAATAGTAAAATTACTACTTCCATTGATTTTTCGTGAAAATGCTGAAGGAGTTATTTTTAGCTTGTGTGCCAATGTTTTGTTGTTGTCTTCGTGTAAACTCATTTTTGATTTTAAAAGATTCTTTTTCATTTTAAATCTCTCGTCTTTTGCTAATTGGTAAAATAATTATACCATAAATTAAAAGTTTGTCAAGACAACTTCAATTAAATTGATAGAATATCAATTATATGATTAAATTTATTGATTTTAAAGTAGAATTATTATGAAAAATTTAGGAAAATAATGGAGTTATTCTATTCTTGTACAATATCTGCTATTTTAT
>NZ_KI271316.1 GCF_000469385.1 Leptotrichia sp. oral taxon 879 str. F0557
AAATTACTTGAAAATATTAGGTTTATATCCTTTATTAGAAAAATTTGTAATAAATTCATTATTTAAATAAGGTTTAGTATAACATAATATATGAGAAATTTGAGTTATTCCTAAACCAATTTATAAGCTTTATTAGTTTACAAGATACTGATTAGAAATTTTTATAATTCAATTTCCCTGTTTCTATCAATCTTTCTAAAAATATCTGTATTTTTGAGCTTTTCTACATTTCTTTTCTTTTGGCTTTTGTTTTCAATATTATTATTTATTGTAGTTATCATCATAAACAAAAATTTTTCCTGTCCAAAATTATAGTTTTTTACTTTATTACTTGCAGAAAGTGTTGCAATATTATTTAAATAATAGTCAATTCCTTTTTGAAATTCATTTTTTTCAACAAAATTCCGAATATTTAAAAAATGTAAACTTAACTTGTAGGAATAGATTTCTTCATCTGACATTGTAAATTTATCAGTTTCACTTTTATTGCTCAAAAGTTTTAGAGTTTCATCTATTTCAGGCTTTAAGTTTTTTACGCCATTATCATTGGCTTCTTCCTGTAATTTTATAAGTTTTAAAAATAAAGAATTTGGATATTTTTTGTTTATTTGATTAATAATTTTATTTTTCTCGTCTAAATCTTCAATATTTCCATAATAAGTGACTTTCATGCTCCAAATTTCATAATCTGTTGGATTAGCCTTTTCAAAAATGTCCATATATTTTTTTCCATTTCTTATATTTTTCAAATAAAGGCTTGCCAAATAAGTTTCAGCGATTTTTCCTGCTACGATATAATTATTTCTATCCTTTTCAAGCAAATTTTCCAGTTTTTCCAAATATTCCGCTCCATCAATACCCGAAGTTTCAAAAAGCAGTCCATCGCCAATTTCTTCATCAAGTTTAATAGTTTCTTCAATAATTTCACGTTTAATCCCTTTTGCACTCAGTTTCTTATAGATAATACTGCTTACACTTTCTGCATTCCCAAAAATTCCAAACGCTAAAAATAATAAAATAGTCGTTAATTTTTTCATCTTGTTTATTTCCTTTCAATTTTTTGTTTATTATAAACATGTATATTTTTCCTCTTGAAGTCAAAAATACAGTTCTTAATTTTTAAGAATTTTTACTATATTTTACATTATTGAGAAAATTTTTTCAAATTAATTAATAAATTTTTTTGAGATAATTCTTTTGCGAAAAAAAGGATGCTTATAAATGAAAAAATTAGTTAAACTGTCTTAAAACTTAGGGAAGTTTTTATTTTTCAAAATATGGAAAATTTCGATAAATTATGGTATCATTATTAGTAATGATATAGAAAAAACAGTAATAAAAAACGTAAACATTGAAAAATATTATTAAAATTCAAACTTAAAAATATTTTATTTATTAATTGTTTTTGGTTTGGAGATATTAAAATAAGGCGGAAATAGATATGAAAACATATAACTTGCTTTATGGAAATTTAGAAAATGTGAAAATAAAAGGAGTTACAAAAACAAACATTCCAAAATTTAGGAAACTGGGAGTTTTTACACTTTATGACTTACTTTATTTTTTCCCGAGGGCTTATGAGAATAGGAGCAATCATAAGAAAATTGCGGAAATTCTGGCAGATGAATTTGTGATTTTACAGGGAACGGTTGTGAATGTGGTTAATCAGTATATAAAGGCTGGAAGGACTATGTTTCGAGCGGTTTTGAGTGATGATAGCGGAATGATTGAGCTTGTGTGGTTTAATAACAGGTTTGTGAAAAATGGTATTCACATTGGCGATGAAATTACAGTTTATGGGAAAGTGAGAAAAACTGTAAAATTTCAGCTTGTAAATCCTGAATATAAAAAAATCAATCAAGCTAGTTTTGATATGCAGGAACAAAAGCAGATATTACCTATTTATCCGTCTACTGAGTCGCTTAGACAGCAGGCAATTAGAAAAGTTATGGAAAATGCCTTGATGGATTACGGATATTTATTGCAGGAAAATCTACCAAAGGAGTTTTTGCAAAAGGAGAAACTGCTTGGAAGAAAAGAGGCGGTTTTAAATATTCATTTTCCAGAAAATGAGGAAAAGCAAGGCAAAGCACGAAAAAGATTTATGCTGGAGGAAATTTTGCTTCTGGAAATGGGAATTTTGCAAAATCGTTTTAGTGTAGACAAGGCAAATAAGAATATTTATAAACTTGAGGACAACAAAAGTCTTGTGAGCAAATTTATAAAGGGTCTGGATTATGATTTGACAAAAGCACAGAAGCGTGTAATAAAGGAGATTTATTCTGAATTAAAGGCTGGAAAGATTGTGAATAGGTTGATTCAGGGGGATGTTGGTTCTGGAAAGACGATTGTTTCCTTCATAATGCTTCTTTATATGGTGGAAAACAGTTATCAGGGCGTAATTATGGCACCGACAGAAATTCTTGCTACACAGCATTATCTGGGAATTGTAGATGAGTTTATGAATCTTGACATACGAGTGGAACTTTTGACTGGGAGTGTGAAGGGAAAGAAAAAGGAAAAATTACTGAACGAGATAAAAGAAGGGCTTGTTGACATTGTAATTGGGACACATTCTCTAATTGAGGACAATGTAATTTTCAAAAATCTTGGACTGATTGTAATTGATGAACAGCACAGGTTTGGGGTAACACAGCGAAAACTTTTACGTGATAAGGGAAATCTTGCCAATTTAATTGTTATGAGTGCTACTCCGATTCCACGTTCACTTGCACTTACAATTTATGGAGATTTGGATGTATCAATTATTGACGAGTTGCCTGCTGGAAGAAGTCCGATTAAGACAAAATGGATACAAAATGAAATTGACAGGCAAAAAATGTATAACTTTATGGAAAAGAAAATGAAAGAGGAACGGCAAGTATACATAGTATCGCCATTAATTGAGGAAAGTGAGAGCCTGAATGTAAAATCAGCACAGGAAACATACGAAGAATACATTTCAATTTTTCCAAATAGAAAAATTGGGCTTATGCACGGACGGCAAACTTACAAGGAAAAGCAGAAAGTTATGGAACAGTTTAAAAATCACGAACTCGACATTCTAGTTTCCACAACAGTAATCGAAGTCGGTGTAAACGTACCAAACGCTTCAATTATGGTAATTCGTGATGCTCAAAGATTTGGACTTTCTTCACTTCATCAGCTACGTGGAAGAGTTGGTCGTGGAAAATACCAGTCCTACTGCTTTTTAGAATCCGAAACAACAAATGAAATTTCAATAAAAAGGCTGGAAGTTATGGAAGAAACAACAGATGGATTCAAAATTGCCGAAGAAGACTTAAAGTTACGTAATTCAGGAGAAATCTTGGGAACAAGACAAAGTGGAGTGTCTGACATGCTTTTTACCGACATTGTAAAAAATGTGAAGGAAATCAAATTTGTACGTGATTTTGTAATGGAATATCTGGAAAAGAACGATGGGAAAATAGAAAATGAATTTTTGAAAATGGATATTTATAAGAAGTTTTTTAGCGATGAAACAAAGTAATGAAATGAATTGTAAAATTATTTTTAAATAAGATTATTATATTTAAATTTTAGGATTTTACATTTGGAAAACATTAAATAAGCAAAATTTCGTTAAAGGAAAAATAACTGTCTGAGCGTAGTTTTACGAAGCGAGTTTTATTTTTTCTTTATAAGAAAGTTTTGCGTTAAGCGTGGTTGTAAGGGCATGGCGCTTGATGCCCTTACGTTACAAAAAATTGAGTAAAAAAATAGAAAAAATTATTATTAATCATAATACTTATAAATATATTATTAAAAATCTTTAAGATAGATACTTAAGAATTAAATTTTATTTTTTAAACAGTGTTTAATATAAGTTAGATTTATTTAATATTACTAATTTATTTTTGGAAAAATTTCAAAATGATAAGGAGAAGTTTTGTGAAACAGTATTTGGCAGATTTTGGACTGCTTTTTGTAGGGATATTTTGGGGACTTGGGTTTGTATTTGTGAAGATTGGGCTGAATACAGGAGTTGATCCGTTTTATTTGTCAGCAGTTAGATTTCTTGTTGGAGGAATTATTCTTTACGGAATTTTCTTTAGGAAAGTTGGTAGATTTACGAAAAAGGATATTTTGGCTGGATTAATAGTTGGAATTTTTCAATTTTTTGGATACGCTTTCCAAACTTATGGGGCGATGCTTACGACTGCCAGTAAAAATGCTTTTTTTACTTCGATAAACGTTATAATTGTTCCTTATATTTTTTGGTTTTTGCACAAAAAACGTCCTGATATTTTTGCATTTTTGGCTTCGGTTATTTGTGTGATGGGAGTTGCTGTGATAAGTTTTGACAGGAAGATGAATCTTGCAAATCTTAATTTTGGCGATATTTTGACAATTATAAGTGCGATATTTTTTGCAGGACAAATTGCTACGAATGGATATTTTAGTAAAAAAGTTGAGCCTTTAAAACTTGTTGTTATGCAGATGTTTGTGGCGGGAATATTGTTTGTGGCAAATATTTTTATCTTTTCAGATACGAGCAAAATTCAAAAGCCTGATGGAATGATGCTAGTTTCGATAATTTATTTGACAATTTTTTCAACGACGATACCGACAGTGTTGCAGACATTCTGCCAAAAATATACAACTTCCACAAGAGCTTCAGTGCTAATGTCAACAGAATCGCTTTTTGCACCACTTTTTGCATTTTTTATACTAAGTGAAAGATTATCATTTAGAGTGGCAGTTGGTGCTGGATTGGTACTTTTTGCAGTACTTGTATCGGAAACAAAATTGGGATTTAGGAAGTTAATTGATTGAAAAATTTAATTTTGATATTTATAACATTCTGTTGAAATTAGTAATTTTAAATTTCTAGAAATCACAACTTTTTTAGTTTATTGAAATAGTTGTTATAAGTAAAATTTATCAAGCAAAATTTCATTAAGAGAAAAAGAACTGTTCGAGCTTTTGGAATGTATTTAAAGTAAAATTTATTTTTCATATTAGAATAGTCGAGTATTCAAAAACGAGTTTTCTTTTATAAGAAAGTTTTGTGTCAAGCGGGAGTAGTTCGTAGAACTTTCGCCATAATTGTTAAGTGCTAATCAATTCAAAGATGTTAAAGTAACTGATATTGCGAAATAAGAGGTATGGCGTTTGATACCTCTGCGTTAAAAAAACTAATATGAAAAATTGAGAAAAACAATTAGCTTAGTAGAAATAATTTAAAATAAAATTTAAATAAAAAATTAATTGATGTTTTGTATTAAAATTTATCAAATAATATGATAAAATAAAATGGGTAATAATGAGTTTAATAAGGAGAGAAAAAATAAAAATGAAAATAGTTTTATATGGACATCCAACTTTACGTGAAAAATCAGAAAAAGTTGACGTAGTTGATGATAATATAAGAGAAATTTTAGATGAAATGGTTGCTCTTATGAGAAAAGCCAATGGAGTGGGACTTGCTGCAAATCAGGTGGATATTGCTAAAAGATTTTTTGTGCTGGAACACGAAGGAGTTGTAAAAAAAGTTATTAATCCAGAAATTTTGGAGTTTTCTGAAGAAATTGCAGATATGGAGGAAGGATGCTTGAGCATTCCTGGAGTTTTTAAGAAAGTAAACCGTCCTGCAAAAATTAAAGTGAAATATTTAAATGAAAATGGGGAAGAAGTCATTGAAGAACTCGATGAAATGTGGGCTAGGGCATTTCAGCACGAATTTGATCACATAGAAGGAATCCTGTTTACAGACAAACTTTCGGTTATGAATAAAAGATTAGTTGCTAAAAAATTAGATGTTCTAAAGAAAGATTTTGCAAAAGGCAGAATTTACAGGGACTTGGACTAATAAAGTCAGGAAAGCGAGAAAAATAAATGAAGACAATATTTATGGGAACGCCAGAATTTGCAATACCAAGTCTGGAAGTTGTATTTAAAAATACGGATTTACAGCTTATTTTTACAAAAGAGGATAAAATAAATGCCAGAGGAAATAAAATTATATTTTCTCCCGTAAAGCAGTTTGGAATTGATAATAATGTAGAAGTTGTTCAACCAAAAAAAATGAAGGATGAAGAAGTTATAAACAAAATTAAGGAAGTAAATCCTGATTTAATCGTAGTTGTAGCTTATGGAAAAATTTTGCCAAAAGAAATAATTGATATTCCAAAATATGGAATAATAAACGTGCATTCTTCACTTTTGCCAAAATATAGAGGGGCTTCGCCTATTCATTCCGCTATTTTAAATGGGGACACTGAAACAGGTGTAAGCATAATGTATATTGAGGAAGGGCTTGATTCTGGAGATGTAATTTTAAAGGAATATTGTAAAATTGCAGAAGATGATACGCTTGGGACTCTGCACGATAAATTGAAGGATTTGGGAGCAGCTGGACTTAAAAAGGCGTTAGAATTGATTGAAAATGGTGAAGTTCAGGCGGAAAAACAAGATGACAGCAAAGCCACCTTAGTAAAGCCGATTACAAAGGAACAGGCAAAAATCAACTGGAATAGCACAAAAGAAGTTATTTACAATCAAATTCGTGGATTAAACCCATTTCCAGCAGCACATACTTCCAACGAAAAAGGTGAAAACATAAAAATTTACAAAAGTGAAAAAATTGAAAAAAAATATGAAGATGAAGTAGAAAATGGTACAATTGTCGAAATTATCAATAAAAAAGGGCCTGTTGTAAAAGTCGCAAATGGAGGATTATTGATTTTGGAGGCAAAATTTGAAGGGAAAAAACTTCAAAAGGGAGTAGATATTATTAATGGACGTAAAATGGTAATTGGAGAAAAATTATTGTATAGCAATTCTAGTTCAAAATAAGAATAGAAGGCTAGATTGTAATTTTCTAATTTTCATAGGAGGAAATATGAAGTTAAAAAAAATGGAAATTTCTGAAAGAGTTGTACAAAGACTGACAGAATATCTATCTATTCTAAAAGAAGTCCGAAAACAGTATAACGAAATAAATTCCATCGAACTTGCCAAAATTATGAACACTACTTCTGCTCAGGTACGTAAAGATTTATCAACATTTGGTGAGTTTGGTGTACGAGGGAAAGGTTATGATATAGATAATCTAATAGGAATTATTACAAAAATTCTCGGAATTGATAAAATTAACAATGTGATAATTGTAGGACATGGTAAGATGGGAGAAATGCTTTCCTCGAATCTCGATGTCTTAGGTGAAGGATTTAAAATTGTTGGGATATTTGACAAGGATAAGAATAAGATTGGGAAAACAGCTGCTAATAATTTAATTGTTCAGGATATACAAAATGTTGATGAATTTATAAAAAATATGAAGAATAATTCTGATACAAGAATTGAAATGGCTATTTTAGCAGTTGTAAAAGAACAGGCGCAAATTGCAGCAGAAGGTCTTGTAAAAAGTGGAATTTCTGCAATACTTAACATGACAACTTATAAATTGGAATTAGATAAAAATATAAAAGTTGTAGATATGGATATTTCAGCAAAGTTACAGGAATTAAATTTCTGGAGAATAAATAATATAAGCGAAAAAATATAATATCGAAAGGAGAACCTGTTGAATTTAATTTGGCAGGAAAGCTATGACTATAATTGATGGAAAGGCACTTTCAGAAAAGATTTTGAGAGAAATTGAACAGGAGCATAGTGAACTGGAAAAAAAAGTTGGCAGAAAAGCTGGACTTGCGGTAATTATAGTAGGAGACAATCCTGCTTCACAAATTTATGTAAGAAATAAAATAAAAGCTTGTGAAAGAGTCGGATTTCATTCTGAAACAATTAGACTTGATGAAAATATTACAGAAGAAAATTTACTTTCAGAAATAAAAAAATTAAATAATAACAACAATGTAGACGGAATTTTGGTACAATTACCACTTCCTGAACATATTGATGAATTAAATATTATAAATGCAATTTCAGCCGAAAAGGATGTTGATGGATTTCATACGACAAACATTGGTAAAATGATGATTGGAGATAAATCAGGATTTTTACCTTGCACACCAGCTGGAGTGATTCAGATGTTTGAAGAATATAATATTGATTTGAAAGGAAAAGATGTCCTTGTGATTGGACAAAGTAATATTGTGGGAAAACCAATGACACTTTTATTAATGCGAAAGCACGCAACGGTTCAAACTTGTAATTCAAAAACAAAAGATCTATCTGAAAAATTACAAAGAGCCGATGTAGTAATAGCAGCCGCAGGTTATCCAAAATTAGTAAAAACAACTGATGTAAAGGAAGGTGTCGTTGTAATTGATGTTGGAATAAACCGTGTAGATGGGAAACTGTGTGGAGATGTGGATTTTGAGGAAGTTTCTAAAAAAGCCTCTTTCATTACTCCAGTTCCCGGTGGTGTTGGTCCGATGACAATTGCAATGCTAATAAAGAATACATTTAAATCATACAATCAAAAAATGAATAAATAAGATTAATTAAATTAAAAAAGAAAGTGAGAAAATTAATGAAAGATAAAATTAAATTTATTGAAAAATTAGCCAAAAGTATGAACGAAAACAAAATTGAATCAGTAAAATATGAAGATAATAATTTTGAAGTTTCATTGACTAAGAAAAGGAAAGAAAGAAATATCATAGTAAATAACGCACTAGCTCAGCCTATGGCTACAGCACCATCAAATATTCCACAGGAAGTACAACCGCAAGAAACATCTTCTCCTGCACCAGTACAGGAAGCAGCTTCTGAAGAAATTTCAGGAACACAAATCACTTCCCCAATGGTTGGTACTTTTTATGCATCACCATCGCCAACAGCGTCTCCATTTGTAAAAGAGGGAGATTCCGTTACAGAAGGACAGACACTTTGTATAGTAGAGGCAATGAAACTTATGAATGAAGTAAAATCAACAGTTGCAGGAAAAGTAAAAAAAATACTTGTTAAAGACAAGGATAGTATAAAAAAAGGTCAGACATTAATGATTATTGAATAATTTTTATAAAAATAAAAAATAAAGAAGGGATAAAATTTGGAAGAGAAGAGGATTTTGTTAGATATTGTTCTATTATTGGTTTTATTGTTTTTTACATCGTTTTTATCAGCTGCAGAGTCAGCATTATCATCGCTTAAGCAGATACATTTAAAAAGTGATTCGAAAGAAAAGGAGAAAACAAAGGAAAGCGAACTTTTAAAGCTTTGGCTAGAAAATCCGAATGAATTACTTACAACACTTCTGTTTGTGAAAACGATCTCTTATTCTTCAATGGTTTTTACAGGAGTTTATTTAATAAAAAGAATTTATACAGAAAATCTTTTTGTAGGAATTTCATTTTTTGTGTTAATTGTTCTTATCCTGATATTTTCTGAAATGGTACCAAGGCTGATAGCAAGAAACAACATCTATGGAGTTTCTAGAACATTAATAATTCCGTTAAATACAATACGAATTGTATTAAAACCCCTAATTCGTTTATTTATACATATTTCAAGATTTATTGTTGGAATATTCAAGATAAAGGTAAAAGATCAAATGTTTGAAATAACAGAAGATGAAATTTTAACATTTTTAAAGGCTGGAACAGAAAGCGGTGTGTTTGAAGAAGGCGAAGAGGAAATGATTACCAGTATTTTTGAATTTTCGGAAACAACAGTCAAGGAAATACTTACTCCACGAAGAGATGTATTTGCATTGGAAGCAGAAAGCAAAATAGACGATGTATGGGATGAAATTTTAGATCAAGGGTTCACACGTATCCCAATTTACACAGAAACAATCGACAAAATAGTAGGAACAGTACATATGAAAGATTTACTCCGTTACGATAAGAAAACTGGAGAGAATCCCCCAATAAAGGAATTTATGAAAGAGGCCTATTTTGTTCCAATCACAAAATCTTTGATTGAATTGCTAGAAGAATTCAAGTTAAAGCAGCTTCATATGGCAATAGTTATTGATGAATATGGAGGAACACAGGGAATTGTAACGATTGAAGATTTACTAGAAGAAATTGTTGGAGAAATAAGAGATGAATTTGATCAGGAAGAAGAAAATATTCAGCAAATTCGTGAAAAAATATTTGATATAAAAGGAGATACACCTATTGAGGAAGTAAATGGTAAATTGAATATAGAAATTCCTTTATCTGAAGAATACGATACAATCTCTGGATACATTCAAGACAAGCTGGGAAAAGTTGCCGATGTATTTGATCAAGTAAAAGACGATAAATTTATATTAAAAGTGACTGATATGGATAATAAGCGTGTGGAAAGAGTAAGAGCGATTATTATTGATCAGGAGGAAGAAAGAGAGAAATAAGGAGAAAAAATGGAAGAAGTTAGACCACGAATACGTGTGGCAGGAATTCTCATAGAAGATAATAAAATTCTGCTAATTCAACATCACAAAAATAACAAAAAATACTGGCTTATTCCTGGCGGTGGAAATGACTGGGGCGAAACTACAAAAGAAGCTTTAATTCGTGAATATAAGGAAGAAACAAATATGGATATAGAAGTTGATGAATTTCTGTTCTTTTCAGAAACAATTTCCCCAGATAAGAAACGTCATGTTTTAAATTTGTTTTATAAAATACACCGTAATAATAAAAATGATAGTATCATAAAATTAGGAGAAGAAGCAGTCTTGACAGATTTGAAATTTGTAACAAAAGAAGAATTGGAAACAATGATAATTTATCCAAATATTAAGGAAAATTTATTAAAACTAATGAATAATGAAAAAATAAGAACTGATTTAGGAAGTTTATGGAATGATTAATTAAGAAATATTTATATGTAGTTTATTAGTTGTATCATAAGTTAAATAAATCACTGAATCATAAATTTTATGTATTTAATATTTTGATAAAAACAATTAAAGATGATAACTATTGGTTTTTGAAAATAATAACATTTGTGTCAGTAAAATTGTTTTTGATTTATGAAATACTGTTACATCTTAAATTTATTAAAAATTAAATTAATTCAAACAATATGAATCAAAAATTCATAAGTATAGTTGCACACAGAATTATCGTTAATTATATAATTGTAGAAAAGAGGAAGAAGAAAAAATGAAAATAGAAGAAAAAGAAAAAATAGAAAAATTAATCCGTTCAGTAGAAGATTTTCCAGAAAAAGGAGTAATTTTTAGAGATATTACAACAGCATTAAAAGATAAAGAAGGGTTGGAAATCATCATAAAGGATTTTACAGACAGATACAAAAATAAAGGAATAGACTATGTAGTAGGAGCTGACGCAAGGGGATTTATTTTCGGAGCTGCAATAGCTTATAATATTGGAGCAGGATTTGTTCCTGCAAGAAAACCTGGAAAATTACCTGCAGAAGTTGAAAGTGTAGAGTATTCTTTAGAATATGGTAAAAATAGTATAGAAATCCATAAAGATGCCTTTGAAAAAAATTCGAAAATATTGATTGTTGATGATTTGTTAGCTACAGGAGGAACCGCCAAAGCAATGGTTCAATTAGTAGAAAAATTAGAAGCAGAAGTATATGAATTAGCATTTATGATAGAATTATCAGATTTAAAAGGACGAGAATTTCTTAAAGGATATGAAGTCTATTCACAACTAAAATATTAATAAACTTCAAAAGGAATCTTTCTAATTACAAAATTTAAAAGACTATTTTTATAGTGAAACTTATACAAAATCGACCTAAAAATATGGTATAATAACTTTATGGCA
>NZ_KI271317.1:0-22135 GCF_000469385.1 Leptotrichia sp. oral taxon 879 str. F0557
GGTAAAATGTCGCAATTAATATTGCAATTTATGAAACAAAATAATAGAGGTTATTTTAATGTTTCAAAAATTTCTTCCACGTTGGTAAGTTTTTCGATTTTTTCAACTAATTCTTCTTCGTAAGATAATTTTGAAATTTCAGCCAATAAATCTAAATGTTCTTTTTTTGTTTCTTCTGGAGCAGCAATCATAAAAATTAATTTTGAAGGTTCCCCATCCATACTTTCAAAATCTACTCCTTCATGAGAAATTCCTAAAGCAAGTGAAAGTTTTTTTACAAGCGGTGTTCTTGCGTGTGGAATAGCTATTCCATCTTGCATTCCAGTTGGTGTCAATTTTTCTCTTTCATTTATTTCCTTTACAAATTCTTCCAAGTCTTCTGAATCAAGAACTTCACTTTTCACAAATAATTGTGCCATTTCCTTAATAATTTCTTCCTTTGTTTTACCTTCTAAATTTACTTTTATTCTTTCTGGTACCAAATATTCTAATATTTTCATGTTTTTTTACAGGATTTTCCTGTAATCTCCTTTCTAAAATTTTTCCCATTTTTTCAGAATATCATCTAGCACTTGCTTTTCAGACATTTCTGATAAATTATAAGTAATATAGTTTTTTTCTTTTTTGAACCAAGTCATCTGTCTTTTTGCATATCTTCTACTCTCCATTTTTATTTCATCAATCGCTTCATCCAGCGTGATTTTTCCTTCAAAATATTTAAATAGTTCCTTGTATCCGATTGAAGATATTTTATAAAGACTTTCTGTATACTTATTATATACTTTTTTTGCTTCTTCTACAAGTCCTTTTGCAATCATAATTTCAACTCTTTTATTAATCCGTTCATAAAGCTCTTCTCTATTTCTAGTAAGAAATATCTTTAAGAACTCATAATTATTATTTTTTATATTTTGTATACGTAACTCGCTAAATTTTCCACCAGTCAAAATACAAACTTCAATTGCTCTAACCAATCTCAATTTATTAGACAAATCAATTTCAGTATACGACTTTTCGTCCATTTCTTTAAGAATTTTCTGTAACTCCTCAATACTTTTGCTTTCTAAATCAGCTCTGATTTTCGCATTTTTTGATGGTAATTTTGCAAATCCATCTGTGATTGATTTTATATAAAGTCCTGTTCCACCCGTAATAATAATATTTTTCTCCTTTTTTTCACCATTTTCATTCAAAATATTATTTACAGTTTTTTCAAAATCTCCCACAGAATAATCTTCATCAGGATTTATAATATCAATCATATAATGCTGTATTCCCTGCATTTCATCACTTGTTATCTTAGCTGTTCCTATATCCAGCTCCTTATAAATCTGAGAAGCATCTGCTGATATAATTGCTGAATCTGTCTTTTTAGCAAGCTTTATTGACAAGTCTGTTTTTCCTACTCCTGTTGCACCTGCGATTACAATTCCTTTTTTCCTTACTGCTATCTTCTTTACCTCCCATTATAAATAAACGACATCTTTACTGAAAATCTTTTTAAAAAAATTTTTTACTAAACTATATATTCAAATTCATACCCAGCAATAATTATAATATCTCCTTCTTCGACCCCAGCTTTTTCAAGCTCTGTTTCCATTCCAAGACTTCTCATCTTCTGAAGGAAATTTATTATTCCTTCTTCTCCAATAAACACATACTTTTTAAGCACATCATCCACAATACGTCCATCCACTTCAAATACATTGTCAGATGTTTTCTTAACAATCCAGTCATCTTTTTTATTATTTTCCTGAATCAGCTCTTCAACAGAGTGAACTTCTTCTAGTTCTTCCCTAGGTATTTCCTGGATTAATTCCCATGCCTTTGATAAAACTGGCTTTAATCCATCGTTTGCAATTACAGAGACTGGGTAAACGTATTTTATACCTTTTTCTTTAACAAATTTTTCAAATTCATCATATTTTTCATCTTCATAAAGCATGTCAATCTTATTAGCCACAACAATTTGAGGTTTATTTGCCAATTTTTCACTGTAATTTTTTAATTCGTGATTTATTTTTACAAAATCTTCCTTAGGATCATGTCCATCCAATCCTGAAATATCCACAATGTGAATAATCAGTTTACATCTTTCAATATGCTTTAGGAATCTATCCCCAAGCCCTACTCCTTCATGAGCGCCTTCAATAAGACCTGGTACATCCGCCACAACAAAACTTTCCTCATCTCCCATTCTTACAACTCCCAATTTAGGCTTTAATGTAGTAAAATGGTAACTTGCAACTTTTGATTTGGCAGCTGATACTTTATTAATAAAACTTGATTTTCCTACGCTTGGATAACCCACAAGAGCAACATCGGCCAGCAATTTTAATTCCAGCTTTATTTTTAATTCTACACCTTCACGTCCACTTTCTGCTATTCTTGGAGCTTTTTTTACTGATGACTTGAAATGGATATTTCCACGTCCGCCATCTCCACCTTTTAGAAATATTACTTTTTCATTTGGATTGTCCAAGTCAAGCAGCAGTTTATTTGTTTCAAAATCTCTAATCATTGTTCCAACTGGAACTTTTATAATCAAGTCTTCTCCTGATTTCCCAGTAGAACGTGCAGCAGCCCCTTTTGTTCCGTCTTGTGCCTTAAATTTTTTACTGCTCTTAAAATCTACAAGCGTGTTAATATTTGGATCAGCGATAAAGACGATATCTCCGCCTTTTCCGCCATCTCCACCGTCAGGCCCTCCAAACTGAACAAATTTTTCACGTCTGAATGTAGCCGCTCCATCTCCTCCATTTCCAGAAATTACCGTAATTACACTTTCATCTATAAACATTTTATCATCCTTTTCTTTATTTCACTTCTTTTTATTCATTTAACAAAATTACTTCAACTCATTATTTGCTTTTAGTTCTACCTGTTGCTGCCGCCTTTTTCTCTCTTCTGTAATTCCACGGCTCTATATATCCTCTTTTTCCAAACAGGCCAAGTTTATTCTTTTTGGCATTTTCCTGATAAGTCTGCATTCTAGTATCATTTTTGTCGTATTCCTGATACCACCAGGCATTTCCATTTTTTACCATTTCCTCATTTACATTTTTCCCGTCAGCATAGACTACAGCCACTGTTCTTCCATATCTATCCCTATTTTTCTCCTCAATTTCAAGTGTCTTTCCATTTACCATCTTTTCTAATGCCTGCTTACTCTCGCTCCCATAATCCTGCGACTTTTCAGGAGCATCAATTCCAAACATCCTGATTTTTATAACTTCTCCAGTAAATTTCCCATTTTCCACTTTCTGAATGTTCATGGTATCTCCATCACTGACTTTTACAGCCTGATATCCTTTCAGGATAGTTGGATTCTGCACAGCTGTACTATTTGAATAATTAGTATTTGTACTTCTTGAAGCTGTATTTTTTTTTGAATTACTTGTTTTTGCTCTTTTTTTACCAAATCTTGAATTCACTCCATTGTATGCAAATCCAAATATTGCTAATAACACAGTAATTATTGCAGCAATCAATTTTTCATTTCCAACTTTTGAACTTCTTCCAGTTCTTTTTCTTCTTTTTGTTGCCATCTGTTTTTCCTTTATTCTTTATTTTTCCAATGCCTGTTTAAAATCTTCAATCAAATCATCAATATTCTCAAATCCAACAGCTATTCTTATCAATGAATTTGTAAATCCTCTAGCCTCTTTTTCTTCATCAGGTATTTCGGCGTGCGTAATTGTACTTGGATGAGTTACTAAAGTTTCTGCTCCACCAAGACTCGCTGCAAATAGTGCCACATTCAAACTTTCAAAAAACGTTTTTACTTTTGAATCGTCTTTTAAAGTAAATGAGAATACAGAACCTCCGCCTGTTGCTTGACTTTCATGAATTTTTTTACCTTTATTTGTATCCAAAGTCGGATAGTAAATTTTATCAACTGCATCATGGTTTTGAAAAAATTCTATCAGTTTTTCTGCATTCGTTTGTGCCGCTTCCACTCTAAGTTTCAATGTTTTAAGACTTCTCATCAAAAGCCAGCTGTCAAATGGAGAAATTAAGGCTCCAGCCGCAACTTGTGAAAATTTAATTTTTTCCGCAAGCCCCTCATCATTTGTAATCGCAACTCCAGCAAGCAAATCATGATGCCCAGATAAAAATTTAGTCGCACTATGAATTACAATATCAATCCCAAAATCAAGCGGTTTTTGCAAATATGGAGTCATAAAAGTGTTGTCTGCAATTGTTATCAAGTTATGTTTTTTTGCAATCTCTGCAACTCCTCTCATATCCGTAACATCAAGCAATGGATTTGATGGTGTTTCAATAAAAATAGCCTTTGTATTTTCTTTAATAGCATTTCTAATATTATCCAGATTAGTTGTATCGACAAAAGTGTATTCCAATCCAAATTTTGAATAAATATCATGAACAATCCTATAAGTCCCACCATAAATATCCTGACCTAAAATAATATGATCTCCAGCTTTAAACATTGTAAATACAGATGTTGTAGTCGCCATTCCCGATGAAAAGGCATACCCATATTTTCCATTTTCCAATGCAGCAAGTATTTCTTCAAGCTCATTTCTCGTAGGAGCCGAAACTCTTGAATATTCAAATTCCTGCGTTACTCCAAATTCCGCAACAGGAAAAGTTGAAGCAAAATTAACATTTGTTCCCCATAATTCCTTCTTCTTTTCTTTTCTTATCCCATGTATCGTTTTTGTTTCAAATCTCATAACACTATCACACTCCATTTCTTTTTCTTAATTTTAACAATTTATCTTTGTAGTATTCTAATTCTAAACATTTATTTTTTATTTTATATATACAAATCTTTTTTAACGCAGAGGTATCAGACGCCATACCTCTGCACTCTCGCTTTACGCAAAACTTTCTTATAAAAGAAAAATAGAACTCGCTTTTGAATATAAATTTTTTTAATACGAATAAATGTATTCAAATTTAAATAAATTGCAAAAGCTCAAACAGCTATTTTCCCTTTAACGAAATTTTGCTTAATTTTTATTTTAATTAAACTAAAAATTGTCGTGATTTTTTGGAAATAAAAATTACTGTCTGAGTGAAGCGAGTTTAATTTTTGTTTCCAAAAAATACTTAGACAAGCGGGGATTGTAAAGGGGATAGCGATTGATCCCCTTTACGTTTAAAAAATGAAAAAATATTATAAAGAAACAAATAATAAATATTTATAAAAATAGCTTATAACATAAACATTAGAAAAATCTTAATTGAATAATTAAAATAATTTATGTGGTATTTTTATTATTTTCTCATAAGCAATTCTCTTTTCCCCAATATCAGGCTCTCTATCTAAATAAATCACACCGCAATAGCTGAATCCATTTTTTTCAAGAAATTTCTTCATTGGCTCATTGTTTTCATGTGTATCTGCTTTTATACTGAGTATTTTGTTTTTTATACACTCTTTTTCAGAAAATTCTAATATCTTTGTTGCAATCCCTTTATTCTTTATTTCAGAATCAACTGCAAGCCTGTGAATTACAATATAATCATCGTTTGTTATCCATTTTCCTTCGATTTTAGAATATGGTATTTCTTTTTTAGGCGACAATACAATAGTTCCGACAATTTTTTTAGAAATCTGATTTTCGGATTTATCATTTTTTTCAGAAATTTCTTCTAAAATATAACTAATTCCCGATTTTATATCATTTTCAATAACTTCCCTATTTGGATATCCATTTTGCCATTGATCTAAACCAAGTTTTCTTAGTTCAATTTTTGCTTTTTCGATGATTTTTAAAATTCTGTCCACATCATCAAAAGTTGATTTTCTAAAATTCACAAAAACTCCTCCCTTTCATAAAATTTAAATAATTATTTTAAAAAATTCTGTAGAATCTTGTTGATACAGTAACTTTATATTTTTAATATAAGAAAACTTGACTCATATAGCAATGTTGCTCAATTTTTATAGTTTTTTTATTTTTATATTTGCCAGTCAATTTCTTTTTTTCCCAGCTCTTTCAAAATATCATTAGCTTTCTTAAAGTGTCCACAGCCAAAAAATCCACGGCTCGCAGATAATGGGCTTGGATGAACACTTTCTAGAATATAGTGTCTATTTGTATCAATAAAGGCTTTCTTACTTTTTGCATTATTTCCCCAAAGTATGAAAATTATTGGCTCTTCACGTTCATTCAAATATTTTATCACATTATCTGTAAAAATTTCCCAGCCTATTTTTGAATGTGAGTTGGCATTTCCAGCGACTACAGTAAGTGCTGTATTTAAAAGCAGGACTCCCTGTTTTGCCCATTTTTCAAGAAATCCATTTTTACTCATTTTATACCCAAATTCATTTTCAATTTCTTTATAAATATTTTTTAGGGAAGGTGGCAAGGCAACTCCCTGCTTTACAGAAAATGCCAGTCCATGTGCCTGATTTTCGCCATGATACGGATCCTGTCCCAGAATTACAATTTTACAATCTTTATAACTAGTTAGCTTAAATGCAGAAAAAATTTCATATTTATCAGGATAGATTGTTTTCGTCTTATATTCTTTCACTAAAAGTTTTCTCAAATTCAAATAGTAATCTTTTTCAAATTCTTTTTCTTTTTTAAAAATTTCATCCCAGTCATTTCCGATATTAACCATTTTCCCATCATTCCTCTCCTTAAAAATTCAAATCTTATTTCCTAGTCAGACCTTCCTAATTTATAAAAGGATTATAGAATCTTCTACCATTTATTTTTATAAGTACAATTGAAATAATTACGAATATTGCCGTTATAAAGATTGCTGTAACATCTGGCATTTTCATTTTTCTTGCCTGATACCACGTTCGCTTTTTTCTTTTTCCAAATCCTCCATAAATTGTATTTAATCTTTAAACTGAATATTTATTGCTTTTTTCTCAATTTCAAGATGTATAGTTTCTACCCCTGCATTTTCAAAAATCCTTTTTGAAGCCTTTGTAGAATCAAGCGACTTGTGCTTATCGGAAAAATATATTACCTTTCTTATTCCTGACTGAACGATTGCTTTTGCACATTCATTACATGGAAAATGTGTCACATAAATAGTGCAGTTCTTCAATGATTTTATACTATTAAGAATAGCGTTCAATTCAGCATGTACAACATAAGGATATTTAGTATCCAAAAATTCTCCTTCTTTATCCCAAGGCATACTGTCATCAGAACTTCCCATTGGAAACCCGTTATATCCAATTCCTATTATTTTCTTATCTTCGTCTATGATACACGCCCCGACCTGTGTAGACGGATCCTTGCTTCTCATTCCAGACAAAAACGCAATTCCCATAAAATATTCATCCCATGATAAATAGTTATCTCTTTTAGACATTCTTCATACCCCACTTTCTAAAGTATTCAATATTTCTGAATTACTTAACAACCACTTTCTTCTTAACATCTGAAAACTCTATCTCCAGCTTATCTTCCTTGCTAAGCTCAATCCCTCTCTTAACAATCTTCCCATTTTTTCGAGTTATTGTATAACCTTGTTTCAAAATATCACTTACTGAATATTTCGAAAGCTGTGCCTTTTTATATTTGAGTTCCTTTTTTCGATTTTCAAAAAATTCCAGTATTATTTGATTAAGCTCGGCTAATTTTTTCTTTAAATTTTCTTTTTCACTTAAAATTATTTTTTGCAAATTAATTCTGTCAAATCTCTGTTTTCGATAATCCATCTGTTCTCGTGATTTTTGTACAATTCTTCTAAGTTCTCTTGATAATTTCTGTTCTTTTTCCATCAAGTCAAATTTTTTATTATCCAGAATATTTTCAAAATTCTTTATATAATAATTATTTTTTCTGTATTCCAGCTCTTTTTTCATCATTGCAACCCTGTTTAAAAGTAATTTACTCAAAAGATTCTTTTTACTTTCCAGTTCATCTGTTAATTTATCTTTTTCAGGAATCAAGATTTCTGCTGCCTGAGTTGGTGTAGCTGCCCGTTTATCAGCGACTAAATCTGAAAGAAGATTGTCAATTTCATGTCCTACCGCTGAAATTACAGGAATCTCAGACTTATAAACGGCTTCTATCACAGCTTCCTCATTAAATGCCCACAAATCCTCAATACTTCCTCCACCACGTCCAACAATAAGCGTATCTATTTCAAGCTGTTTCTCTTCATTCATTCTATTAAAAAACTCAATCCCTGCCGAAACTTCCCGTGCTGAGCCTTCTCCTTGAACTTTTGCTGGATAAAGGTAAATATTCACATTTGGAAATCTTTTATGCGCTGTATTTATAATATCTCTGATTGCTGCTCCTGTATCAGCCGTTACAACACCGATATTTATAGGTAATTTGGGTAACTGTTTTTTTATTTCATCAGAAAAATACCCCTTTTCAAAATACAACTTTTTAAGCATTTCCATTTTCTCATAAAGCAGCCCAAGAGAATTACTTTTTTCAAGAAAATCCGCTACAATCTGATAACTTCCATTTGCTTCATAAAGCGTAACGCTACCTCGAATTTTTACTAAATCCCCTTCCTTCAAGTCCTCAGGCACTCCTCTATATTTATAACGAAAAATAGCACATTTCACACTTGCACTTGCATCTTTTAACGTAAAATACAAATGTCCCGAACGATAATATGTAATATTAGAAAGCTCCCCTTCAATAAAAATGTTCTTAAAAGTATTTGTCCCCTCCAAAAACATTTTAACTTCTCTATTTATATCACTTACGGAAAATACTGTCTGTTCCATAATTTCCCCCATTTCTTACATTTTTTGTTCTTTAATAATAACATATTTCATCTCTTTTCTCAACTGATGAAATTTTTTACACAATTAATTTAAATAATTTCTAAAATTTTTATAATATATCCTAAAATCTATTTTAAATTAAACTACTAAAATTATATAAATTTAAAGTTTAAGTAAAATAGTCATAACTTTTGAGCTCAATTTTAAAACTACCTTACCATATATAACTACAAAACTATAATCCTTTACTTAAACTATATTTCAAGCTCAAAATTTATCATATTGCAATCATGAATTTTATACATATCTGAATTTAAATTAACAAACTTTTCAAAAGAAATTGGTTCAAATTTATCATCTTCTGCCAAATGGATAATTTTATCACATTGAAAATTTTTAATTTCCCTATCTTCAAAATCATATCCTGAAGCAAGCCATTGCCCGTAAGCAGATGATATTTTGAAAAACTGAACAAAATAATATTTATCTTTCTTTTCTTCTTTATACAAAATTTTACAAACTTTTTCTTCTATTGAATTTTCAAGAATTTTCTTTAAAAGCGGACTTTCCTTTTGATGCTTTGAAACTTCAAAATTTAATATTGTCTCCATTTTGTTAATTTCCTCCACTTGTCTCTGCGGAAGACAGTTTTTAAATTTTTCTTTCAATTTTTCAATATCTAAATGAAAAGGTGTTGTTTTGTATCCTTTTAACGTAAGCATAGTGAAGTATAACGCATATATTTCATTTACATTGAACAAGACAGGAGAGAGCAGTTTATTTTTTAAAATTTTATACCTTCCATTTCTCCCGCTAAAAGAATAAATTGGCATCCCAATTTCCTCAAGAGATTTTATGTCTCTTAAAGCCGTATTTTTGGAAATACTGTATTTTTCCATAATATCTTTTAAATTAAAAGTCTCTTTATTGTTAAGATACATCATCATATCATTAATCCGTTCTGATTTTTTCATTTTTCCCCCAATTTTTTTATTTTAATAGTACCATATTTTGATACCATTTTGAAGTATAATTTAAAATATAAATTTAAGGAGGAAATTATGGATATAACAAATAACTTTTTAGAAATTATGGAAAAAACTACTGATATGGCAATAGCTTCTTCAGACTCAAGTAATCAGCCTAATGTAAGAATTGTAAGATTTTATTATAATTCAGATGAGAAAATTTTATATTTTTTAACACTAAAGAATAGTCAAAAAACAGTAGAATTTGAACAAAATAACAAAGTAGCTTTTACAACAATTCCTATAGATGGTCTAAAACACATTAAAGCTAAAGGAATTATAAGAAAAAGCCAAAAATCTGTTCAAGATTTAAAAAACAAATTTATAGAAAAAATACCAGAAGTAAAAAAGAATATTGATGAAGGAGAAAACTTTATGGAATTATATGAAGTATCTTTTACAAAAGCAACTGTTACTCTTGATGTTAAAAATACTAAGGAATTTGAAATTTTATAATCAATCATAAAATAAACTTAAAATTTATGATTATTTTTCAAATTTCTATTTTATTTAATTTTCTAAAAATAGATTTGAATATAAGTTAAAAGGGTATCACTCAACATACCTTTTTTTATAATAAATCATTCTTCCTCTACTACAACCTCCACATCCTTTTTCCTAAATCCCATCCCAATTTTCACAATTTCCTTATAACCTTCATATTTTAACCCTTCAAAATAATTCCTGTCATTTATTTGCTTCAAGGCACTTTTTGCAGTTCTCTTCAAATTTTTGCTATCTTTTGCTCTCGAATACTTAAATTCAAATATAAATGCTTTTTTATTTTTATCTTTTGGTTTTAATACCAAATCTGGTATTCCATCTCCACTTTCCATATTTGATTTAACAAAATAATTTTCTGACATTATGGAAACTAGCCCTATTACAAACAAATGATAAGAATTTTCTTCCTTCAAATCTCTAAAACTTATCGCATTTTTTAAAAGTTCCCTTATTTCCAATCTAAATTTTTCATAATTTCCATTAATCAAATGCTCTTCAAGTCCATAAAATCTGTAATGTCCCCGATACGTTCTATACAAAAATCTTATTCTGAAAAAATCAAACAGTTCCTCATTTGGAATTTTCAAATCGTAAACATTTCTTCCAAGTTTCTTTTCAACGGTTAAATATCCACTATGCAAGAAAAATTGCCAAATATTCGCATGCCCGAAGTCATTCATAAAATAATCCCGTTCAATTTCATAATTTTTCCCATTTTCCCTAACTTCAAATCCGTAATTATTTTTATTCAAGTTCAAAGCATAATCTATATCCTGAAACGTCACAAAATCATAAATTTCCTTTCTTATACTCTTATGGCTAAGCAGTTCCTCCAGTTCAAAAATAATTTTCTCGTCTGAATTTTCCAAATAGTTCATAATTTCATCATTACTTGAAGTATTTACCCAATGGGCTTTTAAATCCCTATATTTCAAAAAATTAATAATTGACCACGGATTGTATACATTTATATCTCCAAACAAATAACCATTATACCATTTTTTTACTTCATCCAGTTCAACGTCTAAATTATAATATTTCAGAGCTTTTTCAACATCATTTTCCAAGATTCCAAAATATTCATTATATTTTTTTTCTAATATGGTATGAACTTCCAAATTATTAAGTCCAGAAAAAATCCCTTCCTTAGCAATCCTTAAAATTCCTGTAATTACCGTGATTTCTGCATAATCATTTCCTTTTACTGCCTTTTCAAAGAAAGTCTTGAAAAAATTTATCACATCATTATAATACCCATTAGCATGTGCTTTTATTATTGGCTTATCGTATTCATCGATTAATAAAACAACTTTCTTGCCATAGTATTCAAATAAATATCTTGATAAGTTTGACAAGGCACGGCTATAATTACCTTCCTTTTTTTTTAACCATATATTATCAAAATCCATTAAATCGCTTTTTTCTAGTTTTTCCCGCAAAAATCTGAATTCATTGTACAAGGATTTTATTTCCTCTTTTATACTGTTAAAACCATTTTCCCAGTTTGTTTCCTCAAAATCCTTAAAACTGATAAAAATAACTGGATTCTGCCCTTGTCTATCAAAATATTCACTTTTAGAGATTTCTAGATTTTCGAAAAGTTTTTTATTTTCATCTTTATTCTTCACATCAAAAAAATATTTCAACATCGACATATTTAGCGATTTCCCAAATCGACGTGGTCTTGTAAACAGAATTCTTGTCGTTCCACTTTCCAGAATTTCTTTAATTAGCCCAGTTTTATCAAAATAATAGTAATTATTTTGTATCATCACTTCAAAATTGTCAATTCCAACTGGCAAATTTTTCTTTTTTTTCACTTTCTCATTTTTTCCCTTTTTAATCATACCCCCTCAATTCCTCTCTTTTTTATTTATTATTACTCACATTATATTTATATTTTAACTAAAAGTCAAATACATTTATTTAATTTTTTTATTCTAATTTTTAAAAAATTTGCATATAATTGAGACAAACTTGATTTTAAAATGATTTTACGATAAAATAATTATAATTTGAACTTTTTTAAAAGGTATCAAATCCAAAATTTGGATATATAATCATAAATTTTAAATTAATCTTACTATAAAAAAAGGAGAATTTTTATGAAAAAAAACATTTTATTTTTACTCGCTTTAGCAATATTAAGCTGTCAAAAAGATAAGAACAATAAAGAAAAAATTGAACAAAAAAATGTTACTGAAAATCAGCAGGAAATAACTAAAAATGAAGATGTAAAAATAGAAGCCTTTGAAAGCAAGAGTAAATTTTTTTGGGATTATTTCAAGGAAAATGAAGATAAAATTTATAATTTTGATAAACTCTCAAAGGATGAGCAGCAGAAAATCTGGCGACAGATTCATATAAGATTAAGTGTTATAAATGAAGCTTTGGGAGTTGAAATATCAGCTGTTCCAAAAAATGGAAAACGAGAATTAATAGTAACAGCAAATGGTCTTGTTGACTTATTTCCCGCTGTAAGAAAATTAGCCGCAAATGCACCAAAAATGGAAAAATGGATTGTAAAACCTTTTAAACAGCGAATGAAGAAAGTTAGAATAAAAATGTCAAGTGGAATAGATATGTCTTCTGACGACCTTTATTTTAAAATAGACAGTAAAAAAGAGAAAAGATTAAACATTTCAGTTTATATGAAAGGATATGAAAAAATACCTGCAAACAGAAGAAGAGAAATCTTGTATCAACTACTTGATGGCATTCTAGGAGAAGAAGACGTGGAAACATATCTTGGGGCCATTGAAGACAGTGATAAAAAAGATGATTCCTATATAAATTCAGATAGACTCATTGAAGAAGTTGATAAATTAAAAAAATAATATTACTTACTCAATATAATATTTATAAAGGGCATTCAAAAGAATGCCCTTGTTTAAACACATTAATAAATATAAAAAAATTGTAAACTAGTCCTGCCTTATAAAATAATACTTCTTATTCAAAGTTTTTACCATTTCCTGTGCATTTTTGATATAATTTCCAGTTCCATTAACAAAATCTTCTTTACTGAAAGAATCCGTATCAGAATCCACATCCAGCCTAAAAATCCCCTTGGAATATCCTGGTACAATTTCCTTAATATTCTCAGGCATTCCGTCTATTCTCTCATATTTTTTAACTAGCTTGTCATAAATTTCAGAATTAGCCGTATATCCTGTTATTTTATTTCCAAAATTTGACATAAAGTATTCTCTTGGAATATCCATTGTTTTATCAGGATTTATAACAACATTTTCATAATTTTTTCTATCCGTTCCAAATTCTCTAACAGTAAACAATTTGTTACTATCCAAGTATTTTTTTAATTTTTCTATTTGCTTACGATTTTTTACATATAATTTTCTCACTACAACATTACCTTCAGCACTAATATTTTTCAATTCTCCATTTTCTAAATACATTTCTCTAATATTTACATTTCCTTTTAAATCAATATTTCCTCCTAAAACTGCTATTTTTTTGATATTAATTTTTCTATTTTTATCAGAATTTACAAGGATTTTAGAATTTTCATAAACTTCAATTTCTGTATTCACATCGCTGCATATACTCATTTCTCCCTCCAACACCTGTATAACTCCATCAATCTCAACCTTTCCAAATATATTAAGTCTTCCTTTTCCCGCCTTCCTAAGTCCTGTCAATGTTTCAATGTCATTAATATCTCTATAAAAATTCTTTTCACTTGGGATAAAATTCTGAATGCACATATTTTCAATTACAGCATTTTTTTCACCAGTAGCATTTGTATATCCAGTATTTTTATCCACAGTATCAACAAGCATATTATAACAGGTTTTCCCTTGAGGCTTTTTAGTCATTGAGCCTTGAATATCATTATCCCAGTTCCATTCCTTGCCCTCCTGAATTTCTACCCAGAAGAATGGCATCCCATCCTTGCCTTTCACTCTGTCGTACATCCCCGTAAAAAATTTCTGTTCCTCCACAAGTCCTGCATTAAGTGAACCAATCCCTCTTTTAGCCTTTCCAATGTCAGCAATCCCCCATCCAAGAATATTGTCAAGGTTATCATTTTCCCTCGAAGCTGTGGTAAATATAAACTGTTTTACCTCATGATAAGTAATCCCTGGAAAAAGTTCCGCTACTTGTCTAGCTCCCCCAGTAATTCTTGGCGATGAATAGGAAGTTCCGCTCGCTATTGTCCAGTCAGGAATTATACTTCCGTCATCCATTTTAAGTTTATTTCCCTTTTGAAACCTCATAACCTGCCCATTTTCATACACAGAATTTGCCCTTGAATAAAGCGGGTATACAATACTATCTTCTTTTGCTGCAGGAAATACACAGTGCAATTCTTCTTTTTTACCATTATCCATTACTTCTCCAAGCCCTGCTGCTGTATCAGTTCTTACATTTTTTCTTATTGACTCTGTAATTAAGGAAGTTACATCTTTCACACTATTCTGATACCCATCTCTACTGCAGGCGTATTGACCAACCCTCACTTTTTCTGAACGCATTAGTTTCTGAATCTCTTCCCCAAACATTCCAAAATGAATTGTTTCAAATGTTGGAATAACTGTGTTTATCAAACTTCCATCTGTATTTTTTACAATCCAGTCTTTACTGTTTGCTCGAACTGGATTTCCCATAGACTGAAAAATTAACCAATTATTATCAGTTGTCTTGCCTGAATAAAATCTAGGGGAAGCCACATCCCCTACAGCGATTTCATTTATCACATTCCGAAAATAAATCGAATTTTTCCCAAGATAATACCTATAATCATCCTGTATCGTATAAGAAGAAGAAAAAAGACCCTTAGGCAGCAAAGGAGATTCGGCAATAAGCACTGTAGAATAAACATTGTCTTTGTATTTCCCCATCCCTCCAGCTCCAAGTGAAAATGCCCTGTAAACTTCCACAAGATGCCCACCGCTATACTCCGAACTTTTTACATAACTATTAGTTTTCCATCCGTCATATACCCATAATTTAGGCTTTTCTTTATATCCTGCATACATTTCAAGATTTTCAAAATCCAATGTTCCATCTGTTATTCCAATCCCATCGCTATATTCCACAGCTTGATTTTTGTATTTTACATATTTTATAAATTTTTTATCTGTTTTATTATATGTTGGTGTTTTCTCTGAAGTAAACACAAGTTTAGCAGCTTTAACATTTAATGAAGCAATCAAGATAGTTAAACTTGCGATTATTTTCCTGTTCAATGTTATCTCCTTAAAATTTATTTTTACAGAATTTATAAAGTTTATAAACTCTCATTAATATAGTATTCTTTAACTTCAAACTTTCTCAATTTCTGATTCCTTTTATACGAATACTGTTGTTATTAACTTCTTGCAGCCTTTCCAATTTTATGTTTATAAAATTAACAAGTAAATTTAATTGCATACAAAAAGACTGGAAAATCCAGCCTTATCCAAAATAATTTTATCAAAATTTCTATTCAAAAACTTCCGTAGCATTCGTTACTTCATTTCCTAACGCCACATTTAATGCTACAATCGCAACTTCCAGCTGACTTTCATCAGGTTCGCTTGTAGTAATTTTTTGTAGCCACATTCCTGGAACAGCTATTATTTTTGCAAAAACATTATCCAAATGATAACTTGTCCAACGCTGTATTTCGTAAGAAAGTCCAGCAACAAATGGCACAAATAGAATTCTTGTTACTAATTTATAGAGAAGCATCGTAAAATGTCCAGTTGGAACTTTAAAAAATAAATCAACTGTTGAAAATACTAAAATACTTATAAACATTACAAGTAAAAGAAAGCTCGTACCACATCTTGGATGAAATCTTGTACATTCTTTTGCATTTTTTGGTGTTAATTCCTTTTCCATTTCGTAATTCATAATACTTTTATGTTCTGCTCCATGATATTCAAAAACTCGCTGTATATCCTTCAAAAATGAAATTCCGTAAATATATCCCAAGAAAAGTATCAATTTTATAACAGCCTCAACAATATTGGCTTTTAAAACATTGTCTTTAAAGAAAAAGCCTCCAACAGCAGATGGCAACCACATAAACACGGCAATTCCTAATAAAACCGATGTCATAACAGTAAAACCAACCTGTTTATCCGTCAATTTCTCCTCTTCCAGTCCAGCTTGATTTGATGCAAAAATAAGCTCTTTCGTCCCAACTACCATCGCATCATAAAGTGCTATAACTCCTCTAACGAAAGGCACTTTTAGCCATTTATTATTTTTCTCAGTAAGTGTTATTTTTTTATAAACAATACTTCCATCCTGCTTACGAACAGCTGTTGCGATTGCTTTAGGTCCTCTCATCATAACCCCTTCCACAACAGCCTGTCCTCCAACAGTTACTCTTTTATCTTTCATTTTTACCTACTTTCTTAATTTTTCTATTTTTATAATTCTTCTTAATTTCAATTAATATTTTATTCCCTGTCAATTACAGTTCTATTTTTTATACGTTTTAGTGATTTATTAATGTGTTCAGCCTTATATTTACTAACTCCTTTTATTTTAGCAATATCTGAAGCTGTTGACATCAAGATTGAATGAACATTCGAAAATTCCTTTACAAGAATTTCTCTATCCTTTTTACTTATTTTTGTTATATTGCTCAAAAGTCCGTAACCACGAGGCTCTATCTTTTCATCAAAATTTATGATATTTGTATCAAATCCAAGTAAACAAACGATTTTTTCATCATCCAGCAATTCCTCTTTCGTTAAGGATTTCACTCTTAAACCAATTTTTTCTGCTGTTTCCTCACTTATTTTATAGTCCTTTATAAGAGCATCAAAACTTTCGTTTTTATTTAACATTATTTCTTCATACTGAATTTTTATAAGCCGTCCTTCGCTTCCAAGCTCTGCCATGTATTCAATCAATTCTTCCGACATTCTGAAAAGCAGCCCATACATTCTCACACATTCTACAATATCATAAAGTGTTACCATGTTGTCAAACTCAAGAATTGACAAATTCACATGATTTTTTTCAATCGCAAGAGAATATTTTTCAAGGGCTGTTATCGCCTGTGAAGATTTTGTCAGTAAATCTCCAATTTCATTTAGTAAATATCTAAATTTACCATAATACACTGTTATTTTATTTCTTCTCTCAGAAACTGCTACAACTAAATTTCCTTTTTGTTGAGCGATTCTATGTGCTGCCTGATGTCTTGTTCCGCTTTCATCTGTTTCTATGGAATAATTCGGCTGTAATTGGATATTTGCTCCATAAATTGTTTTTATATCCTCTGACAAAATAATTCCACCATCCATTTTGGACAGTTCATAAACTTTTTGTGGCGAATATACAGTATTAAGCTCAAATCCACCTCCCATCACATCTTTCAAATCACCAGGATTTCCTAGTACAATCAGTGCTCCTAACTTTGCTTCCTGAATCTTGTCTATTGCTTCTCTTAAAGCTGTTCCTGGTGCTACCCTATCAAATATATGCTCCAATATTTTCTTCTTATTAACTACCTTTTTTACCATTTTCATATCCTTTCGCCTTTTTACTCTTTTCGGCTTATCTTATCCTCTCAACAAGTTCACTTATATTACTTATATAATTAAGTTTTATTTTTGTTTTTTCCTTCTCAAAGTCTGCCTTATGGCTTTTTGGAAGATACACTCCTGAAAATCCCATTTTTTCTAGTTCATTCACTCTATTTTTAATAAATGAAACCTTTCTTACCTCTCCCCGTAACCCTAATTCACCAATAGCCGCTATTTTCTGGCTTATCGGCACGCCCTTTACTGAGGATAAAAGCGAAAAAACCACTGCCAAATCAGAACTTCTATCATTCAAATCAATTCCGCCTGGAATATTTATATAAATATCTTTTGAATTTACATCCACCTTTAAGGAACGTGATAACACTGCACTCAATATCTCTACACGAGTTTTGTCATATCCCTCAACTGTTCTTCTTGGCATTCCAAAATTCGGAGTTCCTAGCAACGACTGCACTTCAAATAAGAACACACGACTTCCTTCAAAAATTGGCACAATAATACTTCCAATATTTTTTTCATCTCTATCGCTTATAAAAAATTCAGACGGATTTTTTACTTCGCTAATTCCATTTTCTTTCATATCAAAAATTGAAATTTCATTTGTGGATCCATAACGATTTTTTATAGAACGGATAATCCTGTAGTAATTGTTTTCTTCCCCTTCAATTTGCAATACTGCATCTACCATATGTTCCAATAGTTTTGGTCCCGCTAGTTTCCCATCCTTTGTAACATGTCCCACAATATAAAATGCAATTTCGTTCTTTTTAGCAATTTCAATGATTTTTAAAGTTGTTTCACGAATCTGAGTTACATTTCCAGGAATAGAATTCACATTTTCTGAATAAAGTGTCTGAATTGAATCAATTACAACAACTTTTGGCTTATCCTTCAAAATTACACTTTCGATTTTTTCAATATTTGTGTCATTCAAAATATACAAATTTTCACTTTTTACATTGACACGTTCTGCACGCTGCTTTATTTGTCGTGGCGATTCTTCCCCAGAAACATAGAATACATTTCCAATTTTTGCATATTCCTGTGATAATTGAAGCAAAAAAGTTGATTTTCCGATTCCAGGACTTCCTGTAATCAACACAACTTCTCCCTTTATTAGCCCGCCTCCCAGTACTCTATCAAATTCCTCAAAAGGCGTTACCATCCGAAATTCTTTCTCTATTTCAATTTCTGTTATCTTGCTTATCGAAACTTCCTTTGATTCCACATTCCGAAACGTACTTTTTATATCAATTTCCTCTTCGAATGTTCCCCATGAATCACAGTTAGGACATTTTCCAAGCCATTTTAATGAATTATAGCCACACTCTGAACATATATATTTTGTTTTCTCCTTTTTTACAGCCATTTTAAGTTCCCCTTTTATTTTTTACGTTTTTATCTTATCAAATTTTTTTAACAAAATTATGTTTTTTCTCTTTTTATTAACTTTGAAATAATGATTTTAATGCTGTTCCAGTTCCTTAACCTTCTTATCCAAATGTTTTTCTACATTTTCTGTCACAAAAAAGCTCAAATTCCCCTTGTTTAATGCTACTTCTTTTACAAGGCTCGAACTCAAATATAAATATTCTCTTGAAGCTGTCAAAAATATTGTTTCAAATTCGCTTTTTGCAAGTGTTTTATTTGTCAAAGTAAACTGTAGCTCGTACTCATAGTCTGACAATGCTCGTAGTCCTCTTATCAGAATATTTACATTTTCTTTGTACATAAAATCGACTAATAATCCCTTAAAAATTTTTATTTCAGCATTAATATTCTCTTTTTTCAAGATTTCCTGTATCATTTCAACTTTTTCTTCATCAGAAAACCAAGCCTTTGATTTTGTAGAATTTTTAAAAATTCCTATTATTAACTTGTCAAATAAATTTGAAGAACGCTTTATAATATCAATGTGCCCCTTCGTTATTGGATCAAAACTTCCTGGATATAACGCTACTTTTCCCATCCTGTTCTCCTATTTTTGATTGCATTTTTTTACTTTTCTGATTTTTTTAATCTTTCGAGAGCTTCTCTTGCAGCATGTTTTTCTGCCTCTTTTTTACTTTTTCCAGTTCCTATACCATGAATTCTATCATTCCAGCTTACAGACATTTCAAAAACTTTGTCATGGTCAGGTCCACTAGTTTTAATCAAATTATATTCAGGCATTTTTCTGTACTTTCCTTGTACAAATTCCTGCAAAACTGTTTTATAGTCTCCGGTTCCTTCTATTTCTTCAAGTTTGTTTATTTTCCCAAGTAAAAATCTTAATGCAATATTTTTCGCAGTATAATAATCGGAATCCTTAAAAATCGCACCAATCAAAGCTTCAAAAGCATCCCCTAGAATAGATCTTCTGTGTCTTCCGCCAGACATAATTTCACCATTACTCAAGTATAAATACTCTCCTAGCTCAAGCTCACTCGCAATAGTTGAAAACACAGGTTCACTTATAATCTGACTTTTAAGCTTTGCAAGCTCTCCTTCTGTCTTTTTTTCATAAAGTTCATAAATATACTCTGTTGTTATAAGATTTAAAATCGCATCTCCTAAAAATTCGAGCTTTTCATTATTAAATCTTCTATCCTTCTCAGTTTCATTGGAATACGATCTATGTGTTAACGCTTCTTCCAAATACTCCTTATTTTTAAATTCGTATCCTATTTTTTTCATTAATTCATGAGCGTTTCTATTCCTATTTATTTCCATCCGTATCACCTCCTTTTATTTTCTATTACTTTGTCTTATTTTTTATTGTTTAATCAAGGGGAAAATATCTATTCTCCCCTTAGTTATTTCAAAATATTTTTATTATTTATATTTTCTAAATGCTAAAACTGCATTGTGTCCACCAAATCCTAGTGAGCTTGACATTCCTACTTCAATATCTCTTTTAACTGGTTTGTTTGGTACATAATCCAAGTCACATAATGGATCTGGATTTTCATAATTTATTGTTGGAGGCATGATTCCTTCTGAAATCGCAAGCGCCAGGAATGCTGCTTCAATTCCACCTGCTCCACCTAATAAATGTCCTGTCGCACCTTTTGTAGAACTTACAGCAAGTTTGTAAGCATGTTCTCCAAATGCTGTTTTTATTGCTTGTGTTTCATTTTTATCATTTGCAGGTGTAGATGTTCCATGTGCGTTAATATATCCAACTTCTTCTGATTTAATATTTCCTTGTTCCAAAGCCATTTTAAATGCTCTTGCAGCTCCTTCTCCACCGTCAGATGGTGCTGTCATATGATAAGCATCTCCTGTTTCTCCATATCCAACAACTTCTGCATAGATTTTTGCTCCACGTTTTTTAGCGTGTTCCAATTCTTCCAGCACTAGCACTCCAGCACCTTCTCCAAGTACAAATCCATCTCTATCCGCTGTAAATGGACGTGATGCAGTTTTAGGATCTGGATTAGTTGACAATGCTTTCAAGTTTGCGAATCCTGCTATTCCCGATGGAGTTACAGTTGCTTCTGTTCCTCCAGCCACCATTGCATCAGCTTTTCCTAATAAAATTGCTTGAAAAGCATCTCCAATTGAATTTGTTCCTGAAGCACAGGCTGTAACAACAGTCTTATTCGGTCCTTTTGCTCCTATATAAATCGAAGTATTTCCAGAAGCCATATTCAAGATTGCCGCTGGAATATAAAACGGTGATACTCTTTTAGGTCCTTTAGTAACAAGCTTTTCCACTTCCTGCTCAATTACATCCAGTCCTCCTATCCCTGAGCCAATAATCACTCCAATTCTATCAGCATTTTCTTCTGTAATTTCAAGTTTAGCATCTTCCAATGCTTCTTTAGAAGCCGCAATCGCAAATTGCGAAAATCTAGCTATTTTTTTCAATTCTTTTTTCTCAATATAATTTTCAGGCACAAAGTCTTTCACTTCTGCTGCAATGTGCACTGAATGCTCTGAAGTATCAAACTGTGTAATCTTATCAATTCCACATTCTCCAGCCAACAAATTTTTCCAAGCCTTATCTTTCCCAGTTCCCAACGGAGTTACTAATCCTATTCCTGTAATAACTACTCTTCTCATTAATACACCTCTCATTTTTTATTTTTTTATTTTAAATATATTTAATTTATTGAGATAATATTTTAATTTTTCCCTTATATTATTTATTTTAAGCAGAGGTATCAAACGCCATACCTCTGCACTCCTGCTTTACGCAAACTTTCTTATAAAAGAAAAATAGAACTCGCTTTTGAACATAGATTATTTTTAATTTAAATAACTTTATCCAATTTAAAATTTATTACAAAAGCTCAAACAGCTATTTTTCTTCTAACGAAATTTTGTTTATTATTTGTTTTAGTTAAATTAACTGTTTTAATTAAACTAAAAATGTCGTGATTTTTTGGAAATAAAATCGACTGTTT
>NZ_KI271317.1:22235-32252 GCF_000469385.1 Leptotrichia sp. oral taxon 879 str. F0557
TTCGATTTTGTTTTCAAAAAATGCTTAGACGAGCTGGGTTTGCAAAGGGGATAGCGAATGTTCCCCTTTGCTTAAAAAAAAGAAAAAACATAAATATTATAAAAAAAGTATTTATTAATAGTAATCTTAGTTTTTATAAAAGTTACAAACAACTACTTATTTATTTTATTATTTTAAATAATAACTTTTTTACAATAAATTTATTTTAACATTTTTTCATTTTTTTTTCAATAAAAAAGGGGGGGAAAGTCCCCCAAAAGTTTTATCTATTATTTAGATTCGATGTATTCAATTACATCTTTAACTGTTTTAATTTTTTGTGCATCTTCATCAGGAATTTCAATGTCAAATTCTTCTTCAAAAGCCATGATTAATTCAACTGTATCTAACGAATCTGCTCCTAAATCATCAACAAAAGACGCATCTTCAGTTACTTGATCCTCATCTACACCTAATTGATCTACTACTATTGATTTAATTTTATCTAGCATTATAATGCCACCTCCATATTTATTTTCTAGAATTATTATACCAAATGAATTTAAAAAATGCAACTAAAAATTTATTGATAATAATGTAATTTTTTAGTTTAACTTAATAATTCCATTAGTTCCTTGTCGCTCATCTCGAATAAAACTTTTCCTCCATCCTTACTTTCCAATAGATTCTCACTCAACTTACGTTTATTTTCCTGAATTTTTATAATTTTTTCTTCAATTGTACCTTCTGTCACAAGTTTTATAACTTGCACACTTTTTTTCTGTCCAATTCTATATGCCCTGTCACTCGCTTGATTTTCCACAGCAATATTCCACCATGGATCATAATGAATTACGACATCTGCTCCAACAAGATTTAATCCAGTCCCACCTGCTTTCAATGAAATTAATACAGCCTGTCTTTCTCCAGCATTAAATCTGTTACAAATCTCAACTCTTTCCTTTGACTTCACATTTCCATCAATATAAAAATATTCAATCCCCATACTTACAAGCTCTTTTTCAATTTCCTTCAAAGTTCCTACAAATTGTGAAAAAATCAATAATCTATGCCCATTTTCTGTGATATCTGGAAGTAAATCCCGAAGCACCTCTATCTTTGCCACTTCACCTTTATAGTCTTCCTTGAACAAAGTTGGTGAATTGCAAATTTGCCTAAGTTTTGTTAAAATTGCAAGTATTTTCATTCTATTATTATCATTTTCATTAAATTTCTTCATTTCACTCTTAGCTTTTTTTATATACAACATATATAACTGTTTTTGTTCATTGCTCAATGTTACAACCATATTTGATTCGATTTTATCTGGCAATTCTGTGAGTACTTCTTTTTTTGTTCTTCTTAGTAAAAATGGAGCAATAATTTCACGTAAGTTGTGTATTTTCGAGGAATTTGGATTTACAATCGCTTCCTTATAAGTTTTTTTAAATTTTGTCAAATTATCTAAATATCCTGGTATTACAAAATCAAAAATTGACCATAGTTCTAAAATATTATTTTCTACTGGCGTTCCTGTCAATGCAAAATTTACTTTGCTGTTGATTTTCATAACTGCCTTCTTTATCTGTGAAGTTGTAGTTTTTATATTTTGAGCCTCATCTAACACCACTACATCAAATTCTCTGCTCTTATATTCTTCAATATCATTTCTCAAAGCCTGATAAGTTGTTATTAGAAATCCCCTTGTTCTTCTTGAAATAATTTCCTTTCTTTGACCTGCTGTTCCTTCAATCAAGGTTGGTCTTATTCCTGTAAATTTAATAATTTCTTCCTTCCAGTTATACAATAATGAACTTGGTACAATGATTAAGGCTGAAAAACTTCTATTTTCTTGATAAATCTCATTTAATAAAGAAATTGTCTGCAAAGTCTTACCAAGCCCCATATCATCTGCTAGAACTCCTCCAAATCCAATATCATACATATTTTTCAGCCAGTTAAACCCTAATTTCTGATATGGAAATAATTTTACATTTATATTATGTGGCTCAATTTCTTGCCGGTTTTTTATTTTATGGAACAAATCTTTAAATTCATCCATTTTTACAAGTTCTTCCTGAATATTTTTTGAAATTTGAGCAAGCTGTAAAGCTTTTATTTTAGAAATTTTATTTTCTCCAACTTTCAGATTAGAAATAGAATCTGTAATTCCAACCAGTTCTTCAATGCTTTTATTGGCAATTTTTACAAGTTCACCGCTTGAAAGCGTTATATATTTCTGCTCATTTTTAATTGCTTCCATCACAATTTCAACATCATCAGCCTTTATTCCCTCAATATCAAAACTGACATTCAAGAAATTATGCTCTACTTTCTTTATCCCAATATGAACATCTATATTTCTTGCATTTTTTATTTTATTGTCTAAATGAATTTTTACCTTGTTTGAATATTTTTTATCAATATATTCTGAAATTTTCCCTAGACCTTCATAATTTACATTATAAGTACCTTCTGTCAATTCTATACTTGCAATTGAATAACTTTCTACAAGTTTTCTTAGTTCCTTGAATAAATTCATATTTTTTCTTGGAATAAAATATTTTCCATTTTTCTTTATTGCACAAATAGTATTTGACAGATTAACCTTCACTACTTCCTTTTCATCAGTTTCTGAAACAAAAATATCAATATTTCCATCTTCTTCAATATATTCAGCAATATTTACATTTTCGTATCTCAAAACTGCTCCCAGCTTCTGATTATCCTCAAATGAAAGCTGATTAAACAAATCTGTATCTAGAGAATCAAACTTTCCGAAAAATCTTTCCTCATTCGCATCCATCTTAAAGACTTTAGTTGTATCATTTGAAAATGTATAAAATGGGCTATTTTCCGAGATTTTTTCTATATTTCTCATCATAATTCTGCCATTTTCAACTGTAAATAAAGGCTCATAACTGCTCATTATCTGTTTTTGCTCCCCTAGCAAAATAAGATTTTTCCCTTTTTCCATAGCTACAAGCAGTTTATTTAAAAGCATTTCATATACTTTCAAACCTTTTTTATCTTTAATTCCGCTATCTATAATACTTTGAATCTCTTTGCTGTATTCGTAAATTGCATTGATTATTTTTTTATTTGTTTCATTGAAAAAACAGTTCTTAGGGCTGTAAGTAATTTTGGAAGTAACTTCATATTCCCTTTCTTTCACAATAGCCTCAATAAACTTCAAAATATCTTTTACATAATATATTTTCTTAAATCCTGTCTTTATTCGCAAAATATAGTCTGGCACATTATTTTCCTGATTATAGTCATACCCATATTTATAGTCGCTATAACTTCCTTCATCAATTTCTATTTCCAGTCTCATTTCCTGTTTTTCATCAGCTTGAATATTTTCGATTTCTAAATAAAGATTATAGATTTCATTAATTTTTTTAGAAATACTTTCAACATTTTCCAATATTTCCTCATTTATTTTCTTTTTTTGAAAATCTATATTCTCTTTTTCAATTTCATCTTTTACAGCTTTTTCAGTATTTGTTTCAATTGTTTCAAATTTAATTTCCAAATTTTTATTTTTTTTATCAAAACTTGTAAATGTATCATTTTGAATATTTTCCTTTTTTTCAAGAGTTTCAGCTGTTTTATCTAATTTTTTTGTATTTTCACTTTTTAGTTTTAATCTCTGTCTTGATTTATTTTTATTATCATTTTCTGAATTTTTCACAGTAGCTTTTTCAGTTCTATTTTTTTGCTCTTTTTCCTTAATTTTAGCTATTTTTTTATTATCTTCCTCAAAATCATCTTCAAACATCATTTCAATTTCATCTGTCCCAATAACTTTTGAAATTTTTTCTGAATGATCTGCCATCATCCCCAAAGTTACAACGTGTTTACAACAATTTTTCTTATTATTCTTAAAAAACATGCAATCACAGTTTGCTTCGATAAATTCCCCTTTTTTCTGTTCTACCGTAATCGATGTCTTACAAAGGCTGTTTTCCTTGTACTCACCTTCCACCGTTATAAAATTTCCGTCAGCGAAAAGTGCGGTTATATTCCCCAAACTTTTATTATAATATTCCTGTCCAATCACGAAAATACTCGGCGTTATCTGTTTTTTTAATTCTAACGAAATACTATTCTCTCTCATATCTCTCCCTACTTTTATTTTTAAAAAAAATCTTTTAATTCTCAACTTTCCTCTTTTACAATTCCCCCAATAGATTCCGTTATTCTATCAAAAAATTAATGACATAATAAAAAACTATTCAGAATTTTAAAATCTAAATTTAAATAGATTTCATCATTATTATTGCATTTTCATTATTCCCATAATAATTTTTTCTTATAGAAATTTCTTCAAATCCAATTTTTTTATAAAGTTTTAGTGCTTTTTCATTATTTTCATTAACTTCCAGCAAAAATTTATCTCCTGAAAAATGTATATTTTTAATTCTTATATTTTCATTATCCTTAATCAAATTTTTCATACTTTCAATTAACAATTTTTCACCAAAACCTTGTCCTTGATATTCTTTTTTTATTGCTATCTCAAAAATATCTATGCTCTCTATTGTACCATAAAATGCGACATATCCCAACATATTTTTTTCAAATTTTTCATTTTTACCAAAATCTGTTTTTTCTTTTTGACTTTTTTCAAAAATTTTATTTTTATTTTCTTTTTTTAATTTTTCTACAAAAATATTTTCTCTCATAAAATTAAATAAGCAGTATATCTCATACTGCTCACTTAACATCATTTCAGAAAAATATTTATCTTCAACTTTATTTTTAAAGTTCTCATTATGAATTTTAACCAATTCATCGACAATATTTTTCATTTTATTCTCCATCTTTTCTTTAACTTTATCAAACTTTTCTTTAATTATTAAAAACAAATACACTTATAATAAATGTAAATGCTCTTAAATTATAATAGCCCAATTCTAGTCAACGGCCACCATCTTACAAGCAATTCACCCTTAATTCTTGGCTCTGCTACAAGTCCAAAGTATCTTGTGTCGTGACTATTTGCAGTGTTATCTCCCATAGCCATGTAATAATTAGTATCAAGTGTTATGGTTTCTCCATTTAACAACTTCTTAAACAATTCATCATTATACTTAAAGTCCATAATTGGCATAACCATTTCATCTCTACCTTCAACTTTTAAAGTAAACGTATAGTATTTATTAGTTAGTACATCATCAGGACTAGCTTTATACACATCATTGCTTCCTATTATATCTTTGAAATTCTTATCTGTCTTTACTAAATCCAAAAACTCTTTTCCACTTAATTTTTTATAACCTTTTCCATCATAGTAACTCTTCCAGTCGATTTCTCCAACAAGGCCACCTTTTTCTACTTCAAAAAATTTCTTATCAATTGCAATAATTTTATCTAATTTTACTTTATCACCTTTTTTAGGAATATAAATTTTATTATTCATAAGAATTCCTTCTGGCAAATATAATTTTTGAGGTGTTATTCTTTTTAAAATTTCTGATTCCTGTCCATTTATTATCATTGCTCCACCAACTTCTTGAACTTGACGATCCTGTAACTCTTTTTCATATCTTGCTTCTTCAAGTTTGTCATGTTTTTCATCGCCAGTATATTCAATTTTTGGTTCGTTATCAAGATTTGCAATTTTAAACTCTGTTATCGTCATTTTCCCTTTTGCAATTTGTAAAGTATCCCCAGCTGCTCCAACTATTCTTTTTGTGAACATCAATTTATTTTCCATCGGCTCTTTAAAGGCAATTATCTGTCCAACTTTAGGGCGTGAAAAATGATATTTAACCATATTTGTAAAAACTCTATCTTGAATCCTAATTGTAGGTTCCATTGAACCTGTAGGAATTACATAATTTCCTATATAAAACATTTGTATCAGTCCCACTAAAATAATCGCAACTAGAGCATTATCAATTCTTGAAAGTGCTTTCCCAAATGTACTTCTTTTTCTTTTTTCTCTTTTAATTCTCTCTTCTACTGTAATATTTTCCTTTGGAAACATTTTTTTAAAAATTTCTTCTGTGCTCTCATTCTTTACTTTTGCTTCAGTCAATATCTTTTCCATTTTTTTATTTCCATACACAGCTTCCTTTAAAATCATTTGTTCATCAATTTTTTCTTTTGGTAAATCTTTAAACAAATAAATAAGAATCAATGAAATTACAACATTTATTCCCAAATAAATATGAAAATTTATATCCATAATATTAAACATCAATCTGCTCAAAAACAACATTATAAGATTAAGCAAAAAAATCCATTCATGCTCTCTTCTTAGAACATAAACTATTAAATTTATGATAAACACTCCATAAATTCCCCAAACTTTTATAAAAATATCAGAATCTGGTGTTTTATCAACAATCACAAAAAATACTGATGTAATAATTAATGCAACTATTGTCAATATATTCCCTGCAACAAAACTTCCATTGCTTCTCTCAAGTGAAATTTTCTGCAATATTTCATCTTCTTTAGTTCTTATCCAATGTATAACCTGTTTTTCCTTAAAAAAGAAAAATAACAGAAATAACGTTGCAATAAGATAAAATACTCCCCACAATAACATATTCATAATTTTTCCTCTCCTAAATTTATAATTTTTAAATTTTTTAGTTTTTATAAAAAATAAAAAGCTAGCATTTTGCTAGCCTTGAAGCTACTTTCTAATTTCTTTAATTCTAGCAGCTTTTCCTGATAAGTTTCTCAAGTAGTATAATTTAGATCTTCTTACTTTACCAATTCTCTTAACTTCGATTTTTTCTACTAATGGAGAATTTAAAGGAATGATTCTTTCTACACCGATTCCTGAAGATACTTTTCTAACTGTGAAGTTTTTAGCAACACTTCCACCAGAAACTCTAATAACTACACCTTCAAAAACCTGTATTCTTTCTTTGTTTCCCTCTTTTACTTTGTAGTGAACTGCAACTGTATCCCCTGCTTTAAATTGAGGTACGTCAGCTTTCAAGTAATTTTTTTCTACTAATTCGATTAATTTCTCTTTCAAGAAATTCACTCCCTTCTTTCTAAGACATTCTTTCTATCTATACCAATTTTACTAATTCACAAACTTTTCTTGCTTATAAATCCTTTACAAAACTGGTAGCAACAATAAAAGCGGAATATCCTTTTATTCAATAACTTATTTAAGTTTATCACATTTTCCATTAATTTTCAATACAATTACAAAATTTTTTTCAATTTTTTCAAAATTTTTAAAATCATATTCTTTTTTCCTAAAATACTTTTTTTAATCTAAATATTTCAAACTCAAAAATTATAATTTTTTTATCAAATATCTATATTAAATTATAAATTTTAAGCAATTTTAAGTTTATTTCAATTTTTCAATCCACTCAGCTTCCTTAAATCCAACCAGCACAAAATCCTTCCCTACCAAAAGTGGTCTTTTCAATACCATTCCATTGCTTGCAAGTAATTCAAACTGCTCATCTTCTGACATCTCTGCCAATTTTTCCTTTAAGTTTAGCTCTTTGTAAACATTCCCACTTGTATTAAAGAATCTTTTTAACGGCAATCCACTTTCTTTATAATATTTCTTAATATCTTCCTTCGATGGTGTTTCTTCCACAATGTGCTTATATTCGTAATCAATCCCATTTTCCTCCAGCCATTTCACAGCCTTTTTACAAGTTGTGCATCTTGGATAGCAATATACTTTGTTCATTTTTTTACTTCCTTTCGTAATTTATTAAAATTTAAATTAATTAACAGATTAATATTTTTTTCCAATATTTCCTTTATACTTTTTTTACTTTTTATAAATTAAAAATTCTCACAATTCAATCTCGCTCTCATAATACAAAACTTGATTCATATTTCCTTGCAAAAATTCAATCTTTTCCCTAATTTCCTGAGATACAAACGGCATTTTTATATCTGACAGAGTTTCTTTTAAAGTTTGTGTTAACTCCACTATCTGCACTTTATATTTATCCAGTTTCAAATCATTTGCCATTGATTTTATACAATCTTCAAGAGAACCAACTTCATCAACTAAATTTATATTTTTGGCTTCACTTCCAAGCCATACTCTTCCCTGTGCAATTTTTTCAAGTTCCTCATCATTCATTCCTCTGGCTACCATTACATGTTCCTTAAACTCGCCATAAACTTCATTCATATTATGAATTAATTTCTCTTTTGAATCTTCTCCCAGTTTTTCAAACGGATTCAGCATATCAAAGCCAGCACCTTTTCCAAATCCTTCCAAATTAACGTCTAACTTTTTCATTGTTCCTGCAACTTCAGGATACATCATAACAACACCGATTGAGCCTGTCAAAGTAAAGTTATTTGCAAATAATTTTTTTCCAGTTGTGGCAATGTAATAACCACCGCTTGCACATACATCTCCCATTGAAACATATATTAGCACAGTCAATTTTTTTAATTTCTTATATATTTTTTCAGAAACTAAAGCACTTCCACCAGGTGAATTTATTCTTAACACTAACCCTTTCAAATTCTTTATTTCTTTTAATTCCTCAAGTTTTTCACAAACATTATCATAGGTAATATTTTTGTTAGGATTTTTCACATCAATAACACCTTCAAGGTTCACTACTGCAATCGTATCTTTGGCTTTTTCCTTTTTTTCTTTCAACATTCCTATGTAATCTTCAATTGAAACAGTATCTTCCTTGTAATTTATCCCAATTTCATCATAATCAGCAACACCGTCAATCAATTTATATTCCAAAGCCTTTTTCGCCCCAGCAAATATAAGATTTCCACTCAATATCTCATTTTCAATGTCAACCCCTCTTTTACTTTTTACCAGTTCCACAAAATCTCCAAAAACTTTATCCTTTATATTTTTAATTGATTCTTTTTTCTCTTCCGACATTTGGTTATGGCTATATTTTTCTCCAGCCACCTTGTAATCACCAATATGAAGCACATTCATTCTTATCCCAAATTTTTCCAGAAACGACTTCAAATAAAATTCCTTATGTAAATATCCTCTAAAAATAATAGTTGACTGCCTTGTGTCAAACATATAAATCTTATCCGCAAGCAAAGCCTCTCTATATCTACTTTCCTCAAAAAGCGTCCCTATCGCCACAACTTCCTTATTTTCCCTAATCTTGTCAAAAATTTTAGAAATCTCTTCCAGCTGTGAAAGTGTCAAATTCAACTTATCTACATCAACAATCACTTTTTTTATATTCTTATCTTCCGCAAGATTATTTAACCCTTGCAATATTTGATAATACGATAATTTCTCTTTCCCCTTTAATGCTGACATAGCCACATCTTCCTTCAATTTTTTAACATCAAATACAACAGTTTTTATCTTTTTTAAAGACAATTTCTTCTTATTTTTTACTCTAAGAATCTTCTTCACAAGAATTAAATTTAAAATTACACACAAAATAAGCATTATTACTATTTCTAACAGCATTTTCAAAATAAACATCATCTCAACTCCCTTTTTTACTTTTAAACTATTTCACTAATAATCCCAATCCAAATACAATACAACATCCTATTAACAATAACAATTCTTTCATATTGAAAATTAATATCAAAAAAATATACATCAATATTAAACTCCCCAAAATATAAAATACATTTTTCATCCTAATTTCAAAATCATACATTACTCCAAGTACAAAAAACACTATTAATGGCAAAATTAAAGTTATTGAAAAAAATATTACCAATTCAAAAAAATGAAGCAAAAATACTAATATCGGACTAGCACTATTAATTTCTATTATTACTTTTCTTGTATACAAAGCTATCGGATACAATATTAATTGTGAAATAAAAAACGGAAACAACGACATCCAATCTGGAAATTTTATTTTTTTGTTTTTATTCAATTTATTACTCCTATCAAAAATTTTATTTCATGGTACTATATTTAGATTAATAATTTTTTATTTATACTAATTCTAATTTAAATAATGAATCTAATATAAATTTTTCATTAAGGTATTCATTCTCATATAATTAAAATCTAAATTTAAAAAGTTGACGGAGCTTTTATTTGTTCAACTACGACTGTCT
>NZ_KI271317.1:32352-35575 GCF_000469385.1 Leptotrichia sp. oral taxon 879 str. F0557
ATTTGCGGCAATGAGCAATCCTGCAAAAATAAAGAAAAAATTACAGTTCAATTAACAACTTCTTCAATTCATTCATTTTATCCCTCAATTTAATAGCTTCCTCAAAATTAAGCTCTTCAGCCAGTTTTTTAATCTGCTTATCAAGTTTCTTTATTTCCTTTTCCACATCTTTTTCACTCTTATACTGCTTGATTGCTTTGTTTGCTTCATTTTCTTTTTCAATTTCATAGTCTACGATTGACTCTGCAATTTCTCTTACGATTGATTTTGGATTAATATTGTTTTCCAAGTTGTATTTTTCCTGAACTTCACGCCGTCTGTTCACTTCGTCAATGGCTTCCTGCATAGAGCCTGTTATTCTGTCAGCATATAGGATAACATGTCCTTCTACATTTCTTGCAGCACGTCCCATTGTCTGAATTAAAGATCTTCTGGAACGCAAATATCCTTCCTTGTCTGCTTCCAAAATTGCCACTAATGAAACTTCTGGAATATCTAATCCTTCCCGCAGCAAGTTTATTCCAACTAGAACATCAAATTCACCTTTTCTCAAGCCTCTTATTATCTCTGTTCTTTCTAGTGTATCAATATCAGAGTGCATATATTTTACTTTTATTCCATATTCCAAATAGTAATCTGTCAGTTCTTCTGCCATTTTTTTTGTCAAAGTTGTAACTAAAACCCGTTCTTTTCTTGCTGTTCTTGTTTTTATTTCATCCATCAAGTCATCAATTTGATTTTTTGTTTCACGAATGTCGATACTTGGCTCTACAATTCCTGTTGGACGGACAAGTTGCTCTACAACTTCACCATTTGAATGTTCCAGTTCGTAATCACTTGGAGTGGCCGAAATATACACAGCTTGTGGAACTTTTTCAAAAAATTCCTCAAATTTTAACGGACGGTTGTCGTAAGCACTTGGAAGCCTGAATCCATTGTCAATTAAAGCCTTCTTTCTTGCCCTATCTCCCTTATACATTCCATTTATCTGCGGAACTGAAATGTGCGACTCATCCAAAAATACAACCAAATCCTCTGGAAAATAGTCAATCAACGTATCAGGCGCTTCTCCTTCACTCTTTCCTGTCAAATATCTAGAATAGTTTTCCACACCTTTACAATACCCAATTTCCTCAATCATTTCCAAATCATATTTCGTTCTTTGTTCAATTCGCTGTGCTTCCAGTAGTTTTCCTTCCTTTTGAAAAAAATGTACCCTTTCTTCCATTTCCTTTTTTATTGCCTCAAACATCACTTTTGTATCTTCATTTGTCAAATAGTGAGTCGCAGGCATTATTGTGATTCTTTTTATATTTCTAATTTTCTGTCCAGTAAGCGTATTAATCTCTGAAATGCTTTCCAAATCATCTCCAAAAAATTCAAAACGATATCCTGTATCCTGATAAGACGGATGTAAATCAAGAATATCACCTTTCACACGGAATTTTCCACGCTCAAAGGCAATGTCATTTCTCTCATATCTAAGTGAAATCAGCCTTTTTATAAGCTCATTTCTCTCAAATCCTGTTTCCACATCAATCGGAATTGATCTTTTTTTATAAGCCTCTGGCGACCCCAATCCATAAATTGCCGAAACAGAAGCCACAATAATAACATCTCTTCTATTCAAAAGTGCCGCTGTTGCCGCATGTCGCAATTTATCAATTTCATCATTGATTGAAGAGTCTTTTTCAATATACGTGTCAGTCTGCATAATATACGCTTCAGGCTGGTAATAATCGTAATAAGACACAAAATACTCAACAGCATTTTCAGGAAAAAACTGTTTGTATTCATTATAAAGCTGTGCTGCAAGCGTCTTATTCGGCGCCATTATCAAAGCTGGACGATTTATTTTCTCAATAACATTCGCAACTGTAAATGTCTTTCCCGACCCCGTAACCCCAAGCAAAATCTGATCTGTAATCCCGTCTTCCAAGTTTTCCACAATCTTTTTAATAGCCTGAGGCTGGTCTCCAGTAGGCTTAAATTTTGAATGTATTTTAAAATCCATCTCTATTTTCCTCTTTCTTTTTTTCAAAATTCTCTTTTCTTAATTGTTTCCAAAATTTAAAATCATATTTCTACTTTCTCTATATATATGTATTTTCAAGCAAAATTTTTATAAAAATAAAAAAAACGTTATTAATCAAATAGAATCTAAAATAACTGTTATTTTATTTTATATCCCATTTCATCAAGAAATTTCTTATTCTTTCTCCATTTCTTCTTAACTTTTACCCACAATTTCAAATTAACCTTTAAATCAATCAGATGCTCAATCTCACGTCTAGCCTCTGTCCCAATTTTCTTAAGCATAGCCCCATCTTTTCCAATAATAATTCCTTTTTGGCTATCTCTTTCAACATAAATATTTATATCATATTTTCTAATTGTAGGCTTTGTTTCTACATTAATAATCTCCACAGCTACACTATGGGGAATTTCATCTTTCGTATGGTGCAAAATTTTCTCTCTGACTGTTTCCACAACGATTTTATTTACTGGTAGATCTGTATAGTAATCTTCTGGATAAAACCATACATCATTTGACAAATATTTCTCGGCAACTTCAAATATTTTATGAATCCCAATCGCATATTCCGCCGTAAGAGTTATTATTTCATCAAACTCTCCCAATTTTTCACGAATTTCCTTTTTCTTCTCCTCAATTTCCTCATCCGACATTTTATCAATTTTGTTAATAACAAGTACAATTGGTGTCTTTACACTTCGCACATTTTCATTAACAAACATATCCCCAGTTGAAATTTCCTGTGTCCCATCCAGCATAAACATTATCAAATCCACATTTTCAAGAGCTTCTAATGCTACATTAGTCATGTGTTCCCCAAGTAAATGTTTAGGTTTATGAATCCCTGGCGTATCAACAAATATAAACTGACTTTCTCCAATATTTACAATACCTTTTATCTGATCCCTAGTCGTCCCAGCCTTGTCTGACACAATCGCAACTTTTTCTTTCACAAGCTTATTCATAAGCGTAGACTTCCCAACATTTGGACGCCCAACAATTGTTATAAATCCTGACTTCATTCTTTCTCCAATTCTATTTTTTTAATTTAATTATGATAATAAATTTATTTAACAATTTATTTTATAAATTCAATTCTTAAATATTTAACTAAGTAATTTTTATCTAAATAACAGTTTTTTTGGATAAAATAATTTGTTGTTAATAAATATTTTTTCTATAATTTAT
>NZ_KI271317.1:35675-36042 GCF_000469385.1 Leptotrichia sp. oral taxon 879 str. F0557
TGTTGTTAATAAATATTTTTTCTATAATTTATATATATTTTTTTATACGTAAAAGGGAGCAGACACCATCCCCTTTTATTTTGCAATATTAGTTATTTTAATTTCTTCAAATTATAATATTTTTAGATATAGGCAAAAGTGCTACGCACCAATCCCAGCTTGTCTAAGTATCTTTAATTTAATTATAACAATTATTTTGATTAGGAAATTATAATTATTCAAAATAATCTGTAAAAACTTTAATAAGCAAAATTTCGTTAGAAGAAAAATAGCTGTTTGAGCTTTTGGAACAATTTTAAGTTGTACAAAGTTGTTTGTATTAGAAGAATATAAATTCAAAAGCGAGTTCTATTTTTCTTTTATAAGA
>NZ_KI271317.1:36142-67848 GCF_000469385.1 Leptotrichia sp. oral taxon 879 str. F0557
TTTCTTTTATAAGAAAGTTTTGCGTTAAGCGTGGGTGCAGGGAGATGGCGTCTGTTCTGCCTGCTTAAATAAACATAAAATAAAAAAACTAAAATAATCTAAGCTTATGAAAATTACTTCGTTGAATATTTAAAGAAAAAACTTATAAAGTAAGTTATTAAAAAATCTATTTTTTATATTTTTTTAACAAATTCCGATTTCAGCTTCATCGCACCAAAACCATCTATTTTACAGTCAATATTATGAATTCCATCATCAATTAATCTTATATTTTTAACTTTTGTTCCTCTCTTCAAGTCTGACGATGCACCTTTTACTTTCAAATCTTTAATAATTGTAACGCTGTCTCCATCCTGCAAAATATTCCCGTTTGAATCTTTCACAACGTTTTCATCACTGCTTTCTTCCCCATTTTCAGCCCATTCATAAAAGCATTCTGGACAAACTAGCATATTTCCATCCTCATAAACATATTCTGATCCACATTTTGGACAATTTGGTAAACTCATATTCTATCTTCCTTTCAAATTTTATTATTTTTTTATCATATCATTATACCACGAAACAGGAACTTATAAAATATGTTTATTATCATAATTTTCATTTATACTGCTAATAACATTCTTAAATCCATTTCTATAATTATTTTATTGTTTCAGTATTAAAAGAACTTGAGTATATATCAATTTTTGCAGTAAACAAGGGCATTACAAAAAATGTTATAAAAAATAACATTCCATAATATGCAAAAACCGTCCATAGTGGTGCTTTTCCATTAATATTCATCTGTAAAAGCGGAATTTTGCTTCCAGCGGAAATAAATCCTTCAAAAGCTTTAAAAATAATTTCTGTAACAAAAACAATCAGACTGTTAAATAAAGACAATTTAAAAATATTTAAAAGCACTGCAAAAAATAAACATTGTATAACAACTGTTCCAATCGGTATTCCCACAATGTTTAATAAAAATGAAAATAATGGCAGTTTTTCAAAATAATACAAAAATAAAGGAATGCTCGTAATTTGTATTGTTAAACTTAAAAATATCAAATCTACAGTATTTTTTAAAACATCGTTTTTTATTTTATCCAAAATCTTTTTTTCATAAAATTTCTTAAATTCAGGATTGACAAAAATTATTGCTATAACAGCTGCATATGAAAGCTGCATAGAAATATCAAAAAGTGAATATGGATTTAGTACAATTATAACAATAAACGATATTAACAAAGATTTTTTACTGTCTTCCTGCTCAAAAAGAATCCTTGCCAAAATCATCATCACTCCCATAATATAGGCACGTAAAATTCCTGGCGAGAATCCAATTAATGCACAATAGAAAGTTAGTGCCACAAGTGCCATCAGATACTTAAACCTATACCCTAGCGACAACCCATCCAAAATTTTCACAATCCCAATAACAACCAGACTTATGTGAGTCCCAGAAATTACAATTAAGTGAGCCAGTCCCGTGTATTTAAACTTATCCTTCATATCCTTAGAGACCTCCGCCTTTTCTCCCAGAACTGCAGCACGTGAAAAAGCATACAAATTTTCTTCAGTTATAAACAAATTATCAAAAATCTCCAAAATATATTTACGAACTCCATTTAATCGTGATTCTTTATATCCTAACACTTTCCCTTCAATCTTAATATTGCCATTTTTATTTACAACTTTCCTAATCTTGTACCGCATAAGGTAAAATCCATATTCAAGCCCCTTCTTATTCTCTATGCTCGCCTGACTTTTCAAATATTTGTTATTAACCTTCAAGACACTTCCACGATTTCCATCAATCTTCACATAAAGCGTTTTTTCTCCAGAAAGTTCCCCCTTAAAAGTAACAAAATTCAGATAAAACACAAACAAAAAAATCCCTGCCAAAATTAAAATTCCAAATTGCCAAGTTCTTTTCACTTCTTCAATTCCTATTTCTATATTAAAAAACCTTACTAAATTTTGTTTCCTGCGTGAAAGTTCAGATTTTATATACTTTTTTCTAGCTTCTTTTTCTCTGAATTTCTGCATTTCCAAAATATATTTGTCAAATTCCTTATTTTCAAATTTATTTACGTTTTCTTGAGTTTGACTATTGTCATTATTTTTACTCACTTTTGTATTTCCAGAATTTTTTATATTTTCATTTTTATTAGATTTTTTCACGATTTTACGAAATTTTATATTCTCAAAATCTATTTTTTTATTTCTTTCCTCAATTATCTCATTATTTTCAAAATTTCCCCCATTTTTCATCTAAATTTCCTCCTCCCACAAATTAGCCTTTGAATAATCATCCGAAAGATTAATCGGCTTTTTAGCCCTGTAAATACTTATAATCGGATATTTCGCCGCATTTATTGTGTTTGTGGAAATTCTGTAATAAATTTTTTCTCCCTTTTTATCCAGCAAATAAACGGAAAATCCTTTTTCAAAATTCCCTTCATTTGTGGTACGTCTTCTAAAATCAGCATTTTTATTAGAATTATTTGTCATATAAGATAAGTTTTGGGAAATCTCCATTTTATCTATAATATCCTTTTTCCCATTTTTTTCATCCAAAAAATAGGCCCTCTTTTCAGATATTTTAAAATCCAGCACATATTCCTTCCTGTTGTGCTGTGCATACTGTTGAATTTTTCTAATAAACTGGCTAATATTCCTCTTCTGAATTGCGAACTCCTGATTCTGCCTCTGTTTCTGTAAATTCACAGAAACCACCATAAACAAAATCGCCATAATTGAAATATATAATAAAACCTCAATGAGTGTAAATCCATTGTTATTCCCCTTTATTCTCATTTTCTCCCCCTTTAAAAAACTATTTTTATGTAAATTTTAATTTTAAATTAATATTATTATACATCATTTTCTGAAAAAATCAAATGTTTTTTAATAAATTAATTTTATATCCTTAATATATCTTCAGTAATAATATTTTACTAAATTTCTTAGACTTTCGGAAAAAATATTTGCTGTTAGAGTTATGGAACAATGAAGAGAAATAAATTTATAAGTACTTTGATTATTTAAATGGGGGTTAGTATTAGTATAAAAAGTCAGTATTTCTACTGACTTTACAAGTAAACTTATTTTATTTAAACTTCCTAAAAGAATTATACTTCTCTCTTAAATTTAACTTCCATTTCCTTCCCCAAAAACGCCATTCCAACTTTCAGAATATTATTAATTCCAGCATTTTTAAGTACTGAAGCATACTCTTTTTCTTCAATTTGCTGTAATGCAACTTCACATTCCTTTTCCAGTTTTTCTTTAATTTCATTTTTGTTCAAATTATTTCCAAAATCAGCAATTTTAAGTTCCAGAATGATTCCTTCTTTCCTTTTTTCAAGATTTTTAGGCTTTAATAACACATCATATCTGCCTTTCCCTGCAAAATTATTTGAAGTTATTTCGTATTCTCGTTTTAGCATTAAAATTAATCCAAGCATTAATCCGTGATAAAACTGCTCATTGTAAATCCCGCTCACATCAAATATTCCAACATTTTCAAGCAAAATTTTCCTTAATTCCAATTTAAATTTGTCAATATCTCCAGTTCTCAAAGCATTTATCATACTTAAAAACAAATTATAGTTTTCAAAATACACATCAATAAACATTTTTGAAAACATTTTTAATATTTCCTCATTTGGAATTTTTAAATATGCGTCTTCATCATCTTCATCGTATTTTTGTGCTAGAGTTAAATATCCGCTGTGAAAAAATAAATTCCATATATTTTCCGAAAAGTTTGCTTCCAAATTTCCAAAAGTCATATTGTCATTGATTACTTTTAAAATACTTTCTTTGTTTAAAAGCCTTGAAAAATCATCGTAAATTTCATTTTTTAATTTTTGTAAATATAATTTTATTAAATCATTTCCACTTGTGTTTACCCAATATGTCTTTAACTTCCCATCAGCTAAAAAGTTAATAATTGACCAAGGGTTATAAACTCTCACATCTCCAAATAAATATCCATTATACCATTTTTGGACATCTGCCAAATCGTATTCAAAATCAAAATCCTTCAACGCCTTTTCCACTTCAGACTCAGTAATTCCAAAATATTCAGTAAATTTATCATTTAGTATAGTATTCACCTTCAAATTATTCAGCCCTGAAAAGATATTTTCTTTTGCAACACGCAATATTCCCGTTATGACCCCCATTTCAAGATATTCATTATCTTTTAAAACCATTCCATAAAAACTCTTGAAAAAGTCTATTGCCTCTTCATAATATCCTTTTATATAGGAATCTATTATTGGCTGATCATACTCATCTATCAAAATTACTACTTTTTTTTCATAATACTTGTGCAAATATCTTGACAAATTAAACAAAGAAGATTTCCAATTTATTGAATCAATTCCTCTTCTAATAGAATTAAATTTTTCAATCTCAATTTCATCCATTTTCTCAGTCAAAAACTTGTATTCCTCATATAAATTGCTAATTGTTTCTTTAATACTTTTAAAACCCTTCTCCCAATTTTTTTCGCCATAAGTTCTAAATGAAATGGAAATTACGGGATAATTCCCCTGTTTTTCAAAATATCTACTTTCAGAAATATCCAGATTTTCAAACAATTTTTTATTTTCATCTTTTTTCTCGATATCAAAAAAATATTTTAACATCGATATATTAAGCGTTTTCCCAAACCTTCTTGGACGAGTGAATAAATTAACCTTAAACCCGTCTTCCAAAAGATTTTCAATAAATTTAGTCTTATCAAAATAATAATAATCTTTTTCAATTATTTCTTTAAAATCCGATATTCCTATTGGTAATTTTTTTTTCATATTATTTTTCATTAAAAATCTCTCCCCCTCTTTTATAAAATTTTATTTCACAAAATCTTTTAATCATATTTTTAATTATAATGTTTCTAAATACCCCGTCAGGGAAGTTGCTTTACGCCCCAGAACTTTTTTAATATCATTTGAAATACCCGATTGTTCATTTTGGGCAATTGCAGTATAAGTTGAAACCCACGAGTCGTATTCCCATTGTTCAGCTTTCCAGATTTTACGTGATTCATAAGCATCTTCTACCGTTTCATCAATATACTTAATTTCTTTCCCAAAATATTTACTTACAATTTTTACAATTTCCTCCATTGTGAATTCTTCAGGTCCTGTCATATTCAAAGTCTGATTTTCCCATTTTTCTGGATTTTCCAAAATTTTAGCAGCCACTTCTGACACATCCGAACGCACTACAACAGAAACCTTTCCATTCCCAGCAGGTCCTTTTATTTCTCCGTATTCTCTGCACAAATTCACAAAAAAATCTGCATAAAAATTGTCTCTCAAAAATGTATATTTAAAGCCATTTTCTTTAATGTATTCCTCAGTTGCATAATGATCTCTTCCCAATGTAAATATCGAATTTTTTGAAGCATTGTAAAACGAAAGATAAATAATGTGCGAAACTCCTGATATTTTAGCCGCATCAATAAAATCCTTATGCTGCTGAACACGGTCAGGATTTTCAGAACCCGACACCATAAAAAGTACCTCAATTCCTTCTAATGATTTTATAGTATCCTCTGATTTATCATAATTTGATTTAAAAACATCAGAAAATCCAATTTTTTCAGCTTTTTCCTTATTTCTAGCCAAATTTCTCACTTTTATTCCATTTTCTTTACATAATCTTGAAACCATGCCACCTAAATTTCCTGTCACTCCAGTTACTGCGATTTTAGCCATTCTGTTCCCCTCCTATTTTTTTTAATTTCAGACATATTTTTTATATTTTCGATTTATCTTTATAAACCTTTAAACCACCTGATAATTCTAAAACTTTATTATGTATTTTTAAAATGTCACAAACTTCAAAATATTTAATCATTATTTATCACGCATTCTGATAAAAACATCTTTATTTTCTTCCATTTTATTAAATAGAATATCCATTGAATTCTTTTCAATTTTATTTTCTTCAACAAATTTAGCCATCAATTGAACTAATACATCACTTTCACTTTTTCCAGTTTTTTTTACAGCTTTTTTAAATTCATTAATTAATTTATTATTTTCTATTTCTGCAATATATGTCATCTTAATCACCCCTAATTTAATTTTTCTTTTTAAAAATTCCTCCCCCTTTATTAAATTTTATCCTTTCACCACAATATTAACCAACTTATTAGGCACAGCAATTACCTTAACAACTTCTTTTCCATCAATAAATTTTTGAACTTTTTCTGAAGAAAATGCCAATTTTTCAGCGTCATCTTTTGAAATTCCAATTTGTGCAGGAATCATATCCCTAACTTTTCCATTTACTTGTAAAACCAAGTTAAAGTTGTTTTCCACAGTTAATTTTTCATCGAATGTTGGCCATTCTTGCTCAAAAGTAAGAGTTGTATTTCCTAAATCACTCCATAATTCATCTGCTACATGCGGTGCAAAAGGTGCAATTAATAAAATCACTTTTTCAAGAACTTCATGCCATACTTTTTTACTTTCTGATGAAATGTCGTTTTTGTCGATTACATTTTGCTTGTAAGTTGTCATATCGTTTAGAAGTTCCATTATTGCGGCGATTGCTGTGTTAAAGTGGAAATCGTCCTCTATGCTGTCTGTAACTTTTTTCACTGTCTGATGTAATTTTTTCTGAATTTCCTTGTCTTTTTCGCTTCTTGCATCTAGATTAATTCCGTAATTATTTTCCTTTGTTGCATTTTTATCAGCAAAATCAGCTGTTGATGAAATTAAAAGATAAAGTCTGTTTATAAATCTATAAGCTCCAGCAAGACCGTTCATATTCCATTCCAGCTCTTTTTCAGGCGGTGCAGCAAATAATGTAAACACTCTTGAAGAGTCAGCTCCGTATTCCTTCACGATTTCTTCAGGATCTACTCCGTTATTTTTAGATTTACTCATTTTTTCAACTTTTGTTGCCAATTCTTCTCCAGTTTCCTTAGAAACAGGCTTTCCATCCTTCATTTCCACTTCTCTTGGGAACAAGTATCTTCTTTCGTTTTGAGAATAGTAAGAAGGCCCTAAAACCATTCCCTGTGTCAATAAACGCTTAAATGGCTCATTTGTGTCAACGTATCCTAAATCTCTTAATGATTTGTGGAAAAATCTTGCATAAAGCAAGTGCATTACCGCATGCTCAATTCCACCGATATATTGATGAACTGGAGTCCAGTTATCTGCATCTTCCTTTTTAAACGGCTCTTTATCATTGTGAGAATCCAAATATCTCAAGTAATACCACGAAGAATCAACGAAAGTATCCATTGTGTCAGTTTCTCTTCTCCCTTTTTTCCCATTTGGTAAAATCACATTTTTAAATTCCTCAGAAGTTTCAAGTGGATTTCCTTTTCCGCTAAACTCAATATCTGTAGGCAGTTTCACAGGCAAGTTTGCTTCCTCTTCCAAATAAATATTTCCATCTTCATCATAAATCACAGGAATTGGAGTTCCCCAGTATCTTTGTCTGCTGATTAGCCAGTCATGAAGCCTATAATTTACAGTTGCCTTACCTTTTCCTAATTTTTCCAGCTTTTCTACAATCTTGGTTTTTCCATCTTCATTTGAAATTCCATCAAATTCTCCAGAATTAATCATAATTCCATTTCCAGTAAAAATATTTTCAAATGTTTCTTCAAGCGTCAATTCATGCACATTCCCATTTTTATCCACAGGATTTACCACAATTTTAATTGGCAAGTCATATTTTTTCGCAAAAGCCAAGTCTCTTGCGTCATGGGCAGGCACAGCCATAACCGCTCCAGTCCCATAATCTATTAATACATAGTTTCCAATCCATAAAGGTACTTTTACATTATTTATTGGATTTATAACATAAAGTCCTGTAAACACACCCTCTTTTTCCTTATCTTCAGCAGTACGGCTAATTTTATCCTCATTAATCATAGCCTCAACTTTTTCCCTAATTTCAGGATTTTGCTTCAAAATAACTTCTTCTACTAACGGATGTTCAGGTGCCAAAGTCAAGTAAGTCGCCCCAAATAGCGTGTCCGCTCTCGTAGTAAACACAGTTATTACAACTTCACCTTTTTCATTTTTTATAATATTCTCATTATTCCCTTTATAATCAAAGTCCAAAATAAAGTCTACTTCCGCTCCTGTTGATTTTCCAATCCAGTTTTTCTGCATAGCAAGCACTTGCTCAGGCCAATGACCTCTAAGTTCTTCATGTCCTTGCAGTAATTCTTCTGCATATTCTGTAATTTTGAAATACCATTGTGAAAGTTCCTTTTGAATTACATCTGTTTTACCGTGTCGCCAGCATTTTCCGCCTTCAACCTGCTCATTTGCAAGTACGGTATTACAGTCTGGACACCAGTTTACATAAGATTTTTTCTTATAAACAAGACCTTTTTTATACATCTCAATAAAAAATTTCTGATTCCATTTATAGTATTCTGGAGTATAAGTACTAAGTTCTCTATCCCAGTCATAAGAAAGTCCCATAAGCTTCATCTGTCTTCTCATATTGTCAATATTAGCCTTTGTCCATTTCCCAGGATGTGCCCCATTGTCAATTGCGGCATTTTCCGCAGGTAATCCAAAACTGTCCCACCCAAATGGATGCAACACATTAAACCCCTTCATCTTCTTATATCTAGCAATCGCATCTCCAATCGCATAATTTCTCAAATGCCCAACATGAAGCTTTCCAGATGGATACGCAAACATCTCAAGTACATAATAATTCTCTTTACCATCAACTTTATTTTCTGATTTAAAAACATCTCCTTCAAACCATTTATCTTGCCATTTTTTCTCAATTTCCGACGGTTTGTATTCCTTTATCATTGCTTTCCTCCAATTTTTTTAGTATTTAATTTTATAATTTTATTTTTTAGATCTAGCTTACAATATCTATTATTTTATCATATTTAATAGATTTTTCAAAAGGTAATTTGATTAAGAAAATTTTATTTTACTTAATGAACTTTCAATTATATCTGCTTTATTACAAATTTTTCCTAAATTTATTTTCCCTTTATTAGCTTCTTATCCACAATAACGATAAAAATATTTAAAATTTTCTTCCTTTCCTAAATCTAAGCATTAAACATCCCTATTTCCAAAAATATTTCTTATTTTTTCTATTTCAACTTTATCCTCTCAGTCCCCACCAATTTCGCAACTTTCCTAATAAACTTGAGTGACAAGTTCACATTATATTTTTCAGACAGTTTTACAACTTCCTTTTTCTCATTCGTTTTAAACGCTAAAAATACTTGATTATCGCCTTTATTTTTTAAAACAATCTGCTTCAATTCCTGATTTTTTTCTTTCACTTCTTCGTCAATTAAAATGTATAATTTTAGATTTTTATTTTCTTCCAGATTTTCAATATTGCAAATGTTGTTTAAAATAAGTGTATTTTTATTTTGCTCGGAATTTACAATTCCTTCCAGCACCATAATCTGCCCTTCTGTGATTTTATATCCAAAAGTTATGTATTCTCTTGGAAAACAGATTACTTCAATGCTTTTTTGAAAATCTTCCATTTCAAATTTTACCATCGGCTCTTTTCCAGCCCGTGTTGTAAATTTTTTTACGTTTTTTACTATTCCGATAATTCGTACTTTTTTTAGCTCTTTTTGGGAAATTTCTGATATTTTATTATGGGAAATTATATTTATCAGATTTTTTTTCTCATTTAAAGGATGGCTTGAAATGTAGATTCCCAAATATTCCTTTTCATTTTGAAGTAACACTTTTTGAGGAAACTCATCGCTTTTTTCCATCTGGAAGTCAACTGACATTTCTTTTTTACCGCCGAATAAAATCATTTGCAAATCTTCTTCAGATTCGTATTTTTTCTGGCTGTATTCTAGAACTTTGTCAATAGACTTGTATTTTTCAAACCTGTTTCCATCAAGTCCATCTAATGCTCCCGATAAAATTAGCGATTCCAGCTGTTTTTTTGTAATTCCATTTTGCTTCATCCGATATCCAAAATCTTTGTAGGAAACAAACTTTCCGTTTTTTCGTTCTTTTTTTATTTCATTAATTAATGCTGCTCCCACGCCCTTTATCGCAAGAAGTCCAAATCTTATTCCAGCCTTTCCAAAATTTTCTTTATCCTCCTGATTTTCTTCAATTTCAAAATCATAATCAGACAAATTCACATCTGGCAAAAATATATTAATTCCTTTTTCTTTAGCTTCATTCACAAAAACAACAAATCTATCCAGATTATGCACTTCAGTTGTCATTATCGCAGCAAAAAACTCCAATGGATAATTTGCCTTAAAATACGCTGTCCAGTAAACAATCAAGGCATAAGCCGCCGAATGTGACTTGTTAAATCCATATCCACCAAATTTTTCCACTAAATCATAAATTTCGTTTGCTTTTTTCGATAAAACTCCGTTTTTTTGAGCATTCGTTACAAATTTTTCACGATTTTTCTTCATTAGTTCAGGATTTTTCTTTCCAATCGCACGCCGTAGCTCATCAGCTTCCCCAAGCGAATAATTTGCCATTTCACTCACAATTTTCATAACCTGCTCCTGATACAAAATTATTCCGTAAGTTTCCTCAAGTATGTATTTTAGGGAATCATCAATATATTTTATCTCAGTTCTGTTATTTTTCACATTGATAAAATCATCCACCATTCCACTTCGCAAAGGCCCTGGACGATACAGTGCAAGCAATGCGATTATGTCCTCAAATTTTTCAATTTTCATTTTTTTCATAAGGCTTCTGATTCCAGCCGACTCACATTGAAAAACTCCCATTGTATCAGCTTTTGTAAGTAGTTCATAAGTTTTTTCATCATTTAGCGAAATATCATTTAAATCTATTTTTATTTTTCTTCTTTTCTCAATATTTTCCACAGTTTTCCGCAAAATTGTGAGATTTTTCAATCCAAGGAAATCCATTTTTAAAATTCCCAGCTCTTCCAGTTCCTTCATTTGATACTGTGTTGAAACAATCTTTGTTTTCCCATCAGAATAAGTTGGAATCTCATCGCTTAGCACATCTTTGGAAATAACGACTCCAGCTGCATGAACAGAGGCATGACGAACTTTCCCCTCCAATTTTAGTGAATAATCAATCACTCTTTTTATTTCTCTGTCGGTTTCGTACATTTTTCTAATTTCAGGAATATTGTTCAAGGCATCTTTCAATTCCGTATTAAACGGTATCATTTTAGCGATTTTATCGACTTTTACAAGAGAAATATTTAACACACGCCCCACATCACGAATTGCAAGCCTCGCCTTTAGCGTTCCAAACGTAATAATATGTGCCACGTATTCCGCACCGTATTTATTCACCACATAATTTATAACAATTTCCCGCTGTTCCTGATCAAAATCTATGTCAATATCTGGCATCGAAATACGTTCAGGATTCAAAAACCTCTCAAAAATCAGATTATACTCAAGCGGATCAATTTCCGTAATATTCAAAGCATACGATACAATGCTCCCTGCAGCAGAACCCCGTCCAGGTCCAACATAAACCCCATTTTCACGTGAGAATTTTATAAAATCCCAGACAATGATAAAATATCCATTGTATCCCATTTTATCAATAATTTCCAGCTCATACTCTGCACGCTCCAAAACATTTTCCAAATTATTCTTTAATAATTCTTCCCGAATTTTAACTTCTTTCAATTTCTGCCCAGCAATTTCATCTTTTGCAATCTCTTTTTCAATTATCTCAAAATTTTTATCCAGCTGTAATTTTTCAGAATCTGAAACAGATTTTTTCAAGTATTTGTGAAAAAGCCCCTCAAATACTAGATTTCGCAAAAATTCCTTTTCACTTATATTTTGCGGCAACGAATATTTTGGAAATTTAAAATGATGAAACTCAAAATCAATATTGCAGTTTTCCACAATTTTTTCCACATTGTTAATTCCAGTTTCATAAAATTCACTATATTCCTTATTTTCAAAACATTTTTTTATTTCTTCTTCCGACTTCAAATACAAATCATCATACAAAATTTCACTACTGTCTGATTTTTCCGCATCAATTTTGCTTCCTGCTTTTATCGACTCTACAATCTTCTGCAAAACCATATCTTCTCTATTTGGATAATAAACATCGTTTGTAATAACAAAATTATCAAATTTATTTTTACGTACAATGTCAAAAAGCATTTTCCTAGCCTTTTCCAGCCTTTCCACAGCAGGAACTTCAATAAAAAAATTATCCCCAAAATCTTTACAAAGTTTCTCAATAACCCTTCTAACCTGAGTATTTTCCAAATCCAGAATACCCTTTACAACCTCACTATTTATTCCCCCTGACAAAATATACAAGTCATCTGAATATTTTTTCAACTCATCATACTTAATTTTATTCCGATTCCGTGTAAACCTGCTATATGAAATTGACGACAATTTTGATAAATTTTTATACCCATTCTGATTTTTAGCAAGTAAAGTAAGCGAAAACTCACCTACTTTCTCCAGCCCATCAAGAAACACCTCAAGTCCAATAATCGGCTTTATTCCAGCATTTTTACACTTTTTAAAAAATTCGATTGCCCCAAACATCGAAGTATCGGTAATTGCAAGTGCTTTTGCCCCAATTTCCTTAGCCTTTTCAACATATTCATCTATCTTTCCTACTCCTTCAAGCAGTGAATACTCGGTATGCAATTTCAAATGTACAAATTTATTTTCCATAATTTCTACCTAATTTCTATTTTTATAAAAATACCTAAAGTTCTTTTATCACTTCATAAATCCCATCTTCATCATTTGACAGAGTAATTTTATCTTTTGAAAATTCCTGTTTCAGTTCTTCCGTAGCATTCCCCATAAGATATCCGTATTTCACAAACTTCAACATTTCCAAATCATTCCACTGATCTCCAAACGCCATTGTTTCTTCTGGGGAAATATCATATTTTTTTAACAGTTCCTTTATTGCCAGCCCTTTATTTACTTCCTTATTCAAGCATTCTAAATAATGTGGCTTTGAAAATACAAAATTAATATGTGGCAATTTTTCTTCCAATTCCTTTTTTAACTCCAGTAAAATCGAATTTTCTGCAATAAATAATGCTTTTGTAGAAGTTTTTCCAATGAATTCGTCAAAATTTTTCACATAATATGGAATTTCCACACTTTCTGAATATTTTTTACCTTCATCTGTTTCATTTTCAATATATAACTTGTCATCCATATATAAATTTAAGTGAATTCCCTTTTCTCTCGAAACTTTAATAAGTTCCTTAACATCTTGTGCCTCAACAGGTTTCTCAAATATAACTTCATTATTTAACGGATTTGTAACTCTTCCTCCATTATAGTTAATTACTGGATTTTTTATACCCAGCATTTCCACAAAGGGCTTTGATGAAATAAAGGTTCTCCCAGTTGCAATAAATGTTTTCACTCCCTTTTCTTCCAATTCTCTCAATTTTTTTATCAAATTTCCCGAAACTTTATGCTCACTTGTCAGCACTGTTCCATCCAAATCCATAAATATCGCTTTTATATTATTCATTTTAATTCCCTTTCTACTAACAATTTGTTAAATTTTGCTTTCTTATTTTTTTAAAACTACCTGATAATCTTTTTTATAATTCTGTATTTAAATAACTTCAATTAAATTTTCTACAAAATAATCTATTTCTTCAATAGTAGTATCTTTACCAATACTAATTCTAAATGAACCTTTCAATTCCTCATCAGTAAGTCCCATAGCCTTCAAAACGTGCGAATTTTCAAGTGAGCCTGACATACATGCAGAACCGCCACTTATGCAGATTCCTCTTAAATCCAGTGCTACCAGCAGCATTTGAATATCCACTCCTTCTATGTAGACATTTGTTGTTGTTTTTATTCTATTGGCCTTTTCTCCATTTATCCGTACTTTTTTACCCAATTTTTTAATTTCAGTTTTCAATTTATTTTCTAGATAATTTTGCAGTTTATCCTCTTTTTCTGATATTTCTTCCAAATTTTCATAAACTTCCTCAAATGCCACACCAAGTCCCAAAATTCCGTGAACATTTTCCGTTCCAGCCCGTCTGTTCCTTTCCTGCGAGCCACCCCAGATTTCCTTTTCAACCGAATATTTTTTATCAATAAATACAAATCCTGCTCCCTTAGGCCCATAAAATTTATGAGCTGTTGCCGTCAAAGCTCCTATTTTCAATTCTTTTGGCAAAATTTTCAATTTCCCTATTGCCTGAACTGCATCTGTATGAAAAAATATATTTCTCTCTGCCAAAATTTCCCCAATTTCCTTAATTGGCTGAATAACTCCAGTTTCATTATTCACAAACATTATCGAAACAAGAGCCGTATCTTCCCTCAATTCCTGTTTTAACTCCTCAGTATCCACAACTCCATTCTCATCAACACTAATGTACGAAACTTCATACCCTTCATTTTCCAGCTGCTCAAAGGTTTTTAAAATCGTAGAATGCTCTATTTTAGATGTTATAACATGTTTTCCTTTATCATTGTTCGCCTTTAAAAATCCTCTTATCGCAAGATTATTCCCTTCAGCTCCGCCAGATGTAAATACAATTTCAGTTGTTTCAATCTTCAAATTCTGTGCTATAATATGTCTTACCCTTTCCACAGCTGATTTTGCTCGTTGCCCTAATGAATGCACAGAAGACGGGTTTCCATAATTTTCACTAAACGATTTTGTCATCTCTTCTATCACTTTGTCGGACATTTTTGTAGTTGCAGCATTATCTAAATACACTATTTTCATTTTTAACTTTCTTCTCCTTTTTTCATTTCATTATTTTATAATTTATAAAATTCTGTTATTTTAATCCTAAAATACATTTTACTTTTCTAATCATCTACTTATCTTACCAAAAAATATATTTTTTTCTAAAAATCGGAAATTTCCTATCTACATACTCATTAACATAACATTGAGCTTCAGCATAACTTCCCATTATATTTAAAAAATCCAAAGAATCCTTAAAAATTCCTATTTTTTCATCTTCCACTTTAAGTGCGATAATATAAGGAAATATTCTATTAAAATAATTAAGTTTTTCTTCTTCTGTTTCAAATTTATCGATTTTATTTTTTTCAGCAGTTTCAAAATACATTTTTAAACCTTCAATATACTCCATTTTTCGCTGTCCCGAAACTGTATATTTCCCTATTGTCTTTTCATAAACCAAAAATATTATTCCCAAAATAAATAGGCTTAATCCCAAATAAATCTCCATATACATCATTACAGCAACAATTATTCCCAACATAACTGCTACATATAAAAACTTTAAAATTCCTTCAGACATCCCGTGTACATACTCAAGCAATATAAATATAAACATTGTACCAATAATAGCACTTTCAAGATTCCCCTGTAATAATTTCAATAATATAAAAACTATAGAAATCGCTATTCCAGATATTACAGGGACAAAAAACAAATAATTATTTTTGTAAATCATCCTTTTATATTTTTTTTCCAAAAAATATACAATACGATTTTTAAATCCAATAATTCCTATTTTATTCCCAAACAAATCATTTTCCGAAAGAACATCCAGCAAATTATTTTCCTCTTGAAATAAAGTTTCCTTCCTCAATTTCAGATTATCTCTATTTTTCTGATTCAAAATATATTTTCTCTTTCCAGTACCATCTTCATTAACTTCGGAAATATATCCCTTCAGTATTAACGACAATATTCCAATTTTCAATATTTCCTTTGAATTCCTCTCGCCATTAATATAAGCCACAAACATTGCAGAAATATAATCTGACTCTGTAAATTCAGGAACAACTGCCTTTCTTTTCGGATCTCTTCCAAAAAAATACCAAGTTAAAACAGAATAAACTGCGACAAGTATAACTACAATAATTTCAATTATAACTATATAAGATTTATTCATTAATAAGCTCCTTTAATACATTTTTATACTTTAACCTTTTCAAGCTCTAAACTTATCTAATCTTAATAAGTCAAACTTTAAAAAAATCAAATACATTTTTAAACAATTTATTAGGAAATATTGAAACTGTATATTCATCAACAAAATATTTTGCTTCTTTGTAACTTCCCATCATGTTTAAAAAATTTAAAGAATCCATAAATAATTTAAAACTTTCATCTTCTATTTTAAGCGCAACAGCATAAGGAAGCAAATAATTAAAATAATTCAACTTTTCCTCTTGCGTTTCAAATTTATCTATCCTGTATCTTTCTGTTGTATTAAAATACATTTTCATCCCTTCGATATATTCCATTTTTCTTCTTCCTGCAGTCGTGTACTTTCCTATCGCTTTTTCATAAACCAAAAATATTATCCCTAAAGCAAATAAACTTATGCCCGAATAAATATCAACATACATTATAACCCCAATAATTCCACCTATAACAACTGTAATATATAAGAATTTCAAAACTCCCCTTGACATATCATACACAAGTTTTAACCATATAATTCCTGCTATTGTGGTACGAACTGAATTTTCAACATTTCCCTTTGTTAATTTCAATAATAAAAAAAATAATAAAATCGCAGTTCCTAAAATAAATGGAATAAAACAAAAATAATTATTTTTATATATCGTTTTCTTATATTTTTTCTCTAAAAAATGTACAATACGATTTTTATATTTTAAAATTAACTGTTTGTTGGAAAATAAGTCCCCGTCAGACAAAATATCCAGTAATTCGCTTTCTTCTTCAAATAAATTTTCCTTTCTTAATTCTAAATTTTTTTTATTTTTATTATTCAAAATAAATTTTTTAATTTCCCCTTTTTTATCTTTAATAACGGAAATATAATTTTTGGATAATAATGACAATATTCCAATCTTTAATATTCTTATTGAATCTCTTTCTCCATTAATATATGCCATGAACATTGCAGAAATATTATCTGGCACATTAAATTCAGGAACAACTACCTTTCTTTTTGGATCCCTTCCAAAAAAATACCAAGTTGAGACAGAATACACTGTAACAACTACAACTATGGTAATTTCCAAAATTTTTATAATAAAATCCACATTTCCCACATCTAAACTCCTAAAACTAAAAATTCACTCTTTCATACTTCATTTTCAATTTCTTTCTGTAAAATCCAATTCCAATATGGATTATTTCTTTAACTCCACGATTTTTCAGTTCCACATCATATTCTTTCTCTCTAATCTGTCCAAATCCTTCTTTCGCATAATTGTCCATTTCTTCTTCGTTGCCTGCCACTTTAAATTCAAAAATATATGCTGGATTTTCTTTATTTTTCGGTTCAAGTACCAAATCAGCCCTTCCATATCCAGTTTCCCTTTCAGAAAGTCTGATATAGTCATTTCCTAAAACTATGAAAATCCCTATTAAAAATACTTTGTAATATTTCTCGTCCTTATCTGTATCAAAATAGCTTAATGAAGCTAGTATTTCATCTTGAAGTCCTTTTGCAAATTCTTCTATTTTTCCTTTCTTCAAGTCTTTTATAATATTTGCAAATTTTTGAGTTTTTTTAATAAATCTGGCAATAAACCTGTTTTCAAAAAACTCCAGTATTTCGTTATTTGGTATCCTTATAGGATATTCATTATCCACTTTTTTCCCGCCAATCGTCAAATAGCCTGCATACAGAAATAATTGCCATATATCATCCGTATCAAAAGTAAATTCAGAATAATCATTTATTTCCTTGTAAATTTTCTCCTTATTAAATAATTTCTCCAAATCATCAAATATTTCCTTATTCCCTTCATCAAGCATTTCATCTATCAATTTATTCCCTGAAACACCAATCCAATAAGGACGTAATTGTCTAGCCGACAAAAAATTAATAATTGACCAAGGATTATAAATTTCAGTATCTCCAAACTGATAGCCATTATACCATTTCTTAACCTCTTCCAGCTCATATTCAAGCTCATAATATTTCACAGCTTTTATAACTTCAATTTCTGTAAGCCCAAAAAACTCAGAATATTTTTCACCAAATATTGTATTTACTTTCAAATTGTTCAGCCCTGAAAAAATCCCCTCTTTTGCAATCCGTAAAATTCCTGTCATAATCCCAAATTGCAAATACTCATTATCCTTCAAGGCTTCTCCGTAAAATCTTTTGAAAAACGAAATTGCCTTTTTATAGTACCCTGCTTGATATGACTGAATTATTGGAGTATCGTATTCATCAATCAAAACGACAACTTTCTTTTTCCCATAATAATCATACAGATATTTTGTCAAATTTTTTAAAGAATTTTTCCAATCTGCCCCTTTCTGTTTCAGCCATATCTTGTCAAATTCCATTAACTCACTCTGATTCAAGTTTTTTCTTATAAATTCAAAGTCATTATACAATTTATTTATCAAATTTTTTATTTCAAAATAGCAATCTTCCCACTCATCTTCCTCAATATTCTTAAAACTCACAAATATTACTGGATATTTCCCCTGCTCACTTGCATATTCAGTTTCTGAAATATTAAGATTGTCAAACAGTCTCTTATTTTCTTCTCTATTTTCAAAATCAAAAAAATATCTTATCATTGACATATTAAGCGTTTTCCCAAATCTTCTTGGACGAGTGAATAGATTTACATTTGCTCCATCTTTTAAAATACTGCTAATCAATCCTGTTTTATCAACATAATAGTAATTTTCTTCTATTATTCTTTTAAAATCAGACATTCCTATCGGTAATCGCTTTTTATTTCCCATTTTTCATCCCCTCTGTTTTCTTCATACTTTTTCTTTTAATTTAGTAATATTTGTTATTATAGTCAATCTACTTAAAATTTTGAGTAAAAATATAAAAAAAACAACATATTAACTATGAATATGATATTTCTACTCTTGCTTTAAATTAAGATTACTATATAAATTCAAAAAAATAATATTTATACCAATATTATAAACTAAAAAACAATACTTTACAACAAGAAAAAAAGCCAGTATTTCTACCAGCTTCCTCCACCTCCTCCGCCGGAACCTCCGCCAGAGAAGCCTCCACCACTTGAGAATCCGCCTCCGCCAAATCCGCCTCCGCTCGAATTTCTAGAGTTTTCTCTCAAAGTGCTGAATCTTTCTTCTGCTATTTCATTGTATGCATTGTTATAACCTCTTGAAATCATATCGGACAAAAAGAAATTATTGTATGAATTAAAATGTACTCCTCTATTTATGTAAGAATATGTACTTTCATCAAAATCATAAAGTTTTATTGTATTCTTCATAAGTTTTACTGCTTCATTCTTTACACCAAGAGCTACTGCATAAGGTAATATTCCTTTAAAATAGGCTACCAGTTCATCTACATCATTAAATTTCATAATCTGATTTGCTTCAGCAGTCTTTATGTACATTTTCATGCCATCCAAGTATTCTTTTTTTCTCATTCCATCAACAGTATATTTTCCGATTATTTTTGAATAAACAGCATACATTGCCATAATTATTCCAATTATAATGAAATTTAAAACTCCATATATTAATGAAAAGAATAATATTGCTATCCACTTAATAATTTTTAAAAATTTGCTATTATTTCCATAAATATTATTGATAATTGAAAAAATCGTATTTAATACTATTCCAAAGAAAATAGCAACCATAACTAGAGAAACTACTCCAGAAATACCATCAGAAATACCTGCCGTTCCGCTGCTTGCAGTTGACGAAATCATAAAAACTATAATCATACCGACAATAAAAATAATATTAAAAATGTTATTATCCTTGTAAACTTTCTTTTTATACTCTCTTTCAAATGATTTTAATATTTTATTTGAAGCATCGTAAAGACTTCTTTCTTTTTTAAATATATATCCATTATCAGAAAGAGCATTAAAAACAATCTTTTCTTCTTCTGCTAATTCAGGCCTGCTTTTTCTACTATCAGACAATGTATATTCTACATTTCTTCCATTACCTTCTTCATCATTAGCTTCAACATAACCTTTAGAAAGTAATGAAAGCACTCCGATTGTTAGTATTTCTTTTGGCTCTCTTTCTCCATTGATGTAAGCCGCATACATGGCAGAAATATCCTTTGGTATGTTAAATTCAGGAACAATTGCCTTTTTATTTACATCTCTTCCAAATATATACCACGTTACAAATCCATAAATTGCTAGAATTATTATTATAATCGGTCCTACAGCAATTAAAGGATGAGCATAATAAAGTGTCTGTAATTTATCCCAAAATGTTGGACTTATATTATCTGTTTTTAAATTCAGACGAAAACTTAATCCACTATATGCCTCTAAAACCTTATTTGTTTTAATTTCAACAGTTCCATTATTCAAATTTGTAATATAATCTTTCCCACTTTGTCCATATTCACCTGTAAAAATATCTAATTGCCTAATTTCATTTTTTAAAACAGGTTCTCCATTTCCAAATTTTATATTTACCGCAGCTTTTTCAATAGGAACTTGCCAAAATTGACCAATTGCATTAAAGTAAACCTGATAAATTCCATTTTTTTCAAATACTGCATTATAAATCACATAATTAAATTCGTATCTATTTACGCCATTTTCCACAAATCTGTCTGCAGAACCAACCCTATATCTAATACCTTCATCAAAAAGTTTCGTAGAATATTCTTCAGAAATACCATTTTTCTTTATCGAATTCATTTTTATATAAGATTTGTAAATATCCACGCCATTTTTCTTTGAACGTAATGGAATATCCCTATAAATACCATGTTTTGCCGCACCGTCAAATTCATAGTCAATCACTTCATTTACTGTCAAAGTTCCATTTTTATTCATCTGAACTGTAACTTCATAATTCGTTATTTTTTCAGCAATCAATGATTTTGTACTTAAGAAAAATAATGTAAAAAATACAAACATTATTGAAAAAATACTGTTTAATTTTCGGTTGCTAAAACTCTTCATAATAAGCCCTCTTCTAAAAAATTTACTAAAAAAATTAAAACTTAACTTCTGGAGCCTTTTCTGCTCCTTCCACAGCATTAAAGAACTCAGCTTTTTTAAATCCAAAAATTCCACCAAAAATATTATTTGGAAAAGTTTCCACAAAAGTATTTCTATCTCTTGCTGTTCCGTTATAATATTTTCTTGAACTTTGAATTTCTGTTTCTATTTGAGTCAATTGAGATTGCAGGCTCAAAAAGTTTTCATTTGCTTTTAAGTCTGGATAATTTTCCTGTAACATCATTATTGATCTTAACGTTTTTGTCATTTCATTTTCAAGTTTTTGAATTTTTTCAATATTATCAATATCCTTTGTATCAATCGACATCATTTGACTTCTTAATTTTACCACATTTTCCAGCGTTTCCTTTTCATGTGTTGCATAACCTTTAACAGTATTAACAAGATTTGGTATCAAATCCAGTCTTTTTTGCAAATATACGCCTATTCCACTCCAACCTTCCTCATTCAGATTTTTTAGTCTAATATATTTATTATAAATTCCCATTCCAACTACAACCAAAACTACCAAAATTCCTATTAAAATAAATACAATACTCATAATTCATTCTCCTCTTCTATTTTTTATTTTTATTTATTTTATTTACCATAAATCCAATTAATATTACCACAACCACCCCTATAAAAACATTATAATAAACCGTGTAATCTCTTGGCTTTGAAACTTTCTTTCCATCCGCTTTATCCAATTTTCCTACAAAAACTTCATCTCGTTCTTTTATTGAATCAGCAAATTCCGCAATATCGTACTCAGGCTTATTCAAGTTCTCATCTCCAAAGGTTATTTTATAATCTTCCCCTTCTGTAGCCCTAAACACAATTCTGTCTGGAACATAGTTTCCTGTTACTTCATTTATTTTGAGCGGTGAATTATCTCCATTCTGTATTTCAACGATTATTTCAGACAATTTCGGAACATTTTCTAAATTTATTATCAAATTTGACTTTTCCCCAACTTTAGAAATTATCCCTTCCACATAAAAATTATCTCCACTTCTCACAGCATAATTTCTCTGAAACTCATCATTTACATCTAGAACAATATTTTTTAATGGCAAAAACTTGCTCTTGATTTTCAAAATTGTACTTTTTCCTTCCTGCTCAATTTTATAATCCAATTTTGTCCCTACAGTTTTAAGTTTTCCAGCCTCATTATTTGACAATTTCAAAATTGCTTCACTAAAGATATTTCCTTTATCTAACGGCGTTACAATTTTATAAAATTCATATCTTTTTTCTGAAAATTCGATTGTCAAGTTTGACTTATCAGGTGTCTTATAAATTTCTCCCGAAGTTATCTGTTCCCAATCTGTACCGTTATTACTTCCAAGCAAAGTATATTCGGTGTAAAAATTTTTGGAAGGAATCAGCTCGAGTCTGTTTCCAATTATATCCTTTAACGAACTGTCAGAATTAAATTTTACAATAAATTCCATTTTATCCTTTTTCGTCAATACTTCATCTATTTTTGCCTTTGCCACAATTTTTTCGCTACGCTTTTCCTGCTTTTTTCCAGTTTCGATAACATAAGGAACTTCCTTCCCACTCTTATCAATTATCCGTATATCCCCAAGATTATTTTTACTATTCTCATAAATATCCTCTGTAAGAAAAAACTGCTTATACATTGATTTCCCTGTTATTTTTATAGTTTTAAAATACTGATATGAAAAAAGCTGAACAATTGTGAATACAAATAGAAACAAAATCAATTTACTTATTTTCTTCATTTTTCTCACCTTTTCCAAAATCCTTGTCACTCAAGCTCTCTTTCACTTCTTGTTCCAACTTCTTCAAAGCCGTCTGATAAATATAAGAAGTTCCAATCAAAATAGCCCCCATACTAAAGTAAGCAATCAACTTATAGGAATTATCAAATCGTAAGAAATCCAAAAGGAAACTTTTTGCCACAAAAAATATTCCTATTCCAAGCCCAATTCTTCTAACATTTCTATTCGGCACTTTAAACCCTTTCCAAACTAAGTATCCACACAATAGCAGACCAACTATATCCAAAGCTAGTCCAGCTCCTAAAATTAATACACCTGAATGTTCATATATCCGTAAAATAATATTTGCTACACAAAGGAAATATATTGATTCTCCGAGTATCCACAATGGTTTTTTCTCATTTTTTTTGAAAAAGCATAAATGAATATCATTTTTAGCCACAATAAACAAATAAAAATTTACAAAAATTAATAAAATTAAAGATAGCAGATAACTTATTGGAATTTTCTCTTCTTGTATATTCCAGCTCCAACCAGAAATATATAAGATAAAATTAATCATATTTATGAATAGTAAATAAATTATTTCAATTATTACTAAAAATCTCAAGCTAAAACTATCCTGCAATTTCTTTATTTTATATGTTACTGTTCTTAAAATAAAAAGTGAAAATAATACGCTAAACAATACATCTTTACCATAATTTATCGTTTCAAATGAAGTAACAACATCAAAAACAACTTTATTTACAAAAAATATTGAATATGTAAAAATCAGATATTTAAATATTCCATTTAAAATCCTAACTTCTGTCTTGTAGCTTTTTTGTTTTATCAGGAAATAAAGAACAAATGAAAATGATATTATCATCAAATCCTGAATATACATAAGCAAATATTTTTCTTCTCGCACAATCAAATTACTTACCAGCGAAACTAGATAAATCGCAATCGTTCCATATCGCATTTCTTTATTTTTATATTTTCTATAAAAGAAATACAATAGTGCAGTTTCAGCACCCCATGCAACCACAACAAATTTTTCTGGCACAATTAACGGGATAATTAGGATAAAACTTCCTAATGCCACAATATAAAAGATTTTTGCAACTTTGTTGTCCTTGAGCCTGTCGCCAAAAAATCCGTAAATTATTCCGACTGTTCCGACTAGTACGGCTTTTAGCCAGCTTGGTGTTGTCTTGTCAAACAGGCTGTAAATCAATGAAAATTTTATAATTAGATTTAAACTTAGAAATACATAGTCGATTATGTTGCTTTGACGATTTTCTTTTTTGTGAGAATTTAGGAAAATAAAACTGTATGCTGTTGTGAAAATTACGATGTAGAAAAATGCCGTAATCTTGTCGTGAATGCTGTGATTTAAGTAATAAATCAGCCCCGTCATATTCACTACACCTGTAACAAATCCAAAAATCTTGCTGTATATCCAGTCCTTTTTCCAAGAAACTCCAAGCACAATTCCCTGCAAAATCAAAGAATATGCCAAAACATAATAAATCTGGACATTGCTCTTATTTACCCAAATATAAGCTCCGTAAGGCAAATATCCACCAATCAGCGACAATACTCCAATTATCTGGCTATCATATCGCAATGAAAGAATCACAACCAGCCCTGTCAGTATTACTGATATAAAAAGTCCCGCTGTCATTGGATAAAGTTTGAGATAAAGCGTAGAAAGAAGCGTAGTCAAATAAAGAATCCCAATTCCACCGCCAATCAGCCCAACTGCAAAATGCTTCTTATTTTTCTGATAAAATTTTTCTCCAGCAAAAAGGAAAAACATCCCAAGCAAATACGATGCCGAACTTTTTACATAATTATTTGCCAAAATTTTTGCAAACTGTGTCTGAAATACCAAAAAAACTCCCAAAAAGATTGATATTATCCCTAAAAAGTTAAATCCTTTAAGTCCAATAAGTTTTTCAAATACAAATCTTTTTTTCTCTCTTTCAAAAAGAAATTCCCCTTCCTTCAAAGCCGTTTCTTCCTTTATCTTATTATGAAACACCGAAGATTCCTCTTGAAGAAATACCTTATTTTCAAAAGTTTTCTTATTACTTTTCTCTAAAAAATCACCAATTTTTCCATTAATTTTTTTGAGTTCATCTCTTAAAGAATCAGCTTCATCTGAAAATTCACGAGAAAGATTTTTTTCCAGTATTTTAACTTTTCTCTTCATTTCCTCTGCATAATTAGAAAGCCTTCTAGTCACTCCACTTTCCAATTCCACATTCATCTTCTCCGCCAAAATATTCTGAAACTTATCAATCTCACCATTTCTCCTAACCTTTTTCGCTTCCTTCAATTCCTCAATAAGCACTGCATTACTATTTTTAAGCCTTCCAATTTCCTCTTCCCTAACTTTCATCTTTTCATGAAATGCCTTCAAATCCTTCGCCAGCCTTTCATTCTCTTCCAAAAGTTCCTTTTCCCTGCTTATTCCAACCTCATTTTTTATATTTGCAATTATTGATTCTATCTCCGAATTTATTCTCCCAATTTCCTTATACTTATTCTCAAGATTCTCTAATTCTTTTAGTTTGTTAATCATTGTAAAAACACCTCAAAACTCGCAAATTTTTTATAAATGTATTTTTAATTTTCAAAATAATTTATAATTTTATACTTTCCCTATTTAAATAGTGAATATTTAATAAATTTTCAACTATTATAAGAATATTGGTTTATATCTTTTATTAGAAAAGTTCGTAACAAACTCTTATTTAAATAGGATTTAGTATTAACTATAATTTCTATCAAATTTAACTGCCACTTCTTTTCCAAAAAATGCTATCCCAATTTTCAATACATTCTCAACTCCAGAATTTTTTAATACAGAAGCATATTCTTTCTCTTCAATCTGCTGTAACGCAATATCACACTCATTCTCTAATTTTTCAAAAATTTTATCTTCACTCAAATTTTCCATTGCATTTACAACTTTTAATTCCAAAATAATTCCTTCTTTTCTTTTTTCCAGATTTTTAGGCTTCAAAAGCAAATCATATCTGCCTTTCCCAGCAAAATTATTTGAAGTTATTTCATATTCATTTTTCAAAGTCAAAATTATTCCAAGCATTAAGCCATGATAAAATTGCTCTCTGTAAATTCCACTTACATCAAATATTCCCACATTTTCCAATAAAACTTCTTTTAAATGTTTCTCAAATTCACTTATATTTCCTTCTCTCAAAGCATTTGACATATACAAAAATTTCTCATAATCTTCAAAATAAATTTCTATAAACATTTCTGAGAACATTTTCAATATTTCTTCATTCGGTATTTTTAAATAGCACATTCCATCATCTTCGATTTTCTTTCCCAGTGTTAAATATCCGCTGTGAAAAAATAAATTCCATATATTTTTACTGTAATTTGACTCAAGATTTGAAAAAGTCATATTTTCATTTATTCGTTTATAAATCTCTTCTCTATTCAAAAGTTTTGAAAAATCATCAAAAATCTCATTTTTCAGTTTTTTTAAATATAATTTTATCAATTCATTTTCACTCGTATTTACCCAGTACGGCTTTAATTTTTCATCATTCAGAAAATTAATAATCGACCACGGATTATAAACTTTTATATCTCCAAACAAATATCCATTGTACCAACGTTGAACATCTTTAAGTTCAAATTCTAAATCAAAATCCTTTAAAGCCTGCTCAACTTCACTTTCTGTAATCCCAAAATATTCTGTAAATCTATTGTCTAAAATTGTATGAACTCTTAAATTATTCAATCCAGAAAATATATTTTCCTTTGCAACTCTTAAAATCCCAGTCATAATTCCCATTTCGAGATAATTATTATCCTTTAGGACAACTCCATAAAATGTTTTAAAAAAGCTAATTGCTTCTTGATAATAGCCTTTCACGTATGAATCAATTATCGGCTGATCATACTCATCTATCAGCACCACAACCTTTTTTCCATAATATTCATATAGATATTTTGTTAAATCCAGCAAGGATAATTTCCATGTTGCTTCAGTTGCTCTGTTAAATAAAATCGAATCGTATTTTTCTTTTTTTCTCACACTTAAATTTTCCTTTACAAATTCAAATTCATCATATAAATCCGAAATTGTATTTTTTATCATCTCAAACCCATTTCCCCAGCTACTTTCATCATAATTTCTAAATGAAATTGAAATAACTGGAGCTGTCCCCTGCTTTTCAAAATACTCATTTTCAGAAATTTTTAAATTCTCAAACAGCTTTTTATTTTCATTTTTATTTTCAATATCAAAAAAATATTTTATCATCGACATATTAAGTGTTTTTCCAAATCTCCTCGGACGTGTGAACAACTTAATTTTAGACACTTCCTCAAATAAATTCTCAATAAACTCTGTTTTATCAAAATAGTAATATTCATCTTCTATTATTTCCTTAAAATTTGATATTCCTATCGGCAACTTTTTCTTCATCTAACATTCCTCCCTTTTTACAAATTATTAAAAACTTTTTTATTTTTATATATTCAAAAAAGTATCTGTACCATTTATGCACAAACACTTTTCCTTAAAATAAATCTATTTATAAATAAACAACAAAATTTCCCTAAGCAGTTTACAAGCTAGTGCCGTAGATTGTCCAGACTGATCGTATACAGGCGATAATTCATTCATGTCAAGCCCTACAATATTTAATTGTGAAATTTTTTCTATTGCCTTATGAAGTTCCACAAAAGTAACTCCTCCCGCTTCAGGCGTTCCAGTTCCTGGAAATTCCGACGGATCAAGCACATCTAAGTCCAATGTAAAATAGACAGGTTTCCCTTTTAATTTTTCCACAGCTTCATCAAGTCCGTCAAAATTAAATTTTGTTGTGTGAAGATGTTCCTTTGCAAATTTCCATTCATCTCTTTCACCACTTCTTATTCCAAACTGAAAAATTCTGTCATCTCCAACAATATCCCAGCATCTTCTAATTACAGAAGCATGTGAATAATACTGCCCTAAATACTCATCTCTCAAATCTGTATGTGCATCAAACTGAATAATATGCAAATCTTGATATTTTTCAGCAACTGCTCTCACAGCTCCCAACGTAACAGAATGCTCTCCACCAATCATAAACGGAATTTTCCCATCCTTCAAAATTTTTGCTGTTTCATCCTGAATATCCTGCAACGTACTTTCCGAATTTCCAAATGAAAGTTCCAAATCTCCTCCATCAAAAACCTTAATATCTTCCAAATCCTTATCTTGATAAGGACTATACGTTTCTATCCCAAAACTCTCATTTCTCATAACCGCCGAAGCAAATCTAGTCCCTGGTCTAAACGAAGTTGTACTGTCAAACGGTGCTCCAAAAATAGCAATTTTACTCTCATTGTATTCATTGTCACACCCTATAAATGTATGTATATTTTTATTTCTCATATAAATTCTCCTTCTAGTTTTCATTCTAAATTATTTTATTAAATCTTTCACATAATTTGGCAAGGCAAAAGCCCCTTTATGCAATTCTGTATTATAATATCTTGTTTCTATCCCAAACTTATTCCATTCATCAGCCTTCAAGTCCTTTACAGGATTGTATTTTTTCGAAGCAAATCCAAATAGCCAATGTCCTGACGGATATGTCGGTATATGCAGCTGATAAACTGTTGCAAATGGGAAAACTGCTCTTAACTGTTTATTTGCCCTTGCCGTTGCTTTAGCATCTGCCTCATAATATGGGCTTTCATGCTGATTCACAAGAATTCCGTCCTCTTTTAGTGCATTAAAGCAATTTCCATAAAATTCCCTTGTGAATAAATCTTCTCCAGGCCCAAACGGATCTGTCGAATCCACAATTACAATATCATATTCATCAGTTTTTGAACGTACGAATTTTAGTCCATCCTCATAATAAATATGTACCCTTTCATTATCCAATTTATTTGCCGTCTTAGGCAAGTATTCTCGACAAATATCGACAACCATCTTGTCAATTTCCACCATATCAATTCTCTCAATATGTTCATATTTTACAAGTTCACGAACAGTACCGCCATCTCCAGCACCGATTACCAATATTTTCTTAGCCTTAGGATTTACAGCCATAGGAACGTGAGTTATCATCTCATGGTAAATAAACTCATCCTTTTCTGTCAACATCATAAATCCATCCAATGTCAAAAATCGCCCAAATTCTGGCGACTCAAAAATATCAATTCTCTGAAAATCACTTTTTGCACTAACTAACTGCTTATCAATCTTTATAGAAAAACGAACATTTTTCGTATGTTCTTCTGTGTACCATAATTCCATCTGCCACACTCCTTTCAATTTGTATTACCTATTTTTTTAATATCTAACCTTTTATTTCCAATGTTTTGTACTTTGAAACTTTTTTATAAATTCCTCAACTTTTCCATTTTTTATAATTTTATTCTATTTCTTATACTCATTAAACATTTCTCAAATAATTTTCCTTAACCTTAACTCTATTTAACCATCCTGTCAAAAAATCATTCTGAGTTGCATCTCTTTTAGCAAGAGATTTATAGTATTCACGCTGTAAACTATGATATACATCCAAAAATTTAACTGGATTAACTTCGTTTAAATATTTTAATGTCATAGGCCCAACTGCTCCATCTACACTAATTACATTTTTACCATAAATCTTGTTCACAGCCTCCTGAGCCTTTTTAATTCCATATCTCCCAGCATTTACTGAAAAATCAAATATGCTTAGTGCCACTTTATCATTTTTCACTTGATCCAATTTTCTAGCCTTATAATATTTTTCCTCATAAATTTTTTGTGCCATTGCTTTTGTTAAATCTTTCATGCTACCTTTGTATCCGCATTCTCTCGCTCGTTCCTTAGTAATGCCATATTTTGTTTCCCCGCCTTTATCATTCTTATCATTAGAGTAACTTCCTTCAACTAGTAAAATATAATTAAAAAATTTCAAAAATCTGCTGTCAGCCATTTTTGTTTCCTTCTTTCATTTATTTTAATTGGAATTTCGCAAACACTGTCTGCGTTTTTACATCAAAAATTTTCACTCCAAAACAACATTTATCTTTTCAACATGCATATCCTCAGTTCCTGTTAATAGACATCCTTTTTCCTTTGCATATTCGATATAGTTTATGATTTCCTCAGTAATTCGCTCTCCTGGTGCTAATATCGGTATTCCTGGCGGATAAGCCATAACAAATTCTCCACTTATTTTACCCGCACTATCTTTTATCGGAATCATTTCCTTTTCTGAATAAAAGGCTTTTTGTGGTGGAAGTACAACATCAGGGTTTATATATTCATGATCAAACATTCCTGTAGAATCTTTTGAGTAAAGCCGTTTAATTTCTGCAAGTGAAGATATTAGCCGTTCTATTTCCAAGCCTCTGTCTCCCGCCGAAATTATCGCCAAAATATTTCCCAAATCTCCAAATTCAATCTGAATTTCATAATCATCCCGCAAAATATCATAAACTTCAATTCCAGCAAGCCCAATATCTTTTGTATACACAGATAATTTTGTCGTATCAAAGTCATAAACCGAATCTCCATCAATCAGTTCTTTCCCATACGCATAATACCCACCTAGTTTATTAATTTCATTTCTGGCATATTCTGCAAATTTAACTGTCTTTTCAAAAAGTTCCCTTCCATTTATTGCCAAATTTTTTCTTGCCACATCAAGTGAAGTCATAAGTAAATACGATGCACTTGTTGTTTGAGTCAAGTTTATAACTTGCCGAACATAATCAGCGTTTATTCTCTCACCACTTAATAAAATCGAACTTTGTGTTAAAGAACCGCCCGTCTTATGCATACTAATTGCCGCCATATCTGCTCCAGCTTCCATCGCTGAAATTGGTAAATTTTCATCAAAGTAAAAATGTGCTCCATGTGCCTCATCAACTAGCACAAACATATCATTTTCATGTGCCATTTTTACAATAGATTTTAAATCTGAACAAATTCCGTAATAAGTAGGATTATTCACTAATATTGCTTTTGCATCAGGATTTTCCTGAATTGCCTTTTTCACATCATTAATCGACATCCCAAGTGATATTCCCAATTTTTTGTTAAGTCCAGGGTTAATATAAACTGGAATTGCTCCACAAATTACCATTGCATTAATGGCACTTCTATGCACATTTCTCGGTATAATAATTTTATCTCCAGCCTTGCAAGTTGCCATAATCATAGCCTGTACAGCCCCAGTTGTTCCACTTACCATAAAATAAGCCTCTTTTGCCCCAAAAGCCTCTGCCGCTATATCCTGAGCCTCTTTTATAACCGAAGTTGGATGGCATAAATTATCAAGCGGCTTCATCGAATTAACATCCATCTGCATCGCCTCCAGCCCAATAAAATCCCGAAATTCCTTATTCCCACGCCCTCCTTTATGCCCCGGCACATCAAATCTCACAACCCTGTTAGAAAGATGATTTTTTAAAGCATCAAAAAGAACTGTCTTGTTCTGTCTATCTTTATCAATATTTTTCCCCATTTCTTCAACTCCTTTCATATTTTTTAATTTATTTATAATTTTAAATCCCGTTTTTTTTTAACATTTAAACAAGTTACATTGACATTTTGATTAGTAACTATTTTTTGTAATTTATATGTTTTTTCTTTTTCTTAAAAGCAAAGGGGAACAATCACCATCCCCTTTTATTTCGCAATATTAGTTATTTCAATTTCTTCAAATTATAACATCTGAAGATTTTGGCGAAAGTGCTACGCACTAATCCCTGCTCATCTAAGCATTTTTTGAAAACAAAAATTAAACTCGCTTCGCTCACTTTCGCAAATAAAATTGATAAAACTTTACAAAATAAATTTATTATAAAGATTATGGCGAAAGAAACACATAAATGTGTTTAGTAATTTTTATTTCCAAAAAATCACGACATTTTCAATTCAATTATAATAGGTAATTTGATGAAAATAGATACCAAGCAAAATTTCGTTAGAAGAAAAATAGCTGTTTGAGCTTTTGTAATTTATTTTAAAGTTAAATATATTTATTTGTATTAAAACAATTTATACTCAAAAGCGAGTTCTATTTTTCTTTTATAAGAAA
>NZ_KI271317.1:67948-74605 GCF_000469385.1 Leptotrichia sp. oral taxon 879 str. F0557
TAAGGGCATGGCGCTTGATGCCCTTACGTTAAAATAAATAATATAAAAAAAGAAAAAATAACTATTAACTAGACAAATCTAAAATAAAATTTATAAAATAGTTAATTTGAAGACTTAATTTAAGTATAAAATATTCTTAATAAATATTCATTCCACTATAAATTTCAATCATTTCCTTCCTAAGTCTATCCGTAATTTCCAGCCTTTTTTTAGGTGCGATTTCATAAACATCTTGATTAAATAGATAATTTTGTAATCTGATTTCCTTTATTAGCATTTTTGTATGGAAAATGTTAGACTGATATACATTTACGTCAATTGCATCGTATATTTTTAATTTTTCAGGCTCAATATAATCTTGAATAGAAGTTATATTATGATCTGTAAAAAATTTCTTTCCTGAAATATCTCTTGTAAATCCACGTATTCTGTAGTCAATTGTAATTATATCAGAATCAAAGCTGTCTATCAGATAGTTTAACGTATTTAATGGCGAAATTTCACCACAAGTTGCAATATCAATATCCACTCTAAAAGTGGAAATTGAATTATCTGGATGGTATTCCGGGAAAGTATGCACTGTTATATGGCTTTTATCCAAATGAGCGTGAACTGTATCCGTATCCTGACTTGCCCCACCTTTTTTTATGCTGTTTTCATCCATTCCAATTTCCTCAAAAAATGGCTTTCCTCTATTACAAGACTTATCGATATTTTCTGGACTTATTCTTTCTTCTGCAATTAAAACATTTACAGAGGCTCCTTGTGGCTCGTAATCCTGCTTTGATATGTTCAAGACTTGTGCTCCAATCATTTCTGCCACACGAATAAGTATTTTTGTAAGCCTTTCTGAATTATATTGCTCATCAATGTATGCAATATAGTCCTTCTGCTCCCTCTCTGTTTCCGCATAGCAAATATCATAAATATTAAAACTTAATGTTTTTGTTAAATTGTTAAATCCATATAACTTAATTTTATTATTTTCCAACTCATTCATCACTTCCTCTCCCATTTCTTCACATTACACTAAAAATTCTTTTAAAAATTAAATAAACCTTTAATTTGAACATTATAGTAAAACTGCTTTAAAACTAAACTCAAAAGTTATGACTATTTTACTCAAACCCTAAATTTTATATAATTTTTAGTAGTTTAATTTTAAGTAGGTTTGAGTATAATTTCAAAACACTACTGACTCAGTCTTAAAAATTTATTTATTTTTTACATATTTTTATTTATTTTTTATTTTATTTTTTCGCCAAATTATATCATTTATACACAATTTTTACAATTAAAATTACAAAATGAATTTTCAAAAAAAATCACAGCTAAATTACTAACTGTGATTATAATAAAATATTTCAAATCATCCTATACTTTACTATCCTATTTTCACCCCCCATCACATAAATTTCATTCTCAATTACACAAATTTTCACAATTCCTTCCTTCAACACTTTTTCCTGTTTTAAAATATGAAATTTACTATCTGTAATTACCAATTCTCCACTTTCCAAACCAATAAAATACTTTCCTTCAAATTCTTCAATATATGTTATTTTTCTGTCAGAAATTTTTATCGAATTATAAAGTTCCTGATCCAAAATATTCCATATTTCAATTTCTCCATCTTCTGTTCCTGCAAAGTATTGGAGTCCAACTATTTTTGAATAAGTGTGATTTTTTTCAGTTTTTACTTCAAATATTTTTTTTAATTTATTTTCAAAAATACTTATAATATTTATATGTTTGTAATCTTCCCTAAATTTGATTATAACATTTTCTCCACTTGTAAATATTTTATAATTTCCATTTTTTATATTTTTTGTGAGCTTAGTGGAAATTAATTCTTTTGTATCAACATCGTATGAAAAAAGATTATTATTTTCAATATATACGATTCTGCCACTTGTTATAAAGTTCATAACTCTGATTGTGTCTTCAATATCAAATACGAGTTCAACTATTTTCTTTTTATTTCCGTCACATTTATAAACTTTACCATTAGGAGTAGAAACGAAAAACATGCTTGAGACAAATAACTGATTTTTTTCTTTTATATATTTTATGATTTCACAGTTTTTTACCTTTCCGCCACTTTCCTTCTCAAACTTTTCTTTATTAAAATATATAAGCTTTTCTCCTGTTGTTATAATTCTCTTATTAATTGGTTCAACTCCAAAATCATTGATTTTAGTTCTATATACTATATCTTCTTCTAAAATTAATTTCATTTTTCCTCTCAATTAGTACATGATATCTTCAGTAGGGCTGTATCCGCTGTCTTTTAATGTTTTTAACATTTTTTCCCCTGTCTTTGAAAATATTTCATTATTATAGTAAGTTTTCCAGTCTCCATCTATCTTTTTTGTATCCAGAATATACTTAAATAACATAAAAGTATCTTTTTTAGCTGCATCATAGGTATAAAGTCTGAAAGTATAATATCTTGGCTTTTTGGGTTCATCTTTTTTAGGGATATTTTTAGGAATCAATTTTGCTATATCATTCTCAAAATCAATTAATATTCTAAAAATATTTTCATATGTCAGTTCTTTTCTTTCATATGTGTTGTACACAAGTCCCACTTCCAAGTTATCTATTCCAACATAATATGTCATAAAATCATGTTCTACATCACAATAGATATTTCCTTTCAAATGAGATTTATTTATGAGCTCTATTTCCTTTGTTACATATATATTTGGATTTTTTATCCATTTGCAGGTATCTGAAAAAGAAATCCCTGTTACCAATAAAACAAGCAATATGATTATTTTTTTCACTTTTCCTCCTAAAATTTACAATTATTATAATAAATTTGAAAAAAATATATTTTAATCTTATAAATTTTTATATCAAATACTTTAAAATAATTTATATATTTCTTTGTTTATCTTTTATTTTCATTATTTAAGATATTTAATAAAAGTTTACCATATTTTTTTATTAATTTCAAGATTTACTCCATCTTCAAATTTAAAAAAAGAAAATCAAATTAATGATTTTCTGAATCTTAGATGTGAATTATATTCAAAATACTCATCAGAATTGGAACAACCAATATAAATAAAATTGTACTTGTTGTAACTACATTTGTGGAATATCCAATATCTCCATTAGTTTCATTAACTAAAATTGGTAATGCTGCAAACACTGGTGCTGCTGACTGTATCACAAATGTTTTTATTTCCAAATCATTTAACTGCACAAAATGTCCAGCAATTTTCAATAACACAATCATGACAATTGATGAAAATACAAATCTTCCAAGTAAAGCCAAGTTTGTATCCAAATCAAACCGAATACTGTGAAGCCCTGCATCTGCCAACACTATTCCAATATAAAGCAATGCAAGAGGTGTTACAACGCTTCCAAGATATTTTGTAGTTTCCACAATTGGAGTTATTACTTTTATGCCTGACAAAAGTACAATAAAGGCTATTACAAAAGCAATAAGTGGAGGCGATAACAACTTTTTCAGATTAAATCCACTTTTTTCATCTTTATTGCCTTCCAATGAATCACCTGCCAGAAGCATATACCCTAAAGTCCAAATTGATACAGTATTTGTAATGTAATACATTAAATAATATTTGGAAGCTGCTTCTCCAAAAAGTGCCATATTCAACGGAAGTCCAATAAATATCGTATTTGCATTTACTACCGCATTATAAAAGACTCCACGCCGTCCTTCTCTCATCTTCACCAGCTTTATTACAAAAAAAGCTGCAACATATCCGATAATAACCGAAGCAAATGTAAAAATCAAACGATTTGACACTTCCTTCAAAGCATCCATATTTAAATATTTCAAGACTGAATAGAATATTGAACAAGGCAAAGCCACATTTGTAATAAGTTTTGACACATTTTCACTAAATGTGTGATGAAACCAGTGCCTTTTTTTCAAAATATATCCAATCGCAATCATAACAATAATAGGGAAAATACTTCCCAGTGATTTCAAAAAAATCATTTTTAAACTTTCCTTTCTTTACTATACCCATTTCTTTCAAAATCAAATCTAATAATTCCATAACATTTAAAGTTGATTTTACAATAATTCACTACAAAAATATTATTTTAAACAAACAAAGCAAGGACTCGTTAAAGTCCCTGCACTTTTATCAATATTATAACTTAAACAATAAATCCGTGTAAGTTGGGAAACTCCAATATTCTTGATCAATAACTTTTTCCAAATTATCACAAGGAATTCTTAATGCCTCAAGTCCTGTTACCAATTTTTCTTTTACTAAATCTGTCTGTTTTCCTAAATCTTTTTCATTTTTTACTCTGTTAATTTCTTTTTCAAGCGATTTTACTTCTTTTCTTAAAGTTGTAATATTTGCAAGCACATCTTTTAATATTTCTTCCTGCTCTTTTATAAACGCCTTTCCGTATTTTGAATTTTTTTCAATATGATCAGCTAACAAATTGGCATATTTTAATCCAGATGGCAAGATATTTTTATTTGCAATGTCAATCAATGTTCTTGACTCTATGCTTAACTGAGTTACATATCTGTCTGCATAGGCATTGTATCTTGCGATAGATTCCTGTTCAGAAAGCATTCCAATTTCCTGAGTTAATTCTAGCACATCTTTATCTATCATTTTTCTAAGCGCAGTATTTGAAGCTACTTCGTTTGTAAGTCCACGTTTTTTAGCTTCTTTTGCCCATTCTTCACTATATCCATTTCCATTGAAAATTATTCTATGATGTTTTTTATAGGCATTTGCAATAATTTCATTTGCCACTTTTGGCAGAGATTTTTCAGTTGCTTTTTCAAGTTTATCTGCATATTCAGACAGCACTTTTCCTACCATAGCATTTATTACAGCCGCAGAAGTTGCAGGTGTAGAGCTTGACCCCGGCATTCTAAACTCGAATTTATTTCCAGTAAATGCAAATGGCGAAGTTCTATTTCTATCTCCAGCATCCATGCTAAATGTTGGTAATACATCAACTGATAAGTTTACTTTTGATGATTCTGACACAGGTGCATCTTTTTTGTATGCAATATTATTTAAAACTGTTGTCAATTCATCTCCTAAGAATACTGAAATAATTGCAGGTGGCGCTTCGTGTCCACCAAGTCTATGATCATTTGTCGCAGTTGCAGTCGCATATCTTAACATTGGATAATATCTGTCAACAGCTTCTATTACCGCAGCTACAAAAATTAAAAATTGTGTGTTTGATTTCATATCTTTTCCAGGACTGAAAAGATTTTTACCGTCATCAGTTCCTAGTGACCAGTTATTATGTTTCCCTGAACCATTTACTCCTGCAAATGGCTTTTCGTGAAGCAATGCTACCAAATCGTGTCTTAATGCCGTTTTTTCAATGGTTTCCATTATTATCTGATTCTGATCTGATGCCAAGTTTGCTACTGAAAATAGTGGTGCTACTTCAAATTGGTTTGGAGCTACTTCATTATGTCTTGTTTTTGACGGAATTCCTAATTTCCAAAGTTCAACATCAACATCACTCATAAAGTTTATTACTTTTTCTTTGATTTTTCCGTAATAGTGATCACTTAGTTCCTGCCCTTTAGGTGCAGATGCCCCAAATAATGTTCTTCCAGTAAGCAATAAGTCATCTCTAGCTTCAAACATATCTTTTTTTACAAGAAAATACTCCTGTTCCACTCCTAAAGTGTTAAATACGTGATTAGCCGTAGTATTTCCCAAAGCCCGTAAAACTCTTAATGCTTGTTCACTTATATATTTCATTGTTCTTAATAAAGGTACCTTTTTGTCCAACGCTTCACCAGTAAATGAAATAAAGGCTGTAGGAATATACAATGTAACTCCATTTTTATTTTCTCTTATGAACGGATATGAACTTGTATCCCAAATTGTGTAACCTCTTGCCTCAAATGTGCTACGAAGTCCCCCATTTGGAAATGAAGAGGCGTCAGATTCACCTTTTATCAAATTACTTCCAGAAAATTTGTAAATAACTTCCTCATTTTCAACAGGTTCTAAAAATGAATCATGTTTTTCTGCTGTCAAGTCATTTAACGGCTGAAACCAATGACAGAAGTGAGTAGCCCCTCTTTTAGTCGCCCAATCCTTAATTGCATTCGCAATAACTTCGGCAGCTTCCTTCGATAACTCAGTTTCACCTAATTGAGACGCTTTAAACTCTTTAAAAACAGCTTTGGAAACTCTTTTTTTCAAATTACTATCCCTAAAGACATTTTCTCCAAAGCTTTTCATAGCGTTTTCCATAAAATTTAACCTCTTTTCCGTATCAATTTCTTATGGAACAGTGCTTTCCCACTTTCCATTTTTCTAACTATATTTTATTATACAATGCGAAAAAATATAAGTCAAACAAAAATTTTTTTATACTTTTTTATTTTTATAATAAATATATAGCAATCTCAGTTTAAAATTAATTTATTAATTTTTAAATATTTTTTCTTCTTTTTTTAGGTGCATTGACTATACTTACAAAAAAGTATGTTATAATAGACTTATTCGACAACTTATAGTTCAAAATTATAAATTACACAAATCAACGAGAATCTCATAGAAAATTTTCTTTCCTTGTTTCTGTAACATGTAGACACTATCCTGAATTTCTTGATATGACTATTCACATGCTCTATGTAAATTCTACGTCTTGAAATAATTGAAT
>NZ_KI271317.1:74705-82278 GCF_000469385.1 Leptotrichia sp. oral taxon 879 str. F0557
GAAGCTATACTGTTTGCTATTGGCTATAATTTAAAAAATATGTTCATAAAAAAATAAAAGCTGAACTCAAAATTTTAATCATTTTGAGACAGCCCCTTTTGTATAAATTTCAAGTAATTATTCTTCCTTGTTAAATTTTTGATTAATTGACTACTCCTAGTTTTTCTCTCTTTCGTTTAATTCTGCCTATCTTTTTAACTTTTTTACCATAAACAGAGTCTTTTACGAAACTGATTCCATGCATTCTATTGTACACAAATTTTGCAATAAAATAAGAAATAATGATACTAGCAATAACATCTGTCGTCCAATGATATCTCAAGTAGACACGGCTAACACCTACTAAAAATCCTAAAACAAATAACATCATTTTGATATATCTATTTTTTATAAAAAAACTTAAAATCCAAATCGTTCCCCAAACAGTAATTGTATGCCCCGAAGGAAAAGAAGCATAGTCACCTTCAAAAAGAAAGTTATTTTTTATTAAACTTAAAACTCCGTAAAATTTTTCTGGATTTGTCGTTACTGAAGGTCTCGCTCTTCCAAACAAAAGTTTAAATAAATTTACAGTTATTTGGGTAGAAAGTAAAGTAAAAAAGATACCTGCAATATATTTTTTAAAAATATGGAATTTCTTTTTGTTTAAAAAAATTATAAAAAATAATATAAGAATTAATGATAATTCGAAATACCCTTCCCCAAATTTAGTAATTATACGAAAAAATTTTTCAATATTTTTAGAATTATAAAAAATACTAGACTTTGAAAAAAAAGATAAATGTTTAAAAAAGAATCTGTCAATAAAAAAAATATTATTAGTTAGTTGCAACGGCATCACCTTCTCCTATTTTGTTTTAGTTTAAATAAATTATAAAAAAATAAATTTGAATTATATCTTTTTATTTCACTTAATTTAAGATATAATATATTTGATGATGTAATAATACCATAAAAAGCAAATTAAAAAATGAATTTAATCTGAATAAATTTTAGAAAGAGGAAAGATGGGAAAAATACTGATTGTTGAAGATGATAAAAAAATATCACGAATTTTGAAATTACAGCTTGAACGAAAAAATCACGAAATAACAATAATTGAAAATGGAATTGACGCATTAAATGAAATTAATAGAAAAAGAGAGTTTTACGACTTAATTCTTCTAGATTTAGGGCTTCCTTCTATGGAGGGAAATGAAGTCTGTAAAAATATTAGAAAAATATCAAAAGTTCCAATAATTGTTGTATCTGCCAAAAATAACGTAGAAGAGAAAGTTGAATTATTGAAATCTGGAGCAAGCGACTATGTTACCAAACCCTTTGACTTTTTAGAACTTGAAGCAAGAATTGATATAAATATAAGAAAAGAAAAAATTTCACAAATTATCTACAAAACTTTAAAATTAAATATGGAAAATTATTCTGTATCTTTGGAAAATACTCCTATTTTGCTTACAAAAACAGAATTTGAGCTAGTGAAATTGTTAATTGAAAATAAAGAAGAAATAGTTTTGCGTGATAAAATCGTAGAAAAAATATGGGGATGGGAAGCAAGCGACAATCTTCTTGATACAACAATAAAAAAAATTAGGCAAAAAATTGGAAAAGAAAAAATAAAAACTGTGAGAGGAATTGGTTATATTTTAAAAATATGAAAAAAATAAAAGATAAAATAATTATTGCAAATACAGTAAGCCTTGTTTTTATTTCATTCGTCATCATTTTGGCAATGACAATTTTTTTAATTCACACAGCTGTTGAAGCTGAAACTAAAGAAATGGATAAATTACTTCCAACTGTTATAAAAAAATTGGATGAAGTTCCTGACAATAAATTAAAAGAAACTTATAGAAATTATGATTATGCTGATAAAGAATACATTTCCCTTGCGGTTGAGAAAAATGGAAAATTTATTTATTTATCAGATGATAAAGATAGTTTTAAGTTAAAAAGATTTGAGTCAAACAAACTTAAAACAAAATGGGATAGATTTATCTACAAAAAAATCTATACTGGACACAATGCAAAATACTATGCCATAAGAAATTTTGAATTTATGGAAGCACATGAACTTTTGTATGTTATGATTGCAATGTTTGTTCTAATAACAATTTCAATTGTCATAATTTCCAAAATTGTAGCAGAACACGTACTAAATCCACTTTCAAATATAATTTCTCAAAGTAATGAGATGAGTAAACACAACATTAATATACAATTAACAAAAAAGCGAGATGATGAAATTGGTGAACTAATTGATGTTTTAAACGAAACTTTTAATAAAAAAAAAGAAATTATAAAAAGCCAAAAAAATTTTACTTCAAACGTATCACATGAATTAAAAACACCACTTGCCATAATGAAAGGCTATCTTGATATACTGCAATGGGCAAGAGACGATAAAGATTTATTAAATGAAGCCATCGAAAATTTAAATCTTGAAGTAAAAAATATTGAAAGAATAATAAATACTTTGTTTCTAAATTCAAATCTTGAAAAAATAACTATAAAAAAAGAGATTACAAATGTAAAACAACTTTTTGAAAAAATAAAAAAAGATTACGAACTTTTAAATATAAAAAATAAAATTATAATAAAAGTAGATAATGAGATAAACATTTTTGTTGATAAAAATTTAATTTCAGAAGTTTTACGTGGATTAATTGATAATAGTATAAAATACTCTATCGGTAATATCGAATTACTTGTAAAAGAAGATGAAACAGTTGAAATTATTGTAAGAAATTATGGAGACAGGATTCCTGAAGAAGAAAAGAAAAATTTATTTAATCGAAATTTTCAAGGTAAAAATGCTAAAAAAGGAGCAGGACTTGGACTTCCAATTATGAAAGATATAATATTACTAAATGATGGAGAAATTTATATAGAAAATAGAAAGGATGGAATTGATGTAAAAATTCAATTTGCAAAAATTAATTACGAAAATGAATAAGTAATAAAATAAAAAACAGGCTATCTCAATATTTTGGGAAAGCCTATTTTTATAATTAATAATTTTTTATCTTCTTTGCTGAGTTCTTTGTTGCTGATAGTTAAACGCTTCCAATTTCATAGAAATATTTTTTTCAGTTCCATTTGATACTACTTTTAAGTTAACTGTTTCACCAATTTTTTTAGCCGCAATTTCTCCAATAAATGATCCTGCCGACGTTACACGTTTTCCATTGATTTCAAGAATTAAATCATTAACTTTTAATCCATATTTTGCTGCTGGCGAATTTGGATAAATTTGTTGAATCAAAATACCTGTTGAATATGAAATTCTTCTTTCTTTTTTCAATTCAGGAGTTAAATCAAGCACTGAAATCCCAATATATGGACGTTCATATTTACCATTTTTTATTATAGAGTCTTTTACATTTTCAGCCAAGTTTGATGGAATTGCAAAACTTAATCCAACACTTCCACCATTTGGAGAATAAATGGCAGTGTTTACACCAATAACATCCCCATTAATGTTAAGAAGCGGTCCACCACTATTTCCCTGATTAATAGAAGCATCTGTCTGAATAAAATTTTCAACTTGTTCAATTCCAAGTGAACTTCTTCCAGAAGCTCCAACTACTCCAACAGTCATCGAACTGTTCAGTCCTAACGGATTACCAAATGCAATTGCCCAGTGCCCAATTTTTATATTATCTGAGTCGGCAAATTTTAATGGTTTAAATGTTCTGTTTGCATTTACTTTTAAAATTGCAATATCCACTTCTGGCGATGTTCCAACTAATTTTGCTAAATATTCATGCCCATCAGATAATTTTACATAAATTTCATCTGCTCCGTCAATAACGTGATTGTTTGTCATCATATATCCATCACTTGAAATTATAAATCCTGAACCTAAACTTCCTGATTCACGTCTTTGCTGTCTTCTCCCAGATGTTCCGAATAAAAATGCTTCAAGCGGATTATAAGTTTCCACAACGATTGTTTTCTTAGTTCTAATATTTACAACTGAATCTTTCGCCTTTTCATAGACTGCTGAAAACGCATTTTGCGCACTGTACATATCTCCTGTAATATTTGTATTTTGAACAATTTGCTTATTATGCAAAATATCTGTATCTTTTGAAACTGCAGCTGTTGCTGTAAGTGCTGCCGCCATAAAAGATGTGGTCAAAAGTCTTTTTAATTTCATACTTTTAAAGTCTCCTCTTTCATAAAATTTATATTTTTTAGATTTTAAAACCTTTATAATGCTAGTTATTTTACTCCTCTTTTCTTAGAAAAAATAATATTCTCATTTTTTTTTATCTTAGTTTTTCTAAATTTTATTTAGTAAATGAGCAAAATTTTAATATTTTTATATTTAAAATGAGCCTAACAAAACGGTTCTTACAAAAATTTCTTTTATCAATTCCAAAATCATTAATCCTAGCATTGCCGAAATATCAAGATTCATACTTCCAATCGGAATTATTATTTTAAACATCTGTAAATATGGCTCTGTAACTTTTCTTACCCATTGAAAAAGTCCTATTTGATTATATGGATCAATCCAAGTTCCCAAAATATTTACTAAAATAAGAAGAGCATATAAATCAAACAGTTTTAATATCACTGCTATAACAATATCCAAAATCACACCTCCAAAAAATTTAAAAAGGTTATTATTTTATTTATTTAGAACATTTTTACATTTTATAACATATTCAACTCCTGAAACTATTGTTAATATCAGTGGAGTAAGTAATAAAATGTTATTTATTGTAAAACTGAAAGGTATTAAAATTATTAATGTAAGTGCTACCATCTGAGTCGCAGTCTTCCACTTTCCAAGACTTTCTGCTGCAATAACAACCCCTTCAGCTGCTACAATTGAACGAAGCCCTGTTATCATTAATTCTCTAAATATTATAACTATCACAAACCATAGGCTAATCTGACTAAATTTTGCAAGTGTCACTAAAGCCGAAATAACAAGAATTTTATCTGCTAAAGGATCTAGCAGTTTTCCTAAATTTGTAATCAAGTTATATTTTCTTGCAATTTTCCCATCATAATAATCTGTTATAGACGCTCCTACAAAGATAATCGCTGCAAATACTCTCATTGTCATAGAAACTGCTGCATTATCTGAAACTTCCAGAGCTAAACTTAAAAAAATGACAAATGGTATAACTAGAATTATTCTTAATATGGCTAATTTATTAGGTAAATTCATTTTCATACCTTTCACGCTCCTTTATAATATAATGTTATTGCTGCTGCAATGCCTTCATGCTTAAGTTAAATTTATCTTCACTTTCCATTGAAATTACCTTGACTCTGACATTTTGTCCTTCTTTTAAAGCATCTTCAGTTTTTTCCACTCTCTTATTGCTAATTTCAGAAATATGTAAAAGTCCTTCTTTTCCTGGCAACACTTCCACAAATGCACCAAATTTCATCAGTTTTGTAACTTTTCCTTCATAAATTTCATTTAACTCAACTGACTGAGTTTGTCTTTTAACAAGTTCCAGCGCTTTTTTCATATTTTCAGATTCTTTTCCAAAAATCGAAACAGTTCCGTCGTCTTCAATGTCTATTGAAACTCCAGTTTCATCAATAATTGCTCTAATAACTTTCCCACCTGGACCGATAAGTCCAGCAATTTTATCAGGATTAATTTTAATAATCTCAATTTTTGGTGCATTTTCAGCAACTTGTGCTCTTGGCTCACTAATTACTGCTTCCATTTTATCAATAATGAATAATCTTCCTTCTAATGCCTGTCTTAAAGCAATTTCCATTATTTCTCTTGTAATTCCTTCAATTTTTATATCCATTTGAATTGCAGTAATTCCATTTTTCGTACCTGCAACTTTAAAGTCCATATCTCCAAGATGATCTTCAAGCCCTTGAATATCAGTAAGTACAGTAAATGTATCTCCTTCTTTTATAAGACCCATTGCAATTCCTGCAACTGTAGATTTTATTGGTACTCCAGCTGCCATTAATGCAAGAGACCCTCCACAAATTGAAGCCTGTGATGATGAACCATTTGATTCTGTAATTTCAGAAATAAGTCTTACTGTATATGGGAATTTTTCTGTATCTGGCATAACATATTTTAATGCTCTTTCAGCTAAATTTCCGTGTCCTAGCTCACGTCTTCCTGGTGCTCTCATAAATCCTGCTTCTCCAACTGAATATGGCGGGAAGTTATAGTGCAGGAAGAATTTTTTACGTGTTTCATTTTCCATTCCGTCGATAATTTGCTCATCTTCCTTACTTCCAAGTGTTGCAACAACTAATGCCTGAGTTTCTCCACGTGTGAACAATGCAGAACCATGCGGCACTGGAAGTGTATCTATTTCCACATCAATTGGACGGATTTCAGTAGTTTGACGCCCGTCAGCACGGTATTGCTTGTATAAAATAGCATCTCTGACAAGTCTTTTTTCCACATCTCTATAATATTTCTTAAATTCTTTTTCAAGATTTTCATCAATTTCTTTATCTTCATTTTCAAGTTTTTGAACATATTTTTCAAAAAGTTCTATTTCTAAGTTATCAATCGCTTCATATTTTTCGAGTTTACCTGGTGTCATTATAGCCTTTTCAACTTCATTTTCAAAACTGTCAATAAATTCCTTGATTTCAAAATCTACTTCCTTTTTCTCAAATTCATATTTCTGAATTTCAAATTGTGCAAGGAATTTATCCTGTTCAACACAAATTTCCTTAATTCTTTCATGCCCAAACATAATCGCTTCCAGCATAACTTCCTCAGAAACTTCCTTAGCTCCAGCCTCTACCATTGTTACAGCGTCTTTTGTCCCCGCGACTGACAATTGAATTTCACTTTCTAATAATTGTTCTCCTGTTGGATTTAAGATGTATTCTCCATTAATGTATCCAACTGTAACTCCAGCCACAGTTCCTGCAAATGGAATATCTGATAATCCTAAAGCAGTAGAAACTCCAATTGTAGCAAGATTTTCAGGATAATTCACTTCATCATATGAAAGCACCGTAACTACAATGTGTACTGCATTCAAAAATCCTTCTGGAAATAAAGGTCTAATTGGTCTGTCAATCAATCTTGAAATCAAAATTTCATCAGTTCCTGGCTTAGTTTCCCTTTTTATAAATCCGCCTGGAAATTTTCCAGATGCATAAAATTTTTCGATATAATCAACTGTTAAAGGGAAAAAATCTTGTCCTTCCCTAACATCCTTACTTCTAGTTGCTGTAACTAAAAGTACTGTTCCTCCACATTGAACAATAACAGATCCCCCAGCTTGACGTGCAATTTTCCCTGTACTTATCTTAATTTTCTGGTTTCCTAAATTAAAACCATAAATTTTCTCTTCAAACATTTTTCCTCCTAAAATTTCTTTTTTTTTAAGAAGGGAGCAAATAATAATAAAATCTTTTATCGCCTTCCCAATAAAAAACTTTACAATTACTTACTCGAAATACCTTCTTAAAATTTTTTTAATTATACCATTTTTTATAAATTTTTACAAATCTTTTAAAAATAAGGCATGACAAACGTATGAATATTTTAAACTATTTCTTTATATTTATCTATTTTTTAACAACAACTTTTCTATAATATCAAAAA
>NZ_KI271317.1:82378-84031 GCF_000469385.1 Leptotrichia sp. oral taxon 879 str. F0557
ATATCAAAAAATAATTTTAAATATCTTCTTACATTTAATGATATATCTCCTTACTGCTTTTATAAATTCCTCTACTCCTCCTGCTATATTGATTATGTAGTATCTTCTATGTTTCTGTTTTTTCCCGTCTGCTTCCGTGGCTAAAATTGATGCACCTATCCCTGCTTCTTCCCTATCTTCCTTATGATTTCTTTTTGAGTTTCTATTGCGTCTATTGTGACTATATATCCTTTTATTGAGATTTTATCAAGCTGACGTAATATCGCTTTTATCTTATTCTCTTTTCCTTCAGTTGCTACTTGTGAGAGTATGTCTCATCTTCTTTTGAATATGAAGATACTATATCTAATGGGCTATTGTTTTTATTTCTCATCCTGTTCAAAGATTTTTCGTCAATGTTCAATATCCTTCTTATTTTTTTATCTTCTCCTAAAATTTTTAGTTCCATCCTTTTTGTCAAAAGAACTTCTGTAACTTCAGACTCTATTGTAGTCATGATCCTTTGAATAGTATCGTGTGAAAGAAAGCTCCAAGTATCTTTTTAATGCTTTAAGATACAGTTTTTCAAATTCTTCACTTTCTTCCCAATATTCAACATTTGTAAGCATAACAAAAAGAGTAATCACAATAATGTTACATAATTTGTGTTTTATTTTTAAAGTCTGTCGTTTGTATATACTAACAATTCTTTTAGATTTTGGTTATCTTCTGACATTTTTAGCATCTTTAATGATATTATGCCTCTTTTATAGTATTATGTTTTTGCCAAAAGAACATAAGAAAGAAATTTGTATTTATGCAAAATAATTTTACCACATTTAGACCAGAAATAAAAGGAGTAAAAATAGAAAAAGTTGTACTTGTCTGTAATACCTATCATGTATACGGAACAAGATATGATATAAGACTGAACTACTGTAACAGAAGAATGAATCTGACTACAGGACTGTTAATGTAAGCAGCCTATGTTACAGAAATAGGAGAGTTATACTTCATATAGAAAAGCAGAAACAGGAACTGTATAATCTCAAATGAAGTGAAGGATGGCATAAGAAGGAAGCATTCAGAAATAAAGTCATTCACTCAGATAAGAAGAGAAGAAAATATAAGCATATCAACTGTCATGAGGATATTTCATGACATTGAAGTTCAAAAAAGGAAACTGGACTATGAGAACGTCTATCTTGATGAATTTAAAGGTAATAAAAATATTAATTGGTAATATATGATACAAACCATGTCCTGATTGAACCGGAAATCATCAACTATAAGAAAATTACTGCTCTGTCATTCAAACAGAATAAAGAAAGTTGGAATGAAAATGTTCATACAGTTTAGAAATACAGTATACTCCTATCTTCCACATACTGATATTGTGGCAGACAAGTATCATGTCATAAGGTAGGCGAACTAGATGATAAGGGATAAAGGAATACATTAAGTTGATAGAAACATTATCAAACAGGAAAAAAGAAATTAAGTAATAGACCTGTTCGATAACCTATAGTTCAGAATTAGAAATTGCACAAATTAACGAAAATCTCAGGGCAAATTTTCTTCTCTTGTTTTTATATCGTGTAGACACTATCCTAAATTTCGTGATATGCCTGTTCACATGTTCTATGTAAATTCTACGTCTTGAAATAATTGAAT
>NZ_KI271317.1:84131-84769 GCF_000469385.1 Leptotrichia sp. oral taxon 879 str. F0557
ACCTGGTTGCTGGAAAAATAGGGAATGCACTGATTTCATAGAAAAAGGATATTAGAAAAGATAATTAAGGAAACAGAGTATTGTCTATCATTTTTTCCACTGTATTCACCAGATTTAAATCCAATAGAAAAAGTATGGGCCAGTAAGACATAGCCCATAATGATAATACACTTGAGGAAGCAGTTACTTCTGTGTTTTATTTGATAAGATGGCCCAGCTTTAAATAGATTTTACTATATATTAGACCTGTTCGACAACCTATAGTTCAAAATTAATTGCACAAATTAACGAAAATCTCAGGGCAAATTTTCTTCTCTTGTTTTTATAACGTGTAGACACTATCCTAAATCTCTTGATATGACTGTTTACATGCTCTATGTAAATTCTATGTCTTGAAATAATTGAATTGTATTTCTTGTCCTCTTTAGTTAATTTGTGCTTTTTTGTCGATTTTTTAGGCACCAAGCTGTTGCCGTGTATCTTATCTATGCCTATGTATCCCTTGTCGGCAATTAAAAGAACATCTTTTGAAAAATATACACGACTTCTACAGAACAGCCTGAAGTCATGAACGCTCCCGTGTGAAAACGAGACGTTGAGTATCCTTAAATCCTTTTCGTCTGCAACTATCTGAGTCT
>NZ_KI271318.1 GCF_000469385.1 Leptotrichia sp. oral taxon 879 str. F0557
TAATTTTTTAAATTGTATCTTATCTTTTAGTCCTATATATATCGCTTCCAAATTTTCTATTGTTTCTGTATTTTCATTAATTTTATCCCAAATTTTTTCTCTTAAAGTTTTTTCTTTTTCTATTTTAGGAGGAGCTTCAACTATTCTTGTTTTTCTTTCTGGAACTATTTTTTCCAATATTTTTTCTTTTCCTTTTTGAGATTTATTTTGACGTATCGGCTCATCCTTACTGCCTGAAATCTTTTCTTTATCTTTTTTTTCTGGAGTAAACTTAAATTCGATATATTCTATTTTTCTTCCTTTTTTTATCTTAATAATTTCAAAATTTTTAAAATGATTTTCTAGTTCACTTCTTGATATTTTTAAAACATATTTATCAATATCTGACATTCTATATTTCTCTGGAATATTTAATAATTCTTTAAAGTCATCTATTTTTATTTTCCAAAATCCTGTACTTTTAAATTGTTTTAGCCTTCTATAGATTTCTTTACTATAATTTGATTTTAAATGAATAAATTCTTCAAGTTCAAACTGAGTAAATTTTTTCACTAAATTATTCAATAAATATTTAAAATCTTCATTTACCTTTATAGTAACTGTTTGATCTTCTTTTATTATTCTGTATCGAGTAAATAAAACAAAATTATCAATTACTTCCTTTGTTTCAATTCTAATACTTAAAGTTATCAACTTTTTATAAATTTGCTCTAAATCCTTTACAAATCTAACATTTCCTCTATGCTTATATTTTACCATATTTTTCAATTCTGAAAAATTCAACGTTATCTCATCAATTCCTTTATCTCTAATTTGAGAACAAATTGCCATTAATAAATTTAATTCAATACTATTAAAGTTTTTTAATGATATTGAGTTAAAATGATTATGATACTTCACAACATCATTCATAATAAACCTCCAAAATATTTATTACAACTATTATAACAAACAAAAAGGAGATTGTAAACAAAAACTCCCCTTATTGCATATTCTATATCTTTATTTATCGTTAATTGAAGACACCTAAAAGATATAAAATATTTTAAAAGATATAA
>NZ_KI271319.1 GCF_000469385.1 Leptotrichia sp. oral taxon 879 str. F0557
TTTTAAAAGATATAAAAATCTTTTAAAATATTTTATTAAAAGTATTGACAAGTTAAAAAAATAAAGATGTCTAAAAGACATCTTTATAAACTTTTTTTGTTTCTAAGAAGAACAATGTTTTTTCTTCTACTTAAATTGCTTTCTTCAGCTAAACGTTGAATTTTTGAAATACTTACACCATGTCTTTCAGCAATCTCACTATAACTAAACATAGGTTTACTTAATCCAGGTTTTTTTTCTTGTAAATCTTGAACTATTAGAGTATTTCTTGATACTTCAAGAGATTCAAGTTTTTGATTCAAATCAGCTATTTCTTTCTTACATTCAGCTATTCCTCTTCTAGCAACATTATCAACCGTCTTTACCCTCTTTTTTGCCATTTTTACATTCTCCTTTCTATATAAATGATTTTGTAATAATTAAAAATCATATCACTATGATAAAAGTCATATCACCATGATAAAAAGTATATCAAAAAAATATAAAAAAGTCAATAAAAATTTTTAACTGTTTTGTTAAATGCTACAGTTATTCTTTCTCATAAAATTTATTTTATGCAGGCAGTGTTCTCTATTTAACAGGGAAACACACAAGCGTGCCTTTAAAAAATGAAAAATTTACATAAAAGCTTTTTTATGGAAAAAACATCATCTATAACTTTCGAAAATTAAGAAAAAATAACATTGCTTCTAATTTATCCATAAATTAGTTTTAAACGATTTTCTCATTTCAGACAGGCGAAAAGTCAAAAAAATTTTTTTATGACGAATTTGACCCCTTTATGCTCCTTTGAGAACCTTTTTGATAATATTTCTATCTTAAAATTCTAATTTTAATTCTAAATACACTTTCTTATACAAATTTGACTTTTTTTTTAATTTATGTTAGTATAATTTAATCTTTTATTAAAAAGGAGGTAAATTTTGGGATATAAGAAAATAATAATTTTTGGTACATTTTTGCTTGCAAATCTTGCCTTTTCAGCTCCGGTCAATGAGGCTAACAGAATCATTGATATTCAGCAGAGACAGCTTGAACAGGAGAGAGTCAGGCAGCGGCAGGAGAAAATGCAGAGGGAATTTG
>NZ_KI271320.1:0-15153 GCF_000469385.1 Leptotrichia sp. oral taxon 879 str. F0557
TTTAGTTTGTCGCAATATATTATACAATCTATGATATAAATAATTAATCAAAATAATTTAGACATATATAAAATAGAAAAAGTTTAATTAAACTGTAAAAAAAAACTATTGCGATATCTAGATTATTACTAGATATTGCAATAGCTATTCCTTTATTAATTTTTAATTAATAGATTATCTTGTATTTGTTTCTCCATCTATCTGAATTAATACACTTTGAATATTTGGAAAGTTTTTTAATATTGTATTTGTCACAGCCTGAGAAAATCCATTATATAATTCGGCATCTTTTTTTAAATTAGCAAATGATGCATTTAATTTCACAACTGTTGTATTTACATTATCAATTCTAAGATTATATGCGCTTCTAAATTTCATATCTTCTGTAATATAATTGGAATTTCTTATGATTCCGTTTATAAAATCACCTTCTATAAGGTTCATTTGTCGTGGGACTGTAATTTCCCTCTCGTTAACTGTCCTTGTTGCAGGATCATATACAAAAATAGAAATTTTATTCTGCGTTTCTTCTTCCTGTGTTGTTTCCTGCACCAAATTCTTATCTACATCTACATGAATTTTGCTTTTATGCTCGTTATCATAACGATTTATTGCAACTACTGCAACTGTTACCAGAAGAAGTAATATCACAAAGAAATTACTATTCAAAAGCCCTTTTTTTCTTTTAGGTTTTTTCTCTTTTGTTTTTTTTTGCATAAATTTCTCCTATGCTACTTTGCATTATTTAAAATATTTTCTTATTGCATCACCAATAGTGCTTGCTGCGCTTTCTTGACCTTCTGGTGTCAAATAGTGTGATAAATCAGAATAATTATTCATAAATCCTAATTCTACAAGTATTGATGGTGAGTTACTTCCACGAAGCACTGCAAAGTTTGCTCCAAAAACTCCTCTTCTTCTAAGCCCTGTTAAATTTATAAGTCCGTCCAGTACAGATTCTGCTATAGCTTGACTTGTTTTTTGATTTTTTCTATAAAAAATATCATTTAAGATAAAGTCTGAAAATGGCACATCTCCATAACTTCCATCAACTCTATTTTCAAATTTTGCAACTTGTGCAGCATAACTTCCTTGATCTTTTTTGCTAAAGTAAAATACTTCTGTTCCGTTTGCTGACGAACTTGAACTTGAGTTCAAATGGATACTTATAAAAAAGTCTGCATTCGCATCATTTCCAATTTTTGCTCTTGTATCTAATGGTACAAAAAAGTCTGAATTTCTTGTCATAATAACATTGTAATCCTGTCTCAAATTATTAGCCAGTCTTGTTGCTACCTGTAACGCTATATCTTTTTCATTGTAACCGTTTCCTCTTGCTCCTGAATCATGTCCACCATGTCCTGGATCTACAACAATCGTATACTTTTTATTTCCAGTGGGAGTATAAGTATTTGACTGTCTTTGTGTTTGCGTTTGTGCTGTTTGTGTATTAGCAGTTGATTGACTTTGTGTTGTTGTATTATATCTTGATGTTTGTGAATTATTATTTCTTGATGCTGTTTTTCCGCCATCTAACGTTACTTGAAATTGTCCAGTTCTACTTACAACCTGATAAGTTACAGATGGTTTTAAGTAAACGTAAACAACAACCATTCCATTTCTTTGAGTTGTATAAACTTTGCTTATATACTGGTCATTTTGATTAATAAATGCCTGAACATTGCTTTCCATTTCACTGTCTGGAAAACTTAGCATTAAAATATCTTCATTTCCTAGTTTTGTAACTGATGCATTTGGCATAATTTGCTTATTTTCTCTAAATGTTCCTATAACTTTTCCATTATTGTATGATATATTTTTCAAAGTATCAGAAAATGTAATCGCACTCACAAAAAGTAATAGTAATAACAATATTCTTTTCATTTTTTTCCTCCTATTTTTTTATTATAATATCTAATACCAATTTTATTTTTTTTCGATTTTGTCTACTGCAGACTTTAGAACTGTCATTCTAGCATTCTTATCTATTTTCATTTCTACAGTTTCTGTTAAAATATTTACAATAGTTCCCTGTATACCTCCAACTGTCGTTATTTTATCTCCGACTTTCAAATTTTCCAGCAATTCAGCTTTTTGTTTTTTCTTTTTCTTGTTCGCAAAATATGTTGGTAAAATTAATATTGCCATAAATGCTACATAAATTAATATTACCCCAATTGAATTTTTATCCATTTTTACTTTGTATAATTAAACTTATACTTTCCTCCTTCTTTAATTTTAAAATCAATTTTAATTATAACATAATTTAAGATATGTTTCAATTTTTTAAAAAATTATTTTTTTCATACTAAACTTTATTTAAATAACAAATTTATTACAAACTTTTTTAATAAAAAATATAAACCTAATATTTAAATGAAAAATAGTATTATATGTATTTTTCCTTCATTTGTATAAAATATTTACTATTAATAATCTTACTTATACCAAATTCATTTAAAAATAAAAATGACTATCTCAAAAAATTAATTTCAAGACAGCCATTTCGTGATTAAAATGAAAAAATTATTTTTAGTTAACTAAATTAATTAGTCAATTAAGTTAGTTATTATAGTTATTATTTTTCTGAAATTGCATCTACTCCTGGCAATACTTTTCCTTCCAAGTATTCAAGCGATGCTCCTCCTCCAGTTGAAATATGTGAGAATTTGTCAGCAAATCCTAATTGGATAGCTGCTGCTGCTGAATCTCCACCACCGATGATTGTCTTAGCTCCAGATAATTCTGCGATTGCTTTACATACACCAATTGTTCCTTTTGCGAAGTTTTCCATTTCAAATACTCCCATTGGTCCGTTCCATACTACTGTTTTTGCACCAACTAGAGCGTCTGAGAATAATTTAATAGATGCTTCTCCTATATCTAATCCCATCCATCCATCTTCGATAGCGTCTACAGAAACTGTTTTAAATTCTGTATCATTTTTAAATTCTTTTGCTACAACTGTGTCAATTGGTAATAGCAATTCAACATTTTTTTCTTTAGCTTTTTTGATCAATGAAGCGGCTAATTCCACTTTGTCAGCTTCTAATAATGAAGAACCTGTGTTTTTACCTTCAGCTTTTAAGAAAGTGAACATCATTCCTCCACCAATGATTACTTTATCAGCTTTATCCAATAAGTTTTCGATTACACCAATTTTATCAGAAACTTTTGCTCCACCTAAAATAGCAACTAATGGTCTTTCAGGATTGTCAACTGCTCCACCGATAAATTCAATTTCTTTTTCTACAAGGAATCCTACTGCGGACTCTTTTATATTTGAAGCAATTCCTACATTTGAAGCGTGTGCTCTATGTGCAGTCCCGAATGCGTCATTTACGAATACATCTCCAAGTGATGCCCAGTATTTACCTAATTCAGGATCATTTTTAGATTCTTTTTTACCGTCTAAGTCTTCAAATCTAGTATTTTCAAACATTAGAATTTCTCCATCTTTTAACTCAGCAACTGCTTTTTCTAAAGCTGCTCCTCTTGTTTCTGGAACAAATTTAACTGGTTTTCCTAAAAGTTCTTCTAATCTTTTTGCAACTGGCGCTAAAGTTTTTGATGCTTTATCAGCTTCTTCTTTTACTTTCCCTAGGTGAGAGAATGCAATTACTTTTCCACCATTTTCCAAAATGTATTTCAAAGTTGGAAGTGCTGCTGTAATTCTATTATCATTTGTAATAACTCCATCTTTTATTGGTACATTGAAATCAACTCTTACTAATACTTTTTTACCTTTTACATCTAAATCTTTTAAAGTTTTTTTAGCCATTCGGTTATATCCTCCTAAAATTTATCATAATATCTTTTCTTCCTAACTGAATTATACCACTCTTTAAACTCATTTTCAAGTTATTTAATCATAAAGATTAAAGAAAATTTTTATGTCCTAGATATTTGTCATCACTAAGATTTTCAATAGGTATGTTTAGTATAAATCTTAGATATTTCTTTAACAGTAGATTTTTTTCAATTAAAATGATAAAATATATTATAAACAAATTTGAGAATATTCAACCGCTTCAAAATCAAACTGTAAAAATCAGAATATATTTACTGCTTAAGGGAAAAACAGTATAGTTTTTTGAGTTTGGTTTCAAAGCGGATTTTGTATGTCTAAAATTTTTTATCCTTAATACCCGAGTTAAGATAAACTCCATAGTATGAGATTTAACTTAGGAAAAGATTTTGGCATTACAATAAAAATTCTTAAAAAAGAGGAGAGGAGAGTAAAAAATGTATAAAATATTTAAAGATGTGGAGTACAAAACACTTAAAGAGGGAAAAAGTTTTGAGATAAAAGGCATCGAATATGATTCACGCAAAATTGAAAAAGATTTTGTTTTCGTAGCAATGACAGGAAGCATCGTGGATGGACATGACTTTATTCAGAAAGCCATTAATAACGGTGCAAAAATGGTTATTTCCGAAAAAGATACTGACACAGGGCAATACAAAAATATTGATGATGTAACTTTCATACAAGTTGAAAATATACGAAAAAAGCTTGGAATAATCGCTTCAAACTACTATAGCTATCCGCAAAATAAAATAAAAATCATTGGAATTACAGGAACAAACGGAAAAACTACATCAAGTTTTGTTCTTGAAAATATCTTGGAAAAAACTGCTAGAATAGGGACAACTGGAAATCGTATTCTTGATGAAGAATTTGAAACAGTAAATACAACTCCCGAATCGCTTGAGTTAATAAAGTTGATTGACAAAAGTGTAAAAAGTGGGGCTGACTACTTCATAATGGAAGTAAGTTCGCATGCCCTTGAAATCGGACGTGTTGACATGTTAAAATTTGATTCTGTAATTTTTACAAACTTAACTCAAGATCATTTGGACTTTCACAAGACAATGGAAAACTATTTTAATGCTAAGAAAAAAATATTTTCAATGCTAAGAAATGATAAAAATCATAACGGTATCGGAGTAATCAATATTGATGATGAACACGGGGCAAATATTTATTCTGAAAAAAATGGAAAAAACTATATTTCAATAAGTGTAAAAGATGAAAATGCTGATATATGGGGAGATATTCTGAATTATACAAATAATGGAATGAAAGTAAAAATAAATCTTAGAAATTTTCTTGAAAAATTTGGAAAAAATCTGAAAAATACACAAGAAGTATACAGAATTGAAATAGACTTAGTTGGAGAATATAACTTGTATAACCTTCTTGGCTGTGTAGCTTCAGTACTATCGCTAGGAATAGAGATGGATACAATTACCAGAAAGCTGGAAACTATGCCAGCAGTTCCTGGAAGATTTGAAACAATAAAGAATGATTTAGATGTAAGGATTGTAGTGGACTTTGCGCATACTGATGATGGTCTTCTGAATGTTGGAAAGACTCTAAAACAGATTACTGATAACCGTGTAATTACAGTATTTGGTGCAGGTGGTGACAGAGATCATGAAAAACGTCCAAAAATGGCACAAGCCGCTACGAAATTCAGCGATTTCATTATCTTAACTTCAGATAATCCACGTACAGAAAATCCTACAAAAATTCTAGCAGACATAGAAAAAGGGCTTATAGGTGAAAAATTCCCTTTTGACAAATACCTTATCATCGCTGACAGAGAAAAGGCTATAAAATATGCAACAAGAATGCTTGAAAAAGGCGATAGTCTCCTAATTGCTGGAAAAGGACATGAAACATATCAGATAGTCGGAACTGAAAAAATTTATTTTGATGATAGAGAGGTTGTAAAGGAAGCGCTGGAAAGCAAAATATAAAGAGGCTAATGCCTCTTTTTTCTCTAAAATCATATCTATTGAATGTCGTATAGATATTAAAAAAAATCAATTTTAATTTCCGACTTTATTTTTCCTCCTTTTTTCCCATTTACTATAACCAGATCCATTTTTTTATACCTATTTATTTCAATTGAGAGAATGTTCATATTATTTTCATAAATGTATTTGAATACATCATTTAACCTACTATTTGGAACAATTACAAAAAATTCTCCATGATTGTTCAAAAGTCTTCGAATTTCTTTAAAAAGTTCTTCCAATGTGAGTAAAATTTCATATTTACTAATGCACTCTGATTTGTTTTTAGACAATTTTCCAGAATTAATTTTTTTATATGGCGGATTCGAAAAAATAAAATCATATTTCCCATTAATATTTTTTATATTCTTATTTAATGGGATTATTTTTTTATTCAAATTATTTATTTCAATATTTTTTTCTAATATTTCATACACATCTTTCTGTACCTCAACTGCAATAATTTTCTCCAACACATCAATTTCTGAAATTAATAGGCTCATTATTCCCTGTCCTGCTCCTATTTCTAAAATTACGCTTTTTTTATTCTTCAAATCTTTATTTTTTTTACTAAAGTATTTTCTTAAAAAATTAGATAGTAATAAGGCATCTTCTGTTATTTTTAACCCCTTTTCCTCTACAATTATCTTTTTATCAACACTTTCCAGAATTTCAACATATCCCATCTTCTTAACTCCTTTTTTAAAAAAATAAAATAAAAACTGCCCCAAATATTTTTATACTTGAAACAGTTTCTGAAAACATATTTATTTAAATTTATAAAAAACCAAATTTTTTTATTAAACTATAAATTGAAAAAATTTTAGAATATATTTTATAAAATTTCTAATTCCTTGTCTGCATATTCATGTGCCAGTTCCAGCCTTACACGTTCTTTCGAATTTTCAAATGTTGCCTGTGTAAATGGTATTTCGGATGTTTTTGTTATCAGATAGTATCCTGAAGCATCATTTCTTTCAAGAATTCTATTTTTTTTCAGCGCAAATATCTGGTTCATCAGTTCATCGTTTTTTCCAATTCCTGGAATCGCATCTGATTTAACCATTTTTGTGAATCTTTCTTTTACGCTAAATTTATATTTATCTTGTTTTTCTACTGTGCTCCACGTAACTTTTCCACTTTCAATTTCTGCTTTCAGCTCATTAACTTTTTTAATAATTTTTTGTTTTGAAGCTTCAGAAATAGTTGGTGTTATTAGAATATGGCTAACTTTTGCAACATTTTCGTTATTTGCATCTTTACTTTGAATATATATAATATGGTATCCAAATTGAGTTTTTATTGGTCCAACAATGTCTCCTGCCTTCCCGCTCTTAACCGCATTTGCAAATTCAGGTACAAGTTGTGAAAGATCGGCTGTTTCTCCTAAACTTCCACCGTTGTTTGCTGATCCTGGATCTTTTGAAAATTCTTTTGCTTTAGCTGCAAAGTTATCTTTATTTGTTGTTTTCATTATATCTTGAGCTTGTTTCTTGGCTGTTTCAAAATCTCCATCTCCTGCCTGATATTCTTCTCCAATTACATAACCGCCTATACTGTTAGGAATATTGTAGTTATTTTTATTCGCATTAAATTTTGCCTGCAATGCAGCTTCATCAGGCTTATACGTATCAATCAAGTAATTATAATATTTTTGTGAATAATCTCTTAGCTGCTCCACGCCTGTTAGTTCCGGATCGGCTTTTATTCCTGCCGCCTTTGCCTTGTTAGAAATTTTTACAAATTTATCAAGATTTGTCTTCAATGTTGCTTTTAATTCGTTTACAGCCTTATCTGAGTATCCTTGCTGAGTCTGTGAAACAAGATTTACCAACTGCTCATTTACAGCTTCATTTGTATATTTGTAATCTCCATTTTGCGCTACAGCTGCTGTCATATTAGCATACATTTTTTCAAATTTCTTGTCCTTAAATGCAATTTTAGTTTTTTCCTTAGCCTTTGCAATGTATGAATTTAGAATCATGATATTCTTATCTTGTGTCATATTTTCCTTAATTTCTTCCTTCACATCTTCAAAGTCCCTATTTAAAAAAGCTCTAGAATATTTATTTCTCTCATATGCTTTTTTAATTTCTTCATCTGTAACTTTGTCATTTGAAAATATCTTTTCTCTCATTTTCCCAATTATCTTTTCGTCTTTTATCGCCTTTTTAAAAGAAGTTATGTTATAACCTCTTTTTCTTAAGTGATCAGAAAATTCTTTTCTGTTCATTTGAGACTGTTTCTGATAATTGTCAAATTCCTTGTTTATTTCAGATCCACTTACTTTTATTCCTAAATTATGAGCTGATGAAAGTAGCACTTCCTTATTAATCATAAGCTGTAAAACATACTCATCTATAATATTATCAGGAATATTCTTTATATTTTCCGTACTTACTCCAGCTTGTGACAATTGTTGTATCTTCTGCTGATTTATTTCATTAAGCTGAGACTTTAGTCCATAGTTCTCCCTGTCAAAATCATCACGGTAAATTTTTGTTCCATTGACTGTCGCAATCACTTCCCTGTGGTTCATAGCTCCAAATACGTTATTTTTTAGGAACAATATACCTGTTACAAGCATTGATATTCCAAATATTCCTATCATAACTGCAGAAATAATTTGAATTGCTTTCTTGTGAGTTCTAAATAATCCCATTATCTGTCTTCCTTTCCTTTTTCTTTAGTCATTTAAGTATTATAGCATACAATACACTATTTTTCTATTATTTTTTAAATAAGAATCACGTAAATTTTCGGAAAAATTTCTTTTAGACTGATTTTAGTATTCTTCGCACTTTCTCTTCATCAATTTCTGACACTTTTCTAACTGGCTTAGGATTATCAAAATGCTCATTAATAGCCTTTTCAAACCAGGTAACACCAATCCATTTTCCAAATTTATACCCTGAATTTTCAAAATACGCAGCCTTTTTAAATCCAAAGTAATTGTGTAATTTCTCGCTATTTTCATTAGGATAAGTTACAAGTCCATAAACATTTACAACATTCTGTAACTTCAATATTTCAATCAAAATTTTATATAACTTTTTCCCAATTCCATTTCCATAAAATTTTTCATCAGTATAGACAGAAAGCTCCGCATCCCACTGATAAGCAGCCCTAGTCCAAATTTTATAAGCATAGGCATAACCAGCAATCTTATTTCCACATTCACAGACAATATACGGATATTTCTCTGAAACTTCTTTTATTCTGCCTTTAAATTCCTCAACTGAAGGCACTTCATACTCAAATGTAATAGTAGTATTTTCAATATACGGTTTATAAATTTTTAAAATTTTTCAGCATCTTCTTCAGTTGCAAATCTAAAAATTAAATTTTCTTTTTTTATTTTCATCTTTTCACCTTCACATATCTGTTTTTCATCATTATAGTAAATCTATTTAAAATCTAGAATAAAAATATATAAAAAAACAATGGATTAAGATACAGCCTAATCTTTTACTCTTAATTTTAAACTAGAATTACTATAATAGAAATACTATTAACTTTTTTCAATATACACTTTAAATTTGTAAAAACTTTTTAATTAAAAACAGTTTTAGCCCTATTTTAAAGGTTAAAACTGTTCAAAAAAATATTTAGATAGGGACGTCAAAGTCCTTATATCTGTTTATTCTGTTAAATAATTCTTTACATAAAATGGCGTACCCGTGAGGAATCGAACCCCAAGCCTTCTGATCCGAAGTCAGACGCTCTATCCAGTTGAGCTACGGATACACAAAAAAGTAAGTTATAAAAAACTTACTTTGCTAATACTTTTAAAATTTTAGGGCTTAATGTTTCTTTGTTCTTTAACAAGATTTTTTTTACTTGGTCGTTATTTTTCCCTTTTAAAGTTTTCATAGCTTTTGTACAAACTCTTACTCTAACTTCTTCGTTGTTAATAGTTAGAAGCATTGTTTGTAAATTTGGCCTCCAAATTCTTTTTGTAGCTCTGTGAGAGTGACTTACTCTATTTCCATGGCTTACTGTTTTTCCAAAAACTTCACATCTTTGCATCTTTATTCACCTCTACTAAAATATTTTAGTAGTTCTCCTTTCATCTTTATTTTTTTTACAGTCATTTACTGTTTTTTATTATAATATATTAACTTAACTCTTTTAAAAAAATCGTTATTCAGTTAAAATTATTTTTACATATCGAAACTTATTTTATCATATTTTATGAATTTTTACAAGTTATTATCCATATTTTTTACTTTATTTCACAAATTTTCCTTATTTTTGAAAAAATTTCTTTAGATTTGGCGGAAAATAATTCGGTCCTTTTATTACCTTTCTGTCTTCACGATAAATTGGATTCCCGTTTTCATCCAGCTTGCTAAGGTTACTTCGATGAATCTCCTCAAATACATCCTCAATAACATCCTGCATCCCATGCTCAATTATTGTCCCACAAAGAATATAAAGCATATCTCCAAGAGCATCTGCAACTTCCACAACATCTCCTCTTTTAGCCGCTTCTAAATATTCCTCATTCTCTTCCTTCATCAAATCAAATCTCAATTTTTCTAGTCCATTCTCTAATTTCCCGATTGGCTTGTCAGAATTTCCAAGTTTATAAATTCTATGAAATTCTTCAACACATTCTATTTTTCTTTTCATTATCATATCCTTTCTTAAAATTTATTTCTAAATATTTAAATTTTCTATTCTTAAATTCTAAATTATTTTTCTTACATATTCTTTTTTATAATTTTTAACTTTTTGACACAAAGGTATCAAATACAATACCTATTGTTTCGCAATAATACCTATTATAACATATTTAACTGATTATCACTTAATAAGTGTATCGAAAGTTCTATGAACTGCTCCAGATTTACATAAATCTTTCTTATAAAGAAAAAATATAAAACATAAAAATATCTATTAATAAATTATTAGCCTATTTTATTATTAACATCATCAAAAAATACATAGTTAAAGCTTTTACAATATCTGAATACAGCATAATTGCTGAAAAGAATCTTGTTTTTTCCAAAATTTCAGTATTGCCTTCTTCTACTTTTTCTAATATCTTAGTTTGTATATTTTTTATGTCTTTTTTTATTAACAAAACTGCCAATATCAGTGTTAGTAAAAACATTATTCCTGCAACAATGGCTTTTTGCTTGAAAAAAATGTAAATTCACTATAAAAAATTGCAAGAATTAAGCCCATTATTAGCGACAGGACTGTTAAGGCGGATTTCATATTCTTTTTTTGTTTATTTATTAATATTTTTGGTAAAATGAATAAAAACAGAATTTCTAAAATAAATAAAATTATAAAGAATATTCCTTTTACATCAGGCACCTTTAATTTTCTTAATGACTGAATTATGTTATCCAATTCAAAAATCATATAGTTTTTTAGTATCATACACAGTAAAATTGAAATAGCAATTCCTGAAAATACCCATATTCTGCTTGCTAAAATTTCTTCATTTATAAATTTTTTTACTTCCTTGACTGTTTCGACATCTATTTTATTTTCTATTTTTTTGTTACTTTCCAAATTTTTCCCCTTTAATAAATAGAATAAGAGTTATTTCGAGATTGCATTAACAATTTTAATATTAATAATCCCAAGATAACCCTTTATATTTTTTATTAAATTATTTTTTATCTTTTTCTTCCTAAAATTCTTACAAGGCTCAAGAATAAGTTTACAAAATCCAAATATAATTCCAAAGCACCAACAATTTCAATTTTGTTAAGAATATCAGAATCTTCATGAACTGCATAGGCAATAACATTATTTTTTATTCTGTTCACATCAACTGCAATATAAACTGTAAAAATGATTACACCTAATACTGACACAAACAAATCAATTGCACTATTTCCTAAAAACATATTTACTACACTTACTAATATCATTGCTATTATTCCAGCTGTAAGCAATGGCACAAATCTAGTCAAATTTTCCTTAGTAAAATATCCATAAATTGCTAAAACTACAAAGATTGACAATGTTCCTAAAAATGCTGAACCAATTACATCTGGAGCATAAATAAGTCCAATAGCTGAAAATGTCAATCCGCTTAATGCTGAATATATTAAAAATATAAGTTTTAGAACACTTGAATTTGCTGTATAAACTAAAGCTGAAAAGGCTAAAACTGCAACAACTTCTAAAATAAGAAATATCCAGTATTTCTCTATTATCATATATGCAATAGGATTTTCTTTTATTGCTCCATTATAAACCATAAAACCAATACCGCCAGTTATAAGAAGCCCTATTACCATCCATATCATACTTCCACGAACTTTTGAAATTATAAGTCTGTTTAAATCGTCATAAGTCATTGACATTTGTCCGTTATATTCGTTGTAATCATCGTTATTATGATTGTAAGTTTCTAATTCATCATAATCATTTCTCATAAAAATCACCTCATTAGTTTAATATTTTTCATTTCTTCAACCATTTTAATAACTTGAACATCTTAATCCAAAATTCTATATCCAAGCTATCATCTATTATAATATTATAACTTTTTTACTTTTAAAAAGACTTTTATTTATCAGTTAAATTACTTAATCTTATTTTTTATTTTGAAAACGGAACAAAAGATTCCTGTTTCAAAGTTTGGATAATTTCATCAACTGATACGTTTTTACTGTCTTGTGAACCAAATCTTCTTACATTTACTTCGTTGTTTACAACTTCATTTTTACCAATTATTAGTTGAACTGGTATTTTTTGGTCTCCGTTTGCTTCTCTGATTTTGTATCCAATTTTTTCTACTCTTGTGTCAAGCTCTACTCTGATTCCTGCATCTTGAAGTTTTGTAAACAATTCTTTTGCGAAAGGCACCTGTTCGTCAGAAATTGTCAGGATTCTTGCTTGTACTGGCGCTAGCCAAGTTGGGAACGCTCCTGCGTAATGTTCAATCAAGATTCCAATAAATCTTTCCAAACTTCCGTACATTGCCCTGTGAATCATTACTGGCTCGTGTTTTTCACCATCTGCACCTATATAGCTCATTTCAAATCTTGCTGGAAGGTTAAAGTCTAACTGGATTGTTCCACATTGCCAGATTCTTCCGATTGAATCTTTCATCTTAAAGTCGATTTTTGGTCCGTAGAATGCTCCATCTCCAGGATTTAACTTGTAATTAATTCCTTTATGTTCCAAAGCTGATTTCAAGTTTGCTTCAGCCATTTCCCATATTTCGTCTGAACCTATTGCTTTATCAGGTTTTGTCGATAATTCAATGTGGTATTCAAATCCGAATACAGTGTAAAATTTATCATATAAATCAATAATTTCGATAATTTGTTCCTCAATTTGCTCTTTCGTACAGAAAACGTGGGCATCATCCTGTGTAAATGCTCTAACTCTCATAAGTCCATGTAAAGCTCCACTAAATTCGTGTCTGTGAACAAGCCCCATTTCTCCATATTTCAATGGTAAATCCTTGTATGAATGCAAGTTATTCTTGTAGGCAATTATTGAACCCGGACAGTTCATAGGCTTTATTGCATACTCTTTTTCATCAATTGTTGATGTATACATATTTTCACGGTAATTGAACCAGTGTCCAGAAATTTCCCACAATTCCTTATCTAGCATAATAGGAGTTTTTATTTCCTGATAACCTCTTTTTTTATGTTCAACTCTCCAGATTTCCTGCAATTTATTGAATAATTCCACACCTTTTGGCATAAAGAAAGGGAATCCAGGTCCATGCTCGTCTACAAAGAACAAGTCAAGCTGTTTTCCTAATTTTCTGTGGTCTCTCTTTTCAGCTTCTTCCATCATTGTCAAATAATCATCCAGCTCTTTTTTTGTTGCAAAAGCTACTCCGTAAATTCTTTGAAGCATTTTATTGTTTGAATCTCCACGCCAGTAAGCTCCTGCTGTTGACATTAGCTTAAATGCTTTTAGGTAGCCAGTTGATGGAATGTGTGTTCCACGGCATAAGTCTATAAATTCACCTTGCTGATAAATGCTAACTTTATCTGCACCCAGGTCTTCAATTATCTCAACTTTGTAAGTTTCACCTTTTTCAGCAAAGAATTTTTTTGCTTCTTCGGCAGTCATTTCACTTCTTTTAAATTCATAATTCTCTTTTACAATTTTTGTCATTTCCTCTTCAATTTTTGCTAAATCTTCTTCTGTAAACGGTTTTTCAGGGTCAAAGTCATAAAAAAAACCATTTTCAATAACAGGCCCTATCGTAACCTTTGTATTCGGGAAAAGTCTTTGCACAGCCTGAGCCATAATATGTGCCGCACTGTGTCTTATAATTTCTATCCCTTTTTCACTTGTGTTAGTAATTATTTCAATTGTTCCAGATTTGTCAATAATATGAGATGGATCAACTTGCACACCGTCAATTATCGCCCCAACGGTTGCCTTCCCAAGACTGCTCCCAATACTTTTTGCAAATTCCACAACAGTCATAGGATTTTCCAACTGTCTCTTACTACCATCAGGCAAAATCATTTCTATCATTTCGATTCCTTCTTTCTCTCTTTTGTCAAATAAAATTAGGCTCTAGTTAGCCTAATCGCATAATTATTTATTATAGTATAATTCTTATTTTTTTTCAACCTAAAAATTTAAAACATCTCTAAAAATTTGCATTTCAGAACAACCAAGCAACCATATTCAAAAAACAATAAAAAATGAGCAAGAATTGAAATTTTATTCTCACTCAAAAGTTATTTTTATTAAATATTTTTTACTGTTAATGAAATTTACCTGCATTTCAGATTCCCAATTTTTTTAACTACAAACTATATTTTTTACAATTCTTGTACAAAGGAAATTCTGTTCCCATCAGGATCATATATATCAAATACTAGAACAACTTCATAATCTTGTATTTCACCAGTTTCTATTCCATTATCCCCTAATATTTCCTTACAACTTTTTATATCTTCTATCCCAATAATGATAGAACTTTTTTCAATTTTTTCAGTCCCTTCATACGATAACTGTAACCAAACATCCTTATTTAACTCGTATTCAGCAACTCCTTCCATTGGAACAACATCAGGTTCTCCAAGCCATTTTTTATACCAAGACAATGATTTTTCAATATCACTTACCTGAAAAACACTAACTATGGTTTTTACATCAATTAATTTCATTTTTAACCTCCATATTCTTTAACATAACCCATCAATACAAGTCAAAATATACTTTATTTTTTATCTCTTTTCAATATTGGGATGGTCTATATCACATTTAAAATACGCATTAAACACAGTTATAAGTTTTAGTCCCCTTCGATATTGGGGTGGTCTATATCCGTATTACGAGTCGTTCGTTAAGGATTTCATTGTTTTAGTCCCCTTCGATATTGGGGTGGTCTAT
>NZ_KI271320.1:15253-31916 GCF_000469385.1 Leptotrichia sp. oral taxon 879 str. F0557
TTAGTCCCCTTCGATATTGGGGTGGTCTATATCCCATCATTTGTTTTTAGTGATAGGATATTTTGATTGATATTTTTTCTATTTATCTGTTGTGTTTTCCATATTTTCATCTTGATATTGTTCCTTAATAAATAATATAAACCACCACTCACATTATACCATATTTTATGATTTTTCAAAATTCCAATATTTTATTTTGTGAAATTTTTTCTCCCATTGTCACTTCTCCTGCGAGCACCTTCATTTTTTGAAACTGCTCTTCTGTCAGTATAATGGAACGAATTGAGGAATTTTCTGGAGCGAGCATTGATAACTGTTTTTCTGCCAGTTCGATTTTTTCTTTTGTTTTCGACCTCATTATATATACCGATTTCTGAAGCTGATAATATCCCTTTTCTATTAATTTTTTCCTGAAAGTCCTATATTCATATATTTCAACATCTGTCTGCATAGGAAAATCATACATAAGCAGACCAAAATACTCAATACTCATAGTCCATCACGCTCAATGTAGGAATTATCACTTCTTCATCTTTTACAAAATAATTTCGTATACTATCCAAATAATAGTCTACCGCTTGGAAAAAATCATATTTCTTATTGTTAAATAATACCTTCTGCTGTGCCACAAGAAGTATTTTTTGCCTTATTTCCTTACTTAATTTCACTTCATTCAAAATATCCTTGTACATATAAACAAGATAATCCACCATGGGACGAAAAACTTCTATTATATCATCAGAAAAATTATAAGCATTAAACTGTGACTTATGATGTAATCCCAGACTTGGATGAAACCCTTTTGCTACAATCTTTGATGATATTATAGCCCTTAAAATCATATATCCATAATTAAGTGCAGAATTCACACCATCTTCATCAAATCTTTTAAAACTATTGCTATACAATTCCTGAAAATATATCCTTGAAGCTATTGCTTCCTGATGTTCTGCACTCACATCATCTTTTTTCAAGTTTTCCTTATATGTTTTCAGTCTTTCAATGGAAACATCACTTTTTTCAAGATACTCTAACAATGCTCTTTGATTTTCAATCTTATTCTCCACTATCCTGCTCCACAATTTTTCCTTTTTCTCTTTTTCCCACTCAATCTGTTCATTTATTCGTAAAGTCACTTGAAAATGATTAAATAATCCCAGCGAATGAATTTCAGGCTGATGTTTCTCGTTGCAAATAATAATCGGAATGTTATTTTCCACCAGCCTCAACTGCAAAATCGCACTAATCTTGCAATGACAATTTTCAATAACTATCGCAGATATATCATTCAAAGAAATCTTATTTTTCTCATCATTATTATCTTCATCAATCATTACAAGCTGATTATTCGATATTGACAAATCATCAGCCTTTGTTATGTTAATTATATTGGGCATTTTTATCATACTCCTTATAAATTTCATTCTTATAACGTATCATTTGTATTTTCTATTTTTGTTAAAAGTTCTATTATCAAGTTTTTAATATAATCAGAATTATAACTTTCTAATTCTAAAACAGAAACTTTTTTAGGTTTCATTAATCTTTCAAGTATATCATTATTACCGATAAGTCTAAATTTTTTCTTTAATTCATCATAATCTAAATTCACATCTTTTTTAAATACTTCAAATACACTTGCATAAGTTGAATTATTATAACGTGTACTATATGATAATAAATTAGAAACTCTATCAATTTGTTCTGCAATACTGTAATCAGCAAATGGATTTCTTACAATATAGAAATGTGAAATATAGTTTCTAATACTTTCATTTTCCGGCTTATTAATTTCAGAATTTTCAGACAAATCAATTCCAAATCCATAACATATTTTCTCAAATTTTTTATAAGATTCTTCATCAAAAAATTTATAGTATGCTGTTGTTGTATAAAAGCCATCAGATCCATTACGCTTAGGATAAGCTCTACTTATTCCAGTATTGTAGCCACTTAACTTAATAATTCCTAATTCTCTTAGCCCATTTACAATATAGTGCATATCTCTTTCAAATCTAGCCATTTGAATAGCAAGTTTCCAATTTATATCTATCAAATAACTTTCTATTTTATTCAAATAATTAAATTCTACCAAATCTCTTATTTTTTTATACTCAGAAACTTTATTATAATCCTTTTCAAATTCTCCAAATGAACTATAATTTTCATTTTGTATATTTTTGGCAAAAAAATCATCATTTTCTTTCAATTTGTTTACATATTTTGCTTTATAATCGTTAGAATATCCATTCAATTTATCATTTAAATTTTTCAATATTGCATCAATTTCAGATATTTTATTTTTTTTAATATCGTCGTCAAATAATATTTTTGTGTCAACATTTTTTATATCTTTTGAAATTAATCCATAAATCTTATCAAAATTTGGATTCCCAATATTTAAAAATAAATTCTTTTTATAAATATATAGTTCATTCTTATGTTCTTTAGGATAATATATTTTTTCAAATTTATTTTTATTCTCTGATTCTGTATCTTCTACTAAATTATCTATTTCTTCCTTATATTTTTCTAGAAATTCTGATGAAAATAAAGTTCTTATGTTTGATTTATATTCATCAATAATATTCTGTATAAAGGACTCTAATTTTTTTGAATTTTTCCCTATTATTTTTTTTGCCTCTACTTCAGAATTACACTCTAAGTTAGATAAAATACCAAAATTAATCTTAAAATTTCCAATTTCATTTTTCTTTATGAAACTTTTAAATTTAAAATTTTCATCTTCAAATATTTTTCGAATGTCTTCTTTATCGACAAGTTCTTCACAAAACAATCTTTTTTTCAATTTTTCTTCATTACTTTCAAAAATATAATTCTTAATATATGTTTCATCATTCTCCACTATTTTGGCATCTATAATCGCATTTTTTAAATCTAAAATATCAGTTATATTATTTTCTCTTAATAAATTTATTAATAAAACTTCATCTAAAATACTTATAATATTTTCATAATCATATTCTTTGGTACCGTTTTGTTTTTCTAACCAAACTGATGTTGCAAAAAATCTATTTCTAATTTTATTTATATACGTGTTACTATTTAATAATGCAAATATTGAAATTATATACTCAATATCATTGGTTATATTTATATTTGTAGAAATAGAATCTATAATAATTTTACTTTTATTATCTTTTCTTTCTTCAATTTTAGTTTTTATTTCATCATAATTCAAATTGAATTTTGAAAAATCTATTATTTCTGTAAATGTATTCTCTAAATATTCAAGATAAGCGTTTGTAACTTTGTTTTGATATTTTTTTATAGCTTTTTTGTCTCCTTTTGATGATGATACTTGAGCATTTTTATAATATTCTTCTATTGATAATAGATTTTTGTTTTCTTTTTTATTATTACTTTTTTTTACTAATTTGTCAGGTAATGTTTTTAAAAATTCGTTCTCTTCATTTGAAGTTATTTTTTCATATAATATTTTATTAACATATTTCACTGCATTTAATATTATTTTTTCACTTTCAATATCAAACAATTTATCTTTATTTATTTCTCTAAATTTTCTCGTTATTTCAAGAACAATTTTTGAAAAAGAAGGTAAATATTTTTTATCTTTGTATTCTCCTATTTTTAAACTATTAATTTTGTTAATTATATCAACTTTACCTTCAAATATAACATCTAAACTTAAGGACTTAGAAATTTCTTCATCACTAACTTTTAGTTCTTTTATTAACTTTTCAACATTTTCATATTCTCCTTTTAAATTTTTAGTTTCTTGAATATTTCCATAAGAATTATGTAAAATTTTATTTCTTAATAAGTATCCTTCTTTCTGAAAAGAATAGAAATGAGATAATTTTTCATCAATATTATTTTCATTATTTATAAAATTTAACTTTTTTAAAATATTTAATTTGAAACTAGGAACTTTTTCTTTTAGTGTAATTTTTTGGCCATTTAAATTAAAGCCAAAAAAATCTGTTACTTTTTCTTTTCCATTAAAAATCTTATTCAATTCCATATTAGTAGAAGCAAAAAAAGTAATCAATTCTAAATCCAACTCTTCTTTAGCGTGAAGTCTAGAAAAATCATCAGTATTTACTGTCATTTTAACTATATCATTATGTCTTAATTTCCCTAAATACATAATATGCTCTAACGTATATTGCTTAACTCTTTTTAAAATTTTTTCAGATAATATACTTTCATTTAAAATTTTTTCTATTTCTATTTTTTCCATTTTCTTTAATCTGACTTTTTGTTCATTTACCAATATTTTTTCAATTCTTCCTTTTAAATATCGATATATGATTTTATATAGTTCTTTTTCTTCATCAGATTTATTTGAAAATTTTTTCGAATCAAAATTAACTTTATAATGTTTTTTAAATATTCCAAAAATTTCTGTATCACAATTTCCTTTTTTTAGTTCTTTTTCTAGTTTTTTTATTAATTCATTTATTTTAAATTCTGCTAAAATTTTTTCTATTTTTTCTTTTATACTATTATTTTTTATATTTTCTACAAAAAATTTTACAATTTTATCTTTTTTATTTTCTCTTTCTATTTTAAATTTTTCGTGCTTATCTAATAGTACATAAGATTTTATATATGTTCTATTTCTTCTATTTTCAAGAAATTCATTATTAAATTTTTTTACTTTTTCAATTCTTTTAGTAATATTCCAAAATTTTAATTCTTTTACAATAAAATCTACTATATCTTCTACCGTTAAATCTACATTTGTATTTAAAATCTTTTCAACAAACATTTTTTTATTTTCAGATTTCTTTTTATCACCACTAACATTAAGATAAAATTTTACAAAACCCATAATTTCTAAATTACTTTTTATTTTTTCTCTTATTTCCATAAAATTAGTCAAAATAACATCTATTTTATTATCTTTCAATAATTTTTCTCTTAAATGTTCTTCATAATATCGATTTTCAAATACTTTTTCTGTTTCATTTTCAATTATTTTTTCTATAATCTTATATAAACTCATGTTAATATTTTTAAAAATTTCGTAAATTGATTTTTTTGTTTCTAATTCATCATTTTCTATTATTCTTAATATTATTGAACAATCATTTAGTGTTTTATTAGTATACTCATCTCTGATATCTATCTCTATTTCTTCTTCATTCTCTTGTCTCTTTATTTCTATTTTTTTATCATCTTTAGTTATTCCTTGCCTAATTGCTTCATCTATTATTTTCTTTTTTGTAATCTCCAGTGCTTTCAATTTCTCAGATTTTCCATATACTTCTATATATAATACAACTTCTTCTGTTTCCAAAAAATCATCATTATTTTCTATTCTTATGATTTCTTCTTTACCTTTCAACTTAAATAGAATATTTCCTGCATGAAATTTCCTTTTAAATTCTTTAAGAACATTATTATTTTTTTTATAATTAACAAATTCTCCAATAAATTTATTATTATCAATTTTTTCTTTATTATTATTTTCATTAATATTTAAAATGTATTTGTTTCCATCATAGTTCCTTTTAACTTTTACTTTCCGTTTTATTTTAAAATCTTTTTTATCACGAACTTCATACCATCTCTTATGTCCAAATAAATTTCCCATTCCAATCTCCTCGTTTCTACTTTAATCTAATAAAATATTTTTAAATTAAATCAATTTTACATCTTTCTAATAAAAAATACAATTTTCCATTTTTAGTATACCACATCAATATTAAATTTCAAAAAAATAAGGAACCATTAAATATAGCTCCTTATCTCTATTTACTCATAATCTGCATCTACCCTAACTTTTCGCAAAATCATCCCTTCCTTAGCTTTTAAATCCAATTTAATTTTTCCAGCCAAACTTGTTCTGAATATTCTGCCTTCTGTTACCAAGTCGATAAATCTTTCATCTTGATAATTTGTCTCAAATTCCACGTTTTCCCAACTGTTAAATGAATTATTTATTACAATAATAATTGAATGATCCTCAATTACTCTTTCGTATGCAATTATATCTCTTTCATTGTCAGCAAACACTTCTCTAAACTTACCATAAACAAGTGTTTTATTTTCAAGACGAATTTTTATTAACTTTTTATACCATTCAAATAAATCACGGTCGACTTTTTGTTGATAAACTTCATTTTGATTAATGTGAGACGGATTTTTTTCATCATCATATAAAAATTCATTCCATAACATCGGCTTTCGACAATATGGGTCTGTTGCTCCCCACATTCCTACTTCATCACCATAAAACAGCATTGGTGCTCCAATATAAGTCATTTGGAATATTGAAATTAATTTTAGTATATCTTTTGGTTTGATTGGACTATTTCGCCAATCTATTGTTGTATTTGGATGATAATTTGAAGCTAAATCTGGACGAATCCCGTTATATCCTTTTTCCAGCTGTTTTCCTTCCTCCAGATTTCTTCCAAGCACATCATTTACAATTCTTGAATAAAGCCTGTCAGTATCATGCGAACCGTTTAAGTTCTGGCTCGCCTGCAACGCCTGATACGGATACCAAGTTCTTTTTTCTCGAAGTTCGTTGAAAAAGTCTTGTGCCTTTAATTTATACCTTACACCACCTTCACGGCTTTGATTTATAAAGAAACCAATGACTGTTTTTAACCATTCATAGTTCATTACAGTGTCAAATTTATTTCCACCATTAATATCTCCTGCAGCATTTCCCCAAAGTTCAGCAGTTATGTATGAATCTTTCTTGCTGCCCTTTACAACTTCACGCCATTCATTCCAGAAATTCTGATTTTCAAGACAATTTGGCACATCTAGTCGCCATCCGTCAATCCCGTCGTCCTCCATCCAGTTTTCACTTTCTTTTCCATCAGGACCATACATCCATTTTCTTGTAATATTGAAAATATATTCCTTGTACTCCTGATTAAATGTGTTAAATTCAGGAAGTGAATCAAATCCAGCCCAAGCGTTGTAAGCAGTTCTCTTTCTATTTGCAATTAAAGTTTCAAATGCCTGTTCTTCATTCATTTCATCTGTTATTGGGACATGTTCTCCAAAATCTGTAAATTTATACCAATCCTTGTATTTAGAATTTTCTCCATCGGCAAGCACCATATTAAATGTCCAGTGTTCACTGCTGCTATGATTGAAAACCCCATCAAATATTACACGGATACCATTTTTATGAAATTCCTTTATCAAATCTACCATTATCAAATCTGATTCTGTCCAAACCCAAGTTGATGGGTCTTCTGTTTCCCCATATCCATTTCTCCCCCGATTTTCACCATTCAGGCTTACTTCCAGAAGTTTTAGCTCACTGCTTGTCGAAGCCTTGTTTCCAAGTACATCCACATACGACTTATTCCCATATTTGTTATTTTTATTAATTTCCACACCATGAGTTTTTCCACTTGTCTTTATTGTTCCAAAGTCTGGTGAAATATGTCTAAAGTCATTTGCCCCATATTTATGGTTTTGATATGAGAAAAATACTGGATTTAGCCATACTGCATTAATTCCCAATTCCTTCATGTATGGTATTTTTTCTTTTATTCCCTGTAAATCTCCACCATACATTCTAGCATATTTCAAGCTGTAGTCAATTTCACGCTCACCCAGTTTTTCCCAAATTACCTGTTCCCTAAAGTCAGCAGTCCATCTGTTTCTATCAAACTGACTAAGCACATTATTACTTTTTTCCCATTTATATTCTTCTACAAAATTTTGTTCATGAAGTCTATTTGGCTTAAATGCTTCTGGTCCAAATTCATTAAAAATTGGATCATTATAATGATTTCCATTGTAAAACCTGTCTGGGAAAATATTGTACCAGATTGCTTCTTTTGCCCAGTTTGGTACATCAAATAACTGTATATCCTTAGAAGTCGTATTCACAATTAATCTCTTTGGTTTGCTATAGCTCAATGTTTTCCCGTTAAAATATGCTCTTGAGCCATTATCTTCAAGAATAAAATAATACAAAAGCTTTTTGGCTTCTTTACCAAAATTTATTATTCTTTCAAAATAATCGAATCCATTTGTCTTATCCTGATATCTTTCCAGTTCATAAATCATCTCATAACTATCTTCCTCATGTAGAACTACACTAACGTAGGCACGTTCCACATCATTCATCTGAGTTCTTATTTTAAATTCATATTCACTATCCGACAATTTATTAAAATATTGCAAACTGTTATAATCATGTACTATCGCCTTCAAATCAGTATTTTTATCAATTGCTTCATACACAAATTTTCCAGTTCCAAAATCTCCTTGAGGAAACAATGCTCCATTTTCTCCAATAACCAGTTTTCTATTTTCATTCTGAGGATACCATTTTCCATCAATCAGATATTTATATTCATAAACTCCTTCAGGCGAAGCAAGTACTACTTTATAGTTTGTTCCTTCAAAATGATGGATAGGTTCTGTATCAGGCTTCCAGTTATTAAAGTTACCTGCAATTTCAACTTTATCCGCCTTTTCTAGTCCAAAATCAGCAATATCCAAATTCATTCTGTAAAATTTCATTTTAGTTAATGAAAATATCTTTTTTGAGGGAGAATATTCTACATAAATATCTATTCCTTTTTGAAATCCAGTTATTGATTTTGGCGGCAAGTTTTCATCCACTACTGCCTCAAATCTTTTTGCAAAAGGTGCTGTATGGCTGTAAGTCACACCACTTATTACTCCACTTTCCTCATCCTTTATTTCAAAAAAATAACTTCCTGACTCGACATTTCCCCATTTATATATAAAATTTTCCCAATTTTGTTTTAAATTCTCTTCCTTGTAGAATTTATTATCTTTATAAATTATAATTTTATAGCCCATTTTTTCTCCTAATTATCTACTCTCCCTAATTTAACTCAAAAAATACTTTATATGCTCTGTATGTTTCATACAAATCCGCTTTTGATGAGATTTCAAATAAAGAGTGCATTGATAAAAGTGCAGGCCCTGCATCTATCGTTCTGATTCCGTAGTAAGCTAAGAACTTAGCAACTGTTCCTCCGCCACCTTCATCTACTTTTCCAAAGCCACCCGACTGATATTTAATTTCATTTTTGTCAAATATTTATCTTATTTCCTGAATAAATTCTGCATCAGCATCGTTTGCCATAGCTTTTCCACGACTTCCTGTATATTTTGCAAACGCCAGTCCATAAGATAATCTTGCCACGTTTTCCACATCATGAACTGACTTAAATACAGGATTTAACGCAGCTGTAACGTCTGAAGACAACGCTTTTGAGTTCCATAAAGTTTCTCTTAATATCTGATCATTATAATTTTTTTCTGTAAGTGATAGCATTTTTCCAACAACATATTCAGGCAATGTTGATTTCAAGCTTGTAGAACCTTCACTTCCAATTTCTTCTTTATCTGTCAAATAAATCATAATAGTTTTCTCAGTTTCCTTAATATCAAACAAAGCTCTAAGCGAAGTATATGCACAGATTCTGTCATCTTGACCATATCCTCCAATCATACTCTTATCAAGCCCCACATCTCGTAATTTTCCAGCTGGTACAACTTCCAGCTCTGCTGTAAAGAAATCATCTTCTTCTATTCCATAATCTTTTTTCAATTTATCAAGCACAAACTGCTTTATTTTTTTATTTACATTTTCATCATTTAAAGGCATATTTCCAAATAATAATTTTAGTTCTTCACCTTTAATAACATCTCTTGCCTTTCTTTCATCCTGCACATTGTAAGACAAATGTGGCAATATATCAGGCATACTGAATACAGGCTCGTCATCTTTTTCTCCAATAGAAAGTGTCACTTTTTCTCTATTTTTTAAGAAAACAACACCATGCAATGCAAGCGGAGTCGCGGCCCATTGATATTTTTTAATTCCACCATAATAATGCGTGTTTAATAGTGCAAATTCTTCTTCTTCCATTATCGGATTTGGCTTCAAATCCAGTCTTGGTGAATCCACATGGGAGACAATCATATTGATTCCGCTTTTTATATCATTTCCAACAATTACTGCAATGATATTTTTATTTCTATTGTTAAAATAAATTTTATCCCCTTTTTTCAATTCACTTTTTTCATTAATATTGACAAAGCCATTTTTTTTAAGTTCCTTTTCTGTCAAATCCACAAATTCTCTCTCAGTTTTGGCAGAATCCAAATATTTTTTATAATCCTCAGCAAAGTCAAAAATCACTTTCTTTTGCTCATCTGTATAATTTTTCCACAAATTCTCTTTTGTCATTTTCTACATCCTTTCCAAAACCCACAACACATACAACAAAAGATGGCTACTTGAAAAATGTTCCAAATCAGCCACCTTCTTTCCAAACCAAATTAATTTTTCAATTTATATAAATTTATTAAAATTTACTAGAATTTTTCAAAATTGAACTATATGAATCATGATGTAAGGTATTTTAGAAATATCTCGGTTGAAATACTATTTAACTTCATTCAATTTTTTTTCCAATTCTTTTCCAGCTTCTTCATATCCAGGTTTTCCTAATAACGCAAACATATTTTTCTTATATGCTTCCACTCCTGGCTGATCAAATGGATTTACACCTAAAAGGTATCCACTTACTCCACATGCTTTTTCAAAGAAATAGAATGTATATCCTAAATGATAAGGAGTGGCTTCAGGAATGTTTACGCCTAAGTTAGGTACATTTCCGTCAATATGTGCCAAAATTACTCCATCAGTTGCTTTTTTATTTACGTAATCCAATGTTTTTCCAGCAATAAAGTTTAGTCCATCAAGGTTATCCTTGTCACTTTCAATGACAAATTCCACTTCTGTTTTTCCAATAGAAACTACTGTTTCAAAGAATAATCTTTTTCCTTCCTGAATATATTGACCCAATGAATGCAAGTCTGCTGAAAAATCTGCCGAAGTTGGGTACAATCCTTTTCCATCTTTTCCTTCAGATTCTCCAAATAACTGTTTCCACCATTCTGCCAAATAATGAACTCTTGGCTCATAATTTACCATTAATTCCAAGTCTTTTCCTTTTCTATGTAAAATATTTCTCACAGCCGCATATTGTAAAGCCTGATTTTCGTCCATATTTTTATTTGCAAAGTCATTCATCGCATCTTTTGCTCCAGCCATCAATTCATCAATATTAATTCCAGCCGCTGCAATTGGTAAAAGTCCTACTGCAGTCAATACAGAAAATCTTCCACCAACATTGTCAGGTACAACAAAAGTTTCATATCCTTCAGCTGTAGCAAGTGTCTTTAATGCTCCTTTTTCCTTATCTGTTGTAGCATATATTCTTTTTGCAGCTTCTTCTTTTCCATATTTTTCTTCCAGCATTTTTTTGAACACTCTGAATGCAATCGCAGGTTCAGTTGTAGTTCCAGATTTTGAAATTACATTTACTGAAAAATCCCTGTCTCCAACAACTTCTATTAAATGTTGTAAATAAACACCGCTCATATTTGTTCCTGCAAAGTAAATTTCCGGAGTTTTTCTTTTATCTTTTGGCAAGTTATTGTAAAAGCTGTGTGACAAAAATTCAATTGCAGCCTTTGCCCCTAAATACGATCCTCCAATTCCAATTACAACTAAAACTTCTGAATCATTTTTAATTTTTTCAGCCGCTTTTTTTATTCTAGCAAATTCATCTTTATCATAGTTTTCAGGCAAGTCAACCCATCCTAAAAAATCATTTCCTGCTCCACTTTTTGAAGCCAGTACTTCATTTGCCAATTCTACATACGGTTTAATCTGTTTCAATTCATTTTCATTAAAAAAATTTTTTGCAAATTGATAATTAAAATTCAATTTCATTTTCTTTTGTCTCCTTAATATATTTTATTCCCTAGATTTCTTTAAAATCAAGAAATCTCTATTATTCCACACATAGTAATACAACTTTAAAATCGAATAATAATACAACAAAACTACTTAAAAACCAAATTTACAAAATTATAAATAATAATTATATTTAGTTTTAAAGTGATTTTTTATTAAACTATTTTTTCAACTAAAGTATAACAAAAAAAGCACTTTTTTTCAAATTTTTCTAACATATTTTTAGATTTTTAAAAATTTTTTCTAAAAATTTTAAATTTTATTACATAAATCTTTTTAAATTTAGGAATATCTCTATTTTAGATACTCTAAAATTTTCTAAATTTCAATCAAAGAAAAATAATTACAATTTTAAAATTAAATTCTAAGTCTTTCAAACCTCGTTTTAAAGTAATTTTATAAAACTTCTATATTTATATAAAAAACTTTTTATTCATAAATTGTAATATTAATTGCAACATTTTACCAAATTTTTTTTCAAAGGTATTGATTTTCTAAAAAATTTTTGCTATAATAAATTTGTTAATATTAATATTATTAATCTTTTCATATATCACAACCGAAGAATTAATTGGTCATAAAATACAGTCTGTCAATACCAAATGGACTGTTTTTTATTTATAAATTTCTATACTCTATTCAAATAGCAAGTTTTTTTTAATTCCTAACAATATTAAATGATTTAACTAAAATAAAAGCTAGTGCTTTATTCCCAACCTTTTTAAATAAATATTTTTTAATTTTCATATACATTTCTACTATTTCCCCCTATTACTTATAGTATCACACAAAAAATACATTTCTAAACATCATTTTAAAAATAAAAACAAACTTTGTAACGAAAAAAATCAATTTTCTCTTTTTATTCATTTCAAAAAAACACCCAAACTTTCCGAAGTAAAATTCTCTAGTTCAGGTGCATTTTTTAAAATTTAATCAAAATTATTAAAATATTAACGGCAATAATACTGCAATAATAGCCATTAAAGCAGGTAAACCCTGCACTAAAAATATTTTTTTAGAAACTGTGACAGTACCATAAATAGCCGCACAGATAATACAAATCAGGAAGAAAACTGCAATTTGAAATTGAAATTCTCCACTTTCGATTAAACTCCACACTAATCCTGTGGCAAGAAAACCATTGTACAGCCCTTGATTTGCCATCATTTTTTTTACACGTTCATCTTTTAAAAAGTCTATTTCCAGTCCAAAGTTTCTTTGAACAGTTTCACTTTCATTAAGATACATTTCAAGGATTAATATATAATAATGCTCCAATGCCACAAATAATATTAATATGAATGCCAGTATGCTCAAAATAATTCTCTCCCTTCTTTATATTTTCATGTTCTTTTTTTAGTTTAATCTCTTACACTTAAAATTACAGGCTTCCCATCAATAATAGCAAGGCTGTGTTCGTATTGGGCTGAACGTTTTCCATCTTTGGTAACTGCAGTCCACATATCCGATAGAACTTTTACTTTATAAGTACCGACATTTACCATCGGTTCAACTGTGATTACCATTCCATCTTCAATTTTAGCCCCTGTTCCAGCTTTCCCATAATTTGGAATAATTGGATCTTCGTGCATTTCCTTTCCTACTCCATGCCCTGCAAAATCTCTTACAAGTGAGAATCCAAAGCTCTCTACATATTCCTGAATAGCATGCCCAATATCTCCAATTCTGTTTCCGGCACGTGCCGCTTCAATCCCGATATCTCTTGCCTTTTCAGTAACTTCCATAAGCTTTTTAGAAGTTTCATCAATTTCTCCTACAGCATAAGTAATAGCAGCATCACCAAAATATCCATCAAGTACTGTAACCGTATCAACTGTCAGAATATCTCCTTCCTTCAGTATCTGCTTTTTGCTAGGAATACCGTGTACTACGACTTCGTTTACAGAGATACAAGTTGCGGCTGGATAAGGAGGATATGGATGTCCTACATCGTAACCCTTAGTTCCTGGAATTGCTCCTTGACTTCTAATGTAGTCTTCAGCGATTTGGTCCAATTCGTATGTGCTGATTCCAGCTTTTATGTGTTTTGGCAATACATCTTCAAAAAGTCTTGCGATTATTTCATTAGCTTTTTTTATTTTTTTTATTTCATCCAATGTTTTATAAATTATCATTTTTTGTACTTCTTCTTTCTAAATTTCTTTTTTATTTTTTTAGTATATATATTTGACAATTTAATACTTTTTTACAAAAAATCTTGTACTTTTGCAAATAAAATTTTATTAATTATCAAATAATATCAAATAAGTTTAGTAATATTACTCTAAAATCAAATTCAATCTTAAATAATTTGAAATTATTTACTATTTTTCCAAGATATCAATTATATCTTTTGTAATTTCTTCCAGTTTTTTTGCACCATCTACACTGTAAACTTTATTTTGTTTTTTGTAAAAATCCAATACTGGTGCTGTCTGTTCGTTGTAAACTGCAAGTCTTTTTTTCACTGTTTCTTCATTATCATCTGCCCTTTGTTCCAAATCTTCTGGATTTTCATCAACTGGCGGATTATATTTTATGTGATAAATTTTACCAGTCTTTTTCGATACTCTTCTTCCTGTGATTCTTTCAATAATTTCTTCATCGCTAACTTCAAGTGCGATTACTTTTTCAATTTCTCTGTTTGATTTTGCCAAAATTTTGTCAAGTTCTTCAGCTTGAGCTACTGTTCTTGGAAATCCGTCCAAAATAAATCCTTTTTTACAGTCATCTTCCTGCAATCTTGCTTCCACAAGCCCATTTACAATGTTATCAGAAACCAATTTCCCTTCATCCATCAATTTTTTGGCTTCCATTCCTAGTGGAGTCTTATTTGCAATTGCAGCTCTCAAAATGTCCCCTGTTGAAATTTGAGGAATTTCATATTTTTGAATTAATTCCTTTGCTTGAGTTCCTTTTCCTGCTCCTGGTGCTCCAAATAACACTATATTCATAATTATTTATTCAGTATTTAAAATTAAATACCGCTCCTTTCCAAATTTATTTTTTCACATCTAATTTTAACATTTTAAAAGCCATTTTTCAATTTTCTTTTTTAAATTTTCAAAAAAATAACCAAAAAAGAAAAAAAACTGAATTTAATCAGTTTTTTCTGCTAAAGAACTATTTAGCTAATTTAAGTTAGAGTGGGTAATAAACCCATGTATATTTTACCACATTTATAAATTTTATCAATACCTTTTTTTAATTTTTATTTTTTATTTTTTCTTAAATTTCCATTTTTTCGTATTTTTTTAAATAATCTTTCAATTCTTCTAAAATATCATTCCCCATTCCTTCTTTTTCTGCTTCTATATTAACGCACAAAAGTGGTTCGTGCAGTGATAATCTGATTAAAAACCAGCTTTTTTGACCCACATTTACTCTTACACCTTCATAGTTAGGACTTTCTAGGCTCCAATCTTCTTTTTTTTCAGCATATTCTCTAAAGTTTTCCACAATTTTTTCTCCACAAGCCCGAAAATCTTTATCTTTTATAGGAATTCTTATTTCTATTTCCTCAACAGGCTCAGGCAGCTCATTCAGAACATCTGTAAATTCAATGCCTTTTTCCCTGCTCTCCACAAGCTGAACCAAAAGCCTTGCAGCCATGTATGCTCCATCATCAAGAAAATAATTTTCTTTAAATGCGGCATGCCCTGACGTTTCTATAGCAAGAGGAGAATACTTTCCTTCGTTATTCAGCCTTATAGATTCATTTATTACGTTCTTGTATCCTCGCTGGAATCTGTGGTGAATCCCGCCACAGTTTTCTATAAATTCTTTTAACCCTGCCGATGTAATCGAATCTGTTACAATTATGCCACCAGAATGTTCTTTTAACAATATTTCACTAAGCAATGCGATAAGGTTATTTCTGTTAATTTCACGTCCATTCTTATCTATAAAAGCGCTTCTGTCTCCATCTGCATCAAATATTATTCCAAAATCTGCATTATTATCAAGAACTGCTTTTTTTATTGATTCTATCGCTTCTTTTTCTTCAGGATTCGGAATATGATTTGGAAAGTTACCATCAGGATTTAAAAATTGGCTTCCAGTAGTATCTCCACCCAAAACTTCTATTACCTTTTTGGCAAAAAATCCCGCAGCTCCATTTCCTGCATCTATCACTATTCGTAGGTTTTTTAGAGGCTTGTCCCCTTTCCCAATTTTATTTTTTATTAGTTCGCATATATATGAAGCATAGTCATCTGCTAGATTTTTTAAAGTTTCTACACCTTTTTCTTTTTTAAATAAATTTTTTTCTCGTTTTTCAGCCATTTCTAGAAATTTATTAACATCAGTTTTTTGAAGCCCTCCGTTTTTAGTAAAAAATTTAATCCCGTTGTAGTAGCTCGGTAAATGGCTGGCGGTTATCATCATTGCGCCATCAGCTTTATAATCCTCAAATATCGTAGCCATAAAAAGCGATGGTGTTATTGACATTCCGCAGTCATATACATCAATTTCCATTTCCACCAAAGTTTTTCTTATAATTTCTGAAAATTTAGGCCCTGTATGCCTTGCATCATATCCAACTGCTACTTTAACCTTCCTGTTTTCATTCCTTGCTATTTCATCACATTTTTCAGTTATCCAAAGCCCAAATCCTTTTGCTATGAACTCGACTTCCTTTTCAGATAAATTAATGTCCTTATCCTCGTATTTTGCAACTATTCCCCGAATATCAGTCCCGTTTATCATATTTTTTAAATCCATAAAAATACCTCTCTTTTTAAGTAAAGCCATACCTATTCTCCTCATTTTGAAAATTGGTATGGCTTTTCTATATTGTTCACTTAATTTACTATTTTAAATTATTCAGCACCGTTTGTGCAATATCCTTCGCTCTAAGCCCGTAATTCGTAAGCATAGTCTCTC
>NZ_KI271321.1 GCF_000469385.1 Leptotrichia sp. oral taxon 879 str. F0557
TCTACCCATTGAGCTTCTCCATTTAATGCTCCTAATGAAGATCCTTTGATTACTGGAACGTCATCTCCAGGAAATCCATATTCTGTAAGTAATTCTCTTACTTCCATTTCTACTAACTCTAATAATTCTTCGTCATCTACCATGTCAACTTTGTTCAAGTAAACTACGATGTAAGGTACTCCAACCTGTCTTGCAAGAAGGATATGCTCTCTTGTTTGAGGCATAGGACCGTCAGCTGCTGATACTACTAAGATAGCACCATCCATTTGAGCTGCTCCTGTAATCATGTTTTTTACGTAATCCGCATGCCCTGGACAGTCAACGTGAGCATAGTGTCTTTTTTCTGTTTCATACTCAATGTGAGCTGTGTTGATTGTAATCCCTCTTTCTCTTTCTTCAGGCGCTTGGTCAATGTTTTCAAAGTCAACTTTTTCAGCTAGCCCTTTTTCAGCCAATACTTTTGAAATTGCTGCTGTTGTTGTTGTTTTCCCATGGTCAACGTGACCTATTGTTCCTACGTTTACGTGTGGTTTGCTTCTCTCGAATTTAGCTTTTGCCATTTTAATTTTTCCTCCATT
>NZ_KI271322.1:0-23508 GCF_000469385.1 Leptotrichia sp. oral taxon 879 str. F0557
TGAAAAAATATTTATTAATCAAAATATATAAAAATTAATAAAAAATAATTTATTTGGATATTTGAAAAGAATATTTGAAATAAAAAAGGAATGAGATGAATAAAATAAAAAATAATTATAAAATTGGACAAAAACTGGAAATTGAGATAGAAAAAATAGTGTTTGGTGGAGAAGGACTCGGAAGAGTTGATGGATTTGCAGTATTTGTGCCGATGAGTGTGCCAGGAGATAAAGTAGAAATCGAGATTATTTCGGTTAAAAAGTCGTATGCGAGGGGGCTTATAACTAGGATAATTGAACCATCAAAGGACAGGATTGAGGATATGTCCAAAATTAGTTTTGAGGATTTTGATGGCTGTGATTTTGGAATGCTTAAATATGAAAAACAGCTTGAGTATAAGGATAAGATGCTTGAGGAAGTGTTGACAAAGATTGCTGAAATTGATTTGAAAAAGGTAAAAATTGGCAAAATTATTGGAAGTGATGAAAAAATTAATTATAGAAATAAGACAGCTGAACCATTTTTCAAAAAGAATGGGATTATTCAGACGGGGTTTTATTCAAGAAAGTCCCACAATGTATTTTCAGCTAAAGAAAGTCTTCTAAAGTCAGAAATTGCTAAAATAATTATTGATAAATTTTTGCAGAAAGTAAATAGTTTTTCGGGTACAAAAAAGGAATTTAAAGTTTTTAATGAAGTGAATAATACTGGATTTTTGAAGCAGATAATGGTTAGAAATAATGAAAAAGATGAAGTTATGATAGTTGTTGTCGTGAATAAAAATTCGCAGTATAATCAGCTTTCAAAAGTGCTGGAAGAAATGTATGATGAAAATGACTGCATAAAATCAATCTATATTTCTGTAAAAACTGAGCAGAATAATGTAATTTTAGGTAAAAATGTCCATTTATTTGGAAGCCAGTATTTGGAAGAGGAAATGGAAGGATTAAAATTCAAGATTTATCCAAATTCATTTTTCCAAATTAATAAAAAACAGGCACTGAAACTTTACGATGTTGCAATAAACTTTTTGAATGAAGAAAATAAAAATACTTATAAAATCTACGAAAAAACAGTAATTGACGCATTTTCAGGGACTGGAACAATTGCAATGATGCTTTCAAAAAATATAAAGAAAGTTATTGGGATTGAAAGTGTAGAAAGTTCAACACTTGCTGCAAAACTGACTTCTTATGAAAACTCCATTCAAAATGTAGAATTTATAAATGGAAAAGTTGAGAAGGAACTGCCAAAAATTTTGAAGAGAGAAAATGTCGGAGCAATAGTTTTTGACCCTCCAAGACGAGGAATCGAAGAATCAGCATTAAAGAGTGTTATACAGAATAAAATTGAAAAAATTGTCTATATTTCCTGCAATCCTGCTACTTTTGCACGAGATGTGAAGATTTTAGCTGAAAATGGGTATTTGCTTAAAAAAATTACACCTGTGGATATGTTTCCGCAGACTGGGCATATTGAGGTAGTGGGGTTATTGGAAAAATAAAAAAAAGTAAATATTAGTCTAATATTTTATAGAAAAAGCGTGGAAATCGTTAGCAAATGAAATAATAATTAATAGGAGAAAATATAAGAAATGATGGAGTATTTTGAACTGGATAAAAGAAAAAATTTTGATGAAAGAAAATATTTATCAACAGAATTACTTGATAAATTAGGGTTAAATAAATACAGAAAATTGATAGAAGAAAATGATGCTATTTATTGTTCTGGAAAATATGGTTATAAATTAAAAAATGAAACTTATGAAAAAATTAAAGAAATTTTATGTGAAATGTATAAAGATGTTTACGATTTGGAAGATGAAGAAGAAAAAGAAATGTTTAATGAACAAATAGAATCCTTTTTTTGTGATAAAAAATTATTAAGTGTATGGCAATTATTCTTTGAAGATAGAGTTTTAGAGGCATGTGTGAAAAATTGGAAACACTCTCCTCATATTGGATTAGATAACGAGGAAAAATTAAGAGATGATTTGATTCCGCTTGATTTAATTGAAAATAAAGAAGATGAAATTTTTCTTTTACACAAAGTGAATGGAGGAATTTATTTTTATTACGCATTTACATTCGTTATAAAAATAGCGGATAATTTTGATGAATTTATAGATAATTTATATGAAATTTAAAAATTAAAAAATTATTGTAAAATAATAAAAATATATTAAAGGAAGTTGATATTTATGAAAATATACACAAAATATGGTGATGAAGGTTTTACAAGACTTTATGGAGGACAAAGAGTCAGCAAGACTCATGTGAGAGTGGAAGCGTATGGAACAATGGATGAAGTTTGTTCATTACTTGGAGTAATTATTGCTGAAATTCGTGAAGATGAAAAGTTGAATGATATACTTGGAAAGATACGTGAAGAATGTGAAAATATACAGCAGCAGCTTTTTGACTGCGGAAGTGACCTTGCGACTCCTGATGGATTACGAGAGTACAAGCAAACAATTGATGATGTGAAATGGCTTGAGGAAAGAATGGATGAATATATTCCACAATTGCCTAAATTAGAATGTTTTGTAATTCCTGGAGGAAGCAGAATGTCAAGCATGTTCCATCTTATGAGGACAAGCACTCGTAGCTTGGAACGAAAAATGATTGCTGTAATTGAAGCAAATGAAGGAATAAATAAAGTTGGACTTCAATATATCAATAGACTTTCTGACTATTTCTTTGTAGCAGCATGCCTTACAAATCTAAAATTAGGAAATAATGAAACTATCTATAAAAGAAGTGCAAAAATTTTTAGAAATAGCAAATAGTGTGTATTTAAATTAGAATTTTAAAATTTCTAGAATAATTTTTTAATATCATAATAAGGAGCAAAATCAAATGAAATTAGGAATTATTGGAGCAGGAAATATGGGAAGCTCTATATTGAAAGGCGTTACATCTTCAAACTTTCTTGAAAATAAAAATATAGCTATTTTTGATTTAAACAAGGAAAAAATTGAAGAATTATCAAAAGAGTACGGTGTAAAAAAAGCAGAAAATGAAAACGAACTTGCAAAAGAAAGCGATATTCTCATCCTTTCTGTAAAACCAAATATTGTTCCAAAAGTACTGGATAAAATAAAAGATAACTTGTCAGAAAAAACGATTGTTTTATCAATTGCCGCTGGAATTAGCATTGATTTTATTGAAAATATTATTGGAACTGACAAAAAAGTTATTAGAACTATGCCAAACACACCTGCTCAAATGATGGAAGGAATGACGGCAGTTTCTTTTAATCATAACATTCAGGAAAATGAAAAAAGTATGATTTTTAAATTGCTGAATAGTTTTGGAAAAAGTATTGAAATTGAGGAAAAACTTATGCATGCCTATACAGGAATTAGTGGCTCTTTACCAGCCTATGTTTACGTATTTATGGAGGCTCTTGCGGATGGCGGGGTACTGGAAGGAATGCCAAGGGACAAAGCTTATGAAATTATTGCCCAAACGGTTTTAGGCTCAGCTAAAATGATGCTTGAAACCAAAAAACATCCAGGAATTTTGAAAGATGAGGTAACTTCTCCAGGAGGAACTACAATTGCCGCCTTGAAAGTACTGGAAGATGGTAAATTTAGAGGAACTGTAATGGAAGCCGTTAAGGCTTGTACGGAAAAGTCTAAAGAAATGGCAGGGGAGTAAAATCCCCTTTTTTATTATATTTATAAATATTTTAACACTAAACCCTATTTAAATAATGAATTTATTACAAACATTTCCAATAAAGGATAAAAACCTAATATTTTAAAATAAGTAAAATATAATTTTTTTCTGTTAATAAACCGACAGAGATTCTCAGTATAAACCTTTACTGCAAGATAAGGATTTGCGGCAATGAGCAATCCTGCGAAAATAAAGAAAAAACATAATAAAAATAGTAAAAACTTATATTAAACAGAATAATCCAATACTAAATCACATTAGAAAATAGTATACAATTCAAAATTTATTAAACATTTGCTATTTAGATGAAAAATAGTATAAATTTTCTTTTATATAATCTGATATTTTTCCACATATTTTAATTTATGATTTATCCAATATTCCAACTGATTTTCAGCCTGATTTACACGGAATTCAAGATTATGTTTTGCCATGTCAACAAATAAAGAGTTATCCTTTTGATAAATAGTCAAGTAATGTTTTCCTTTTCTGTCCACAGCCACTATTTTTCCATTCTCAACTGAAAATGTATATTGAATACTGTTATAATCACGATTTGGACTCCACACCAGACTTTTATCGCCAGTTATTTTTATATAGAATGCCGAATTTGTGGGAATAAACGCCAAGTTTAACCAATTCAGCCCTTTACTGTCAATTCCTCCAGAAATTCCCTTGTTCCCATAAGCAGTTATTTTATATTCTCCTATTCCTACATTTTTTACTCCTGCAAACACCATTCCTAGCGACTTTAGTTCAGCTTTCTCGAAATCTACATTGTCTTTATAGTTTAGAAAAAAATCGTTTGAAGAATATTTTATAATTTTAGATTGATCTGTTATTTTTCCCTTTTTATTTATTTTTATTATTTTAAAATCTTTTTTCAAAGTATCAGATAAAAATTCATAAACATTGACTGCTGCATATCGTGAAGGCATAAAAGCCAGATAATTTCCCACATTTAGCTGAACAGGATATTTATCCCCATTTCCTGATATTATTCTGTAGCTTATATAATCAGGATTATTTGACATTCTAAATGAAAATTTTTCAAAATTGTTAAAATTTTCTTTATTTCCAGCATTCAATGTGAAACTTAGTAAAATTCCGATTAACAGCATAAATTTTAATAATATATTTTTTTTCATAAAAATCTCCTAAATTTATAGTAATTTTAGTTTAAAACGAGAGTAAAAAGTTAGGTTCATCTATAGCCGGTTATTTCTTTTTATATATTTTTTTCAATCTCAAAAAGATTACCTATCATTTTAAAACTTCGTAAAAAAAGGAGTTAATTCAAAATTTAATTTGAAAAAAACCCCTAAAAATTTTTAAAGATTATTGTTGATTCGCGATTATAGCAATTTCTACTCTTCTATTTTGAGCTCTTCCAGCTTCTGTTGCGTTACTTGCAATTGGCTGTTTACTTCCATAACCACGTGAAGTTATTCTTGAGCTTGAAATACCTTGTGACTCAAGATAAGATTCTACTGAATTTGCACGATTTACAGAAAGTGGATTGTTAATTGCATCATTTCCTGTTGTGTCTGTATGTCCTGAAACTACAATTGTTGAGTCAGGATAAGTTTTTAATACTGTTGCTACTGAATCCAACGTATTTTTAAATTGTGGCTTGATTACGTAGCTATTTAAATCAAAAGTAATATTTTCAGGTGCTGTCAATTTGATTTCACCTTCTCCAGTTCTTTTTACATCTACCCCTGTTCCTTTTAATTTATTTCTTAATTCTTTTTCCTGTCTATCAAATATATTTCCAATAGCTGCTCCAACTGCGGCTCCTCCAGCTGTACCAATTAATGTACCTTTTGTATCCTTTCCGATAGCTTGTCCGATTACAGCTCCCGCAGCCGCTCCAATTCCTGCACCGATTCCAGTTTTACTAACTTTTCTCGTTCCATCAGTAGCAGTTGTACAAGAAACTACTGTTAATAATGATAACAGAATAATTGCTAATACTTTTTTCATATTTACTCCTCCTTAATAAGAAAATATTTATTTTCAATATATTGTACTATATTATTCTATTATTTAAGTTTATTTTCACTTTGAAAATATTTTATCTTGAGGAATTAAATGCTTTCGTGAAAAAATTTAGATTGTTGTATAGAAAAATAATTTCAAATAAAAAACAGGAGTTAAAAATTTTCCTCCTGTTAAAAAACATTTTACAACATTTTTAATTCTATTAATTTAGCATTCATCAGCATTAGTATGATAAATATGTAAAATTCTATCATCATAATCTATTGCCACACAATAATAACTATTGCTAGGATAATCTTCTCTCATTCCCAATTTAGCATTTGAATTATAGGATCTTAATTCTCTGTCAACTCGAATATTATTGTATCTTACTCCATTAATACGACATGTTTTATACGTAGTTGAAATTGTTAAAAACGGATGGTCAAAAGTTTTATTCAAAATTTTTCCTCTTCCTTCACAATATCCTGATGTAATTTGTTCTGCTCCTATTACATTAAGCGAACAAAGTGATATTCCTAATAAAAATAATACTTTTTTCATTTTAAATCTTCCTTTCTTAATATATTATTATTTTACTTTGATTTTTATTATATCATATAATTTCTATAAAGTCATATACAATATATATATATATATATATAATTGATATATATTGTAAATGATTAAATTTTAAAAATATATAAGAAAAATGTATAGATGTCAAACATTTGTTACAAAAATATATTAAAAAAAATGTTCCTTTCCTAATGTATCTTTAACCTACTGATTTTGCTTGTACTCTTTTAACACTTCATTTGGACTCTTAAAGTCCAGTACTTTTCTTGATATGTTGTTGTATCTTATATTGTATTTCCTTATTGCCCTTAACAGTTCTTCCTTGCTTTTAAATTTCTTGTCTGCATAGTACTTTGCTGTCAAGCCTGTGGCTTCTTTCCACTTTTCCATTCTCCATTAACATTTTCAAAAACTAAATATGAAGGATAGTCCTTTACACCTTTTTTAGTCGTAACTTCCTTCACAAATTCGGCCTTTACCTGCTTATTTGAAATCTGTGTAACATTAATATCTCCTTTAATTTTTTGCCCATAAACAGGATTTTTCTCAAAAAATTTCTTTTGATTAGAAATATAATAGGCTTTTGTAACAGAAGACTGATAATATTCGATTTTATCACCTAAAATTTTCTCCAAAGTATCAAAATCAGCATTGCTTGAAGCTTCATTCCAAATATTTACCATTTCTTTTATTTGCTCTTCTACACTTTTTTCCTTTTTCCTAGTTTTTTCTTTGTTATTTAAAGTATCTGAATTTTCTCTTTTTCCACACGAAATCGCTAATAAAATCAGAAGTAATAATAAAAAAATCTTTTTCAATTTCATTTCTTCTTTTTTAATATTTTATTAATTTCCTTTGATTTCTATTATATAAAATGATTTTTATTTAAAAAAAACTAATCATAATAGTAGCCATCATCATATTCATCACTATTATCATCATAATCGTTTTCATAGTCATCATTGTCGTAATAATCTTCATCAGAACCATCATATTCGTCATCATCTTCATAATAATCATTATAAGAATCATCAATATAATTTTGTGTGTAGTCTTCGTTTTCAGAATAACTTTGAAAAGAATCTTTTACTCCATTTATGATTTTATCTCTATATTTTGTCCAACCAGCAATTGAGTTTGTCGAAATTAAAGTTAATATTCCTAATATTAAAATTTTGTTTTTCATTATTCATTATTTTTCCTTTCTGTAAAAAATCATTACTCCATATTATCGTACATTCTAGCAAATTTAATTAATCTGTCTTTTGTAAGCTCTTGATAAGTCAATATTTCAACATTTGCACCAGCTCGTCCACCCATTCCAGGATTTCCATCCTCACCATTATTCGAATTTTCTACTTTCTTTTTTCTATTTTTTATCCATTGTCTCTGTTCATTTCTAAATTCAATTTTTCTACTTTCAGACATTCTTTCTCTTATCAAATTATAAACTTTTGTAAGTTCATCATCCAGCTTTTCATTAAGCTTTTCATTTGCTTGTGTTTCTTCTACGCTCCAACCATATTCTTCACTTACTTTGTCTCTTGCAGCTTCATAATCTGCAATTCTATCTTTTATTTTATCTTCATAATTTTTTATTTTTGGTTGTAAAGTTTTTTCTTCTTTTTTTATATTTGCAGTATTTTCTTGAGCATTTTGTTGCTCTTTCTGTTTTTTTAATATTTCTGCATTCTCCTTTTCTAATTTTTCTACTTTTTTCTCCAATTCAGAGTTTTTATTTTGACAAGATAAAAACAAAAATAATGACAAAATAATAGTTAATTTAACAATTATATTTTTTACTTTCATAAATTTCCTCCAATTTATAAAATTATTAACAAAACATTATTTTTTTCTTCGATATTTATTATACTATAATTTTAAAAAATGTCAAATTCTAATTTTATTCGAATAATCTTTCTAAATTTGATTTTTTTTCAGTTTAAGTATATAATGTAAAATAAAAAAATAGGAGAAAAAATGAAAATATATACTGCCCCAATGGCTGGTACTACTGATTATTCCTTTAGAAAAATACTTGAAAAATTTGAGCCAGATTTTTTATTTACAGAAATGGTAAATGCTAATTTACTGAATCGTGAGGATGATACTACAATAAATGAACTTTTAAAGTGTGATGATAAACAGCGAACTGGAACACAAATTTTTGGCGGAGATAAAGAAGAATTGATTTCAGGAATTTTAAAGCTGAAAAATTTGGGATTTAGAAAAATTAATATAAATATGGGATGTCCACAGCCTAAAATTATAAAAAATGGGGCAGGCTCGGCACTTCTTGAAAATTATGACTTAGTTAATCAAGTCCTTTTGGAAACACAAAATATTCGTGCTGAAATTTCTATAAAAATACGTGTTGGCTATAAAGATTTTGACAATCCTGAAATATTTTTGAATTTGGCAAATAAGCATAATCTTGATTTTATCTGTGTGCATGGACGGACTCAAAAACAAATGTATTCTGGAACTGCCAACTGGGAAATTGTTGAAAAACTAAGTAAAATGCCAAGAAATATAAATTTTTTTGGAAATGGCGATTTATTTGAGCCTACCGAGATAAAACGAAAAACATCCTCCTGCAGTCTTGACGGTATAATACTTTCACGTGGAATAATCGGTAATCCTTGGCTAATTCCACAAACAAGGGAATTTCTGAACATTGGCAAAATAAACACAATTCAAACTTTTGATGAAACAAAATCGATTGTGTTGGAACATTTGCAAAATATTATGAAACATAAAGGCGAAATGAAGGCTGTGCTTGAAATAAACAAATTTTTACGTCCATATTTTCAAAAATTTTGGGATAAAAATCTAGACAGAAACAGTGAATTTGCAGTGATTGAGAACTTTTATGATGAAAATCTAAAAACAAAGATTGATAAAATTATTTTGGAAAAAGAAATTTTGAAAAAAATAAATATGATTAAAATGTTATAAATAAAGTTTTAAATAAGTTTTTTTATTGAAATTTTTAATAAAAAAGGGTATAATCACAGTTGAGAAGTAGCTGTGATTTTATTTTGAAGGAGAGTGCAAGAAATGATTTTTACAAATGTGAATGATGAAATTCAAAACAAAAGTTTAGCAAAGGATATTCAATTTTGTATTGAATTTGCGAAAAAAAATGAGAATAAAATTTTATCGCTTGTAAATGGAAGTTATGATATTGAGTATAATGATATCAAAATGAATGTCGGAAAATATTTTACAAAAAGTGAAAATGAGAAATTTTGGGAAAGCCATAAAAAATATCTTGATGTTCAGATTATGATTAATGGAACTGAAAAAGTTTCAGTTGGGGATATGAGAAATATGGATATTAAAAGTTTTGATGCTGAAAAAGATCTAGTAATTCTGGATGGTGAAAAAGCATTCGATATAATTATGACAACTGGAGATGTTCTTGTATTTTTCCCAAATGATGTTCACAAGCCTGAACTTAATGTTTCTGAAAATGATAATTCTGGGAATATAAGAAAAATTGTTACAAAAGTTGTTTTTAAAATTGAAATTAATAAAATGAATATTTAAAACAAAACTTTATAACTAAAGAAATAATAAAAAAGGAGTTTAAAGATGTATTTTCCAGAGCCATTGAAACAAGGAGATAAAGTGTTTTTAGTTTGCACTTCTTCGCCTATTTTTGCAGAAGATATTGAAAAATGTAAAGAAACTGTGAAAAACTTAGGTTTTGAGCCAGTCTTAGGGGAAAGCCTTTTTGAGAATATTGGAGGATATATGGCGGGAACGCCTGAAATTAGGGTAAAAGATTTACACAAGGCTTTTTCTGATGATGAAATTAAAGGAATTTTTTGTGTGAAGGGGGGATTTAGCGCTTCGCAACTTTTGGATAAGCTGGACTATGAATTGATAAAGAAAAATCCTAAAGTTTTTGTAGGTTATAGCGATGTTACAAATTTGAGCATTGCTTTCAATCAGAAGTGTAATTTGGGAGTTTTTCACGGTCCTATGGTAAAGTCGAATATGTTTAATGGTTTTAATGAATTTACAAAAAAATCTTTTTTTAATTCCTTGAATAAGAAAAAAGATGAAAAATGGTTATTTGAAAATCCAATAGATGAAAAAACTGGAGCAGAAAAAGAAACTTCATTTCTGTATAAAAAAGATTTTGAAAATAAAAAAATAAACGGCGAATTAACTGGCGGAAATCTTTCAATAATTGTTACAACTTTAGGAACAGATTATGAAATTGATACAAAAGGAAAAATATTTTTTATTGAGGAAATCGAAGAAGAAATCAGCAGAATTGACAGAATGATGACACATTTGAAATATGCTGGAAAATTTGAAGACTGTAATGCGGTTTTGTTAGGTAATTTTGCGGGCTGTGAAAATACTTATGGAGAAAATTATGAGTTAATGGACTTTTTAAAAGATTTTTTCAAGGATTATGAAAAACCTGTAATTTATGGACTTGAAAGTGGACATGAAAAGCCTGACTTGGTAACAATGCCGATGGGAGCAAAATGTACTTTGAAGATTAATGAAAATATAAATGAAATTTATTTTGAAAAATAGAAGTACAGAAAATAGTATAAATAAATTTACATAGAAAGAAGGAAAAAATCAATGTTTTTTGATATGCATGCAGATGTGTGGACAGATAATTTTTGGGAATATCAGAAGGGAAATAAAGATGTTATTAGAAATAAATATAAAGAAAAATTCTTAAAAGGAGGGCTTTCTGGAGGAATTTTTGTTATTTATTTGAATGTAAATGAAGTGGAGAATGCTGAAGAATATTTTTTTGCAGATTTGCGAGCAATGACTGAGGAATTGTATCATGCAAGAGATTTGATAAAGGTTATAAAAGAGCCATCTGATTTTAAAATTTTTGAAAATTGGGAAACTACTAAGGAAGAAGATAAAAAGTTTGGAGTTATGCTTGGAATAGAAGGGCTTCCAGGGATTGGAGATAAACTTGACTATATTTATTTATTAAATCAGCTTGGTGTGCGACATATTGGAATGACTTGGAATGAAACAAACGCTTTTGCAACAGGGCAGAGCGGAGATAAAAACAGGGGATTGACTTCACTTGGAATTGATGCTGTGAGAATAATCAATGAATTGGGAATCCTGCTTGATGTTTCCCATGCCAACGATAAAACATTCTGGGATATTGCCAAACATTCTAAAAATCCTTTTTTTGCTTCACATTCTAATGCCAGAAGCCTTTGTCCGTCAATGAGGAACTTGACTGATGATCAAATTTTATGTATCGGTGAGCGAGGAGGAATGGTCGGAATGAACAGTTACCATAATTTTGTTAGTCAAAATGAAAATGAGAAAAATCTAGAAATGCTTTTGAATCATTTAGAGTATGTAGCTGAAAAAATTGGGCTGGATAAAGTCGGATTTGGACTTGACTTTGCGGAATATTATACTCCAGAAGGAGAAGAAGCTGACGGACTTCTTGGTCTTCACGATGTTACAGAGTTAGGAAATGTGAAAAAAGCCTTGAAAAAAAGAGGATATTCCGAAAATGAGATTGAGATGGTAACTTATAAAAATTTTATTGACTTTTTTGGAAGAGTGAGAAATTCCAAATAAAAAATAATAGTAAAATTGAGAAAAGAAAGGAACTTAATAAATGAACAATAAAAGAAAACCAATTATAGGAATTACTACTTCGCTGGAATTAAACCCGAACAGACTGAATGATCATAAGACAATAGTTTCTGTGGATTACAGTAAAGCCGTTATAAATGCTGGAGGAATACCGTTTATTTTGCCAATAACAGAAAATATGGAAGTTATAAGGGAACAAATTCAGCATTTGGATGGTCTTTTACTTTCTGGGGGAGGGGATCCTGATCCAATTTTATATGGAGAGGACTGTCTGCAGGAAGTTGGAAGCATTACACCAGAGCGAGATAAATTTGAGCTTACAATTTTGGATGAGTTTATGAAAACTGGAAAGCCTATTTTTGGGATTTGCCGTGGATTACAAATTGCAAATATCTATTTTGGCGGAAGTTTGTATCAAGATGTAAAATATATAGACACAACTGTCAATCATATGCAAAAGTGGCTTCCTGACTTGCCTACACACGATATAAATATTGAAAAAGACAATATTTTATTCGAAATTTTTGGTGAAAAAACAAGAATTAATTCTTATCATCATCAAATGATAAAAGATTTGGGAAATAATTTGACTTCTATTGCAAAAGCGAATGATGGTATAATAGAAGCTTTTCAAAACAAAAATCATAAATTCTTTTACGCAGTACAATGGCATCCTGAAATGATGGCAGTTCGTGGCAATAAGAAAATGCAGAAGATTTTTGATAAATTTATTGAAAGTTGTGGAAAATAATTTAAATTTTAATAAAAAAGTGAAAAACTAAAATTAATTAGCAATTCACTTTTTTTTTATTTCAGATTTTTTATTTTAGTACCATAAAAGATTAATTCCATTTTCTTTACATTCTTTTACGATTTCAGGAGTCCAAACTGAAGCCTGAACTTCCCCAATGTGAGCTTTTTGTAACAAGAACATACAAATTCTCGACTGTCCGATTCCTCCACCGATTGTTAACGGTAATTCATTATTTAAAAGCATTTTATGAAAATCAAGATTTTTTCGTTCCTCTAAGTTCAATTCTTTCAATTGACGTTCTAACGCCTTTTTATCTACACGGATTCCCATTGATGATAATTCTAACGAACTATCAAGAACTGGATTCCACATAATCAAATCTCCATTTAGTTCCCAATCATCATAATCTGGAGCACGTCCATCGTGTTTTTCTCCTGATTCTAACACTTTTCCAATTTGCATAATGAAAATTGCACCATTTTCTTTTGCAAACTTGTCTTCTCGTTCGTTCGGAGTCAATTCAGGATATAGATTTTCCAGCTCTTGAGAAGTAATAAATGTTACTTCCTTTGGTAAAAATTTTTCAAATTTACTAAATTTATCTGTCAATTCTTTTTCTGTATTTAAAAAGACTTGATATATTTTTTTTACTGTTTCTTTTAAAAAATCTAAATTTCTATCCTCTTTTGAGATAACTTTTTCCCAGTCCCACTGATCCACGTAAATTGAATGAGTGTTATCTAGATCTTCATCTCTTCTAATGGCATTCATATCTGTGTAAATACCTTTTCCAGCCTCTACACCATACTGCTTTAATGCAATTCTTTTCCATTTTGCAAGCGAATGCACAATTTCCAATGTAGCATCTGGCATTTCTTTCATTTCAAAAGCCACAGGACGTTCAACTCCATTTAGATTATCATTAATCCCAGCAGACTTTCTAACAAACATAGGTGCTGAAATTCTTGTTAAATCCAATGATTTTGCAAGTTCTCTCTCAAAACAGTCTTTCGCCACTTTTATGGCAATTTCTGTTTCCATAATTCCGTATTTGGAATCATAATTTTTTGGAATTATAATACTTGACATATACTCTCCTTCTTTCTCAGTTTTTTTATTCTACTTTTAAATGGTATCAAAATTATTATTTATTGTCAAATTTTTCTATATTAAGTAATTTTTTTACATTATTTACAATATTTTGTATAACTTCCATCAATAAAGATTGATTTTCTTCTGAATACATATGTGAAAAAAGAGAATTTAGATTTTCTTCAAAGTTTTCAGGCAAGATTTTGCATTGTTTTTTGCAAAGTTGAATTAAACGTTTTTCACCAGGATGAGTTACTTCATTTATTGCAAATAATAAATCAAAATATGAAGCTAGAAATTCTGTTATTCTGTGATTTATACTGACAAAATCTTTTCTTGAAATTGCTTTTTTTATTTGATTTGGGTATGCTGGCATTGAAGAGTCTATTAATTCCAGCTGTCTTTTTATGATGTTTTCTTTTAGCTGTTTTGGATAGTTTATGGTATATTTGTTTTTGTATTTTTCAAGAGTTCCGTTTTTGTCATATAAAATTTTGCAGGTAATTAGATTGTGCCACATGCAGGTTGTGTAAGAATTGCTTGGCTGATATTCAGCAATGACTCTTTCGATACCTTTCATAAAGTCTTTCATATCTCGGTAAAGAATATCAATTTCGATTCCGTTATTTAGGACACAATTATCTTCGTATTCCCAAAAGCTGTTTCCAATTTCCATATAACTGCAGAATTTTTTTAGAATATTTTTTCTTTTTTCTTCACTAACTGGGGAATTTACGTAAAGATACACATCATAGTCTGACTTTTCATCATAATTCACTCCCGCTCGTGAACCCCCCAATGCAATTGCCTCAACTTCTTCTAATAAAGATAGTTCCTTAAATAATTGTTCTACCATTTTTTCTCCTAAAATTTTCTAATTTTTAAATACTGTCAATAAATGTATTTTATCACTAAATATTTAATTTTTCTATAATTTTTTGTTTGATTTAAAAAATTTAGAAAATAATTTGATTATCAAAATAAATAATAATATAATATTTTTGATATAAAAATATTTGATTATAGAAGGATATATTATAAAATGAAAAAAAAGAAAAATTTTAAATTTTTATTATTGTTGACAGGAATTTTATTGTTTGTGCTGTCTTGTGGAGGAAATGTCAGAAAAAATGCCAGCAAGGACGAGATTGTTGCAGCTAATTTCAGGGATATTCGTGACTTGAATCCGCATAATTATGCTGGAGAACTGTATGCACAGAATATTTTATATGAAGGGCTTGTTACAATTAACAAGGATGGAATCATTGCACCGCAGCTTGCTGAAAAATGGGAAATTTCAAAGGATGGACGTGAATATACATTTCATTTGAGAAAAAATGTAGTATTCTCTGATGGAGAAAAATTTGATGCAAAGGCTGTAAAAGCTAACTTTGATGCAATTATGGAAAATAAGGATAGACATGGATGGCTTGAAAGTGTACGACTTTTTGATGGATTTGAAACGCCTGATGACTATACATTTAAAATAAAATTGAAGGAACCATATTATCCAATGCTAATTGAACTTGCGTCAATACGTCCATTCAGATTTATTTCACCTAAAGCTATGAAAAATGGAAAAAGTACAAAAAATGGAGTAGATAAATATGTTGGAACAGGGCCTTATGTGCTAAAATCAAATAAAACTGACGAGGAAGCTGTTTTTGAAGTGAATGATAAGTATTGGGGAGAAAAACCAAAAATTAAAACAATTCGTGTAAAGGTTATTCCTGAAGAGCAAACTAGATCGCTTGCACTTGAAAAAGGAGATATTGACATCGTGTTTGGGCGTGATATGATCGATAGCGAATCATTTAAGAAATTTAAAGATAAAAAAGGATTTACCGCTATGATGTCTGAACCTGTAGCAACAAGAATGATGCTTGTAAATACAACAAAGGGAGCATTAACTGACAAGAATGTACGTAAGGCATTGCAACATGTACTTGATAAAAAAGAAATTTCTCAAGGGATTTTTGAAGGAACAGAAACCCCAGCTGATACAATCCTTGCAAAAACAGTCCCTTATGCAAATATTGATGTACCAGTTTACAATTATTCTTTAGATGAAGCAAAAAAATTATTAGATGCGGCAGGATGGACAGCTAGAGCTGACGGAAAAAGACAAAAGGATGGAAAATCTCTAGTAATTACATTGAATTACAATGCTGACAGCGTGAGCGAAAAATCAATTTCAGAATACTTTGCTCAACAGCTAGCTAAAATTGGTGTTGAATTGAAGACAGTTGGGGAAGAGGAGCAGTCTTACAGAGATAGAATGAAAAAAGGAGATTTTGATATTGTATTCAATATTTCATGGGGAGTACCTTATGATCCGCAATCATTCTTAGGTGGTATGAGAAAACCAGTTTATGGAGATTATGCAGCACAGCAAGGATTATCTCAAAAATCACAAATTGATAATTCTATTCTAAAAGGCTTGAAAACTACAAGTGAAACTGAAAGAGCTGAATTATTTAAATATGTTCTGACAACTTTACAAGATGAGGCTGTTTATATTCCAATAACTTATGAAACAAATAGAGCAATCTTTAATGATAGAGTTCAAGACGTTAAATTTGGTACATCGCTATATGAAGTTCCATATTATTCAATGAGTTTAAAATAAGGTAAGTGAAGAATATTTTTGATATAAGTATTTGTTTTATATTAGAAAGGAAATCTAATTAAGTGAAAAAATATATAATAAAAAGAATTTTAATATCAATTCCGTTAATTATTGGGATTACTTTTATTGCGTTTTGTCTTATAAATCTGATTCCGTCAGATCCGGCAGAAGTGGCTTTACGTGTAAATGATATTACTCCGACAGAAGCTGATATTAATAGAATGCGTGAGTTGCTGGGATTAAATAGACCATTTTTACTCAGATATTTTGACTGGTTGTGGAAAAGTCTGCATTTTGACTTTGGAATTTCTTATGTGAATACGAATAGGAAAGTTGCAGATGAAATTGCAAGAACATTACCAGTTACGTTAAAATTAGCTGGAATTTCACTTGTTATGATACTTGGCATAAGCATTCCAATTGGAGTGCTTTGTGCTGTTAAGAAAAATAGTTTTTTTGATAAAATTATAAGAATAATCGTATTTTTCGGGACTGCAATTCCAGACTACTGGCTATCATTAATTTTATTGTCAATTTTTGCATTAAAACTAAATATGTTTCCAATAAGTGGGGCAAGTTCGATTTCAGGCTATATTTTGCCTGCCTTTGCACTTAGTATGAGCTATATTTCCACATATATTCGATTAATTCGGACAAATATGATAGAAACGCTAGAAGAAGACCATATTTACTATGCAAAAGTGAGAGGACTTTCAAAAAAATCAATAATTTTTAAACATGCACTAAAAAATTCAATTCATTCTTCGTTAAATGCGCTTGGAATGAGTATTGTAAAATTAGTTGCAGGAACGTTTATAATTGAAAATATATTTGTGTTGCCTGGAATTGGAAGACTTTGTGTTCAGGCAATATTTGGACGTGATTATCCAGTAATTCAAGCATATATATTACTTATGAGAATTTTATTTGTTGGATGCAATTTGCTGGTGGATATTGTGAGCTGCTGTATTGACCCAAGACTTGCGGAAACGGAGGCGTAAATGTTGAAAAAGATATTAAAAGACAAAGTGGCATTGGTATGTCTAATTATTCTCGCATTAATCATTTTAATGGGAATTTTTGCACCGGTTATTTCTACATACAATCCACTTGAAGGAAGCATTACTCAAAAATTTAAAAATCCATCATTTGAGCATTTGCTAGGAACTGACTATTTGGGACGTGATACATTTACAAGGCTTATTTATGGAGTCAGAACGACTTTACTACTTTCTATCGTTACAATGATTCCGACTATTTTGGTAGGATTATTTGTGGGACTAATTTCTGGATATTTTCGGGGAATTGTGGATGAAATTCTTATGAGATTTTGTGATGTGATGATGTCGTTTCCGAGTCAAGTTATGATTCTAGCTATAGTTGGTGCTTTGGGAATAGGGATTAAAAATGTTATCATTGCAAATATCGCTGTAAAATGGATGTGGTATGCCAGAATGATACGTGGAAATGTAATTCGTCAAAATGATAAAAACTATATTCTTTTTTCAAAGACAATTGGAGCAAAAACTTCCTACATTTTCAGAAAGCACATTATTCCAATGATAATGCCTGAATTAATTGTATTAATAACGCTGGATATGGGATGGCTAATTTTAAGCATTTCAACATTATCTTTCTTAGGATTGGGAGTGCAGGCTCCGACACCTGAATGGGGTGCAATGCTAAGTGAAGCCAAAAATGTAATTGCAACAAAACCAGAACAGATGCTAGCTCCTGGACTTGCCATTGTAATTACAGTTGCAGCCTTTAATTTGCTAGGAGACAGTTTTAAGGATAATAAATAAAAGGAGTTCAAGCATAAGATGAAAATATTGGAAGTAAAAAATTTGATAATAAAACTGAAAAAAGATAATAGGGAAATAATAAAAAATATCAACTTTTCAATGGAAAAGAACACTTGCCTTGGTATTCTGGGAGAAAGCGGGAGCGGGAAAAGTGTTACGTGCAAGTCAATTTTAAATATTTTGAATAAAAATTTTGATGTAAAAGGGAAAATTATTTTTGATGGAAAAAATCTGCTTGAGTGTAAGGAAGAGGAAATGAGGGAAATTCGTGGGAAAGAAATTTGCATGATTTTGCAAAATCCGATGACTTCATTTGATCCTTTGTACACAATTGAAAATCAGATGGTGGAAACTTTTTTGGAACATATTAAAATTTCAAGGCAAGATGCTGTGAATTTGGCGAAAGAGTCGCTTGAAAAAATGCGGCTAAAGGATATTGATAATGTTTTAAAAAAATATCCGCACGAACTAAGTGGCGGAATGCTGCAAAGAATAATGATTGCAATAGCCATCGCATTAAAACCAAAATTAATCATAGCCGACGAGCCAACAACTGCTATTGATTCCCTCAATCAAAAGGATATTATTGAAGAATTTAAAATATTAAAAAATGAGATAAACGTATCAATATTATTTGTAACCCATGATTTAGGAATTTTATCCTATTTGGCAGATAATCTGATTGTAATGCAAAATGGGAAAATTGTGGAAAGTGGTACAACTTCTGAAATTATAAATAATTATAAGCACGAGCATACAAATTTTTTGATTGAAACACGGCGAGCCTTGATGAAAAAATTTAAGGAAGTAGCTGATTAAGCCATTTGATGAAAGTGAGAATAAAAAATGGAAGAAAATAAAATAAACAAAAAAATAATATTTTACTAAAAGTTTCAAATATTACTAAGAGTTATACTGAAAAGAAGTTTTTGAAAAAAACTGTAAAAAATGTGTTAAAAGATGTATCATTTTCATTGGAAAAGGGAAAATGTCTTGGAATTATCGGAGAAAGTGGAAGTGGGAAAAGTACGCTTGGGAGAATTTTGACTGGAATTGAAAATGCCGATAGTGGATTTGTAGAATTTGAAGGGAAAGATATTCATAAAAAGGAAAATAAAGAAATAAAAAATGATATAAGCATTGTTTTTCAAAATTATGTTTCTTCTGTAAATCCTAAATTTTCTATTGCCGAGATTATTTCTGAACCTTTGATAATTGAAACAACAATGAAAAAAAATGAAATTAATGAAGAATTAAAAAATTTGATAAAAGCTGTGGGACTTTCTGAAGAATTTTTAGAGAGATTTCCAAATGAACTAAGCGGAGGACAGCTTCGAAGAGTGTGCATAGCAAGGGCAATCGCAACAAAGCCTAAGTTTATTATGTTAGATGAGGCTGTAAGTTCACTTGATGTGTCTACACAGGTGGAAATTTTGGATTTATTGCAGAAATTGAAGAAAGAGTATAATTTGTCGTATATTTTTGTAACGCACGATTTGCTTACGATAACTTATATTTGCGACAGCGTAATATTTTTTCGCAATGGAAAGATTGAAGAGGAAATATCTGATATAAAAAATTTAAAAAATATAAAAAAAGATTACTCAAGAAAATTGATTGATGCAGTAATAGAATTTTAATGTTTACATTCACAAGATAAAAATGTTATAATTAACAATATAAAAAATATATGATTGGAGAGAAATAAGTGTGGATGTACATCATTTAAAAATTTTCTTTGAGGCGTGCAAGGAAAAAAGTTTTACAAAAGCTGCAAAAAATTTATTTATAAGTCAATCTGCGGTATCAATACAAATAAAAAAACTGGAAACAAAACTTGGAATCCAGCTTATTGAAAGAAATTCTAAAAATTTTAGGTTGACTTTTGCGGGAAAAGAGCTTTATCGAATGTCAAAGGATGTTTTTGACAAGATTTTGCGAGTGGAAAAGGAAATGGAAAAAATTTCACATTATGGCAAAGGAAAAATTTGCATAGGGGCGACTCATAATATTGGAGAGCCTGTACTGCCAAGAATTATGGTGGAATTTAAGAAGCATAATCCTGAAATTGAATTTGATTTGTATATCAAAAATCGTGAATCCCTTGTAAAACATCTGAAAGAAGGAACAGTTGACGTTGCTTTAATGGAGGAATATTTCATTGAAGATAAGGAAATAAAAGTTATTGAAACTGAGGAATATCCTTTTGTCGTTGTGGCAGGGGAAAAAATATCAGATTATAATGAATTAAAGGAAATGCAGCTGTTAAAGCGGGATACTGTATTGACAAGCAAATACTTGGATTTATTTGAAAAAATAATAGGATTTAATTTTGAAAACAGAATTGTCATAAATGGAAGTATCGAAACGATGAAAAACCTTATAAAAAGTGGGCTTGGTTTTGCCGTTCTGCCGTATTACAGCGTTTATGAGGAAATCGAAAAAGGCACATTAAAAGTAATTCATAACTTTGAAAAATCTGAAGATAAGTTTCAAATTGCCTATATCCGTGAAAATGGAGAAAAACCTGGAATTTCCAAATTTGTGAAATTTGTGAAGGATTACAAAATTACACCAGCATTATTTTCAGTAAAAAATAAATAGTAATTTAAACAGATAATTTATAAATAAATTTTAGGAGGAAAATTATGTTAAAAGAGAATATCAGAAATTCGTATTTAACAGCTTTTGAAACTGTGAAGGCATTTGTGGAAAATGAGGAAAATATTGAAAAAACAGAAAAAATTGCACAGGAATTAGCATTAGCCTATAAAAATGGGAAAAAATCGTTAATTGCAGGAAATGGTGGAAGTAACTGTGATGCGATGCACTTTGCAGAAGAATTTACAGGAAGATTTAGAAAAGACAGAAGAGCGCTTCCGTCTATAAGTATCAGCGATTCTTCCCATATCACATGTGTTGGAAATGATTACGGATTTGATTTTGTATTTGCAAAAGGTGTGGAAGCATTTGGGCAGGAAGGTGACTTTTTCTTTGGAATTTCAACTTCGGGAAATTCTAAAAATATAATTGAGGCTGTAAAATCGGCAAAAGAGCGAAATTTAAAAACTGTAGCACTGCTTGGAAAAGATGGCGGGAAGTTAAAAGGAGTATGTGATTATGAATTTATAATTCCTGGAGAAACATCAGATAGGATTCAGGAAGTTCATATGATGATTCTGCATATTATAATTGAAGGTGTGGAAAGAATTTTATTTCCTGAAAACTATAGTTTCCTGAAAACTGTTAAAAATAAGTTGATTTCATTTTTTGAGTAATTCGGTTAATGTAGGAGGAAAATGAAAAAAAGTGTAAATATAGAGAAAATTAGAAATACAGAATATTTGAAATTAGCACTTGGGTTTACTTTGTCAACGCTGACAACGCCCTTGTTAAATTCTGTTGACACAGCAGTTGTAGGAAATCTTTCAAATCCAGTCTTTATAGGTGGAGTAACACTTGGAGGAACGATTTTTAATACAATTTATTGGCTATTTGGCTTTTTACGTGTTAGCACATCTGGATATTCTGCAAAGGCTTTTGGAGAAAATAATGAAAAGGAAGAGATTACAGTATTAATCCGTCCCGTATTAATTTCACTTATTTTAGGATTTCTGTTTGTTATTTTTCAGAAACCTATTTTATGGGGATTTATTCATTTTTTTGATGCTGGAAAAGAGATTACGAAATATATAGAAATTTATTTTAATATTCTAATATGGGGAGCCCCTTTCGTATTTCTGAACTACACATTTTTGGGATGGATAATGGGACGAAAAGAAATAAAAAAATGTCTAATTTTGCAACTTATGACAAATATTGTGAATATTTTTCTTGATTTATATTTTGTAGAAGTTTTAAGAATGGATGTTACTGGAGTAGCAGCTGCTACACTAATTTCGCAACTTATGACAACTCTTTTATCAATTTTTATTATTTTAAGAACTTTTTCACTAAAAAAAATCTTATACAATATAAATTTGAAAGAAATATTTGATAGAAGCGAAATAAAAAAAGTTGGAGCAGTGAATTCAGATTTAGTGATTCGTACAGTCTGTTTACTGATAGCAACAAATTTATTCTTGGAAAAAGCTGCACATAACGGTAAAATAATATTAGCTGCAAATTCTATATTATTTCAAGTTCAATATTTGATGTCGTATATTTTTGATGGCTTTGCTAATGCATCAAGTGTGTTTTCAGGTATAGCGGCAGGAGAGAAAAATTTTAGAAAACTAAAATGGGTAATGAGAAAATCAATTCATTTTTGTATCATAATCTCAGCATTTTTAAGTATAGCATTTATTTTAGGTGGTGAAAAACTGCTATTATTTTACACAAAGAATACAGAAGTTGTAAACACTGCAAGTCAGTATAAAATGTGGATAGCTTTATTTCCAATAGTTATAAGCTTTGGATTAGTAATTTATGGAAATTTTACAGGTGCTACAGAAACAGCATATATAAGAAATTCAATGCTGCAATCGTTAGTAATCTTTCTAATAGTGTATTTTACAGTAATACCAGCATATCAAAATCATGGATTATGGTTATCTTTCATAGTTTTTTCATTAGCAAGGTCGTTATTTTTAATGAGATATGTTAAAAAATTTATGGAAAAATATAAATCGGAATTAAATGTAAGAACATCGATAAATAGGGGTATTTAGCTAGTTTTTACAATTATATGCTAAAAAGATTTGAATATAAGGAATTTTATTGTAATTTCATTTTGAATAAATAGCTTTTTATAAGAAATTTAACAGTTTTATGTGGTATATTACTGTTGAAACAAAATTTAAAGAAAAGGAATGATGAAGATGAAATTATTGAAAAAATCAATGCTAGTATTGTCTGTAATGACATTAATTGGAGGAATGAGTTTTGCCGCAACAGCTAAGAAAAGACCTGCTGCAAGAAAGGTGGCTTCAGAATCATATACTTGCGGTTCTGAAAGAATAACAGTTTCTTATCCAGCAACAAATACTGCCAGAGTAGTTACTAAAGCAGGAAATGTTTACAACCTTAAAGTAGCAACATCAGGTAGTGGATCAAGATATGTTTCTAAAAATGGAAATGTAGAATTCTTCAAAGGTGGAAAAGATGCTATTTATAGAGGACCTAATGGTATTGAAAAATCTTGCACAAGAAGATAACAAAATTTATTCTTAATTAATTGAAAAACATAGCTGACAGATTAAAAAAGTCTGAAAGCTATGTTTTTTATTTTTTAGTTTGCTTTCAGGTAATATTATACTATTCACCGTTTAAATAGCGAATGTTTAATAAATTTTGAACTATAGGTTGTCAAACAGGTCTATTATATAAGCAAGTAAAATCAGTCGCCATTTCCCTTGCAACCCTGGCTC
>NZ_KI271322.1:23608-33911 GCF_000469385.1 Leptotrichia sp. oral taxon 879 str. F0557
AATAAACCTTGATTACTACGAAAACGAAACTCGCTAACACCCACTTTCGCAAATAAAGATTAGAACTACTCTATAAAATACATTTGTTATAAAGCTTCTGGCGAAAGAAATACATAAATGTGTTTAGTCGTTTTCATTCCAAAAAAATCACGACATTCTGTATTAAATTATAAAGATTATTATATTTAAATTCTTAAATTTAGAAAATATTAAATAAGCAAAATTTCGTTAAGAGAAAAAGAACTAAACACGAATGTGTTTCTTTCACTATAATTTTTATATCAAATACTAATTATTTGAATTATTCTAACTTTTTATTGTGAAAGTGAGCTTTTGGAAACCTTTCAAATTACATTACTTATTAAAAATAAATAAATCTTTGTTCAAAAGCGAGTTTTCTTTTTTTCTTATAAGAAAAAAGTGTGGGTGCTGGGAGATGGCGTTTGATCTCCCTGCTTAGAGTAACTTATATAAATAAAATAAGAAAAAACAATTATTAATTAGAATACCTTAGAATAAAAAATTAATAAATGGAAATGCAGGATCATAAAAAGAATCTTTAATTTGAATACCTGAAGATAGATTTGAAATAGTTTGAATATTTTTTACAATTTTACAAAAAAATATAAAAAATTTTTTTGAATATTAAAAATTATAGGGTACAATATTTAATAGGGAAATTTTAAATAATAAATAATCAAAACTAAAAGTTGAGAGGAATGAATAAAGATGATACACACAACAAAAGAATTAGAAGAGATACAGAAAAATTTTATCGAAATGGAAGTAAAAAGTTTTGCAAGGGAAGTTATTGAATTTATTGATGAAAGTCCGAGCAGTTATCATGTTGTAAAGAATTGTTCAGATATTTTGGATGAAAATGGATTTGAGAGAATTATGCCTCGTGAAAAATGGGAGTTAAAAAAAGGAGGAAAGTATTTTTTCAAAAAATCCAGTTCTACAATAATTGCTTTTACAGTTGGTAAAAATTTTGATGCGAGAAAAGGGTTTAAGATTTTTGGGGCACATACCGATTCTCCTTGTTTTAGGATAAAACCTAACCCTGAAATGGTGACAGAAAATATAGTGAGATTAAATACGGAAGTTTATGGAGGGCCTATTTTGAGTACGTGGTTCGATAGGCCGCTCTCTATTGCCGGACGTGTTATTGTGAAAGGTGAAAATCCATTTTTTCCAAAAACTGTAAAAATTAAGATAGATGAACCGCTTTTGACAATACCAAATCTTGCGATTCATCAGAATAGAGAAGTAAATAATGGAGTAAAAATTGATAAACAGAATGATGTCTTGCCTGTAATTTCACTTATTAATCATAATTTTGAGAAGGAAGGCTATCTTGAAAGAATTATTTTAGAAAAAACAGGAATAAAAAAGGAAGATATAATTGATTTTGACTTGTATTTGTATGCAACGGAAAAAGGGTGTCTTTTAGGTGCAAATGAGGAATTTATATCTTCACCAAAAATTGACAATCTTGCTTCTGTTTATACAGGGCTGATTGGACTTGTGGAATCTGAAGAAAATAAGGACAGGATTAATATTTTTGTAGCTTTTGATAATGAAGAGATAGGAAGTGCCACAAAGCAGGGAGCTGATTCTAATTATCTTTTGAATACGCTCGAAAGAATTTCATTGTCGTTAGGACTTGATAGAAGCGAGTTTTTACAGATGCTGGAAAGTTCATATATTTTATCAGCTGATGCGGCACATGCGGCACATCCTGCACATTTAGGCAAAACAGACCCTACAAACCGTGGAAGAATAAACGAGGGTGTTTCAATAAAAATTAGTGCAAAACAAAAATATACATCTGATGGATATTCAATTGCTGTAATCAGACAGCTTATTGAAGGAACGGATATACGGATTCAGCCTTTTGTAAATGAATCAAATGAACTTGGAGGAAGTACAATTGGACCTCTTTCTTCAACACATCTGGATATAGACGGAGTAGATTTGGGAGTTCCAATGTTTGCAATGCATTCGGTACGTGAATTATGTGGAATTTTTGATGTATTTTATTTGAAGGAATTAGCGAAAGAGTTTTTTTCAAAAGGATAGAAAATATTATTTTTAAAGAGATAGTCATGCATTGGCTATCTTTTTTGATGTTGTTTTTTTACAGTATCTGTGATAGAATGAAGAATAAAATAAAAACTGGAAAGGTAATGGAATGAAAATATATTTAGAATTATTCTGGATTTTTTTTAAGATAGGAGCATTTACTCTTGGTGGAGGATATGCTATGGTTCCACTTATTCAAGCTGAAATTGTTAATAAAAAGAAATGGATTGAAGAAGAGGAGTTTGTAAAGCTTTTGGCACTTGCTCAGTCTTCACCAGGTGCATTGGCAGTAAATATATCGGTTTTTGTAGGATATAAAATGAAAAAGATGCTTGGTGTAATAGTTACGATTATAGCAGCAACATTGCCATCTTTTATAATTATTCTTCTTATAGCGTCACTGTTTAGCAATATACAAGATAATATATATGTAATAAAGGCATTTAAGGCGATAAGACCAATGGTGGTTGCATTAATTGCAGCAAGTGTCTATACAATTGGGAAATCGGCTAAAATTAATAGAAAAACGTTATGGATTGTAATTTTAGTTGCAGTAATGGTAGCATTTTTTAAATTTCCGCCTATTATTATGATTATTTTAGGTGCATTTTTAGGAAATCTTTGGATGATTTGGAGGAAAAATAAATGAATTTAGCGATATTATTGGTATTATTTTTTGTATTTTTTAAAATAGGATTGTTCAGTTTTGGTGGTGGATATGCAGTTTTACCGCTTATTCAGGCAGATGTTGTAGATTTACATAAATGGGTAAATGTACAGCAATTTACAGATATTGTGGCAATTTCACAAGTAACACCGGGACCAATTTCATTAAATGCCGCAACTTATGTTGGATATTTGATTGGAAATAAAGTGGGATTTTGGGATGCGTTTATAATGGGGACAGTTGCAACAATAGGACTGATTCTTCCATCAGTTATTGTAATGTCATTTTTTAGTAAATTTTATTTGAAGTTTCAGGATAATAAATATATGGATAATGCGTTTGCAGGCTTAAAAATTGTCGTTGTAGGGCTGATTTTAGCAGCAGCTATAATGTTAATTGATAAAAATAATTTTATAGATTGGAAAAGTGTGGTAATATTCATTGTTTCTGTGACACTTGTGCTAAAATGGAAAGTAAATCCAATATTGCTCACAGTAATTGCAGCAATTGCAGGAATAATAATTTACTAAATACAATTATTTTCTTAAAAGTCAAAATTAGTAAGCTGAAAAATTTTAAAAATAAATTTTGTAATGAAAAAATATGGGAATATTTTATAATTATTAAAACATAAAATGAATAAATGTTGATTTTTAATAAAAGAAAAGGATATGAAAGAAAAGAGGGAAATTATGAAAAAAAAATATACTATTGCAGTATTAATACTGATTTTGGTATTTAGCTGTGGTAAAAAAGATAAAAAGACGCAAAATTCTCAAAGTAAGCCGAAGATTGAAAATATACAGAATGGTAAACTTAAGGAATTAACGAAAAAAGCTGAAAAAGGAGATGTGTCGGCACAGACTGAACTTGGAGATATGTATCTTCACGGAAATGGAGTAAAAGTAGATTACAAAAAATCTATGGAGTGGAGTAAAAAAGCTGCTGAAAAAGGAAGCTACCGTGCAATGACTAACATTGGAATTCTTTATCTTGATGGACTTGGTGTAGAAAAAGACTATAAAAAGGCTTTTGATTCATTTTCAAAGGCGACAGATGGCGGAGATACAAAAGGACCAAGATATTTAGGGATAATGTCTGAAAAAGGACTTGGTGTAAAAAAAAGCCTTGATGATGCCGCATTTTACTATGAAATTGGAGATAGCAGCGGAGACTTGACGTCACGATACAATCTCGGTAAAATTCATGAAAAAGTAGGAGATTATGCAAGATCAATAGAACTTTACAAAAAAACAGATGGAAGAATAGATAAAATTACAGCTCCAATGTACGAAGCACTTGGAGATTTATATGCGGCTGGAAAAGGTGTAGAAAAAAATATAAAGGAAGCTAAAGAATGGTATGAAAAAGCTGTAAAGTCTGGAAGTCAGGAAGCTCAAGATAAAATAGCAAAATTAAAATAGTCTTTAGAATTTTCATTTAATTTTTTATTTTAACAAGTTATAAAAATTTTGTGAATAATGTTATTTACTAAAATTGTTATTTATGATAAAATAAGTTAAGAAATTAAAATATATTCATATAACTATATAATTTTTATTTTAATTAAATATAAATTCTATAATTTCAGAAATTTAATTCTTAATTTTATAAATTTAAATTTTATGTAAACTATAAATATAATATTTAGATTAAATGTAAAATTAAGAGAACTTTATTTCAGACTATACTTTTTTACTTAAACTTTATATAATTTTTAGAATTTTATAAAAATAAAAATTAATGAAAATAGAAAGGAGACGCTACGCTAATTATATGTAGTCTTTTTTATTAAAAGGTAAAAAATGTTTAATAAAAAAAGAAACGTAGCAGTAGGAAATAATGTTAGAAACATTGATTTTTAGAGAAATAAGATATAATGAAAATAATGAGCAGCTTCTCAAGGAAAATTTGGAAAAAATAAAAGAAAATCCTGATGATGTGGAAGTATTAAAAACATTAGCTTCCATCTATCACGCACTAAAAGAAAATGATAAAGCAATTGATATTTATGAAAAATTGGTAAAATTAAAGCCTGAAGAAATAGAAACAAGAGCATTTTTAGGTTATTTGTACTATGAAAATGAAGAACTTGACAAAGCTGAAGAAAACTTTAATAAGGCACTTGATGTAAGCACAGAAGACGAACCGTTTATATTGTTCCTTTTGGGAAATATTTATTCAAGAAAAGGTAAAATCTCAGAAGCAGTTGACTGTTATGAACTTGCTATATTCCTTGATTTTGATATGTATATTGCACATATTGATTTTGCTAGAAAATATGAACATATGGGACGGCACCAAAAGGCGCTTGAAGAATACAGGGCGGCCTTTAGAATTGATTCAAGGGATGAAGGGCTTATTGAAAAAATAAACTACATCGAAAATAAATGTAAAAATTCAGAAGATGAAGATAAAAAAATAAATTTTTCAGGAGTAAATTTAGGAATTGTTTAAAATTAAACTGAATATTTTTAAATAAAATATAGTTTTAGAAAGTTGTCGTATGATAACTTTCTATTATTTTTTAAATGATGTTAAAGGAGAGAAAAAGTGGTAAATTTAGTATGTGAGGCTATTCTTCCAGATTGTCCGATGAAGGATGTGGAAGAAATTGAAAAAAGTATAATGACAACCTATAAAAAGAGCATATGGGCAAAATTTTTGAAGGCAATTAGTGATTTTGATATGATACAGGATGGGGACAAGATTGCGATTGGTGTATCTGGTGGAAAGGATAGCCTGCTTTTAGTAAAACTGTTTCAGGAATTGAAGAAAGATAAACGGAAAAATTTTGAATTTAAGGCAGTTAGCTTAAATCCTGGTTTCAGAAATTCTGATTTGGATAATTTTAAAAATAATTTGGATAAGTTAAATATTGACTGTGAGATTATTAATACGAATATTTGGGAAATTGCAAATGAAAAGGCAAAGGACTATCCGTGCTTTTTATGTGCTAAAATGCGACGTGGAATTTTGTACACGCAAGTCGAAGAACTTGGATTTAATAAATTGACGCTTGGGCATCATTTTGATGATGTAATTGAAACAACTCTTATAAACATGCTTTATGCAGGAACAATGAAGACAATGACTCCAAAAGTTCCATCAACTTCTGGAAAATTAGAACTAATTCGTCCATTAATCTATGTAAAGGAAGCTGACATAATTGATTACACAAAAACAAACGGAATTCGTGCAATGAACTGTGGATGTACAATCGAAGCTGGAAAAACTTCAAGTAAACGTAGGGAAGTAAAAAATTTATTAGCCGAACTTGAAGAAAAAAATCCAGGAGTAAAGCAAAGTGTGTTTAATTCAATGAAAAATATAAATCTGGATTATGTTTTTGGATATACAGGCGGAAAGGAAGCAGAATAAATAAAGATAATTAATAGCTTTATATAGTAGTGAAATAAAATTTTATACCATTGTGGTGGTAAATGTTTGAGTAGTCATAGACTGCTCTTTTTTTTTAGGGAGAAGTAGAGAATCTGATTGTACATACGAGGATAATAAGGTATAATTAAAAAGAAATAATGAAAGAAATAAAAAGTTAGGAGCTGATTTTGTGAAAAAAAATTTTAATCAAAAATGGTGGCATAAGTCTGTAGTTTACCAAATTTATCCAAAAAGTTTTAATGATACGACTGGAAGCGGAGAAGGGGATATAAGGGGAATTATCGAGAAACTTGATTATCTGAAGGAACTTGGAGTGGAAGTAATCTGGATTACTCCAATGTATAAATCTCCACAAAATGACAATGGATATGATATAAGTGATTATTATGACATTGATCCTAATTACGGGACAATGGAAGATTTTGAGGAAATGCTGATGGAAGCACATAAAAGAGATTTAAAAATACTTATGGATATTGTTGTAAATCACTCTTCTACTGAAAATGAATGGTTTAAAAAGTCTGAAGCAGGGGACTCTGAATATAAGGATTTTTACATATGGAAAGATGCAGTTGACGGAAAAGAGCCTACAAACTGGCAATCAAAATTTGGAGGAAATGCCTGGCAATATTCAGAAAAAAGAGGACAGTATTACCTTCACTTGTTTGATGTTACGCAAGCTGATTTAAACTGGGAAAATGAAAATGTAAGAAAAAAGGTATATGAAATGATAAAATTCTGGCTGAATAAAGGCGTGGATGGATTTAGGCTGGATGTTATAAATCTTATATCAAAGGATCAGAGATTTTTAAATGATGACGGAAGTGATACAAGATTTGTACCTGATGGAAGAAGATTTTATACAGACGGACCTAGAATTCACGAATTTTTGAAGGAAATGAATAAAGAAGCCTTTGGAGGAGGAGAGCTTATTACGGTTGGAGAAATGTCTTCTACAAGCCTTGATAACTGTATCAGATATTCAAATCCTGATGAAAAGGAATTATCAATGGCATTTTCATTTCATCATTTGAAAGTAGATTATCCAAATGGAGAAAAATGGGCAAAAGCACCATTTGATTTTGTGGAGTTAAAAAGGATATTCTCTAAATGGCAAATTGGAATGTATGAAGGAAATGGCTGGAATGCGACTTTCTGGAATAACCACGATCAGCCAAGGGCATTGTCAAGATTTGGAAATGATAAGGAATATCATAGGGAGTCGGCTAAAATGCTTGCCACAGTTCTTCATGGACTGCAAGGGACGCCTTATATTTATCAGGGAGAAGAATTTGGAATGACAAATCCATATTTTGATGATATTAGTAAATATCGTGATGTTGAATCAACCAATAATTACAAAATTTTACTCAATAAAGGATGTTCTGAAGAAGAAGCTATTGAAATTTTAATGCAGAAATCAAGAGATAATTCTAGAACGCCTGTTCAATGGAATGATTCTGACAATGCAGGATTTACAACTGGAACTCCGTGGATTGGAGTGCCTGAAAATTATAAGAAAATCAATGCTGAAGCGGCTTTAAAAGATAAAAATTCAGTATTCTATCATTACAAAAAATTAATTGATTTAAGACGAAATGAAGAATTAATGATAACAGGAAGATATGAAGACATTGATTTGGAAAATAAAAGTGTTTATGCTTATAAACGTGTTGGAGAAAATGAGGAATTAGTTGTAATCAGTAACTTTTATGAACCAGAAGTGGAATTCGAATTGGAAAAAAATGGGATTAAAGGCTTAGAAAATGCTCAGATTTTATTATCAAATTATGAAACTAATCCTGAAATTAAAGGTGAAAAAATTATTTTGAAGCCTTATGAGTCGATTATTTTCAAAAAGTAGCTGAATTTTGTAAGGAAAATGAAAAAAGGGGTTGATGATATATAAAAAGAATAATAATATTAATTATATCGGTAATGACAGTTGCAAGCTGTTCCTATCTTGATGCGGCAAGGGAAGAAATGAATGAAAGAAGAGTTGAGTGCAGATACAATAGAAGAGGGGGAGTTGAAAATTGTCGTTATATGAATTGATAATTTTAGTCATATAGAAGGAGATGAGTTGTATGAAAAAGTTAATAGTGTTGATGTCACTAGTATCAGTACTGGTTGTAAATTGTTCTTATTTTGAAGGAGCGGAAAAAGAGCGAAGAGAGCGAGGCTGGGAATGCCGGTACAACTATAAAGGAGAAATGCAGCATTGTGGTTATATAAATTAAAAAAGTTCATATATGAAAAATTAATTGGATTAAAAAACATAATAAAGGAGATGGCAAGAATGAAAAACTTAGTAATTTTAGTTATTTTGATATTAACTGCTATAAGTTGTTCTTATGTGGAAAGTGGAGAAAGACAATTAAGAGAAAGAGGCTGGGAATGCCTATATAATGGTAAGGGAGAAGTTCAAGTCTGTGGATTTATAAACTAATAGTCTTAAATTATGTAGTATAATAAAAAGGAGATAATGAAATGAAAAACTTAGCGATTTTAATTATATTAATGCTAACTGTTATAAGTTGCTCATATTTTGAAGGAGCAGAAAGAACGATGAAAGAAAGAGGATATGAGTGTATGCATACTTATAAAGGAGAATTACAGGGTTGCAATTATATAAAATAGAAATGATTTAGTATTTTGTACACAGTAAGTATAGATTTGTTAATCGGATTTGAAATAATGGAAAAGGAGACGGTAAAAATGAAAAACTTAGTGATTTTAATTATATTGATGCTAACTGTTATAAGTTGTTCATATTTTGAAGGAGCAGAAAAAGAACGGAGAGAGCGAGGCTGGGAATGTATGTATACTTATAAGGGAGAATTACAGGGTTGCAATTATATAAAATAGAAATAGTTTAGTATTCTATAAAACATGGAAAAACAGATTTTTTAGATAGAAGGTTAATTGGGCTTGAGATAATAAAAAAGGAGATGATATATATGAAAAGAATAATGATATTGATTGTACTAGTGTCAGTATTAGTTGTAAATTGTTCATATTTTGAGGGTGCTGAAAGAACTGAAAGAGAAAGAGGAGTTGAATGCAGATACAATTACAAGGGAGAGATACAGGGTTGCAATTATATAAAATAGAAATAATTTAGTATTTTAAAAACAGAGATTTTTTAAATAATAAAATTAATTGAGTTTAAAATATAAAAAGGAGATGAATTGAATGAAAAAAAAAATAACATTAATTATATTGCTAGTAAGTGTAGTGAGCTGTACTGAAGCAGATAGGCAAATGATGAGAGAAGTTGATCAGGAAATGAGGGAAAGAGGAGTTGAATGCTTATATAATGAAAGAGGTAATCCAATAGGAGTTTGTCGTTATATAAAATAGAAATAATTTAGCATTTCAAAAAATATAGAAAATGAAAATTTTTTGGATAAAGAGTTAATTAGATTCAAATACTAACAATGGAGATGAATTGAATGAAAAAAATAATAATATTAGTTACATTAACTGCAATGATAATGAGCTGTTCCGAGCTTGCTAGAATGGAGGAGGAATATCAACAGGATCTTAGAGAGAGGGGACGAGAATGCATGTATAATTATAAGGGAGAATTACAGGGGTGTAATTATATAAAATAGAGATAGTTTAGTATTTTATAAAACATAGGAAATACAGATTTTTTAGAAAGAATTAATTGATTTCAAAATGATGATAAAGGAGATGAATTATATGAAAAAAATAATAATATTAGTTATATTAACTGCAATGATAATGAGCTGTTCTGAGCTTGCTAGAATGGAGGAGGGATATCAGCAGGATCTTAGAGAGAGGGGGCGAAGATGCCGATATAACTACAAAGGAGAAGTTCAAGTTTGTGGTTATATAAACTGATAATCATAATTTATAAATCATAGAGAAAAGTGATAAAGGAGATAATCAAGTATGAAAAAAATAATAATATTAGTTACATTAACTGCAATGATAATGAGCTGTTCCGAGCTTGCTAGAATGGAGGAGGAATATCAGCAGGATCTTAGAGAGAGGGGGCGAAGATGCCGATATAACTACAAAGGAGAGGTACAGCATTGTGGTTATATAAATTAGTAGTTATAACAATTATAGTGTAAGGAGCTGATTTAATCATGAAAAAAATAATAGTATTAATTATAT
>NZ_KI271323.1 GCF_000469385.1 Leptotrichia sp. oral taxon 879 str. F0557
GTAGCGAACAGGATAATCAAAAAAATATAAAAATTTGTTAACTATTTTTAAGATAAAAAATAGTGTTTTTTGCTTGACTTTTGTTTTTTTTCGAGGTATAATTATCTAAAAAAAAATGAAAGGAAATAGAATATGAAAAAAGATAATATAAAACTTTACTTATTAGAAAATCAATTTTACATTGATTATCAAGGTTGTTCTGAAATATTAAACAAGGAAAACAGACCATATGTTGTTTTTTTACTAACCCTTAACAATTTAACATTTGCCGTACCATTAAGAAGTAATATAAGCCATAAATATGCTATAAAAACTGTGGGAAATAAAGGGATTGATTTTTCAAAAGCTGTTGTGATAAATGACAGGCAGAAGTATATTTCAAACAAACGAGTATTAATAGGTAGTCGTGAATATCAAATTATTATGAGCCAAAAATGGAGTATTACTCAAAAAATGGCGAACTATATAGAAAAATATAAAAAAGCACTTAAAAATAATTCGGTTCCAGCGAATAAAAATCTATGTAACTCAAGCTCTCTTCAATATTTTCATGCTGAATTAGGAATTAAATAAACAAATAAAAATAGCTCCTTGAATAGGAGCTATTTTTCATTCTTATTTAAAAAATAAATTGTATTGGATGTGCAACACTTTTTAAAATCAAGAAAATGATAAAAAATGAGGAGATGAAGTTATGAATACAAATAAGAAAAGAAATTCAGAAATTATCCCTTTTTAGACTGATAAAAAAATTATCTTGAATATATTTCTCAAATGCCTTTTTATACTCTTCAGTTCCAGCAGCTAATCCAAGCTCCTTATTTCTTCTCAAAAATGCACTGGTTAAAGCTGATTTAACTTTTGCTGTGTTAACATCACTTACCGTATACTCGTCTTTCTGATTATTCTCTTCTGAAAAAGTCCACA
>NZ_KI271324.1:0-11474 GCF_000469385.1 Leptotrichia sp. oral taxon 879 str. F0557
TAATGTTTTTGTTTTTCCATTTTCGTAATAAAAAAATTTTGAATTTGTAGGAAAATGTGGTATAAATATAATATATAAAAATTTTATAGAGTATGGAGGAAGAATTATGAATGGATATTTTAGTCTTGTTTTACATGCACATTTGCCGTATGTAAGACATCCAGAGTATAAAGAATTTTTGGAAGAAGATTGGTTATATGAAGCAATTACAGAAACGTATGTTCCTCTACTAGAAATGTTTGAAAGCTTAACAAGGGATAATATTCCTTGGAATATAACAATCACAATGTCTGGGACGCTTGTAAATATGTTAAATGATGAGTTATTAAGAGAAAGATATATTCGTCATATAGACAAATTGATAGAATTTTGTGAAAATGAAGTGGAAAGACTGAGTCCATATCCTGATATGTTAAATGTTGCAAAACATAATTTATGGTTTAATACAAGAGCGAAACAAGTATTTGAAGAAAAATACAATAGAGATTTGGTAGGAGCATTTAGAAAATTTCAAGATCAGGGGAATCTTGAAATTATTCCTGTTACAGCAACACATGGATTTTTACCAGTTATGAAGGATTATCCTGAAGCAGTAAATGCTCAAGTTTTTATGGCAAAAAAAGATTATATAAAAAACTTTGGAAGAAATCCAAAAGGAATTTGGCTAGCTGAATGTGCTTATTATCCAGGACAGGATAAATTCCTTGAAAAACATGGAATAAGATACTTTTTAGTAGATGCACATGGGATTATGCACAGTAATCCACGTCCAGTTTATGGTATTTATTCACCAGTCTACACAAAAAACTACGTAGCTGCATTTGCAAGAGATTTAGAGTCGTCTGAGCAAGTTTGGAGTTCTGAATCAGGTTATCCTGGAGATGGACTTTACCGTGAATTTCATAAAGATGCCGGTTATGAACTGGATTATGAACTTGTAAAGCCTTATTTGCATAGTGATGGAGTAAGAAGAAACATTGGAATAAAATATCATGCAATAACAGATAAAAAAGGAACTTACAAAGCTGTTTATAATCCACAGGCAGCAGCAGAAAGGGCAAAAGAACATGCCTATAACTTTGTCTTCAACCGTTCAAAACAAATAGAATACCTCGCTTCAAAAATGAAATATAGAAAACCTATTGTAGTATCACCTTATGATGCTGAATTATACGGTCATTGGTGGTATGAAGGACCAATATTCCTAGAATGGGTATTCAGAGCAATAGCAGAATCTAATTTTTCTACAATAACACCATACAAATATTTAGAATTATATCCTACAAATCAAATAGTTGACGTAAGTATGTCAAGCTGGGGAGCAAACGGTTATTATGACGTTTGGATCGATGGCTCAAATGATTACGCATACAGACATCTACATAAAGCCGCACAAAAAATGATAGAACTGGCAAACGGAAGAGAGCCATACAATGAATTGGAATACAGAGCATTAAATCAGGCCGCAAGAGAATTATTGATGGCACAGACTTCTTGCTGGGAATTTATAATGTACACAGGAACAATGGTTGGTTATGCTCACAAAAAAATAAGTGATCATGTCCATAGATTGTTTAAAATTTATGAAGATTTCAAAAATGGAAGATTAGATGAAGGATGGATAAATGAAATCGAAAGTAGAGATAATATCTTTCCTGAAATTGAATACAGAATGTATAGAAGTGACTGGTTATAATTTAAATAATAAAAATTAATATAATTTAAGGAGTGTTTTTTATAAGAGCATTCCTTTTTTATATTAATTAAATTGGTAAATATTTTTATTTGATTTTGAGGTTAAATTAGTATAAAATATATTTAAAAGAGAAAAATTATTTTTTCTAATTTTAGGTTGTTTTTATTAATAATTTTTATTTTTAAAATTTTATTTTTGAGGTTATTTTAAGCAAGGGCATCAAACGCCATGCCCTTGCATCCTCGCTTTTCGAATTTTGTTTAGTTTTTATTAAAAAAACCCCCTCAGATAAGTCAGGGATAATGCGTAGCACTTTTGCTATTATGATTATTTGTATATATTCAAATAATCATTGTTGCGAAATAAAGGGAAATAGCAATCAAAATAATTTGAAAGTAATAATTTAATAAATAGAAATTAATAGTAGAAAAAAATTTTTAATAGATAATAATAGAAAGAGAGAAAAAAGAATGGAGAAGATAATAGGTATAAATCCGGTAATTGAAGTATTGAAATCGGATAAAAATATTGAGAAACTGGAAATTTATAAGAAGATAAAGAAGGAAACAATCAAGGAAATATTGAATTTGGCAAGTAAAAGGAATATAAAGATTTTTTATACTGATAGACGGACTGAAAATTCACAGGGGGTTGTGGTACTTGTTTCAGAATTTGATTATTATATGGATTTTTCTGCGTTTTTGGAAAAGTTTTTGAGAAAAGAAAAGTCAAGAGTAGTTGTGCTGGATCAGATTCAGGATCCAAGAAACTTTGGGGCGATTATAAGAAGTGCAGAGTGCTTTGGAGTGGATGGGATTATTATTCAAGACAGAAATAGTGTGAAAGTTACGGAAACTGTTGTAAAATCATCGACAGGAGCAATTGAGCATGTGGATATTATAAAAGTTACAAATATTTCTGATACGATTGACAAATTAAAAAAATATGGATATACAGTTTACGGTGCAGAAGCTGACGGGCAAAATTATTATTATGAGGAAAATTACCCAGAAAAAGCATGTCTTGTGCTTGGAAGCGAAGGAAATGGAATGCGTAAAAAAGTAAAGGAACATTGCGACAAGATTGTAAAAATACACTTGAAGGGTCAAATAAACTCGTTGAATGTGTCTGTGGCTGGAGGGATAATATTGGCAGAAATGTCGAAAAATTAATGAAATTTGATAAATAATACGTCTTTAATTTTTGCTCCAAATCTACAAAAAAAATTCTTGAAATTAAAGTGAAAAAATGATATTATTAAATATAATAGTTTTTTTAAAATTTCTTTAAATATTGGAATTTATCATAGAAAAAGATAGTTTTTTATGTAAAATATTTAGATTTAGGAGATTTTTAAGTTAAAAAAATAAAAAGGAATTTTGGAAATTACTGTGAGTAAAAATTAAGTGTAGATAATTGAATTTAGGAGATGAATTGAGTTTATTTATTTTAAAGATAATTGGAATAATAGCAATGTTTGTGGATCATTATCATTATATTATTGGTGGAAATGTGATTTTAAATATTGTTGGGAGAATTGCTTTTCCAATATTTGCATTTACGCTAAGTGAAGGATATGTACATACTAGAAATTTAAAAAAATATTTATATAGACTTCTTATTTTTGCAATAGGTATACAAATACCATCTATCATATTTGGTCATAAATACCCTATAAACATATTCTTTACATTGTTTTTAGGACTTCTAACAATTTATATACTTAATTTTAAGAAAAAATACATAAAAAATCAGATATTTTTATGGATAATAAAAATTATTCTGATGAGTTTTATATTATTTATTTCTCAATGGCTTGAAATGGATTATGGGGCATACGGAATTTTATTAATTGTAAATTTTAATATTTCTAGAAATAGTAAATTTTGTATATTAATGAACTTTCTTATATTAAATACTTTTAATTTATTATTTCCCGATATTTTTAAGCTAACAAAAACACAGTTTTTTTCAATAGTTTCATTAATCTTTATTTTTATGTATAATGGAAAAAAAGGAAGAAGTATGAAATATTTTTTTTATTTATTTTATCCGATACATTTTCTTATTTTAGAAGGAATAAGAAATATCAGATAGTTTTAGTGTGTTCATAAAAATTTTTGGAGAGGGAAAATGACAAAAAAGGAAAGATTGAAAAAGATATTTCCAATATTAAAAGAAAAATTTGGCAATCCAAAAGCTGCATTAGAATTTGAGACTCCTTATCAGCTAATGGTAGCAGTCATCTTATCAGCTCAATGTACCGATGCACGTGTAAACATTGTTACAAAGGAGCTTTTTAAAGTTGTTAGAAAACCTGAGGACATTAGAAAAATGGATTTAGAAACACTTGAAAAATATATAAAATCAACAGGTTTTTATAAGAATAAGGCAAAAAATATAAAATTAAATGCTGAGATGATGCTTGAAAAATATAATGATATAATTCCAAAGGATTTGAAAAAACTTGTAGAATTGCCAGGTGTCGGACGAAAAACTGCAAATGTTGTTCTTGGAGAGCTTTGGAATATTCGAGAAGGAATTGTTGTTGATACTCATGTTAAGAGATTATCTAACCGTATAGGATTTGTAAAAAATGATAATCCTGAGATTATTGAACGGGAACTCATGAAATTTGTGCCCAAAAAAGATTGGTTTGTGTATTCGCATTATATGATTTTACATGGGCGGGATAAATGTATAGCAAGAAAGCCCAAATGTAATATATGTGAAATCAAGGACTACTGTAAATATAATCTAGATAATTTAAAGAAAAAAGGAATTAGTAAATAGATTTTTAGTATAAATAAATGTAGAAAGGAAAAGAATGGTTAAAAAGATAAAAAGAGTTTTGATTTTTGGAGTGTTGGCATTGTTTGCTGTTCTTATCTATGCAGAAGGAGAGCAAGATTCATCTAAAGAGGGGATTACTGTCAAGGAGGAGAAAAGTAAAAATTCTACAACAAGAGAAGATGGTTCTAGTGAAATAGAACAGGCAACAAGAAGAGGGTATTCAAAACATTTTAGACACGGTAAAAAAAGAAGAAATTCTAAGCATGAGGAATATAATGAATATACTGAAAATAATCAAAATCGATCATCAAATTGGAAGAGTAAATCTGAAAAATGGCAAAATAAAACTAGTGCATTAAAAGATAGCAATTCAGAAGAAACAAAGCACAGAAGAAAACTTGTAAAGGCAATAGAACATGAACATGAAGGAGCTTCACATTATTACGGAGAGGTTATAAAATTTATTGCCACTACAGATGGAAAAGTCTTAAAGGAAAAAATGTCAAGACAGAAGCATCCGATAGCTTCACTTACAAAGGTTATGAATATTTTAGTGGCATTGGAACAGGTTGACAGGGGAAATGCAAAGTTAGATGATAAAATATGCTTTACACCTGAATTTGTAAATATGGGTGGAAGCTGGCTGAATGCAAAGGCTGGAGATTGTTATACATTAAAAGATTTACTTCGTGCAGAAATTATTTATTCAGCAAATAATGCTGCATATTTAGTTGCACATCATATTGGAAAAGGAAATATTGATAATTTTGTAAAATTAATGAATGATAAAGCTAAAGAACTGGGAATGAATGATACACGTTATTATACACCAGCAGGATTGCCGTCTTCGATGACAAATAAAAATATGGATATTTCAACAGCATATGATATGTATTTGCTTGGAAATAGAGCTATAAGAGATGAAAGATTACGTGCATGGATGAAGGAATCAGAGTTGGTATTGCAAAATTCAGAAGGTGAAGATGTTGTTTACAACAATAGAAATCATCTTTTAGACCAGTTTGGTATTTACGGCTTAAAAACAGGATTTCATGCACAGGCTGGTTACAACATGATTGTATCAAGTAAAATAGGGAATCTTGAAATTATCTCGGTAACATTAGGAAACAAGAGTGATAATGCCAGAACAGAAGATCAAGAGCAGGAATTTACACAGCTGGAAAAACGTATGATACCAGTTTACAAGGCAGGACAGGAAATTAATAAAAAGTTTAAGATAAAAAATGCTGAAGCAAAAGAAATAAAAGGTGTTTTATCAACAAATGTCTACCAGATTGATAATACAAATTATAAATTTGAAGTAAAAGATTTACAAGTCTCGGCTGAAAAAGAAGGAATTTCCAAAGGAGATGTAATAGGTAAACTTGAAGTTCTGTCAAATGATAACAAGGTTGTAGGAACTGTTGATATTGTGGCACAGAATGATTATAAACAGTTATCTCTATTTAGACGTATTTTGAGATTTATAACGCTTGGGCTTGCATAAAAGATAGAAATTGAGCTGTTTAGAAATGAAACGGCTCTTTTTTTTTATCTGATATAAATATAATGTAATTTAGATGAAAATGTGGTAAAATACATTTAAGTTTATCTGAGATTTAATTCTATTTTTTATTTTAATAGTAAAAATAAAAAAATCCTTGAATTAAAGTATTTTTTACAAGATTGTGCTGTTAATTTATATAAATATAAAATTTTATTATTATTTTTTAAAAGGAACTTAGTATATATAGTATAGTTTATAAGTTTTGTTTTAAAAAAAGAGAATTATTGTAATTTTATAAAATTGTTGAAAAAAAGGAGAAAAATGGTTATGAAAATATTGGGAGTTATACCAGCAAGATATGCATCTAGCAGGTTTGAGGGGAAACCACTCAAGGATATTTGCGGGCATACTATGATTGAATGGGTTTACAAAAGAGCAAAAAATGCTGATATTGATGAGATTGTTGTGGCTACTGATGATGAGAGAATTTTTGAGGCAGTAAAAAAATTTAACGGGAATGTGGTTATGACAGCTGAAAATCATCAGAATGGAACTTCCAGAATAATAGAAGTTATTAATAAAAATGAATACAAAAACTACGATTTTATTATAAATATTCAGGGAGATGAGCCATTAATTGACATTGAATCGATTAATATTCTGGCAAATAACTATAGAGATGAAAAATCGGAAATTGTTACATTGAAGCAGGAAATGAAAACTCAAAATGAAATTGAAAATCCGAATCACGTAAAGGTAATTACAGACTTTAATGACAATGCCATTTATTTTAGCCGTTCAGTAATTCCATACGAACGTGATAAAAATAATAGTGAAAATATAAGATATTTCAGGCATATTGGAATTTATGGATATACAGCAAAATTTTTAAATGAACTGAAAAATCTAAGAGACGGCGTTTTGGAAAAGATAGAGTCGCTTGAGCAATTGAGGTTTATTGAAAATGGATATAAAATAAAGGTTTTGGAAACTGATTCAAACGTAATAGGTGTGGATACAGAAGAAGATTTGAAGGAAGTTGTTAAATTTATAGAAAAAAAGGGAATAAAACTGGAAAGCTGAAAAATATTGTAAAAGGAGGATGTTTTAATGGAAAATGGAGTAATGATACAGTATTTTGAGTGGAAATTACCAAATGATGGAAAACATTGGCAAAGATTAAAGGAAGATGCAAGGCACCTAAGTGAAATTGGAGTAAGTGGAGTATGGATTCCACCAGCATATAAAGGAACTTCACAAGCAGATGTCGGTTATGGTGCTTACGATTTATGGGACTTGGGGGAATTTGACCAGAAAGGAACTGTCAGAACGAAATATGGTACAAAGCAGGAACTGATTGAAGCAATAGAAGAACTTCATAAATACAATATAAATGTGTATTTGGATGCTGTCTTGAATCATAAGGGCGGAGCTGATGAAACAGAGAATTTTTTGGCAATAGAAGTTGATCCTGAAGACAGAACCGTGGAAATAACCGAGCCTTTTGAAATAGAAGGCTGGACAAAATTTACTTTTCCTGGAAGAAATGATAAATACTCTGCATTCAAGTGGAATTATAATCTTTTCGATGGAGTAGATTTTGATAATAAAACTGGTAAAACTGCAATTTATAAAATTGTTGGGGAAAACAAGGACTGGGATGAGGGAGTTGACTCTGAACTTGGGAATTATGATTATCTGATGAATGCCGATATTGATTTTTCACATCCTGAAGTACGTGAGGAAGTAATCCGTTGGGGAAAATGGGTTGTAAATGAATTAAAAATTGATGGATTCAGGATGGATGCGGTAAAACACATAAAAGATGAGTTTATAGCTGAATTTTTGACACAAGTAAGAGCAGCTTACGGAGAAAAATTTTATTCTGTTGGAGAATACTGGCGAAATGACTTGGAAAAATTGAAGGAATATTTGGATAATGTTGGTTATAAAACTGATTTGTTTGATGTTGGACTACACTTTAATATGTATGATGCTTCTAAAAAGAAAAAGGATTATGATTTAAGAGAAATTTTTGAACATACAATAGTTGCAACAAACCCCATGGCAGCGGTAACATTTGTGGATAATCATGATTCTCAAAAAGGAAGTGCTTTAGAATCACAAGTGGAAGACTGGTTTATTCCCCATTCATATGCTATAATATTATTATCAAAAGATGGCTATCCATGCCTGTTTTATGGCGATTACTACGGAGTGGGAGGAGAAAAAAGCCCGCATCAATGGATAATTGACAAACTTCTGGAAGTACGAAGAATACATGCTTATGGAGAACAAATAAATTATCTGGATAATCCAAATGTAATTGCAATTCAAAGAACGGGAAGAGATGAATGGACTGGATGTGTAGCCGTACTTTCAAATTCTGAAGAGGAAGAAGAAATACAAATTGAGCTTGGAAGAGAAAGAGTAGGAGAAGTTTGGCAGGAAGTTACAGGTAGTGGGTATGAAGACATTACAATAGATGAGGAAGGAAATGCCAATTTTAAAGTTGAACCTGAAAAAATTTCTGTGTGGATACGTAAAAGTTAAGATAAAAATATTGAAATTATCTATGGTTGTAAAGAAATAAATGTTAAAATAATATGAATCTTTCTAGGTTATTTTAAGAAAGAAACCAAAATTGGAGGTAAGAAAAATGAGAAAAGTTAAAATTATAGGAGTAATAATTGTATTGGTTATGAGCTTGAGTTCTTGTACTGCTGTAGCATTGGGAGCAGGAGCTGTTGCTGGAGGGTACACTTGTTTAAATACAAGTCTTTGCAATAAATTGAAAAAATAGTTTGAGTAAATTTTAAGGGCATAGAATTTTATGCCCTTATATTAAAAATTCAAAATACACAAAAATGTTAAACAGGAGAATAGGGGAAATATGAAAAATAGTAATACAAGAGAAAAAATCTTGGAAAATATACAGAGGATAGTCGTAAAAGTTGGAACTTCTACACTTACGACTGAAGATGGACATCTAGATATTGAAAAAATAAAGAAAATTGTGCTGGAACTAAGTAATTTACAAGATAAAGGATATGATGTAATACTTGTAACTTCTGGTGCAGTTGGAGCTGGAATGGGACTGCTTAATATAAGTGAAAAGCCTAAAACTTTGGCAGAAAAACAGATGCTGTCAGCAGTTGGACAAGTTTCACTTATGCAAATTTATCAAACTCTTTTTAAAGAGCATAACAAGATAATCGGGCAACTATTATTGACAAAAGAGGAATTTTCAAATAGAAAAAGGTACTTGAATATGAGAAATGTTTGTAATGCTTTTTTGAAAAGAAAAATTATTCCAATTATAAATGAAAATGATGCAATTGTATCTAATGCTTTGAAAATCAAGGTTGGAGACAATGATACGATGTCAGCACTTGTTTCAGGATTGATTGATGCAGATTTATTAATTATTTTGTCAGATATTGATGGACTTTATAACAAAAATCCTCGAAAATATGAAGATGCGAACCTGATTAATATGGTTGGGGATATTAGTGAAGATATAAAACAGATGGCAGGAACTGAAGGCTCAAAATTTGGTACTGGTGGAATGATAACAAAAATTATTGCTGCGGAAATGGTAACAAAAATAGGTATAAATCTAGTAATTGCTAGTGGAGATGATCCAGGAAATATTACTAGGATTGTGGAAAAGGAAAATATAGGTACACTTTTTGTAAAAAAGAATAAAAAAATTAGTCTCAGGAAATACTGGCTTGCTTATGGAACGAACAAAGAAGGGGTATTAATTATTGATGATGGAGCAAAGTTAGCCCTAAAAAATGGAAAAAGCTTACTATCTGTAGGAATAAAACATATAGAAGGAATCTTTGACAAGGGGGCTGTAATTGAAATAGAAGATTTAGAAAAAAATATTATTGCAATAGGAATTTCAAATTATTCATCAGAAGAGATAGACTTGATAAAAGGGGAAAAAAGTGAAAATATAGAAGAAATCTTAGGATATAAATATGACGATGCTGTGATTCATATTGACAATGTTGTTATGAGAAAATAAGAATTATTATAAATACTTTAACATGGTTTTACAGAATGATAAGAAGAAATGAGGAAAATATGAATTATATAGAAGAACTTGGAAAAAAAGCAAAAGCCGCTTCAAGGGAACTTTTGAAAATTGGAACAAAAACTAAAAATGACGTATTATTTGCAATAGCAGAGGAACTGATAAATAAAAAAGAAGAAATAAAGGCTGCGAATAAAATAGATATGGAAAATGGTAAGAAAAATGGAATGGCATTTTCTTTGCTGGATAGAATGGAACTTACAGACAGCAGAATAGAAGCGATGGCTCAAAGTTTACGTGAAATGGCTATGTTTCCAGATCCAATTGGAGAAGTTATTACAGGATGGAACCATAAAAATGGAATGAATATTGTAAAAAAAAGAGTTCCGCTTGGAGTAATCGGAATGATTTACGAATCTCGTCCAAACGTTACAGTAGATGCGGCAGGACTTGCAATAAAATCTTCAAATGCGATAATTTTACGTGGGTCAGAAGATGCCCTGAATTCAAATATTTATTTGAATAATTTATTAAATAGAGTTGCAGATGCTCACGGATTGCCAAAAAATACAGTTCAGCTTGTAGAAAAGCCAGAAAGGGAACTTGTGAAGGACTTAATCCGTGCAGACAAGTATATTGATGTAATTATCCCAAGAGGGGGAAAAGGATTAAAAAGATTTATCATAGAAAACGCAACAATTCCAATGATAGAAACAGGTGCAGGAATTTGTCACATCTTTGTGGACGAAACAGCCAACATAAAACAGGCATTACCAATCATCGAAAATGCCAAAGTACAACGTCCAAGCGTATGTAATGCCATCGAAACAACACTTATCCACGAAAACATTGCAAAAGCAATCTTGCCAGAATTAACAGAAATGCTTTTAAAAGATGGTGTAGAGCTAAGGTACAGCAAAGAAGCATTAGAAATTGTTGGAAACAGAAAAGATGTAAAATTGGCAACAGAAGAAGATTTTGGGGCTGAATATCTAGATTTAATAATGTCACTAAAATTAGTTAAAAACATAGATGAAGCAATTGAATACATAAATAATCATGGAACGCACCATTCCGACTCAATCTTGACAAAATCTATAGAAAATGCTGAAAAATTCCTAAACGAAGTAGATTCAGCGAACGTTTATTTAAATGCTTCTACAAGATTTTCTGACGGAGGAGAATTTGGCTTTGGTGGAGAAATCGGAATTTCCACGCAAAAACTGCACGCTCGTGGGCCTATGGGAATAAGAGAGCTGACTACGACGAAATATGTGATTAGAGGAGAAGGGCAGATAAGGGAATAGTAAGAAAAAGAATATAAATTTATGAAAAAGTCTGATAGAAAGAAACCTATTGGGCTTTTTTGTTTTAAATAGATACTTTTTTGTGAAAAAATATTAAATATAATTCAAAAAAAAAAAAAAAAAAAA
>NZ_KI271324.1:11574-22521 GCF_000469385.1 Leptotrichia sp. oral taxon 879 str. F0557
AAAAAAAAAAAAAAAAAAAACAGAATAAGATTAATCTAAAGGTTTAATTATAGTATTCTTTGATATTATATGTATAAGAATTTTGAAATTAAAATAACAAATTACTGAAAGGAGGTGAAAAAATGGCTTCGACAAGATATAGATGTGCGTATTGTGGAATGACAACGACAACAGGATGGAATCCTCCTAGTGGTAGAGGATGTCATAAGTCGCCAGATGGATATCATGATTGGTATCAAGTTTAAAAATTGAAAGAAAAAAGGGGGAAGTTAATTTTGATTAAGAAATATAAACAAATGACAATAGATGCATTAGAAAGTCTTTCTTTAACAGATAAGGAAGCATTGAATGAATTAGGAGAAAGGTTATTTTATAAAAAAGAATATCAAAAATCTTTAGAATATTTTAAAAAATCTGCTATTCTTGGTAATGATATGGCAATAAATAATCTTGGAGTATTGTATGATAGAAATAAAAATTATAAAAAAGCTGGAGAATATTATTTGATGGCAATAAATAAAAAATGTAGTTTTGCATATAATAATTTGGGAAATTTATATGAGGATATTTATCAAGATTATGAAAAAGCTAAAGAATTATACAGCAAGTGTTTTAAAGAAACTGAAAATACAGAAGCATTAATATGCATAGCAAAACTTTATTCAAATTATTATAGTGATGATGAGAAAGCGAAAAAATATTTGGAAAAAGCAATGAAACTTGGAAATGTTGAAGCTAGACATATATTAGAGCGTCATTTTAAATAAAAAAATCGAAAGGAATGTTTTAATTAAAATGATTAAACATGCAATAAGATTAAAAGATAGAAAAACAGGAAAACAAACAATAGTTTATATCGAAGCAATTTCTTTTAGGGAAGCCAAACAAATTGCAATGAGAGATTACGGTTTAGCATATGAGATACAATGAGATAAGTTTTTTGAATTTAAAAGATGATAAAGAACAGTAAAATTGTTTAATATCATCTTTTTTTTTAAAAAAAAATTTATATTCATTAAAAAAATAAAAAACGATATACAAATATAATAAAAAATGTTATAATTTTATCAATCCTTGAGAAAGGAGGTGTCATAGTTATGCGTACGTTATTAATAAAAATCTTAGTTATAATTTTATTACAGATAGTAATAATTTTAATACAAGAGTTTTGGAAATAACTAAAAAAGAGAGCTTACTTTGGGGGTTAGCTCTCTTTTGATTTGTGTATAGTTATGCGTGTTTTTATTACTTTACAAATCTATTATAACATTTTATAATAAAAAAATCAACTAAATTTAAAACAAAAATTTTTAATTTTTTGTAAATAAATTGTTAATAAAAAAGATTAAGAAATTTCTGTAACATCCTTCACTTTATAATGCCCAGCACTATTAATTACATCCGCTATCAGCAAATCGTCAACTTCTTCATTTAAAATAATTTTTGCATTTTTATCAGAAAGGTTTACTTCTACACTTTCTACTTCTGGCAGTCCGTATAAAACATTTTCTACTTTTTTAGCACAGTTTTCACAGTGCATTCCTTCTATTTCAACAAGTTTTTTTATCATTTTAAAAACCTCCATAAAATTTTATTTTTATTAAGGCACAAAATTTAAAATTAATAGTTTTGTGTCAAATATATTATATAAAAAAAATTATAAGAATGCAAGAAGTTTTGTATATGCAATGATTTTGAAAAAATATTTGTAAGATAAAAAATGGATATGTAGCTGTGAAAAATATGGTATAATAGTAAAAATGAAAAAAATGGGAGAATTTTATAATGAATAAAATAAGTATTTCATACTGGTATTTGGGATATTTGCTATTAATGGGAAAACTCTTTATGTTGCTGAATAATGGGGAATCGGGAAAACTTACAGGAATATATCTGCTGGTAATTATTACAGGGATATTTTTTCTAATTTGCGTAGATGGCATAAAAATGGAAGGCAATAAGTACATAACAAGTTTTATTGCCGGTTTTATGATGTTTTTTATAAAATATTCGAGTTATAGGGATTTGAATAAAAGATTTAATATAGCTGTTATCACTTATTTGATTTTATTGTTAGTAGTGCAGATGGTAATACTAATTTTTCAGGAAATAAAAAGAAGAAAGTGGAAATCTATCTTTTTTATGATATTAATATTTTTTCAATCTGTAAAGTTTGTCAATTTTATGACAATTTATTACTGGGAACCACGTAATATTGTATATAGTTCATATTTTTCCAAGATAAAAGATAAGGAAGAAATGAAAAGAATAATAAAAAAAGTTACCTATGATAGATTCGGTAAGTATTACAGAATTTAAAAAACCAAAACAGTATGATGATGATTTTGATGTAAGGGAATTTTCTGGTGAAATTGATCAAGTGATTGATATTTCAGTAAAATATTCAGTTAACGGCGAAGGATTAAATAGTCTGGTTAAACAAGTTAAAAATTATTTGAAGTTGGTTGGAGATGAAAAAAAGACAACAAGAATTTATATAACTGATAGATATGCTTATTATAAGCCAATAAGAGTATATGAAATTAAAAATGGCGTTACAAAAATAAGATATATAAGAGAAAATGTACAGTATACTGATTCATCGTTTACAGATTTATTCTTGGATATAGTAAAAGTATTGAAAGGTAAAAGTGATTTTAATAATACAGCAGGAGAGTATTATGAATGATTGAAATTTAGTGATAAATAAACATTAGAATAAAAAATAGAAAATTAGGAGGAAATTGGTAATGAGCCATTACTTTTCAGAAAAACAGGAAGTAAAGTCAGATAGAAAAATAATAAAATATGAAATAGAAAATAAAAATTTTGAGTTTGTAACAGATAATGGGGTATTTTCAAAGACAAAGGTAGATTTTGGAACAGATGTTATGCTGAAAGTATTTTTAAGAGAAAATTTGGATAAAAAAAGTCAAAAGTTTGATATACTGGATATTGGCTGTGGATACGGAGTTGTATCAGCTGTTATAAAGTCTTTTTTTGAAAATGTTAGAACTGTTTCATCAGATGTGAATGAGCGGGCTTTGGAGCTTACAAGGGAAAACCTTTTGAGAAATGGAGTTGTAAAAGATGAAAATGATAATTTTGAAGTAAGAAAGTCTTTTGTATTTGATAATATTTCTGAAAATTTTGATGTAATTTTATCCAATCCACCAATTCGGGCTGGAAAGCAAACAATTTTTCAAATTTATGAACAAAGTTTCGAGCATTTAAATAAAAATGGAGAATTTTATTGTGTAATTCAGACAAAGCACGGAGCAAAAAGTACACAGAAAAAATTGGAGGAAATTTTCGGAAATTGTGAAACTCTGGAAATTAATGCGGGGTATAGAATTTTTAGGAGTGTAAAAAATTAGAAAAATCCATAAAAATAACTGTAAAATAAAAAATAATTGACAAAATACGATAAATACTGTATTATGATAAGGTAAATAATCAAATGTATATTGTTTTTTTTATTTTTATAAAAATAAAATGTTAAAAAAACTGGACATTTAGTTATTTTTTTGTTATAATAGAAAGGATCCGAGGTGATTATTTATGGCAAAACAGGATGTTCTTGAGCTGGAAGGTGAAATAATCGAAGCATTACCAAATGCGATGTTTCAAGTAAGGCTCGAAAATGGACACGAAGTTTTAGGACATATCTCAGGGAAAATGAGAATGAACTATATAAAAATTTTGCCAGGAGATAAGGTTACGGTGGAAGTTTCTCCGTATGACTTGTCAAGAGGTAGAATTGTATATAGAAAAAAATAACAGTTGGAAGGAGGGTTTTTAGTGAAAGTAAAAGCTTCAGTAAAACCTATTTGTGACAAATGTAAAATTGTTAAACGTCACGGAAAAGTAAGAGTAATATGCGAAAACCCTAAACATAAACAAATACAAGGATAGTTTTAAAATATTTTTTATTTTAAAAAATAACAGATTAATAAACCTAAAAACATTTTTATTAAAATATATTGTAGATAAAAAACAAAAATACTATGGATATTTAAATAAAGATTGTAAAGGTATGTTTAGCTGTAGGGCTTATTCCTTATATTGTATATGTGAGGGCATATTGAAGAAGATTAAAAATATCAAAACGAGGAGGAAAAAAATTTGGCTAGAATAGCAGGAGTAGATATTCCAAGAAATAAAAGAGTAGAAGTTTCTTTAACTTATATTTTTGGAATTGGTAGAAGCACTTCAAACAAAATTTTAGGAGCAACTGGTATCGACAGAGATACTAAAGTAAAAGATTTGACAGAAGAACAAGTGGCAAAATTAAGAGCTGCTGTGGAAGAGTACAAAATTGAAGGAGAGTTAAGAAAAGAAATTAGACTTAACATCAAACGTCTGCTTGATATCAAGAGTTACAGAGGATTAAGACATAGAAATGGATTACCTGTAAGAGGACAAAAAACAAAAACAAATGCAAGAACTAGAAAAGGGCCAGTTAGAATGGCAATTGCTAAGAAAAAATAATAAACTATTAAGTTAAAGGAGGAAACCATAAGTGGCAAAAAGACCAGCAACTTCAAAAAAGAAAAAATTAAAAAATATTCCTAATGGAATCGCATATATACATTCTACTTTTAATAATACTGTTGTTACTATAACAGATTCAGAAGGTAAAGTAGTAATTTGGAAATCAGGAGGAACTTCAGGGTTCAAAGGAACTAAAAAAGGAACTCCGTTCGCAGCTCAAATAGCAGCTGAACAAGCAGCTCAAGTTGCAATTGAAAATGGTATGAAACAAATCGAAATCAAAATAAAAGGACCTGGATCTGGAAGAGAAGCTTCTATTAGATCAATACAGGCTACTGGATTAGAAGTAACAAGAATAGTTGATATAACTCCAGTACCTCATAATGGTGCAAGACCACCTAAAAAGAGAAGACCGTAATTTTATAAACTAAGGAGGAAAAAGATAAATGGCAAGAGATAGACAGCCTGTGTTAAAAAGATGTAGAAATCTTGGTTTAGATCCTATTGTTTTAGGGGTAAACAAAAAATCAAATAGAAATATTAGACCAAATGCAAATAGAAAATTAACTGAATATGGAACACAACAAAGAGAAAAACAAAAAGTAAAATTCGTTTACGGAGTAATGGAAAAACAATTCTATAAATTATATGAAGAAGCAACAAGAAAAGAAGGAGTAACAGGGGAACTTTTACTTCAATATCTTGAAAGAAGATTAGATAACGTAATTTACAGATTAGGATTTGGTGCTACAAGAAGACAAGCAAGACAAATCGTAAGTCATGGACATATTTTAATTAATGGAAAAAGAGTAAACATTGCATCATACAGAGTAAAACAAGGTGATGTAATTACAGTTAAAGAAGATTCTAAAGAATTAGCTTTAATTAAAGAGTATGTTGGGCAAAAAACAGTTCCAGGATGGTTATCACTTGAAGAAGGAGCTTTGACAGCTAAAGTGTTAGAAAATCCAGGAAGAGATGCAGTTGACTTTGAAGTTGACGAAGCGATGATTATCGAGTTCTACTCTAGATAATAATATTTTAATCGGAGGAGATGAATTAGCTTGTTAAATATTGAAAAAATAGCTAAAAATGTAAGATTAACTGAAGAAAAAGAAGATAATTATACAGCAAAGTACACACTAGAGCCTCTATATAGAGGATACGGAAATACTATTGGAAATGCACTTAGAAGAATATTGTTGTCATCAATTCCAGGAACTGCAATAAAAGGAATTAAAATTGAGGGTGTATTAAACGAATTTTCTACAATAGAAGGTGTAAAAGAAGCAGTTACAGATATTATTTTAAATGTTAAGGAAATAGTAGTTGAAGCTGATGAGCCTGGTGAAAAGAAAATGACACTTTCAGTAAAAGGACCGGCTGTAATTACAGCGGCAGACATTCATGTAGAACCTGGGCTAAGAATTATAAATCCTGAACAAGTTATTATGACTGTTACAACTGATAGACAGATTGACATAGAATTTCTTGTTGATTCTGGAGAAGGCTTTGTAGTTTCTGATGAAATTAATACTGATGGATGGCCAATAGGATATTTGGCAGTTGATGCAATTTATACACCTATCAAGAGAGTAAATTATAGTGTTGAAGATACTATGGTTGGACGTGTTACAAACTATGACAAGTTAATTTTGGAAATTGCGACAGATGGAAGTATTGAAATTAAAGACGCTTTGTCATATGCGGTAGAATTATTAACTTGGCATTTGGAACCATTTACAAATATTGGAAACAGTATGAGTAAATACAGAGATAGTGAAGATGAATTAACAGAAACTGATGCTGAAAATGAAAATAACATTGAAGATATGAAAATTGAAGAGCTTGACTTTACAGTACGTTCTTATAATTGCTTGAAAAAAGCAGGAGTAAATACAATTTCGGACTTAACTTCAATGACATATAACGAATTATTGAAAATTAAAAATTTAGGAAAAAAATCGTTAAATGAAATTATCGATAAAATGAAAGAACTTGGTTATGATTTAGACGATAATACAAGTAGTGATGAATAATCATATAAAATTAAACTAGAATTTAGAATAAAATCTTAAACGAGGAGGGAAAATGAATCATAATAAATCATATAGAAAACTAGGTAGAAGAACTGATCATAGATTAGCTATGCTTAAAAATATGACAATTTCTTTAGTAGAACACGAGCAAATTGAAACAACAGTAACTCGTGCTAAAGAATTAAGAAAGTTTGCTGAAAAAGCAATTACTTTAGGGAAAAAATATAATAATTCAACTGATGTAGCAAGAAGAGTACATTTGAGAAGACAAGCTTTTGCATTTTTAAGAAATGAAGGAGCAGTTGCAAAAATCTTTAATGAAATTGCACCTAAATATGCTGAAAGAAATGGTGGTTATACAAGAATCATCAAAACTGCCGTTAGACGTGGAGATTCAGCTGAATTAGCAATTATTGAATTAGTATAATAATTATAATAGTTAAAAGGCATAGGTTTTATACTTATGTCCTTTTTTATTTATATTAATCCTTATTTAGAAAGTAAGTAAAATCTTATTTGTTTAATAAAAAAGAATTTTTGCTCCCTTGTTAAAAAATATAAAAAAAATGTAAAATACTGGATTAATTGAATCTATAAAACCTTATTAGTATTAATATTTTACAAAAAGAAAAGGATAAATTATGAAGAAAAAATTGATTGTAATGAGTTTATTAATTTCAGTAGCAGTTATGGCTACTGAGATATGTACTATGAAAAGTTTAGATTTTAGCAAAACTCAAAAAAGTGTAGAAAAAAATGAAGATAAAAAGCCACAAATGGGAGCGCCTATGAATAAAAAAGAAATAACCGAAGATATGATAACAAATAAAACAGAAAATGGGTACAACTTAAATTTTGATGCAAATAAAAATTATACGACGAAAACAGCTATTGTTAACGGAAAAACTGTTACTTATCGTGCTTATGAAAATATAGTTTATGTTGCAAAACCAGTTGATATTGCATATGAAACTATAAATATCTATATTCCAGAAGAATATTTTAAAAATAAATCAGTTAGAAAATACAATGCAAAAAGCGCACCAATATTTTTTCCAAATATAGTCGGAGGATATATGCCTGGAGCGGCTGGAGTGCCTGGAAATGGAAGAGATGGAAAACCTGATGCTTCATTAGTCGCATTGTCAAATGGATATGTTGTGGCAAGTCCTGGAGCTAGAGGTAGAACTTTGGAAAAAGATGGGAAGTATACTGGAAAGGCACCTGCTGTAATTGTAGATTTGAAGGCAGCTGTTAGATATTTACGATATAATGATACTAGAATGCCAGGAAGAGCCGATAGAATTATTTCCAATGGGACAAGTGCTGGAGGAGCAGTTTCAGCTTTGCTTGGTGCAACTGGTAATAATAGGGATTATGAGCCATATTTAAAGGAAATTGGTGCATTAAATGCAAAAGATGATATTTATGCCGTGTCAGCTTATTGCCCAATAACTAACTTGGATAATGCGAATACAGCTTACGAATGGATGTTTAACGATGTAAAGACATATAAAAAGATAGAGATTTCAATGTTAGATTACAATGTGGAAAGAAAATACACTGAGGGTACGTTGACTGATGATGAAATTTCACGTTCAAATGATTTGAAGAAAATGTTTCCTGCCTATTTAAATAGTTTAAAATTAAAAGGTAAAAATGGGAAACTTTTAACATTGAATGAAAATGGAAATGGAAGTTTTAAGGAGCAGATTAAGCAATATTACATTGATTCTGCAAATACTGCTTTGAAAAAAGGGACTGATTTATCGGAATTTGAATTTTTAACAATAAAAAATGGGAAAGTTGTAGATTTGGATTATGATAAATATGTGGCTTATATGGGTAGACAAAAAACGCCAGGGGCATTTGACAATGTAGATTTGTCAACAGGGGAAAATAACGAGTTTGGAGATGAAACTACGAACAATAAGCATTTTACGGAATACATGTTGGAACACTCGACAGTAAATGGAACTATGGCTGATAAAAAAATCATAAAAATGATGAATCCAATGAACTACATTGCAAATTCGAAAGTAAAATACTGGAGAATAAGACATGGTGCGGTTGACAAGGATACTTCACTTGCAATACCTGCGATACTTGCTATAAAACTCGAAAATCTTGGGAAAAAAGTTGATTTTGCATCGCCTTGGGCAACTCCACATTCTGGAGATTATGATTTAGATGAGTTATTTAGCTGGATGGATAAGGTTGTAGCAGAAGGAAGATAGTGTGAAAATAGAAAATAAAAAATTTAAAGGAATAAAATTTAAAAACAAAATTTTTATAAAGCTACTTTCATATTTTGGATTGTCGCTTTTGTTATTTTCTATTGTAATTGGAAGTATTTTTGGATATATTTATATTCAGAATACTGTTAGTTTACATAAGAAAGATTTAGTTGAAAGAGCTTATAAGATTTCAGAAACTTTGTCTAAAATATGGTTTGAGAATAGAGATGAAAAAAATGTAGATAAAGATTTAGATGTAGAAAGAAAAAATGATGCTCCAGAAAGAAATAAGAATAAATTTCTAAAGCCAAATAGGGAAGTTCCTAAAATTGTAGGAAATATAAATGGAAAGGCATTTGAAAATAATATTATTGAAGATATAAGAAAAGATGAAATTGAAAAAAGTTCAGAAGAAAAAAATTCTAAAAAATTATTAGATGAAAAACATTTTCATAGGCATAGAATCGTGGATGAGAAGGACAATAATGTTAAAATTTTTAGAAGTATGCGAATGATTGAGGATATTGCGATGGGAGAAGTCTGGATAGTGGATGCAAAAACTGGAAACATTGTACAGGGAAGAAACGAAAAGGGACAACCGTTTTCATATCTGAAATTACCACCAAATGCAGAAGAAACTATTAAAAAAGCTATTTCTGGAGAAACAACTACGACAGAAAATTTTAATGATTACTTAAATGAAAATTCAATAACAGTAGCAGTTCCAATAAAAAATGGTGAAACGATTGAAGGAGTCGTACTGCTTCATTCTCCAGTAAAATATATGTCTTCAGCATTAAAAAGTGGTATTTATACACTTGTTTTTAGTATTTTAGCTGCACTAATCCTTGCGGGTATCAGTGCTGTTTGGCTTTCTATCAGCTTTACAAAGCCACTTAATAAGATTCGTAATACAACAACAGAATTGGCAAAGGGAAATTATGAAGTAACAACACAGGTAAATCAGAATGACGAAATTGGAGAACTTGCAAAAAGTATTGATAAACTGGCACTTCAACTAGATAAGAGTTCGAAAGAAAGTGAACGTTTTGAAAAAATGAGACAAAATTTTATTGCAAATATTTCTCACGAACTGCGAACTCCAATTACAGTGATTCGTGGTTCAATAGAAGCTATTTGTGATGGAATTATAAAGGATCCCGAACAGCTAAAGGATTATAATGAACAAATTTTATCAGATAGTATTCATTTACAAAGACTGGTTAATGACTTGATAGATTTGACGAAACTTCAAAACACAGATTTTTCTATTGATAAAAGCACAATAAATTTATTTGAAATTATAAATGATGCCGTTAGAAGCATGAAGAATATTTCAACTAAAAAAGGTGTGAAAATAAATTTTTCTCTAGAAAATGCAATTGAAGAAGATAGGTATCTTTTTGTTGGGGATTACCAGCGGATTCGACAAATGATAATAATTGTATTGGATAATGCAATAAAATTTTCTAATGAAAATCAGGAAGTTGATATTTTGCTAAAAAAAGAGAATAATAAATATGAGCTTAAAATATGTGACAGCGGAAGAGGAATTGATTCTAAAAATATTGGAAAAATTTTTAACCGCTATCATAAATCAAATACCGAGGAAAATAAAAATGGAATGGGGCTAGGACTTGCAATTGCAAAAGAAATTGCAATACGACATAATATTGAAATTATCGTAGAAAGTGAGCAATATATAAAAACAGTCTTTACTTTTTTAATTCCTATAAATGAAAATTTAAAAATAACATAAATCTAGTGAAAAAATAAACTTTGATACTAAAAATAAATAAATTTATTGACAAAATTTAGAAAAAGATATAAAATTGTAATGGATACAAAGAAGTAAGTATAAATGTTAGTTGTCTTACTCAAACAATATATCTATTTTTATTATTCAATTGAAATTAAAATATAAATGACAAACAATATTAGGAGGAAGTATGCATATAGAAAACGTTGGTGACTATTTAAAGAAAAATGGAATAAAACCTTCAGTACAAAGAATGAAAATATTTCAATATCTACTAGATCATCATACACATCCAACAGTTGATGATATTTTTCAAAATTTATCTCCTGAAATGCCTACTTTATCAAAAACTACAGTATACAATACATTAAATATATTTGTCAGTAATAATATTATTCAAGAAATTATTATTGAAGAA